>CAZWGA010000165.1:0-1939 GCA_964633285.1 uncultured Solibacteraceae bacterium | reverse complement strand
TGTACCCTGCATCAAGAATTGCGCTACCGGATCTTTAGTCAACGCATGCTCCAGACGTGAATCAAGCCGCTCCTGCCGATCACTAATCCAGGGGGCGTAGTGCTTCTCGGTAATTTTCACGCTGCTATGCCCCAGAAGGGTTGCAACGTCTTCTAAAGTGACACCCGCCTTTAGGAGCTCTACTGCAAAAGTATCCCGGAACCGGTGGGGATGACCATCGCTTACTCCGGCGAGCTTGAAAATCTTCCGCAGTGTTCTCCGCCAATTGCCAGCCGCTGTGCTCGCGGTACCAGACCCAGTCCAGAAAAAGAACTCGTTGCTTACGCTTTGAAATGAATCGAGGGTCGCTAGGACGAAAGAGGGTAGCTTAACCCTGACAGGCACTCCAGTCTTATGCGTATACAAAACCAAATGCATTCCCTCGATCCTCGCCTTAGCGCAGCACGCAGCATCCCCAATACGCAGCCCGCTATACCTCAAGAACAAAATGAACGCGCGAGTTCTGGCACCGGCTGCTGGTCCATACCTTTTTGCGTACCCATCACACGCTTTCAGGATCGTTCCCATTTCAATTGGAGTGAAAGGTAATGTGGGAGTCGGTCTGAAACGCGGATTCTTAAGTTTGGCAGCTGGATTCTCGTTAAGCCATCCGTTGTCGTGCGCGTAACGAAAAAACGCTTTCGTCCGCTCCAATTTCTTCGTTGCCGAGACGCCCCCATCTAACCAAGACTCCCTGAAGCGCCGCACTTGAGAGACATCCCACTGCTTAATAAAAACGAGGCCATGCTCAGTGGAAAACCTGCGCATTTGATCGAAGATCACTCGATATTTGTTCAACGTTGATGGACGCAGTTTCCGTGCCAACGCGTCCTGCAAAAAAGATTGGATTGCGACCCCGATGGTCACCGGCTGTTGTTGCTCAGTCACAATCCCTTCGGATTCCATTACCCGAACTCGGTCTTGCGCCTTATTCCAATCTTTCAAGCGAAGGGATCGACGAACTTCGATCGCTCCTACAAAGCCGTCAACCCATATCGGACAGAGGCAGTGCCGATATCGTCTGCCCTTTTGGCGATGCGCGCATGAGCGCGTATGCCTGCGGTAGGTCGTTAGCACGAAGTCACCTTACCACACGAAGCTTGCTATGAACGCGCTTGAGAACCGACTCGGGGATTCGTAGAGTCGAATAGCTTCGTTTCCCTTGACGCTCAACGTTAGAAATACGGAGAACTCCCTCCTCGTATTCGAACATCCGCCGGATTTTGTCCGAGCTCAAGTTCCACATTCCCGCAATTTCCCGAATGCTGTAATGGGGCTCCTGTGCGGAAGAGCCTGCATAGCTGCCAAGACGCGTTTGAACCCGAACTGTTCGTGGGGCTTCTCCATTTGAGTTCGTTCGCATTCAACGCCACCCTGTAACAGCTAGTGTGCTAGTCCATTCTCGATCTTCGCTGATCCTAGCTCTGGCCAAGTTATCTTCAGGATCCGCCAGCAGGAGCATTTTGACGGTTAAATTTTTACGCTCGATTTTTCGACGTACCCTGTCGCAAATTGATCGGCATTTCGCGTCTCGAATAGATTTTGAGCCTTCATACTCAGCGATAAAAGCGGCAGAATCGGTACAAATGGTCACCTCAGAGTTGGCACGAGTCCTCTTGATCGCACGATACAACGCTCGCCATAAGCCTTGGCGTTGTGTCAGACCTTGCACGGCTTTGACGTAAGAGTCACGGGACCCTTCGACATAGTAGGCAAAGGCGGGGCTTAGAAATTGCCAAGCCTCCCGGTCCCACTTTCGCTTCTGCGCATCGATGTGGATGAAAGATTTTGGCGTTTTGCTCGTTTCCCCTCTGCTTTTCAGTTTGCTGTTCATCTTCTTGGCAACTGCCGCATGGGCAGAGATCCAAAAACTTCCATCATCAATCCGGATCATCGTACC
>CAZWGA010000164.1:0-2011 GCA_964633285.1 uncultured Solibacteraceae bacterium | reverse complement strand
TCTTGCGTGGATGGTCGAAGGCTGCTTGCGGTGGGTAAGGGAAGGATTGGGAGACCCACCGGAGATTTCGGCCGCAGCAGACGCGTGGCGAACCGAGTCTGACCATTTTCATAGGTTCATTGATGATTGCTGTGAATTACAGGAAGGCGACTGGGCTTCGGTGGCCAATATGTCGCAGGCATATTTGAAATGGTGCGAATCGAACAACGAAGATCAACTGGGGAAGACAACATTCAATTCACGTTTGGAAGAAATGGGCTGCCGTAGGAAATCTCGTGAGAACGGCACAGTTCGAGCGTGGGTCGGGATTCGACTCCGGATCCTCCCAGAGCCATCTCGAGTGACAGAGTGACAGAAAGGTGACGCGAAATCATGACAAGCGCTTCAACCCATTTACGTGAGCAAGTGTTCGCAAAAAACCTTGTCACTTCGTGTAACTCTGTCACTCAAGGTCGCAGGCGCTTTCCACGGCACACAAACAAAAAACCGAGGGCGAGCACGATAGGGACAAAGCAGACTGTAGAACTCGATTTGGGGTTAAACCGTGCCTGGACGCTGAGCCCTTTGCTCCAACAAAACAACTGGTGTGGACATTTTGCAATGGCGGAAAAGTATGCAAAGGGGGAAGCGTAGGTATGGCAACCAACCTTGCCATGGGGTTTAATAGTTCAGTCGGTAAGCGGCTCCTGAACGTCACGGAGGCGGCCGCGTATTTGGGTATACAAGTGGATACTGTCTACAAGAAAGCCCGGATGCGGGAGCTTCCTTTCGTGAAGGTGGGGCGAGCGTTGCGGTTCGACTTAAAGGCGCTGGAGCGCTTCGTTGAGCAGCACACAATCGAAACCATCGACTGAAGGAGAAACGTAAATGTCCATTCACAAAATAAATGACGGACGCTACAAAGTCCGTTGGAGAGAAGGAGGGAGGAATCGAAGCCAGACTGTTCATGGTCCTCACGAATTGGCAAAGAAGATCTTGCGGAAGAAGCTGTCTAGCCGAGATGAGAATCGGCATCTGGATGTCAAGAAGGAAGTCAATTTTCGGATGTCCGCGCTAGTGAATCGATACCGGGAGCAGTATGGGTTGGTCAAGAAATCCTGGGACCGAGAGAAAAGCATTTTAGCGGGTATCAACGATCACTTGGGAATGCTATTTGTTCGTGAGATGAGCGGCAATAAAGTCGATCAATGGTATCGCGGGCTCGTGACGCGAGGACTGTCTCACGGAACAGCTGTGCGGCATTTCAATGTCATGCATCACATGATGGAGAAGGCGGCAACGATCTGGTCGAAGGAAACCGGAATTGATAGGAATCCTGCGGACGAAGTGGAAGTGAAGCGGCCCAACGACCAGCGGGAGCGCTTTCTGAGTGCGGAGGAAATCTTCAAACTGAGATCGGCTCTCGACAAGCAGATGTGTCGCACAACGGGAAAGGGTTTTAACGAAATCTTCTTCCGGCTCAGGCTCATCGTTCTCATTGCTCTTACGACGGGGATGAGGATCGCCGAAATCTTCGCGTTGAAGTGGAGTGACTTGTTGTACAAGGAGGGTCTAATTGCAGTCCGTTCAAAGCTGAAAGGGGGGAAGATGCGATACGTGCCGATGTCGCCGGAGTTAGCCGCGGAGTTTAAGCGATTTCCGGCGATTTTGAGCCAAGACCGCATTTTTCCGCCAGTACCGGGGGCGAGACGTGAGCGACAGCGAGTGGACAAGAGTTTCGAAACCATTCTAAAGCTGACCGGGATCGATGGATTTCGCTTCCATGATTTTCGGCACACGTTCGCCAGCTGGTACATGATGCACGGTGGCGATCTGTACGAATTAGCGAAGATTCTTGGACATGCAAACATCAAGATGACTGAACGATACGCCAAACTTGCCCGAGCACATATCGCGAAAACGGGCAACACAGCGCGTGAGATGTGGAGACTGATGCAAGTGGAAAAGCGGAATCAACTTCAGGGAACGGTTTGAATGTTCCGGTATTGTTCCCGCTACAGTTTGCCCAAGT
>CAZWGA010000163.1:0-2221 GCA_964633285.1 uncultured Solibacteraceae bacterium | reverse complement strand
GAGCTCAAAATCCGAACGTCCAAAGGCCATCATGTCTTTGTGGTTGAGACCAAGAGATCTTACTTGGACAGCTCAACGTTAAACGCGATTATCAGCCACGCGCATGTAATTCTGAAGGCTAGCCGGCATCCTGTGCTGTTGTTTGCGAGATACGTTCCTCAGCCGTCGGCTGAAAGACTGATCGAGGCGGGAGTTAACTTCGTCGACTTATCCGGCAATATGCATCTGGCGCTCGGCAACGATTATGTTCGGACCGTCACCGGTAAAAAAGAAGACCGGGGATACTCCGAAACGATCCTGACGCCCGCGCGCGTTCAATTGTTGTTTGTGTTAGCCGCTCACCCTGAATCGGTGAATTGGACTGTCAGGAAGTTCGCAGACGCTGCGGGAGTCAGCAAGAGCAACGCTGCGAAAATAAAACAGCAACTCGTTACAGAGAGACTGCTGATACCTCGGAAAGAGAATTACGTTTTGGCGGATGTAAAAGGACTCGAAGAACAGCTCGTACGCGGTTACGCGCAGGTACTGCGTCCGAAAATGTTCATCGGCCGGTTCCGCGCTCAAGAAGTTGATGAGAAACTCCTCATTGATAAACTCAACCGTATCTTCAACGAGGCCTCCGTCGGTTGGTCGCTGACGGGCGGCCCCGCCGCGGCGTTGCTTCAGAGTTTCTATAAGGGGATCGAAATGCCCGTCTTCGTTGATACCTTGACGGAAAACCTCCAGCGGGAATTGCGGGTCCTGCCGGACAAGACGGGACCGATCACTTTCATGCGATCTTTTGGTCCGCTGACACGATGGAAGAACATTAATGGAATCCAGATCGCCCATCCATGGTTGATCTTCACCGAATTGATCAGATCAGAGGACCCGCGTGCTCACGAAGCCGCGGTGCAGTTGAAAGGCGAGTTCTTAATTGCCGCCTGAACTTACCAAAGATCAGATCGAGGATATTCGCGAGATCCGAGATCTATGCGAACGATTCGAAGCAGATTTCGTCATCATCGGAGCGATTGCATACAAGCTGCACTATCCCGACGAAGATCGTTTCACCTCGGACGTCGATGCGACAATTGCACTGGATCTCGACAGGTTCTGGGAATTCTCCCGGCGTCTTGAAGAATCCGGTTGGAAGCGAGATCCGGTCCAGGAACAACGGTGGCGTAGCCGGAGGGGATCTTATTTTGACATCCTTCCAGCCGGTCCTGAATTACGGCAGGCAAAGGAAATCATTTGGCCGAAGAGTCAATTCGCGATGAGTCTTGTCGCTTTTGACCATGTCTTCGGGAGAGCCGTATCACACGAAATCGCCCAGGACCTTTCGGCAAAGATGATTCCTCCCATCGTGCTGGCATTAACAAAGATCGTTTCGTTCATGGATGACCCGTATCGCCGTTCAAAGGATTTGACCGACATCCGTACTCTTCTGGATCGATACGAAGAGGACACTGAGCGCATTTTCGAAGACACAGTCTTTGCGGCGCGACTCCCCGACATTGGCTTGGCGAATGCTTTCCTTCTCGGCCTCGACTTGGCACAAATCTCCACTGCGGAAGAACTCGCCATCGTGAACAGGTTCGTGCGACGCTTTGAAGATGAAGAGGATCAGTTTGCCTCCAAAGTGGCAGCTTTCAAAATGGGCGTGCTACATGTTGTACGAGAAAGCTGATCCGTGACTGAAGGAACTCGGCCCGAGGATATTGCGTCAAAGCCCACATGAGTCTGTTTATTCAAGGCGGCGGTTTTAGTGTTGGCCCTAATGGAGTCTGTTGGGACTGTCCAATCAGCTCCCGGCAAGCAGCGTCATTGTTCGCCGCGGTCGTTATCTGCACCCTTCTTGGAATCTGGCTGCGCCGCAATGACAAGACTTATCTCCGCACAATCGGCAATTGTTTGCTCGTCTTCGCTGCGCTTGAACTCTTTACGCTGAATCACGCTGGACGCAATTGGGGCATCATCCGCTTTACAAATCCAGTCGAGTTTTTCGATCGTGATGCCATTTCGGTCCTCTGTGGAATACTGGCCGGGGCCGGAGCTCTTTTGGCGGTATATTTCCGAAAGCGGAGCGGACGAACCCCTCTGCCATTAGACAAATCCGTTGTTGTCGAGTTCGATAATGTCGAAGTGCGTATCCGCGTTATCGAGCGAATGGATCCGCAGTTCAATCCTCGGTAATCACCCAAAACCGGCCAATCATTATCAGCTGAAAACCGGCCAATAG
>CAZWGA010000162.1:0-2758 GCA_964633285.1 uncultured Solibacteraceae bacterium | reverse complement strand
CTCCGCCTGAAATGGGAAAGCGGCGGCCGGCCGTCGTTGTTTCAAATTCTGTACAGAACCTGGCATTGGATTCGGTCGTCGCCGTGCCGTTGTCCTCCCTGGCTCCCGAAATCCTGCCATTGCGGGTTAAGGTCCATGCAAGCGGTCTCAAGGCCGCCGCGTACGCCGTTGTTCCGGGAATTCGTCAGTTGAAGAAGAGTCGAATCCTGGGCGCCGCCGGTCACCTGAAGGCTGCAGACTTGAAGACCCTGGACGAGTCGATCCGCGCTTATCTTTCGGATTAGCGGGGACGCTTCAATCAGCTTCACATCATTCACTATCGCGGATATCAAGGCGCCTTCGTGGAACGTGCGGGAAGAATCCGAAATCGGCCGCGGCCTTTGATGCGGTAAGTTTCAAAGTCGTCGTGGTCAATCGTCAGAATTCGAGACAACGCCTCGCGCTCGGCGAGATGAACCAGAGTGGCATCCGCGAAATCCATCGGTCGATCGCGATAACGGTGCATCAGCGCGTCAAGCGATGGAAGATCGGAGTCCGTCATTTGAGCGATCGTCACCGCGCCCGATCGCACAAACTTCCAGGCGGCCCGTACTTCCCGCTCCGATTCCGCGACCAGGTGAAACAACTCCGTCAACACTGCTTCCGAAGTGAGTAAAGGCAACCGAAGCTGGGTTAACGCGCCGACGCAGCGCTCATGCCAGTTATCGCCACGATCGAGAAGGGCGAGAATTGCTCCCGTGTCGACCAGCGTGTTAGCGGCCATGCTAGCGTTTCAATCGCTGCCGAACCAATGCCTTCGCCTGTTCGGACCGGGATGGATTGCGGCCGGCGATCGAGCCCAGGGTCTTTCTCACGCCGGCGTGCAGCCGTTCCTGTTGTTCCCGATCGGCAACATTCCGCCGGCTGGACTGGATCCATTCGGCGGTGATGCGGTCCAATAAGGCCGCAACTGTCGTTCCGGCCCTCCTGGCTTCCACCTCGAGAGCCCCTTTGGTTGCCGGCGAAATCCGCCAGCTATAGACGTCTGATTTGTTCATGCACTACAGTGTAGTGCATCACTTTCGCCCCGAGCAATAAGGACGTCTTAAATCGGACAGGCACTCCCACAACACCGTCTGAAGTGGACATTCGGCCCGGCGTGGATCGGATTATTTCCTAAGGCGAATTTCAAATAGCCGCGGCCAATTCTTGCCTGTCACAAACAGCCTGCCGGACGCGGCGTCATAAGCGATGCCGTTAGCGACAGCCCGTCCGTATGCGCCAAGGCCTTCGACATCTTTGGGTGGTGGAATCAGGCGAGGCCGCAGCTCCGACAGATCGATCCATCCTGTGATCTTTCCGGTGTCCAGGTGAATGATTGCGACTCGATCCTGCTGCCAGATGTTGGCGTAGACGTCGCCGTTGATGAACTCAAGTTCGTTCAACCATCTTATGCCCTGTCCGTTATCGATGACCTCGATCTGATCCTGCCACTTCATGGTGTCGGGATTCAGAAACCGGAGGATCGAAGTGCCGTCACTCTTGATCAAATGATGATCGTCATGCGTCAGTCCCCATCCTCCTCCACTCAGCGAGAATTTGGAGAGTGGCTCGAGCGTGCTGGAATCGTATCTGACGCCGTTGTCAAACCCGGCATAACGCCGGACCGCAACCCAAAAACTCACGTGGCGCTCGCTCAGCAGGGAAGTAAGGCTCGGCTTCACTCGCATCGGAGTCAACTGGATGAGTTGCCCGCGCCAAACGGTAAGGCCTTCGCCCACGAAGCGGTCATCCAGGGCTCGCTGTTGAAGGACACGGCCCGTTGTGAGTTCCACTTGTCTTAAAGAGGATTGACCTTCGCGTCCGGTGCTTTCGTAGAGAAAGCCGCTTTCGTAGATCAGGCCCTGGGTCAAGGCATTCGGATCGTGCGGGTATTCCGCGACGATATCGTATTTGCGCATTGGAGCCGCTTGCGGCGGTTCGTCGCGAGCGGGCGCCCTGGTCTTTGTTCCCGTCAGATCGAGAAGTAAGGCAATGCCTCCGACGGCGGCAATCGCCGCGATTGCCAGCCATTGAACTGCTTTCGACATTCCATTACTTTACAATACAAAGTAGTTTGCTAATCAACAAAATAGTTTTCCGGCGCAGGAGTTTGTTTCAACTCCAGGGCGCCGGACGCCTGAGCGAAGATAGAGACAAAATGGCGTAATATACCTGCGTTTTATGATCGGACGAACGATCTCGCATTATCGTGTGCTTTCCAAACTCGGCGCTGGTGGAATGGGCGAAGTCTACGTCGCAGAGGACGCACGCCTGAATCGCAAGGTCGCGATCAAAATATTGCCTGCCGAATTCACTCGCAATGCCGAAACCGTGAGCCGGTTCATCCAGGAAGCCAAGGCTGCTTCGGCACTCAATCATCCCAACATCATTACCGTGCATGATGTCGGCGAAAGCGACGAGGGCCGTTTCATCGTCATGGAACTTGTGTCCGGCAGGACGCTGCGCTCTATGGCCGGAACGGAGATGCCGCTGCCAGCGCTGTTGCCGCTGTTTTCCCAGATGGCGCGGGCGATAGCGGCGGCGCATGCGAACGCTATTACTCACCGCGACGTGAAACCCGAGAACATCATGGTACGCGACGACGGTTATGTGAAAGTCGTGGACTTCGGCCTGGCCTGCCTGTCGCCTGCTTACGGTGAAGACGCCGAAACCGCGGCCACGCGGCTGACGGAGTTCGGCCTGGTGCTGGGAACAGTTAAGTACATGTCGCCCGAAC
>CAZWGA010000161.1:0-3175 GCA_964633285.1 uncultured Solibacteraceae bacterium | reverse complement strand
AAGATTCACCCGCTCGTCTGCACGGCATTCAATGCGGACTTTGACGGCGACCAGATGGCGGTGCACATTCCGTTGTCGCCTGAAGCGCAAATTGAAGCGTCTGTGTTGATGCTTTCCACGCAAAACCTGCTTTCGCCGGCGAGCGGACATCCGGTCGCCGTGCCGACGCAGGACATGGTTCTCGGCGTTTACTATCTCACCCGGCCGAAACCCGGAGCGAAAGGCGAAGGACGAACGTTTGGGTCGATCGACGAAGTGCTGATGGCGTGGGATGCGGGCGAAGTGGAAACGCAAACATCAATTCGCCTGCGATACAACGGTCCGCTCATCGATATGACGACGGCGTATGACGAGCAGGCCATCGTTCACGCCGAAGCGATTGAAGCGAAGAACCACATGCTCACCACGACGGCGGGGCGCGTGATTCTTTACGACAACATGCCGAAAGGCATGCCTTTCATCAATGGCCTGCTGAAGAAGAAGGGTCTTGGCCAACTGGTGAGCTACACGTATCTGCGTTACGGGCCGGAGATGACGGTCACGATGCTGGATCACATCAAGGAACTCGGATTCTTCTATGCGACGCGCGCCGGCATCACTATTTCAATCGATGACCTCATTGTTCCGCCGGGCAAACGCGATTTCGTGGACAACGCGCAGACTGAAGTGGTCAAAGTCGATCAGCAATATCGCGACGGCGCGATCACGAACGGCGAGCGATACAACAAGGTCATCGCGATCTGGTCGGATGTCACGGAGAAGATTTCCGACATGATGTTCAACGAAATGGAGCGCGCGGAAAAAGCAAGTCACGGATTCAATCCGATCCTGTTGATGGCGGATTCCGGAGCTCGCGGATCGAAGCAGCAGATCCGGCAGTTGGCGGGTATGCGCGGATTGATGGCCAAGCCGTCCGGAGAAATCATCGAAACGCCGATCACCGCGAACTTCCGCGAAGGTCTCACGGTGCAGCAGTACTTTATTTCAACGCACGGTGCCAGAAAGGGACTGGCGGATACGGCGCTCAAGACCGCAGATTCGGGTTATTTGACGCGAAGACTTGTGGACGTAGCGCAGGACGTGATCATCAGCGAAGCCGATTGCGGAACTGTTGACGGCATCTACGTCGGATCCATCGTGGAATCGGGTGAAATCATCGAGCCTTTGAGAGACCGCATCGTCGGCCGTGTGTCGCTCGAGAAAATCAAAGACTACGAAGGAAAGGTCATCGTCGAGATCAACGAGGAAATTACGGAAGATCTTGCGAGCGCTATTCAAGCGGCCGGTATCGAGCGTGTGAAAATCCGTTCAGTGCTGACGTGTGAATCCCGGAGAGGCGCGTGCGTGCGTTGTTATGGACGCAATCTCGCGACCGGAAAACTCGTCGAAATCGGCGAAGCCGTCGGCGTGATTGCCGCACAGTCGATCGGAGAGCCGGGCACTCAGCTCACCATGCGCACCTTCCACATCGGCGGTACGGCAAGCCGCGTGGCGGAACAGACAAGTCTTGAGGCGAAGAACTCCGGCACGATCAAGTTTCATCAGCTTCAAACGGTCCGCAATCAGGAAGGCTTTCTTGTCGCGATGAATCGCAACGGCGTTCTCGCCATTCTGGACGAAAAAGGCCGCGAGAAGGAGCGGTATACGATCGTGTACGGCGCAAAACTCAAGGTCAATGAAGGCGACACCGTAAAAGTCGGCGCGACTCTGGTCGAGGGGGATCCCTACACTTTCCCGATCCTGACGGAAGTCAGCGGAACGATTTAGTTCAAAGATCTTCACGAAGACGTCACGATGCACGAGGAACTCGACGAAGTGACGGGTCTTTCCCGATGGGTTGTGACCGATTCTCCCGATGAGAAGCGTCAGCCGACGATTCAAATCCGCGACGACAAGCACAAAGCGCTGCGCAAATATCTCATTCCATCGCGTGCGCACCTCATGGTTGCCGATGGCGACGAAGTTCATCAGGGCGATGTGCTTGCGAAGATTCCCCGTGAAACAACGAAGACCAAGGACATCACCGGCGGTTTGCCGCGCGTCGTTGAATTGTTTGAAGCGCGCAAGCCGCGTGAAACAGCGGTCATCACCGAAATCGATGGAATCGTCAAGTACGGCGATATCACGAAGGGCCAGCGCAAGATTCTGGTCATCAACGAAAACGGCGTGGAGCGCGAATACGCTCTGCCGCGTGGTGTGCACGTGAACGTTCAGGAAGGCGAACATGTGCGCGCGGGCGAACCGTTGATGGATGGTCCACGTAATCCGCACGACATTCTGGCCGTGCTCGGTGAAAAAGAACTGCAGGCCTATCTCGTGAACGAAATTCAGGAGGTCTATCGGCTGCAGGGCGTCAACATCAACGACAAACACATCGAAGTGATCGTGCGCCAGATGATGCGATGGATCAAAGTCGAAGATGTCGGCGACACCGAATTCCTGGTGGACGAGCAGGTCGATAAGTTCAGATTCCAGGAAGAGAATGAACGCGTGAAGAAAAGCGGCGGCAAGCCCGCGTCGGGCCGGCCGCTGTTGCTGGGCATCACGAAGGCATCTCTTTCAACCGAATCCTTTATTTCCGCCGCATCGTTCCAGGAAACAACGCGCGTCCTTACCGAAGCGTCGATCAGCGGAAAAATCGATTACCTGCGTGGCTTGAAAGAAAACGTCATTATGGGACGTTTGATCCCGGCCGGCACGGGTCTGGAGTTTTACCGCAATGTGGAATTGATCTCGGATGAGCCGGAACCGGTTCTGGGCGATGAAGCTCCGCCGGAACTGGAACTCAGTGATGATCTGGCTGCGGAGGATCAGGGGCATCAACCGAACATCTGAATAGAGGGCGCGGGCATGTGAATCAGGTCTGCTGCGGCAGGCTTTTATGCCCGCGTTTTGTTCGGAAAAGCTCTTGCTGTTGGGGATAAAGGTTCAGTAAAATTAAAAGGTTTTACCCGGCATGACGTTTGTGCCGGGCAGCCGCTAAGAATTGGGAGTATCGTGCCGACTTTTAATCAGCTGGTTCGACAAGGTAGAAGTAAACCGAAGTACAAGACGAGTAGTCCTGCGTTGCAGGAATGTCCGCAGAAAAGAGGCGTGTGCACACGCGTGTATACGTCGACGCCAAAGAAGCCGAATTCGGCCCTTCGCAAAGTTGCACGTGTGCGTCTGACCAATG
>CAZWGA010000160.1:0-3283 GCA_964633285.1 uncultured Solibacteraceae bacterium | reverse complement strand
CGCGCTGGTAGGCCGCTTCAGCTCAAGTTCATTTACTCAGTTCCGAAACGGCTGGTTGAGGCGCCGGCGTTGCGTAATATCCCTGCTTGGTGCGCCATGTGATTTTGCCGGCGTTTTTGGGCGGCGTCAGTTTCACGCTGACTTCACGATAACTTCCATCCATGTTGAGATTCTTCGGTGTGTAGGTGATCGTGTAGTGGTTGCGGATATCGTGAGCGATGTGCTTCACCAGTTCTTCAACTTCATCCAGATTCTTGGGAAAGTAGGCCTGGCCTCCAGTAATCTCCGCAAACTTTTCGAGGTCTTCCTTGGCCTTCTTTGAAGGTGGTTTCTTGAAGAGGCCGCCGCGCTGATCGTTTTCTTCAAGCAATCCGATGGCATAGAGCGTCACTTTGGACTGGCGCAGCGCTTCAATCACTTTATTGATTCCGTATTTGCTGGTGTTGTCTTCGCCGTCGGTAATCAACAATATGGCTTTCTTGTCCTTCTTGCCGTGCTTGACGTGTTCGGAAGAAAGATAAATCGCATCGTAGAGCGCGGTCTCCCCTCGGGCATCGAGATTGTCCAATGCATCGATCAAATCGCCGATGCTGCCCGTAAAATCCTGTTCGAGATATGCCGAATCATCGAAATTCACGATGAACGTCTCGTCTTCCGGATTGCTTTCCCGTACAAACGCAAGAGCTGCGCTGTTCACGCGTTCCCGTTTGTTTCTCATGCTGCCGCTGTTGTCGATGACGAGCCCCAGGCTCAGCGGAATATCTTCGTGAATGAACGTTTTGATCGTTTGAGGAACCCGGTCCTCGAAGATTTGAAAATTGTCTTTGGTGAGGCCATCGACCGGACGTCCATCTTTGTCCAGCACCGAAATGGGAAGCTGGACTTCCAAGGTCTCAACACTGAGGGTGTAGCCCTTGTCCTTGTCGTTTTTTTGCGGCTGAGGCCGATCCTGACCCAGCAGGACGAACGAAGAGAGAAACAGAACTGCAATAAAAGTGGATTTACGACACATTTTCATTTCCTGAACGTCTGCGCCTAGTTCTTGCTTGCAGGAGCGGCGCCATCAGCCGTCGGCGCATAATAACCGGATTTCGACCGGACGTTCAGGTGCTGGATGCCTTTCGGAGGATTCACTTTCACATTGAGCTTGCGCCAACGTCCGTCCTTACTTCCATTAGTCGAATGGTAACCCAGAACATACTGGTTCTTCAGTTCGACTGCGATTTTCGTGCAGATATCTTCGAGATCGTAAACAGACGATGGGAAAAACGCTCCTCCACCCGTCAGTTCAGACAACTCTTCGATCATTGCGCGCCCGGTGTGGCCTGCGCCCAATTGCGAGTTCCAATCATCGACGATACCGATTCCGTAGATTTGCACATCCTGTTCCTTGACGAAGTCTTTGACGTTCTGGAACGTATAGCGGCTGCGATTATCTTCACCATCGGTGATGAGCAGGAGGGCTTTTTTCGGATTTGTGCCTTCCTTAAGCTTCTCGAGGCCGAGGTAAACGGAATCGTACATTGCAGTCATGCCCTTCGCGGGCGTGAAGATCAGTTTGTTCTGAAGTTTTGTGACGTCGGTCGTAAAATCGGCTGCCACTTCCGGCCGGTTGGCAAATTCGACGAGGAAGTATTCGTCCTCAGGATTACCCGTTTTCAGGAATGTCACCGCCGCATCGCGCGCCGTGGAGATCTTATCCTTCATGCTTCCGCTGACGTCGAAGATCACGCCAAGGCTGATCGGGACATCTTCAGAAGAGAAATACGAGATCTTCTGCTCGACCTTATCTTCCCGGATCTGGAAGTGTTCCTGTTCCAGCCCGCTGACATAGCGGTTGAGCGAATCGGTCACAGTCGCGTTGACCAGGACGAGATCAACATCAACCTTCAGTGTCGTGTTTTTCTTGTCGGGTTTGTCTGCGGAAGGTTCCTGTGGATTCTGGCCGCGAGATGTTCGGGCGGCAATGACAGCAGGCAGCGCTACAGCAAGAAAAGCAGCAACGATCAGAGTGCACTTCTTTTGAGTCATGGCCCTATCTCCTAGGGTTAACCTGCCGGGCTCATCCTTAAGTCTTAAGTGGCGCCATTATATTTGCGGGGTCCTGAGGAATGCAACCCGGATTGGTCTCCTGTTTGTGAATTTTCCACCAAACCTTCCACCCGATGTTGTGCAAGTTTTCTGCCAAAGGGACCTGCCATGTCCATTCTGCCCATGCTAAGATGAAGCGCGGTGTTTTGATGAAGCTCGATGCCGCAGTTGCAGTTATTCCCGCCCGATATAATTCCACACGTTTCCCCGGAAAACCCGTAGCCGAAATCGACGGCAAAACACTGATAGAGCATGTTTACAGGCGGGTTGAACAGGCTTCCCTGGTTGAACGCATTCTGGTTGCGACCGATGACCGAAGAATTGCGGATGCCGTCGAGAGGTTCGGCGGGACCGCGGTCATGACCCGAAACGACCATCCAAGCGGCACCGATCGTCTCGCGGAAGCGGTTGCAGAATTGCCGGGAGAAACGCTGATTGTCAATGTGCAGGGCGACGAACCGATGATCGAACCCGGCGATATTGACCTTGCCATTGCCGCGGCGCAGGCGGGAGATGCCGAAATTGTAACTCTCATGACAAAACTGGAACCTTCGGATGCCGCCGATTTCAATCGCGTTAAAGTGGTGACGGACCGTAACGGGATCGCATTGTATTTTTCGCGTTCGAAAATTCCATCGGGAGGGACCTGTTTTCTCCACCTCGGCTTGTACGTTTACCGCGTCGGTTTTCTGAAAAAATTTACGAGGCTCGAACGCACACCGCTGGAAATGGCGGAGCGTCTGGAGCAGTTGCGAGCATTGGAACATGGGTACCGGATCCGGGTCGTTGAAGTAGCGAGTGAATCGTTCGGTATCGATACGCCGGCTGATCTTGAGAGATTTCGAAGGGGGCAAAGGGGTTCGACCTCTCGTCCCCTCCTGGAGAAAGAATGGAAAAGAAATTCATCTTCGTAACGGGCGGAGTGGTTTCATCATTGGGTAAAGGTCTGGCATCCGCATCGATCGGATGCCTGCTGGAAAGCCGCGGGTTCACAGTCAACCTGCTGAAGTTTGATCCTTATTTAAATGTCGACCCTGGCACCATGAGCCCGTTTCAGCATGGCGAGGTCTACGTCACCGATGACGGCGCCGAGACGGACCTCGACCTCGGCCACTACGAGCGCTATACGCACGCTGAACTCACGCGGAAGAACAATCTCACAACCGGCCGTATCTACGAAACCATCATCCAA
>CAZWGA010000159.1:0-3353 GCA_964633285.1 uncultured Solibacteraceae bacterium | reverse complement strand
TTCTTCACGTACTTTGTGACGCCCCGCAGTGTCGCTTCAGCCGTATAGACGTTGCCGGCGGCGTCAATCGCGATGCCTTCGCCCATGGCGCCCTCGGTTGCGTCCGTCTGATGCGGCGGAATAAATATTGTCACTTTGCCGTTTTTCAGACTGCCGATCCGAATTCCGCGAAGCCAACCCGGATGAACTCTTGCAGTCGATTCGGAGTCGGCCGTGTAAATCACATCATTCCTGTCGATGGCCAGTCCGCTGGTGCGGCCGAAGTCGTCGTACTCTGCAATGAATTTCCCGTCTTTCGTCAGGATCTGAATCCGATGGTTGTGACGATCCGCAACAATCAACCGTCCCTTCGAGTCGAATTCGAGCGCGTGCGGTGTGCGAAACTCACCGGGACCGGTTCCAGCCTTGCCGATCGTTCGCAAAAACCTTCCGTTTTTGTTGAAGACGGAGATTCGTCCCACGAGACTCGGGGCAGTCACGTCGGTATGGCTCTCAGCAACATACACGTCACCGTTGGAATCGGTGACAACATCGGTGGGATCGGTCAGAGCCTCCGGGGGATTACCCCGCACGCCGGGCTTTCCCAGCGTCAGCAGAACCTTGCCGTTCGGACTGAACTTGATGACCACGCTTCCCTTGTTCTGTTCCCCAGGAAACTGTTTGATGTCCTCCGCGCCCGGAGCGCGCGCATCCGTCACCCACACATTGCCGTCCCGATCGACATGAATCCCATGAGGCCACACAAACATTCCGCCGCCAAAACTGCCAATCTCCTTTCCGGATTCGTCGAAATGATGAATGGGATTCGCGTTCGTTCCAAGACAACCCGGTGTCGTCCCCGGCGAACATCGATCGGTTGCCCACACGGTCTTGCCGTCGCGATCGATGGCAACGCCGTTCGAGCCACCCCATGCCCTTCCTTCGATGTGTGCCCAATCCCGGATCACGCGATAGGGATTGTCGCCGCTGTTGACCGGCTGAACCTTGTCGGTTTGCGGAGTGCCTCCCCGCGCCTGCGCATGCAAGGCGCCTGGGTCAAACCCGCACAAGGCAATCACCATCGCCGCGGCCAGCCAGAATCTGATGGAACCCGAAACGGACAAATGATGCGCTAACGGCACGGACATTTGCTGCTCCTTTCAATCCGGACATTGTCGGCGATAATTCCGGATTTGGCCATTGCGAGATTGAAAGAGATGAGCCGCCTGCTTCGAAAAAATGATAGGCTTCGCGGACTAGATCTTTCGATGGAGACACCAAGCATGAAAAAACCTCTTATCCTCGTTGCACTGGGACTGGCTGCTTTCGTGATCGGAACAACTGTGCTGCTTGCGCAAGACCCTGTTGTGGGATCGAATGATCCGGAATCCCTGTTCACCAGCAAGGACTCCAAGCTGAACACCAACAAACAGGCCGCCATGCATATCATGCGGGACCTTCTTGAGGCCGGTCACTGGGATGAAGCGCCGAAGTGGCTTACCGAGAAATACATTCAGCACAATCCCTGCTGCGCGAATGGACGCCAGACAGTCATGACCTTTTTCGGCGGCCGCGGAAACCCGAGACCCATTCCCGATAAGAACAGTTGGGCCACAAAAGTGGTGTCGGTAGTTGCCGAAGGCGACTACGTAACCGTCGCCGTTGCTCGCGAGTGTTCAGACCCTCGCACGCCGGGCAAGACGTACACAACGACTTGGTTTGATATGTGGCGTTTCGTTGACGGCAAGGCCGACGAACATTGGGATTTCGGCACGGTTGCAGGTCAGGGTAACCCACCGGATTGCGCGCGAGCCGGGGCCGGCGGCGCTCCTCCGGCCGGTGGCCGAGGACAGCGTTAGCCTTCTACATGTGAACACCAAGGAATGATCGCAGCCTTTGCGCGCGGAGCTCGTAGCGCCTTTTGCCTCCCGAGTACCAACTGCGCAATGGAATTGTCTCGCCGGACCGCAGGATCAATTCCAAACGGTACAACCGTTCTCCCTCCCAGTCCCGCGCGACGTTTACGAAACAGATTTCGCTTAATGAATACACGCTCACCGTAACGCGCATTAATGACCGGTAATGAAGGGTGCAGGTTCTCTGTTCAGGATCGACAGTAACGGTCAGGATTGAAGAAAACGCAAAGAGGGTGATCCCCATCAGCGCGAAGAGAAGACGCTCCCAGATCGTGTCCGGCGCCCACCATCCAGCGGTGAGGGTCATCACGCTGATGGACCAGAGTCCTATCGGGTAATCTCTGAAGACAACCTGATGCTCAGCCGAATTCACGACACGATCGTACCGCGGTTTTAGTTCTGCGCGAATTTCCTGAAGGTCGCACGCCCAACGCCGTAACCTCGATTGACAGGACCTTCCGGACCATCTACTGTTACCGCGCATGTCGAAACGTTCTACTGCCGCGGCAACAACGCGGGAACAGCAACACGAGTGGCGCACATCAGGAGTCATTCAACTCACACGTCCCCAGATGGTTGGGACGCTTGCGGGCCTGATGCTTTCGATGCTGCTGGCGGCGCTGGATCAGACAATCGTCGGCACCGCCGAACCGATGATCATCGCGTCGCTTTCGGGTTTCGATCGGTATCCATGGGTGGCCACCGCGTATCTTCTTTGCTCCACGATCTCCGTGCCGATTTTCGCAAAGCTTTCCGATATCTATGGCAGAAAGTGGTTCCTGCTTGGAGGCTCGGCGGGTTTTGTTCTGGCATCCACGCTGTGCGGCGCTGCCGGGAAATTCACGTCGATCGGATTGGACGGCATGAGTCAGCTCATTCTGTTTCGCTCGATGCAGGGCATTTGCGGCGGCATGATGATGGGCCTGACGTTCGCGATCGTCGGCGACATCTTTTCGCCGGCTGAAAGAGGCAAGTATCAAGGCGTTTTCTCGGGCGCGTGGGGCATGGCTTCAGTCTTCGGACCGACTCTCGGCGGATGGCTCACGGACCAGATCTCATGGCGCGCGACGTTCTACGTCAATGTGCCTGTCGGATTGTTCGCAATCACGGCCTTGTATCTCTACTTCCCTTACTGGCATCCCAAGAATGTCAAACGTCATATCGACTGGGCAGGAGTCGCGACATTGATTTTCTGCGTCGTGCCCCTGTTGCTGGCGCTGACGTGGGTCACGGATTACGGATGGTTCTCGGCGCGGGTTGAACTGTTTTTGGGGCTGTCGGCTGTCATGCTTGCTGCATTTCTCTACGCGGAGACGAAAGCCATCGAGCCGATGATTCCGCTGTCGTTGTTTCGCCAACCGATCATCAGCATGTGCTCGATCGGAGTTTTCGTGGTGGGCATCGCGATGTTCGGAATGATCATCTATCTGCCGCTGTTCATGCAGGGAGTGCTCGGCG
>CAZWGA010000158.1:0-3373 GCA_964633285.1 uncultured Solibacteraceae bacterium | reverse complement strand
TAATGCGTGCCCGCGTGTGCGCCACGTGCTTGGCTCTTGGCGGCTGTTTCAGCCGTTGTCAGGTTGCTGGACTTGCCGCGGATGAAAGTTTCGTCTACTTCGACTTCACCGGACAGCTTTCCGCCGTCCTTCCGCTGATGGGCAAGGCGAACGCGGTGAAGCATGAACCACGCTGTCTTTTGGGTGACACCAAGCGCACGCCCGACCTCATAGCTGGAAATACCATTCTTGGCGTTAGTAACGAGCCAGACACACGGCAACCATTTATCCAGACCCAACGGGCTATCCTCGAAAATCGTTCCGACTTTAACCGAGAATTGCCGCTTGGCATGGTGAGCGCTGCATTGCCAGCGAAGCTGATTCTTAAGGAAGCTGACCTTGGAACTGCCGCAGGTCGGACATACAACGCCGTTCGCCCACTCGGGACGGCGAACGACCAAGTAGTTCAGACAATTCTCAGCATCGGCGAAATACAGAATCGCTTCTTGCAGCGTTTGAGGATTGTAGTTAGCGGCTTCCATGAATCAATGGTACGCCGGAACCGTGGATTAGTCAAGTATATTTTTACCCAACTTTGATACGAAATTCCATATTTTCTGGGCAGAAAACGCGCGGCCCGTAAGGCCTACACAGTGCGCTATTTTCTGTTTTTCTCCCTAAGGGAGCGCAAGAAGTCACGCTCGCCTTCTTCTTGATCTCTCATAGCTTTTTCGTGCACCCGGCTAGACGCTCCCTCTAACCAAGGTGGGTGTGAGTACCAATACACTCCTTCCGGCAGGGGTTCGCCTCTTTCTTGTGCTATGTTCCACCGCACAATCCATTCGATCATTTCGCATAGCTCGTACCCGTAGCAGACGATCCTGAAAAGAGGCAAAGCTAGCGATTCATCGAACGACCGACTTAATTCTTTAAATTGGTTAATTACGATGTTGTCGTGCTCATCGCGAGACGGTTGGAACATCGTGGCCTGGTTAAATACGCCACTTTTATTTTTCCAAACCACAACCTTTTCGTAATCGATTAATGTATACTTCCGGTTGAGCCGTCGACCAAGAAGACGTGCAAATTCCGTCCGGGAAAGACTCACTAGCGACCTCCGGGTGGTCTTGTCTGTGTACCTCGGGAAAAGTCTGAAGATGGAGGTTGGGGACGGTTAAGGTTCGGATCGACTTTCATGGATTGGAGCCATTCGTCCAAATCCCGGCGATCAAAAAGTTTTCTGCCGAATACCTTAATGTACTTTGGCCCCTTGTTCAGCCAAGCTAGGTTATTTAGCGTGCTCAAACCAAGACCACAGTACCTGGCAGACTCCTTGGCGCTGAGATATCGTTTGGGGACTGTCGAGTGGGTAACCATGTGCCCATGGTAAGTAGCAACGATCGAACAGTCCATTGCCAAATTGTTTGGGACTTCGCCGTCGAAAATGCAATGAGCAATTAGACGCTATTGTGGTCGGGAGCGGGAGGGACTGGATCGGGATCTATCAATGACCGAATTTTGCGAACGGCGCGCAAAACATTAGGACCGTTGGTGTTGTATTTGCTCGCGATGGCTTCAAAAGTCATCCGACCAACAGACCGGTGGATGAGCCACTCAAAATGTTGGGAAAAGTGTGAAGAGAGTCCCCATCTGGGCATCTTCAAATCGTATTTCCTTCTCGCAGCCTCAACCCTTCGACGCCACGCAGAGTCGGTTTCATCAGGAAATCGACCATCGACGATCAAAGGTGGCAACCTAGAAATCAAATAGCTTGTAGTTTTTTTGCGGCCTCCGTTCCAAGCCATCACTCTCTGAAACGCGAGGTCACGTAGCCAAAGATCGCGCATCGGAACCTTTTCGGTATTTTGTACCAAGTTGAGCTTTTCCGCCCATTTTTGGATAGGAAGCTCAAGCTCACCGTTCGCTACCGGGGCGAAACGCGCTTTTCGCCGTGACGAGTCGCCCAAAAGGTTACTGCAAGTTTGCCTCAATTCTTCGAAAATGTTGCCATACAGATCCTCGGCTAGAGCGAAACAGTATCGGCGCCATGCGTCGCGTTCCTCCTGCGTAATCGTATCGGCGAATTCCCTGAGCCCGTGGATACGCACATCTTTTTTGATCGTTCGACTCATAAATAATTAATGTCTCACGAACTGTCAGGAATTCTTGTGCAGTTCGATCTTTCGCACTTGGGTTTGAAATGCCGACGATCTAGTATCGTAGCGTCCTAGGGAGCCTATTGTGCTGCGGTCAGCATGCGTGAGCGATCTGCTGTTGTTGACTTTCGTGACCAGAATGGTAATTTCCCAAACGTCTGTTTCGTACCGGAATGCAGGGGCCCAAGCATATCGTCGAGCGAGACTGCTAGCTTGCTCATGATATAGTCCGAAATCTTCTGTTGGCTTTCACGCAGCGGAGCGTCCTCAGCGACGATGTAATCGTCCGTGGTGTTTTCTTCTTCGAGCGCGTGATTCACCAGAAAGCTAATGTGCTTTTTGGGAACAATATCCGCAGCGCGCGTCATGAACGTTCTTCGCAGCGCGTGGGGATTCACAAGACTTTTTCGCCGCTGCTCTTTGAATTCTTCGATGTGTCCGCTCGCGCTCTCAGCAGACGGAAAGCACCACGGCGAACCGGGGAATGCCCATTCCTCAATGCTATAGATCTTCAGTCGTTCCAGGACGCTGATCATCTGGTTACTGAGAGGAAGAGTGAACTCGAACAGTTCCCCGCCCTTCGGTTCCGGCACTCGCAGAGTCTTGCGCGTAAAGTCAACATCTTCCCATCGCATTTTCCGAGTTGCGTCCACGCGCACTCCTGAAAGCAGAAGAAATAGCTGCCCGCATCGCCGGATGGGATTCTCAATCGTCATCACCGTGCGTGCCCATTGGTCATAGTGCTCGTATGGAATCACCTTCTTACGCGGTTTGATGCGATGCAGCCTGAAACGAACGGGATGGTTCGGCCATTCCTCGTGGTACTTCAATTGATGACGATATACCAAGCGTACGATTTGAGCGGCCTGATTCGCAGCTCCCTTGCCATGCTTCTTGGTGATGCTTGCAAACATTTCCTCAACTCGCGCTGCGTTCTTGCCCAGCTCGTAAAGAGGCGTGTCCTTGAAAGCTTTCGCTCCCTCCTTATGTCTGAAGACACTCACGTAACGGTCGAAAACGTCCTGATAGAGTCTGCGGGTTGAAGCGGCTAGATCAACGCGAATTGCAACGTACTTTTCGAAGGAAGCGTCAGATCCGCAACTCGCGCCGTGTGCGGATTGAGCCCCCGCTTCATTTTGGAGCTTTCCGCTTCGGCTTTTTCCCGTTCCTTACTTTTGGTTAATCCGGGCAAATTACCCAAGGTTTTCCCCGCGGTCTTTCCCGCCCGCCTCCGCTTT
>CAZWGA010000157.1:2540-3391 GCA_964633285.1 uncultured Solibacteraceae bacterium | reverse complement strand
GAACTATTCGAGGAACGTGTTCGTGTTCCGGGGCCCGAATCGGTCTGTCTTGACGGAGCGCATGGATCTCGCTATTGAGCTGCTGGCAAACGCGACCGGCAAGCGGCCCGAACCGCTGATCAACATTGCGCTTTTCTATGAACGGGAGGAGTGGGTCGCGTGCCTGTTTCCGCGGGGAAAACATCGGCCCGAGGTCTTTTATAGAGGAGAGTTGACAGTGAGTCCGGCTTCGATTGATTTATGTGGAATATTCGTTGTGCCGTTGGAACAAGATTTCCAGAGAATCACGGGCGATCAGATCGCTGCCATTTTTCGAGAGGTCACATTGCCTGATGAAGTCTTTCAGGAAGTCGCAGCAAAGTTGGAGAGTGCGCGGTGATAGCCGTCGGATTGATGGAAGGCCGATCTGCCGTTGACGTCGAATTGGCAGGTGTGTTCACGGATGCCTCGGGCATGGTCTATAAGCCGGCCCGGTATCACCTCACTTCTGAAGTCACGCTCACTCCATCGGATCTGGCTTCATGCTCATTTGCGCTGGAAGACGTCACGATCGGAATCGGATTTCATTGGGAGCGAAAAGAACGGCAAGTATTTCGAGGCGCTTTACGCATCATCAAGCGCGATGCCGGGCTGACGGTCGTCAACGACGTTCCGCTCGAGGAGTACGTCACGAGTGTGATTTCATCGGAGATGAGCGCGAGTTGTCCGATCGAACTGCTCAAGGCGCACGCGGTGATCTCGCGCAGCTGGCTCTTGTTTCCGAAACAGCAACCCTCACCCGGCGCGCCAAGGGTTGCCGGGCCGCGGGAGGGTTCTCAGTCTCACGAAATCCTCCTCTGGTACGGCCGCCA
>CAZWGA010000157.1:1017-2530 GCA_964633285.1 uncultured Solibacteraceae bacterium | reverse complement strand
AGCTTCCCCTGAAACCCTCGGACGGTACGTCCGCGAAGCGAATCCGGAATTCGACGTCTCCGCCGACGGTAAATGCCAACGTTATCAGGGCATCACCAAGGCCTTTTCTGCTGAGGCAGCCAATGCGGTTGCTGCCACGGCCGGCGAGTTTCTCCGTTACAACGGCATGATCTGCGACGCCCGGTTTTCGAAATGCTGCGGCGGAATAACCGAATGCTATTCAACGGCGTGGGAAGACCAGGAGATCCGTTATCTGGAATCGGTCTACGACGGTCCGGAGCAAACTCGCGCGCATATCGCTGAAACATGGATCCGTTCAGATCCGCCTGCTTACTGCAATACCCGCGACTCCGAGCTTCTTTCGCGAATCCTTCCCGGCTTCGACCGGGAAACTCGCGATTTCTATCGTTGGCGCGTCGAGTACACTCCTGATGAACTCGCCGGCCTCGTCAAATCTCGCGTCGGTGTGGATCTGGGTCCAATTCACGAGATCGAGGCGCTGGCTCGCGGCCCATCCGGCCGAATCTGCCGGTTGAAGCTGAGCGGCGAGCGCGACTACCTCTTCATCGGCAAGGAACTGGAGATCCGTCGCGCTTTATCGCATACGCATCTTTACAGCTCGGCGTTCGTCGTCGATAAGGAATCGGGGCGCCTCGTCCTGCGGGGCGCCGGATGGGGACATGGCGTCGGGTTGTGCCAGATTGGCGCGGCAGTCATGGCCAATGAGGGCCGGACCTACAAAGAAATTTTGCAGCATTACTATCGCGGAACAACAGTCAGCGCCTGACGTTTGTGGCGAGTCCCATGGCTTCCAGGCCGCAGATGACGTACCAGCCGATGTCCACCTGCCACCAATGCCGGCTGAAGCAGGCGGATGCCGGCCGGTGGTGATGATTCCCGTGCCAGTTCTCACCCCACGCTGTCACTTGCAGCGGTCCGAGCCACCAGATGTTTTGGCTTGAATCGGCGCCCTCAGCCAAACCCGGCTTGAGATGAAGCAAGCTATTGACAAAACATTGCATGTGCAGGGAATACAACAACCGGATAGCGCCTATCCAAAAGAAACCAGCCCAGCCGAAAAGGAAATAACCAAAGCACAGTGAAGTTGCCACAAGAGGAATCTGCACCTTCGTCCAAAGAGTGTATCGAGGCTGCATAATATCCGGGCACCACTTCTTCATGCTGGAAGGTTCCCACTGGTAAAGCCATCGCAGATGCGCCCACCAAAACCCGCCGTGTCGTGGACTCGAAACATCGTCTATTGTGTCGGAATTCGCATGGTGATTCCGATGGTTCGCGATCCATGTGCTTGGAGAACCCGACCCGTTGAAGACAGCAAAAAAAATCAAAAATTGTTCAACCACCGGATTGAGCTTGACCGCTCGATGCGCAAGGCCACGATGAAAACCGATGGTCGTTCCAAAGCCGCCCAGGGCGGTGATCGCAAGGGCGATAGCGAACACCTTCCAGCCGGGCAACGGAAAAAGTACAAGTCCGACAGCAGCCAGAATAT
>CAZWGA010000157.1:0-1007 GCA_964633285.1 uncultured Solibacteraceae bacterium | reverse complement strand
TCCGCTCTCCACCACGGCAGAGTCCATGGATGCTTCTCCGCCAGGGCCGATTTAGTCATTACAAAGTCCTCCTGAAAAGTCAATCATCGTAGCATAGGGACCGCTTCCGCAACCATGCCCTTTGGAGAGAACGGAAGGAAGAGCCACAAAAAGGCACAAACTCGCAGACTATTCCTTTTTGTGCCTTTTGTGGCCATTTCATCTCCGATATAGTTGCTATACTTGTTCAGCCCGTATGCAGATCGACCAGCAAAAATGTGTGGCGTGCGGCAACTGTGTGGCTATCTGCCCGATGGGGGCGATTTCCATCGATTCGCTGAAGAACCGGGCGTTTGTCAATGCGGACGAATGCGTCGAATTCTATAACTGTTTTCGCGGCATGAGTATGGAGAAGCTCAATCCCACCATGGTGCGCAGCATCCGCCGGCTGTTGAAAGTCTTTCGTCTGAGGTTCGATCCTGAGCCCGACGTCTGCCCGACATCAGCGATTACTCCCGAAGAACTGTCGTGGCCGCGTATCGTGCGGCGCGCCTTCAGTGATCCGATCGTGACTCACGAAAGCACCGGCGTGCACGGGCGCGGGACAGAAGAAGTGAAGACCAACGATGTGACAAACCGTGTGGGCGCCGGCGAAGCCGGCTACGTTGTCGAGTTTGGCCGGCCCGGTGTTGGGGTGCGTTTTCGCGACATTGAAAAAATGACCCGGGCTTTGGCGCAAATGGGCATTGAGTTCGAACTGAAGAATCCTGTAACGCACATGATGACGGATAAGAAGACCGGAAAGATCCGGGACGATGTCCTCAACGAGAAGATTCTTTCCGCCATCGTTGAGTTCAAGACGAGTATCGAAAATGTTCCCGCAGTGCTTCGCCGCGTCGATGAAGTTTCAAAGACACTCGAAACAGTAGTAGCCGTTGGTGTGGCTACGCGCTGCGATCAAACCGGTGGGAGCGCATTGGACGCCATCCTGAATGAGGAGGGATTTTCCTTTGTCCGCGGCAAAACCA
>CAZWGA010000156.1:0-3839 GCA_964633285.1 uncultured Solibacteraceae bacterium | reverse complement strand
GAATGACAGCGTCTGTGGAATCCGTCACCGAACCCGATACAAACCCTCGCGTCAATTGCGCATTTAGAGGCGCTGTCCCTAATACAAAAAACAAAAGGATTCTAAGGAGCGGTCTCACGATGTTGTGCCTTGAATAGACCTGGCATTACCCGTCCTTCCGCATAAAGCGCCTTGACGCCGAAAAGCCAGGCTAGAGTTGGTGCCATATCCAGCCTGCTGATTACGGTCGTGCGGTCCACACCCGTAACGAAGTCCGGTCCCCAAAAAATACTGGCCACGCGGTGAGTATAATAGAAGCCCTCGGAGTGATGTAGTCGGCCGTTGTGGTCGACTTCGTCATCGCGTCCAAACTCTGGGCGAATGACGATGGCCGTGTTCCGGGCGAAGTATGCGTGATTCTTCACCCAATCAAAGACTTTGCCCACTTCCAGATCGGTTGCTCTTATAACTCGCAGGTATTCTTCGTAACTGCAGTGTCCCACATCGTGGTCGGATGTCAGGCAGACGATGATACGCGGTTTGAATGTCCGCATAACGGCCGGCACGGATCTGATCGATCGGACGATCCGGAATTGGGCGTTCAAATAATGGAAGATATTCGGATATGCCGGGCCGTCATCAAGCCATTCGTGTCCTGTGAGCAGTTCCCGGAAAGCAGCGTCATGGGACGCGATTCGCTCGCAATGGTCTTCCTCAAAGACAAAACCCTCACTCGCTATTTTCCGGATATTCGGACACAAGGAGTCGTTTTCGTAATAATCCTTTTTGCGTGCCCCGCCCCCATTTACGATAAAGATCAGGTGCTCGGTCTGGCGGGGGCGGGCCGGCGTAGCAACCGCCCAGCCGGCCGCGCCGAGGGAACTCTGTTTAAGGAATAGCCTTCGATGCATTCGAGAACCTTTTCAATCGGCGAAAGTAGCACGCCATAACTCCATATTCAACTTGGGTTTTACTGATTGCCTTGCGGTTTTTGCATGACTCACGTTAGTCTGTCGGCACGGGTTTGGGTTTCTCCATATTTTCGGCTTAATTGCCCGTTGTAACCCGAAGTATCCACATGACGTACTGGTTTTATGGATTTTGATCGCGAGCTCATTGCTCGCGCCAAGGCGGGCGATCGATCCGCTTGCGAGACCATCGTAGACCAATTCGCTCCGATGGTATTCCGGCTGATCAGCCGGTTTTTTCGCACGCGCGAAGATGTCGAAGACCTCGCTCAGGATGTTTTTTTGAAGCTCTTTGCCCGGATCGATCAGGTGCGTCCCGACGAGAATTTCCCGGGTTGGCTCGCGCGGGTAACTGTCAACACCTGTTACGATGAGTTGCGAAAGACCAGACGCCGCAAATTGGCAATGGAAAGCTACGGCCCCGAAGCCCTGGGAGCAACCTCGGTTGCGCCGCACGAACCGGATTCGTTTGGCAAGGCGAAATTGGCGATCCAACGACTGGATCCGAAATTGAGGATTCCGCTGCTGCTGAAAGAAGTGGAAGAATTGTCGGTTGAAGAAATTGCTCGCACAATGGGCCTGACACAGACTAATGTAAAGGTCCGGTTGTTCCGTGCGCGGAAGAAACTTGCGAGCATGTTGGACGAAACTGAGCGTGGGGGAACGGGACGGGAAAAAATGCAGCGGGAACCGAAGAGAAGGGAAAATGAATCAGCTTAGACGTTTTTTCGAGTCAGAGAAAAAGAGAGTCTTTGAGCCGGATGCTTATTTTACAGACCGCGTGATGGCGCGGCTACACCAAGCTCCAGCCTGGGAATACGGAATCTGGGAGATCACCCCACGCTCGATGCGGCCGGTACTGGGCATGGCGCTGGCGCTGATTGTGTGTTTCGTTTTTGTTGAACTTTTGATTCCGCAGATGCCGCAATACGGGGTTGTCGAAATGTTTCTCGAGCCCGAACAAAGCGCAGCCGACAGCTTCGTTTTTAACGACACCGGTGTTCCGGCCAGAGAGGTGGTGCTGCAGCAGATGATCGCACCAGAGGAGCAAAAATGATTGTGCGGTACTTGAAAGCAAAGGTTCTGGTTTTCGCCGTGTTTTTCATCGGCATCGCCACCGGCATACTCATCACCAATTTCTACACCACTCGTGTGGCCAGTGCCCCCGACACCGCCAGCTCCCGCGCCCAACGCGCAGAGCGGGATATCAACAAGTTCTATGACTACCTGGGCCTGAATCTGTCTCAGCGGGAACAGATGCGCAAGATCGGCGAAGACTGCCGCCGGGAGTTCAGACAGTTGCGCGCAGAAAACAAGCCCAAATTCGATGCCATCCGCGAGGCATCACGAAACAAGATTCGGGCGCTTCTCGATAATGAACAGGAGAAGAAATACGAAGAATTTCGCCTCAAAGTGGATGAGCGAAGGAAGAACCAGGATAGCGACGATTTCTATCGAGATGGTGGTGGCCCCAGACTGGACTAGCACCCGGTTGGAGGTCATTTCATGCGCCGTAATAGCCTCGCGCTATTACTAACACTCCTTGCCGTCACAACGATCTTCGGACAATCCGCAAAAATAAAAGGCCGTGTGCTGGACTCTACCGGATCGGTAATGCCGGGAGTCCGGATCAAGCTATCTCAGGACGATAAAGTCGTCAAAGAAGGAACCAGCAGCGGTACGGGAGAATTTGAGATCGCAGCTGAACCGGGCGACTACAAGCTGGAACTTGCAACTCCGGATTTCGATACGTACACCGAAATGGTGAAGGTCACGCCCGATATGGGCCCTCTTTCCATCACCATGTCGCTCGCGCAAATCGTGCAGGACGTCGAAGTGACCGAAACGCGCAACGAGATCAGCATCGATCCGGACTCGAGCCTTCAAACCACCGTTCTGGGTAAAGATTTCATCGAGGCCTTGCCGGACAACGAAGACGAACTGACGCAATATCTGCAGGAGATTGCCGGTTCCCGCGGTGGCGCCGGCGGCAACGCCACTTTTGTCATCGACGGATTTACAGGTGGCCGCGTTCCTCCCAAGGACCAGATTCAGGAAATCCGAATCAGTAATAATCCGTTCAGCAGCGAGTTCAGCGGCATTGGGTACGGCCGGACGGAAATCATCACAAAAGCGGGCACGGGCGAGTATCACGGGCTATTGAATTTCGAGTTCAGGAATCAGGCGCTCAATGCGCGTGATCCCTTTTTTACGACTAAAGATGGATCTCCTGCGATTAAGCCGCCCTCAGAAACGCATAATTATCAGACCAATTTCAGCGGTCCCATCATTCGGAACAGGCTTTCGCTGAATCTGAACGCCCGCCATTTCTTGAACGAAAACACCAATACCGTTCGGGCCATCATTCCGGGATCGGACGGCACGGGCCAGAACTTTTCCGCGCCCATTGTGACCCCCAACAGGAACAAGAACCTTAATGCCCGCAGCCAGTTGGCGATCGACAAAAACAACACGCTGTACGTTAATTACCAGAATCAGCATCAGCAAAGGCTGAATCAGCTTTTCGGGGGGCCGACGACGCTGGCCGATCGCGCTTCCGACAACGTCGTCCGCAATTCGGAATTTCAAATACGAGAGACCGCGGTTCTGACGAAGTCGCTCGTGCATGAGGTACGGTTCGAATACCGGAAAGATTTTTCCCAGACCACGCCGCGTGTGGCTGCTCAAGCGATCAACGTCCTTGATTCGTTTAATGGCGGAGGCGGACAAAATAACAATCTGAGTAACAACCGGAATTCCGAGTTCAGCAACTTATTGATGTATTCGGGCGCGAAGTGGACCGCAAAGACAGGTTTTCAGGGCCTTTACCGCATGGCCCACTCTTTGCAGCAGAACAATTTCATCGGAACGTTTACGTTTTCGAGTCTTGAC
>CAZWGA010000155.1:0-4025 GCA_964633285.1 uncultured Solibacteraceae bacterium | reverse complement strand
ATTTGCAAAAGCTAATGGCCTCGTTGCCGCCGAATATGAGGGCCGCAATTCAGGCCGTCAAACTCGACGGCTTGAGCGTGACCGAGGCTGCGGCTCAAACGGGAATGTCGGAATCGAACGTGAAGGTGTCCGTCCATCGAGGGCTTAAGGCGATGGCACGCTTCATCAGTGGGAGTCGGCTATGAAGACAGATCAACTCATTGGAATGCTCAGTACGAATGTCGAGCCCGTGAAGACTCGAAAATTCAAGGCGACCTTGATCTTGACGCTTCTTCTCGCGGGCCTTGCCGCGTTTTGTCTGATGCTAGGCACTGTCGGTCTCCGTAGTGACGTCAGACTGGGAATTCTCTCTGGTTTCATCGCTCTTAAACTTCTCTTCACGCTGATTCTGGTCGGTGCGGGCACGGCTGTGCTTGCGAAGTTGATCTTTCCCGGTCAGGACGGAGGAAAGTCCTATATAGTAATCCTCCTTTCGTTCGCGGCGCTCGGGCTCGCTGGCATAGGCACTCTTGTGATTCAGCCTTCAGCCCCGTGGGGACACATGGTTATGGGGACCGATTGGGTGATATGCATCCTTTGTATACCCCTCTTTGCCGCTATACCGTTTGTCGCGTTGATCTGGGTGTTGCGGCAGGGTGCGCCTACGAACCTGAGGCGCGCCGGTGCGGTAGCAGGGCTTGTTGCCGGCGCTGTCGGCGCGGCCGCCTACGCTTTTCACTGTCCGGATGACTCGATACCGTTCATCGCTTTTTGGTTTGGAGTCATGGTTGCCCTTTGTGGGTTGTTCGGGGCAATTGTAGGGCCTGGTCTCTTACGCTGGTGAGTATCCAAGGCTGTTCATTTTCTTCGAGCACGGTGCGTATTCCGATCCGCCGAGGTATCAGCAACTTACGCGAGAAGAATCCTTTATATACCGGATCACGCCTTTCGATTGGTCAGACACGGGATTCACCCGTATACTCCCGCCATGAGTTCCTGCTTGGCAAGGCCCTTACAAATCACCACGATGGGGGTCTTTTTCGTCCTCGTGATCCCAGCAAGAGCACAGAGCCCTCTTCAAGAAACGGCCTCTGCCGCAGAGTTCAAGAAATGCGCAATTGATGAAGTTTCGACACAGCAAGCCGGAACAAACGACGCGAGCAAACGGTTTGTCGATAAAAAGCTGACCGTTTGGCAAACGCGTTTGAAATTGGAAGAGTGGCGCGTCACACCCTCGTTTACCATGCGGCAGGACCTCAAACCGAGGACGCTCGGCGGAATTCGCTGGGATAAAACGAAAAAGACGGCCGTGATCTGGATTTTTGATCCCGCGGAATATCGCCTTCCGTTTTGTCAAATGCTGGACGACATGGAGATGACGATCGTCCACGAGCTGATCCATCTCAAACTCGCCGGGCTGCCACGGAGTGAAGCCAGCCGCAGTAGCGAAGAGTCCGCTGTGAACGGAATCGCTGAGGCGCTCCTCGATTTGGATCGTCAGAAACCATAGCTCAATGGCGTGATCTTCGCGTTGGCGAAGACAATAGCAGCTCAATTCGAAAAAACGTATGATTTCATTGCTTAGGCGTGACTCGGGCATCCCGCTCGCGCCATTATAGAGAGCACTGGTGTAACCGAACTTGCCTCCATTCCGAACTCCTAGGTAGAGACCTTTCAAAGGAGGCACATTATGGAGTGGACAACACTGATCTGGATTGCTCTTGGCGTCTTTATGGTAGTGAATATGGTTCGAGGCCGCGGATGCTGCGGAGGACACCGGCCCGCACCACCTTCAAACGATGAATCAAAAGCCGACAAAACGTTGACGGAAAAATGACAAGGGCGCAAACCTTGAACAAACAATCTGACCCGCACATATCGATAGACAGCAAGACCGAATCGCGGCTTTCGCAGCAGGCATCGGGCGTGTTCACATGTCCGATGCATCCAGAAGTCAGGCAGAACAATCCAGGCAATTGTCCGAAGTGCGGCATGGCGTTGGAACCTGAGATGCCCACGGCCCCTACCGCACGAACGGAATATACCTGCCCGATGCATCCGGAGATTGTACGTAGTCAGCCTGGCTCGTGTCCGATCTGCGGCATGGCTCTGGAGCCTCGACAAGTCACGACCGACGAAGTGAATCCGGAATTGGTGGACATGCAGCGGCGGTTCTGGGTATCGGCGGCACTCACGGCTCCCCTCCTGGCCTTGATGATTTCGGAGGTAATTCCAGGAAGACCGCTGCAACGCCTGCTGGGGACAACATTGTTGATCTGGTCCCAATTCGTCCTGGCGACTCCAGTAGTGCTGTGGTGCGGCTGGCCGTTTTTCGTCCGCGGTTGGAAGTCAATCGTAACGTGGCACCCGAACATGTTCACGCTGATTGCCCTGGGTACGGGCGCCGCTTACTTCTATAGCGCCGCCGCTGCGATCTTTCCCGGCATGTTTCCCGATTCTTTTCGCGATTCTCATACGAATGCCGTCGCTGTCTACTTCGAAGCGGCCGCTGTGATTGTAGCCCTTGTTTTGTTGGGACAAGTTTTGGAGCTTCGCGCTCGAAGCCAGACTTCGTCCGCAATTAAGAATCTATTAGGTCTTGCGCCAAAGATAGCGAGGGTTATCGAAGACGACGGCCGGGAAGAAGACCTGCCGCTTGACGAGGTCCAGGTGGGAATGCGCCTGCGAGTCCGGCCCGGTGAGAAGATTCCCACGGATGGAGTCGTGCTTGAAGGAGCGAGCAACGTCGACGAGTCCATGTTGACGGGAGAGCCGGTTCCGGTTGAGAAAACAAGTGGAGCGAAAGTCACGGGCGGAACCGTGAATGGAACCGGCGCACTGGCGATCCGGGCCGAACGAGTCGGAGCCGACACCGTTCTTTCGCAGATAGTGCGAATGGTTGGCGAGGCACAACGCACACGGGCTCCCATCCAGCGCCTTGCGGATCAAGTGTCTGGATGGTTTGTCCCAGCCGTAGTCTTGATCGCGATCGCGACTTTCATAGCATGGGCCGCCATGGGGCCGCAGCCGAGAATGGCGCATGCGTTGGTCAACGCCGTTGCCGTGCTTATTATTGCTTGCCCATGCGCTCTCGGGCTCGCTACGCCCATGTCGATCATGGTTGCAACCGGACGCGGCGCGATGGCAGGTGTGCTGATTCGAAATGCAGAGGCGCTCGAAGTCCTAGAGAAGGTCGACACCGTGGTAGTGGACAAGACGGGAACGCTGACCGAGGGCAAACCAAAGCTCGTGTCCTTGATTTCGGTGGATAGAGCAGACGAGAAAGAGTTGTTGCGGCTCGCTGCGAGCCTGGAGCGTGCGAGTGAACACCCACTCGCCCAGGCCGTTGTCGCAGCGTCGATTGAACGCGGCCTGCCCCTTGCTGCTGTATCGGATTTTCAGTCCGTGACGGGAAAAGGCGTCCGTGGAAACGTAGATGGTCACCACGTAGCCATCGGCAACTCCAGCCTTCTTGACGACCTTAGAATCGACATTCAAGACGTCAGCGGTCGCGCTGATCAGCTTCGACGTGACGGGCAGACCGTGATGTTTGTGGCGGTCGACGGCAAATCCATGGGCCTGCTTGGCGTGGCCGACCCAATAAAAGGGTCTACTCCGGAAGCAATCAGACTGCTGCACGAAGCTGGGCTCCGAATCGTGATGATCACAGGAGATAGCCGTACAACCGCTCAAGCTGTTGCACAATACCTGGGAATCGATGATGTTGCAGCCGAGGTCTTGCCGTTTCAGAAGAGCGAAGCCGTGAAGCGGCTACAAGCCGATGGACGCAAGGTCGCTATGGCCGGCGACGGAGTGAACGATGCACCCGCCCTCGCACAGGCAGATGTAGGAATTGCGATGGGAACCGGCACAGATATTGCAATGGAGAGCGCAGCGATAACACTTGTTAAAGGAGATCTGCGCGCACTCGTTCGGGCACGAAGGCTTAGCCAGGCCACAATGAAGAACATTCGCCAGAAGCTGTTTTTCGCCTTCGTCTACAACGCTGTACGAGTGCCGATACCGGCGGGGGTTCTGTACCCCAT
>CAZWGA010000154.1:0-4217 GCA_964633285.1 uncultured Solibacteraceae bacterium | reverse complement strand
CAACGGTCCGGTTTGCACTATTCAGTTATTCAGGACTTTTGCCACGGGCTCCTAAGCGATATTTTCGGTTTGACCCTGAGGAATCCGGGTTCAGCAGACCGCATACCTCGTGGAGAAGAAGACATTAAGGTTCAGGCGAACTCGGTGACCTGCAATCGACGATTCACACTGTCCGAACTCCGCGCGTCCAGGATCGGAATTTCTGCTGCCGTGTTACACGAAATGACTTGGGCTCTCGGAGTCAGGAACATCACCGAAGAGGGACTCCTCGACAGTTTCACGATTGTTTTCAAAGAGAACAACGTAGGGTGAACGACATGCTCGAAGACTTGATTTCACTCGGACGGGAACTGACCCACGAATCGTGGTCCAACAGCGGTTGTCGGATTCAGTTGCGAGACTCCGCAGAGAGCGTTGGCGCGGCAGGCATAAAATCAATCGATCCTATACGTTTTTTCAGTGCCTCAAAATCTTCCGCGGGATAAAGGAAGGCAAGAAAGCTTGCCGCTTTCCGTGCATTGAAGATGACATGCTGAGGGTCGAACCCACCGTAGAACATCAGCACTTGAGTTGTGGCGCTTAGCGCTTTTTCTACTGTGCACGTCAGGAGCAGAACATGCCTGGTGTTTTCCTTTGGATTGGCGACGATGAAAGCGTTGCGTCTGTTTCCGTCTGGGTCCACAGAAGAAACAACGGGTCCAATGATGGGAGGCCGGGGCCTTACTTGAAGGTCCTCCAGCCAATACCATCTTCCGACAATTCGAAACGCTTTGGGGAAACGGTCGGCAACGTCAAAGGTGAGCGTAGTGCGCTGCGAAGTACCGTTCCCAGCCTTTGCACGCACTTGCTCAAAAGCTCTAAGCCCTTGGAGGAGGACCGTAAAAATATGGCCCTGCTGATCTTCTAGGGCTACCGACTTTTTCTTGATTTCGGTCCTGACTTTGCCGTCTTGAGAGAAGTGCGCCCTGCCATCTGGATGATGTGAGTATTTGACGAGATGTGACGCGACCTTTCCCGTTTCAGCGAGATCGATATTGGTGGTGCAACCGGGCGCACTTGTCACCTTTACGGTGGCAAGGATTCCATTGTTGTGCGTGAAATACGGGAACGTGACGTACAGGCTGCCGTCTTTTGAGAACAAGATCTGAAAAATCTTATGTTGGTGCTCATCAGCGCGTATTGTTATGACCACTTGCCGCGAACGAAAGGCTTTGACCTCCATATGGCTTCGTGGAGGCAATTGGAGTAGCCGGAGGTAGTTTCGTCGCGATCTCCGGAATCTTGAAATCCGCTCACGAAGCAATGCGAAAAAATCTTTGAACATATTAGTTACAGTTCCGTGCGGCGCGCATACGATTTTACAATCGAACGAGGACAAGACCGGGCAAGACACGGGCACCATAGGATGGGGGGCGATGGACTCAAGACAGGCGGAACTTCTCTTCAACAAGACCGCAGGAAGTTCGATACGCGCATTGCGATTGATCGGAAGTTTGCGCGAATGTCTGCGGCATGGACTCCCACTGGCCTACGAAAGATTATTCGAGGATATGCGTCGCGTTGCTGAGGAGCACATTTCCAAGAAAGATTTTGGGACAGACGACCAACGCGTGGAAGAGATGCGCACTTTGACTGGAAAGGTAGAGCACGCAACATCGAATACGATCGACGATGCCGTAATGACTGCAGACGCGGCTTGCATTGTTTTCGCCCATTCAATGGTGGACGGGGCCGTCGAAAATTATTGTGCGGTAAGCGCGGCGCTGGAGCCCAAAGATTGGCTCGCCGCAGTCAAAGGCGAGAAGATAACAATCGAAGAATCCCGCGCGTCTGATCAAGAAAAGGTGCTTCGCGAGCACGTCACGCGTTATCTCAACAAGCTAAGACGTGAATCCCTGTTGACGAAGATCCAGAATCTGCAAAAGGCCTGCCAACCGGGTAAGGCAGAAATCCGAAAGGGCTATGTCTTCGACGCTGAGAGGATTGAACGAATCGACCGCCTACGTCACGGTATCGTGCATGAGACGTTCGGGGAGCCCATCACCATGGTGGACGAAGATCTGGAATACTTAGAGCAGACGCAATTCTATCTCTCGCAATTGATAACGCATCGTTACGGCCTGAAGCTAGGTCCTGAGTTATTCGTCGAGGCGCAACGCTGATCTTTGTTGTTCGTCTTGCTTAGCTCACAGACTCGTGGGCCGGGGCTGCGGCTGAGCTCCCGGTCTTCTCGTTCACGGCAATTGCGAAAACGGCAGTCAGTCAGAGAGCTTTTAAGTTTTCAAGCTCCTTACGAAGTAACGATTCCAGATCTTTGATCTTTTTGTACACAAGACATCTCTGACTCTTCACGTCGAATCGAAGATCTACTGTATCCCGCACCAAGAGTACGGTTGGCTTGCCGCAACCCCAAGCGTAACCCACTTCCAAATAGACATTCGGATTTGCGGTGGACAAATCAGCAATCACCAAAGAAGCTGTCGAGATACGTTTTTTTACCCACTCCATTACGTCGCCGGTAAAACTGGACAAGTCTGCTCGTTCGCAAAGGAAGCCTGCAGCGTTCACCGCGTTTTGTATCCCGTAGTGGAAGACATCATCCATCTCTTCTGCAAACGGCATAGCGACGAAAATGTTTGGCTTGCTTTCGGATGAATACCCTACCGAACGTAATCGCTCGGCAGATGCTTCAGCGAGATCATGGGTTTGAGCTCGTCCGTCAAGAAGGAGACGTCCATCAGGAATAAGGTTCCCCAACAGGTTCGCCAAACGTTGCGCTCGGCCCCGGTTCAGTTCGACGATCGTGATTCGTTCCAAACCATCTGGGAAATCGCCACTTGTAAGGGCGTCTAGAAAACCTGCAACCTCTGCTTCAAACGCTTCGGTCTCATCCAGACCATAACCAGGGCCATGGATGGTCACTGCAATGGTCTTCGTCTTAGGAGTCGCGCCCGCTAGGGATACCAGCACTTTGCGACTGAACTCCCGAATTTCTTTGTATTCGAATTCCCGGAGCGGACCAACACCGACAAACAGAACGTTAGTGGCCGCGACCTTGCCTTTGGAGCCAAGTAGCTTGAAACCATGTGGCTTGGGAAATAATGTCATCGGGTCCGCCACGCCGGTTCCCTCGAATAAGCGGTCAGCTACAAGCCGATCTGCCCCGTAAAGCGCTTCCGCAAATTTCAAAGCTAAGACGTCTGCCTTGAACGTAAGAACGTCGCTGCAGATTACATCGAACTGAACGAATCGCGATTTGCGCTTTGGCATACTCTTCGACCGGAACCTTGTATCTGCGTAGCTAAAAAAGGCTCAAACGCGAGAACTGACACTATCGTGCTGTACTTCCGGAACATTCTAAACCCAACCACGAGCGCGTCAATGATGACGGGAACTATGATTCGATCAGATTCAAGAAATCTCGCGGCGAGACGATCCGCGTCCTGCACGCCATGACGTTCTCACCAGCATTGTGAATGGAGAATCCCCCGGAGGTCGTTTTGGGATAGTCAGCTAAATTTCCAGTGACGAGGTAGTCGGCATCGGCTGTGTAGGCGCACTCAAGAAAGTTGTCGTCATCGGGATCTGATGCCAGCCGAATTACGACGGATGGCACGACAATCAAGGCAGTCGTTTGGAGGGCCTTCAAGAATCCATCAACCACGTCCGAGGCGAGCTTGAATTTTGGTCTCCGCAATACATCGTCATATTCGGCGACGATGGGAGTGGAGACGCAGACTTCAAATTCCCTCGCGAGCGCTAAGAGGAGGATTCTGGCGGGAATGCCGGCGGGTTGAATATGAGCGGAAACGATGACATTTGTATCAAGTACGGCTCTTGTCATCTTTCAGCCGTTTCTCTTTGCGAGCGGCCCGAATCTCGGCCTGGATTTCTTTGTCCGTCAGCTTATCCGTCCCCTTCCGCTTAGCATCCTCCCAGCTTTTTCGCAGGAAGTCCGGGACCGGCAATTGAGTCGCGGCTTTTCGTTCTTTCTTCATAACAATGATTATCTTACCGTACCTCCCAAGCGGTCACGCAAAAGGCGGATTTTTACCTCATGGTGGTCCGAAGAATTGGGATGATCAGGAAAAAGAGTCATGCGCGCTGTTACGGAAACCGATCCAGAGCGGACTTCAGACACCCAAGAGAGCAAAAGAGAGCAAAAGAGATAAAAAAGGAAAAGAATTTCCCCAGCCTCGTCCGGGTGCGCCGCTTCC
>CAZWGA010000153.1:0-4546 GCA_964633285.1 uncultured Solibacteraceae bacterium | reverse complement strand
GTTTTTCAGCCGACTCTATGCTGTTGCGAGCGTTCGCGAAAATTAATCTCGATTTACGAATCCTTGGCCGCCGAAGCGATGGTTTTCACGAATTGAAAACGATCTTTCAAGCCGTCGACTGGTTCGATGAAATTCAACTCGAACGCGCGACGCGTTTTGAATTTTCCGCGCCGGGTACGCCCGAGGACGAAACGAATCTGGTGGTTCGGGCTGTTCGCGCTTATGAACGGCTTGCGGGAATGACCGCAAACGTACGGATACACGTCACGAAGAATATTCCGGTGGGACGCGGGCTGGGCGGCGGCAGCGCCGATGCGGCAGTCACCATGATTGGTCTGCAACGGCTCTTCAAGCGAGCGCTGCATTTCGATGAAGTTCCTCAGGCGTTGCGTGAACTCGGTTCCGATGTGCCGTTTTTTGCCTTCGGCGGGCGCGCCATGGGCTTCGGCCGCGGCGATGAGATCTACAAGCTTGAAGATGAGGGAGATTACTGGCTTTTGCTGGTCGATCCGGGCGTGGTGATCCCTACCGCCGAGGCCTATTCCTGGTTGACGCTCCCCGATAGATCCAATAGTATTGAGGGTTTCTGCGCCGCTACGGATCCGGAGTGTGGCACGGAAATCTGGACGAATGACTTCGAAGGTCCGGTTTTTAATCGTTATCCGGAGCTGGCCGCGATTAAGGATGAGTTGCTCGGGCTGGGCGCGTATCGAGCGGCTTTGTCGGGCAGCGGCTCCACCATTTTCGGCCAATTCCAAATGATTTCAGAAGCAGTTCGGGCCGGAAACGCTCTGGCTGGCCGTTTTCATGTGAAAGTGGCAAAGCCGCTGTCGCGGAAAGAGTATTTCGAGCGGATCGTGGAGGAGTAGCCGGCGCTAAGAAAAGAATTGGGGCGTGGCCAAGTGGTAAGGCACAGGTCTTTGGAACCTGTATTCGAAGGTTCGAATCCTTCCGCCCCAGCTAATGAAAATCTGAGGAACTGTTCGTGAGTAATGAACTGAAAATTTTCAGCGGAACCGCCAATACGGCGCTCACGAACGAGATTTGCGAGTATCTGGATTGCGAACTCGGCAAATCGTCCGTGACGCGGTTCAGTGACGGCGAGATTTATTTTCAGATCCTCGAAAACGTTCGCGGCGCTGATGTGTTTATTGTGCAGCCGACATGTCCGCCGGTGGATTCGAATCTGATCGAGTTGTTTCTCATGATCGATGCGTTCAAGCGCGCATCGGCCAGGCGGATTACGGCGGTGCTTCCGTATTTTGGATATGCGCGGCAGGACCGGAAAGATAAACCGCGAGTTCCGATTTCGTCGAAGGTTGTTTCGGATTTGCTTGTAGCATCCGGAACGGACCGGCTGTTGACGATGGATTTGCACGCGCCGCAGATCCAGGGATTCTTCAGTATTCCCGTGGATCATTTGTTCGCGGCGCCGGTTTTGGTCGAGCATTTTCAAAAGCTGAATCTGCCGAACCTGACCGTTGTTTCGCCGGATGCGGGCGGCGTCGAGAGGGCTCGCGCGTTTGCGAAGAGGTTGAATGCCGATCTTGCCATGGGAAACAAGCGGCGTCTGGAAGCGAATGTGGCGCAGGTGATCAATGTCATCGGAGATGTGAAAGGCAGAATATGCCTGCTTGCCGACGACATGATCGATACCGCCGGCACGCTCGTGAAGACTGTTGAAGCTCTGTACAAGAGCGGCGCGACGAAGGTTTATGCGTGCTGCTCGCATCCGGTGCTTTCGGGGCCGGCGATCGAACGCATCGAAGGTTCAGATCTGGCCGAAGTGGTCGTCACAAATACGATTCCGCTTCACAGCGATGCGCGGAAGTGCAAAAAGATTTCGGTGCTCAGCGTGGGGAAACTGCTGGCGCAGGCTGTGCAATCGATCCACGAAGAAACATCCGTGAGTGTTTTGTTTATCTGAGGGAAGGCTTGGCCGGTGGGCCTCTCCCACAGGGAGAGGTCGGCGCGCAAAGCGCGCCGGGTGAGGGTCGAAGTGATGGCAAACATTGGACCCTCACCGCCCGCTTCGCGGCCGACTCTCCCACAGGGAGAGTGGTTTTCTTGATCGATTTCGTCAGTGTACGGACTTTATGTGCAAAGCTGCCCGACGCTAACAAGAGGTTATTTTTATGGCTGAAATTTTAGTGAGTGCGAAGAGCCGAGACGATCGCGGAAAGAATGCTGCGCGGCGCATTCGGCGTGAAGGTCTGATTCCCGGAATTGTTTACGGGGGCAAGGGCGAGAACGTGGCCATTGCTGTGGATCCCAAGGCGCTGCAGAAAGTGTTGCGCTCGGAAGCCGGCCGGAACGCGATCCTGAAGCTGGAGATTGCGGAACATGGGTCGACCAACGCCATCCTGAAAGACTGGCAGGTCGATCCCATTAAAGAAAGTTTCCTGCACGCCGATTTTTACCGGATTGCGATGGACGTTGCCATTCGCGTAACGGTTCCGGTGCACGTCGTGGGTGAAGCGCGAGGCGTGAAGGTTGACGCGGGAATCCTGGAGTTGATCCTGCGCGAAATTGAAGTCGAATGCCTGCCCGGAGACATTCCGGAACGCATCGACGTCGACGTTTCGGATCTTGGGATCAACGGCGCGCTGCGCATATCCGACGTTCCGGCTCCGGCAAAGGTAAAGGTACTGGAAGCTGCGGACCAGGTGGTCGTGCACGTCGTATCGGTCAAGGAAGAAGCCGCACCGGTTGCCGCGGCCGCTCCTGTTGCCGAAGGCGAGGCTGCAGCCGCCGCGCCTGCAGCGGAGCCCGAAGTCATCAAGAAGGGCAAGAAGGAAGAAGAGCCGCCGGCGGAATAACGGGCCTGCGGCCAGGCAATGTGGATCATTGTGGGTCTCGGCAATCCAGGCGAAGAGTATGCCGGCACTTATCACAACGCCGGGTTTCGCGTTCTGGAAAAGATTGCCGCGGCGCAGGGCGTACGCATCAAAGTACGATGCGGGCCGGCATTGATTTCGGGAAGAGTCACTCTGGGCAATCAGGCTGCTGTTCTTGTGGCGCCTCAGACCTACATGAACGAAAGCGGGGCGGCTGTTCCCCCGGTGCTCGCTCGATTTGAAGCGCAGACCGGCGATGTGATCGTTGTTTACGATGACCTGGCCCTGCCGCTCGGAAAGCTTCGAGTCCGGCAAAAAGGTTCGGCCGGCGGGCACAATGGGATAAAATCCATAATTTCGACTTTTGGATCGGACGAGTTTCTTAGAGTCCGGGTCGGAATTCAGCCGGACCACGCCGTTGACGATGTTCGCGATTTTGTTTTGTCGGGGGTTTCAAAGAGCAATCGGGCGCTGCTGGATCGCACGGAAGACATCGCGGTAAAAGCGGTCGAGACATTGATTGCGGAAGGCATCGATAAGGCAATGGCCGAATACAACGGCATCGACTTAAGGGAAGAAGAGAAGGAAAACTAAATGCGAAATTACGAAGTGATGTTCATTGTCAATCCCACCACTCCCGAAGAGGAGATTGACAAGATCAATTCCCAGCTCGAAGGAATTGTGACCTCGGGTGGAGGAAAAATCGAAAAAATAGAAAAGATGGGCAAGCGGCGTCTTGCTTACGATATCGGCAAACATCGGGAAGGGTATTACGTCCTGTTTGTCATCGGCGCCAACGGCGATATCGTGAAAGAAATCGAACGGCGGCTTCGTGTGATGGACGCGATCATCAAGTACATCACTGTCCGGACCGATGACGAAGTCCGGCGCCTGGATAAGATTCACGCGTATCGCCAGAAACGCGCGGCACGCCGCGGTTCACATACAGATTCGCCACCACAGCAGTCCATAGAAGAGGCCATGCAATGAAATCAGCGAAAGAAAAAAGACCGCCGGGTCAGAAGCAATATTATCGCCGGAAGAAAGTCTGCAAGTTCTGCGTCGAGCGCATTGATTCCATCAATTACAAAGACGTGAAACTTCTGTCTCAGTTCGTTCCGGAGCGCGCGAAAATCATGCCGCGCCGGATCTCAGGCGTATGTTCCCAGCATCAGCGGGTATTGAACGACGCCATCAAGAAAGCGCGCAACATTGCCCTGTTGCCGTTCGCGACGGAGTAATTCATGGAAGTCATACTCAGAGAAACCATCGACAGTCTCGGGCGCGCCGGCCAGGTCGTAAAAGTAGCCGATGGCTATGCCCGCAATTATCTTCTGCCCAGAAAACTCGCGTATCCTGCGACGCCGGGGAATCTCAAGGTCATCGAGTTTGAGCGCCAGTCCCTGTTGAGAAAAGAAACCAGACAGAAGGAAGATGCCGAAAAACTCAAAACGATGCTCGATACAGTGGAAGTCACCATTCGCCGCAAGGTCGGCGATCAGGACGCGCTGTATGGATCCGTCACGAATTCGGATGTCGCCGACGAACTCGGAAAGAAAGGCTACGAAATCGAAAAGCGCAAGATCCACATGGACGATCACATCAAGGCCCTGGGCGAGTTTTCAATTCCGATTCGTCTGTTTAAAGACGTCACAGCGCATGCCAAGGCAAAGGTTGAAGCCGAATACGAAAGCCAGTAACGAAAACCC
>CAZWGA010000152.1:0-4625 GCA_964633285.1 uncultured Solibacteraceae bacterium | reverse complement strand
ATTTTTTTGAACTCATAGGTGGGTTTTTCTCACTGTGGGATGTGATCTACAGCAGCGTGAATCCTGTTCAGGATTGCATCCTTTCCAGAACCCGTCACTGCCGAAAATGGAATTATCTCCTTTGTGTTTAATGTTTGCGCTCCGAGACGAAGCGCTTGATGTAACTGGTTATTCGAAAGTTTATCGGTCTTGGTCAATACAACAGCGTTGGGAATCTGATGATGATCGAGCCATTGCTTCATCGTCACATCCAGTTCCGTTGGAGCCATCCTGCTGTCAACAAGCATGACTGCCAGCTTCAACTGTTTGCGATTCACAAGATAGCCTTCGATCATCGCTCCCCAACTTTGCTTCACGGTCTTTGAAACTTTGGCATATCCGTATCCCGGCAAATCCACGAAGTGCATGTTGCCGTTGATGAGAAAGAAATTGAGCGTCTGCGTGCGTCCTGGTGAAGAACTTGTGCGTGCGAGTCCACGTGTGTCGGTTAAGGTATTCAACAAGCTGGATTTGCCAATGTTCGATCGGCCACAAAAAGCGATCTCAGGTCGCTGATCTCGGGGAAATTCATCCGGTCGCGTTGCGCTCTTGACGAATCGGGCGGAGCTGATTTTCACGACTGGTGGTCGAGAGGCCGGAATCTTCCGTATTGTAACCCAGGATCGATCCTAATGCATGATGGATTCTTGCAGATCACCGTCTTCGCCAAGATCCCGGAATGGAACCTCTGGAACGCCATTCTCAACTGAAGGCGTGAGAGCCTGGGTCAGGGCAACCTTGAGAACCTCGTCCATGCTTTCGACCAGATGAACCGTAAACTCATCTTTGATATTTGCCGGAATGTCCGTGAGATCCTTCTGATTATCCTTCGGAAGGATGACGGTCCGAATACCGGCGCGATGAGCCGCCAGCAGCTTCTCCTTTACTCCTCCGATCGGAAGTACTTTTCCCCTGAGCGTGATTTCTCCCGTCATTGCGACGTCGCATCGAACTGGAATCTGAGTCAGAGCGCTTACTAATGACGTCGCCATCGTAATACCGGCTGACGGGCCGTCCTTTGGAATTGCGCCCTCGGGCACGTGAATATGCAGGTCGAGACGACGGTAGAAATCTTTGGGAATTCCAAACGTTTGCGCCCGCGACCGCACATAACTCATCGCGGCCTGGGCTGATTCCTGCATGACGTCCCCGAGCTTACCTGTCAGCGTGAGCTTTCCTTTGCCTTCCATCAAAGTTGCTTCAGTAGCAAGGATTTCACCGCCGACCTCGGTCCATGCAAGACCGGTTACGAATCCAATTTCATTTTCTGATTCGTGACGGCTAGAACGGTACTTTGGAATACCTATGTAGTCAACGAGATTCTCTTCGCCGACCTTCACGCTGTGCTTGGGACCGTCTTTGACAACGGCTCTCGTGACTTTCCTGCAAATCGATGAAATCTCACGCTCGAGATTCCGGACGCCGGCTTCGCGTGTGTAGTGACGAATAATGTTGCGGATTCCGTCATCGGTGAACGAAAGATTCTGTGATTTCAATCCATTCGTTGTCGTTTGCTTCGGAATCAGGAAGCGGCGAGCGATCTCGGTCTTTTCGTACTCCGTATAGCCGGGCAACCTCAGGATTTCCATGCGGTCCTGCAGCGGTTGTGGAATTGTATGCAGGACATTCGCCGTTGCGATGAACATGACCTGCGAAAGGTCGTATTCGACATCCAGGTAATGATCCTGGAACGTCGAGTTCTGCTCGGGATCGAGAACTTCAAGCAGCGCGGCGGACGGATCGCCCCGAAAATCCATGCTCATCTTGTCCACTTCGTCGAGCAGGAACACCGGATTGACAGTCCCGGCTTTCTTGATCATCTGAATGATCTGACCCGGCAATGCGCCTATGTAAGTTCGCCGGTGGCCGCGGATTTCGGCTTCGTCCCGTACACCGCCCAGGGCCAGCCGCACGAACTTGCGGCCCGTGGCTCGAGCGATGGACATGCCGAGTGACGTTTTTCCGACGCCCGGCGGTCCGACAAAGCAAAGGATCGATCCCTTGGGTTTTTTGACGAGTTGGCGAACGGCAAGGAACTCGAGGATGCGTTCCTTTACTTTTTCCAGACCATAATGATCTTCGTTCAGCACGCGTTCCGCGGCTTCGATATCTCGAATCTCACGCGATTTCTTTTTCCACGGCACCGCAAGCAGCCAGTCGAGATAGTTTCGAGAGACGGTCGATTCGGCCGACATCGGCGGCATCATTTCCAGGCGCTTTAATTCCTGCATCGCCTTTTCATACGCGTCTTTCGGCATGCCTGCTGTTTCCAGCTTGCGGCTCAGTTCCTCGATTTCCGATTTCTCGTCCTTCTTGCCTAACTCTCTCTTGATCGCCTTGATCTTTTCTTTGAGTTAATACTCTTTCTGAGCCCGCTCCATCTGCCGTTTCACGCGATTCTGAACCGACCGGTCGACGTGAAGCTTTTCGATTTCCACGTCAAGCAGGTCGCACAAGCGTTTGCACCGCTCGACAGGATTGAAGATCTCGATGAGTTCCTGTTTCTCCTCGATCGACAAAACCATGTGCGCGCAGATCGTGTCCGCGAGGCGGCCGATATCGTCCACCTTGATCGCGGCCAGGACCTGATCGGCATTCAAGTTCTGGCTCAGCTTCACGTATTGCTCGAATTGCTGGCTCAATCGAGTAGCGAGCGTGTCATAACCGGTGAAAGTCTGATTCCGGAACGGCGACAACCGAAGATTCGCTTTCCAATATCCATCTTCTTCGGCGAGTTGAAGGATTCGGGCGCGCTCAATACCTTCGACCAGCACTTTTGTGTTTCCGTCCGGGAGTTTGAGGGATTGAACGATGTTGGAAATCGTTCCGACCTGATAAATCTCGTTAGGCTTGGGATTATCCACTGTGGCGTCGTGCTGCGTTGCGAGGAAGATTCGTTTATCGCCGTGCAGTGCGGATTCCAGAGCCTGGACGGAGGATTCGCGGCCGATCACGAAGGGAACCATCATGAAGGGGAAGATCACGACGTCCCGAATCGGGACCATCGCCAGCTTCGTCTGTTCGTATTTTTCCTTCGTGGACATCTCGTTCACTAAAATACCCTCTCCCCTGGGGGAGAGGGTAGGAGAGGGCTCCATTTCCCTTCTTCCTGTTTTTATCCCGCTTTCTCAAATGGAAGCTGGATTTCCTTCTTTTCGACCATTTCCCTCGTGATGGTTAGCTCGCGATGATCTTTTTGTTGGGGCAGTTGATACATCAAATCCAACATGAGTTCTTCGAGGATGATCCGTAGGCCTCGCGCGCCCACATTTCGTTTAATTGCGTCTGATGCGACAGCTTCCAATGCGTCATCGGAGAACTTCAGCTTGACGTTCTCGTATTCGAACAGCCGCTGGTACTGTTTGACGAGCGCATTCTTCGGACGCGTCAGGATTTCGACCAAGGCCTTTTGATCCAGATCATGAAGCGTTGCTACAACCGGCACGCGGCCGACAAATTCCGGAATCATCCCGAACTTGATCAGGTCTTCGGGTTCGAGTTGTTCGAGCATCGCGGAACGCGGATTCTCGGACTTCACCTTGATTTCGCCGTGAAAGCCCATCGTGCTGCGAACCGCAAGCCTGCGCTCGATCATCTTGTCGAGGCCCACGAACGCTCCCCCGCATACAAAGAGGATGTTGGTGGTATCGACCTGCGTAAACTCCTGATGGGGATGTTTTCGACCGCCCTGAGGAGGAACATTAGCAACAGTACCCTCCAACATCTTTAGAAGGGCCTGCTGAACGCCTTCGCCGGATACATCGCGCGTAATTGAGGGGTTTTCGTCCTTGCGGCCGATTTTATCGATTTCGTCAATATAGATGATGCCCGTCTGGGCGCGTTCGATATCGCCGCCTGCGTTTTGGATCAGGCGAAGAATGATGTTCTCCACGTCTTCGCCGACGTAGCCGGCTTCCGTCAAGGTTGTGGCGTCGACGATCGCAAACGGAACGCTTAGCAGGCGGGCCAGAGTTTGAGCCAGCAGCGTCTTTCCTGTGCCGGTCGGGCCAATCAGCAGGATGTTCGACTTTTGGAGTTCGACATCGGATTTTTTCCGGGCCAGTTCAATCCGCTTGTAGTGGTTGTAGACCGCCACTGCAAGTTTCTTTTTCGATTTATCCTGACCGATGACGTATTGATCGAGGAAGCCTTTAATCTCGGGCGGCTTTGGAAGGTGTACGTTTTTCGGCGAAGGTTCGTAATTCTGATCTTCGTCAATGATGTCTTGGCAGACGCCGACACATTCATCACAAATGAAGACAGTAGGCCCCGCTATCAGTTTGCGCACATCATTCTGACTCTTATTGCAGAATGAGCACCGCAGGACATCATCACTGTTCTTTTTCACGGATTCCCTCTATAGATTTCCTTCTAATTGTCCCACGTAGCGGAGCTCTCTTTGAGGCTGCGCGCTGTTGCTTGAAATCTCGCGCTGTCGCGCTCCCGCTTCGCCTGGCGCCGCTACAGTTTGCCTTGCTCCTGAGCTGAAACCCACGTCTGGCAAGGATCTCATGCTCGTTTGGAAATAACTTCGTCGATAATACCATACTCCTTCGATTGCTCTGCGGTCATGATGTAGTCGCGTT
>CAZWGA010000151.1:0-4629 GCA_964633285.1 uncultured Solibacteraceae bacterium | reverse complement strand
CGGCGAAAAGGGATATTGGGGGAGGCCCAGTTCCACAGTGCTGATGCAGACCGGAGCCAATGTCCAGATGAATCCGTATGGCCTGCTGCGCAACATTGCGGACGTAGACAAGGTCGCACCTTTTCAGAGGTGGGCCCGAGATCTTTACGAATACCGGCAGCGCAATTTCCTGAAGGACGACCCGATGTTTCTTCTTTGCAAACCGCCGGGCCCCGTACGTCAGTTCCAGATTCCTTACGGAGTCCAGTTTCTCGAAGACAAAATCTTCGGACGCATCTTTCTGGTCGAAGGTGGTGGAAATCACAATTGGCATTTCATTTATACCGATGGCCGTCCGCAAACGGGCGACGTCCGGGGAAATGCCGACAATCCTCTGTACTATGGCAACGCAAGAGGCATCTGGGAGGGAGACACACTCGTGGTCGACTCAAGGACGTTCAACGAGAAGTTTTGGTTTACGAACGGCGGTCTGCCTCATACCGAGCAGCTTCACTTGATCGAGCGCTTCACTCGCACCGATTACAACACGCTGAAGTACGAGGTCACCATCGACGATCCGGGCGCATACACGAAAACCTGGACCGCCGGTTGGACTCTGCAATGGGTTCCGGAAGACTTGCCGACCTTCTACTGCCAGGACAATAGACCATAAGGGGGACTACGAATGTTTTCGCGATTGCTCCATATCTGTTGTCTCTTGTCGTGCTCGTGCCTTTTGCTCGCAGCACCAGCGCCGGCTCAGGAAGGACATCCGGCAAAGGGTACATGGGTGGGTTACTGGGGACCGACCGCGACGGAAAACCGCATCGTGATTGTGATGGACTACGACGGGAAGAATCTTAGCGGCGCCGTGAACCCAGGCGCCAACGCGGTTCCGATAAAGCTGGCACGGCTGGATATCACGCCGGGAACGCCTCCGTCGAAGCCTGGTGAAATACCGGGTGAGCCGACCTTCAAACTTCACATTGAGGCGGAGACGAAGGATGCGAAGGGCAATTCGATAACGATCGTCGCGGACGGGACAATGCGGGACGTCGCACTGCCAGGCCGTGCGATGGTGGGCACCTGGACCCAGACCTCGAGCGGCAAGACTGTAAAAGGCGACTTCAGAATCAATCGTCAGTAGTTCCCAGCTTGAGGCGGCCGCCGTCTCAAGGAACGAAGGGACTGCTTCGGTCGACTTCCCCGATGGTGCCGACCATCATTTCACCGGCTTTATTATTGTCCTGGCAGATGTACTCGAAACTTTCAGCGCCCGGACTGAATCGGACCCACCACCCCGTCTTCCACACCGAAGTGTAGGCGCCGGGATCATCGATCGTCATTTCATAACGCATGGTGTTGAAGTCCGTGCGCGTAAAGCGTTCGATCGTGTGAAGTCTGTCTGTATGAGGCATGCCTTCGAGATTGGATACCCACATTCTTTCGTTATATCCGACGGTATCGACGACCAGCGTATCGCCTTCGAAGTGTCCGATGCTGTGGCCGTAATAGCTGGGCGCCAGATCCTTTGGATGACTGCGGCCATCCATGTAAACGGTCCGATAGCTATGGGGTCCGCCGGTTTGAAAGATGATGAACTGCTGAAGCTCAGGGAAATGCACAAACTGAGTCCCATACGCGGTTGCGACCTGTCGAAATCCTCCTGACGGCTTGCAGCGCGTGTAAGGTTCGAGCTGGTTGTGCTGGCGATAATCGAAGATCGCCCGAGCCCAGGGCTGGAACGGAACCTGCTCCAGTGTGGGTTTTCCTGGATATTGGTCCTGTTCACGCGAGGGCGGTGCTCCGGGCGCCGGAGGCGCGATCGCGAAAGTCCCTCCAGCCACGTTCCAGAGGCCGCCTTTTTCGCCGATCGGGGATCCCCAATTTACTGTGCCGTCCGGCCATCGCGGTGTCGGCTTTGCCGGTACTGGCGCAGCATTCCCACGCCCCGCATTTCCACGTCCGGCATTCTGGGCGAAAGACGAGTGCGAGAGCGCCGGCAACAGTAATGAAGCAGCCGCGATGGTCACAAAACGAAATCGCACGATAACCTCCAGTCTGTCATCTTGAGATGCGAAACGGCATCCATGCTATCCAACGGGTGGGCATCGTCAAGGACAATTCGCAACGGTGTCGTTAGCGCACGAGTTGGCCGCTTTTGACCGCCAAAGGCGCTATTGCATTTGCTTCCGTCCACATGCTAAAGATTTGTTCGCAACGTTTCCTGGTAATATGCAGCGCATTTTGCTGCACAAACCCCGCCGCAGGATACGGCCTGGACTCGGATAGTTTTTCCGAAGAGAGGTCCGAACAGAATGTTGACGAGCAGCAAGGTTTCTCGGCTGTTGCTTTTCGTTTTGGTTTTCGTTGTATCGCCTGCCTACGGACAAGAGGGACACTTTCAGTACGATCCCATCGAGCATTACACCTCGCGTTTTCTGACCACAATTCTGATTCTCGGCATCGGACTCATCGGGTACAGCCTGATTCGCTATCGCGGAAGGATCAGCGGCACCCCCTCCTGGATATTTCTGCTGGCGGGCATTGTGGTTGTTCCATCGATCTCCGTTCTTCTCGGAACGCTCCTGGCGCTGGAAAGAGCGGAGCGAGTGGATTTCTGCGCATCGTGTCATCTGACGATGAAGCCATACGTCGATGATCTCAAGAACCCCGACAGCGTCAGTCTCGCGGCAAAACACTATCAAAACCGGTATATCCCGGAGAACCAGTGCTACACGTGTCACACGGGCTACGGGATGTTCGGTACGGTAGAAGCGAAGATGTCGGGCCTGATCGACGTCTACAAGTATTACAGCCGTACATTCCACACGCCGATCAAGATGCGCAATCCCTACAAGAATGACGACTGCCTGAAGTGTCACGGCGAAGCTGCAAATTTCCTCGCCGTGCACGATGAATTCAAGGCAGAGATTTTTTCCGGCGACATGAAGTGCATGATGTGCCACGCCAGAAAGACACCCGCCCACAAGCTGATTCAAACGGTCGCTTCACGGTGAGGTCATAAATGGAAAAGCTCCAAATGAAAAACGTCCTTGCTTCATTGGCGTTGCGCGATTCGATTCTGATCCTGGCGCAGTTGCTGGTTATTGTCGCTCTCGCTCTGGGACTTCAGTTTGTTTTGCGCACCACCGGCGGAACCCTCTTTGTGTTCACGACCGTTGCGCCGGTATTGGTCGGAGTTTCCATTGCCGCGGTTAGCGGCGTGGCGATCCATATCTTTCGGAGGCGGCACAGCCTCTTTAACGTGGTCTCGTTGGATCCCGGAGAGGTCATCTTCCACAAAGGCGACGTGGGTGATTGCGCCTATTTCATCCAATCGGGCGAAGTGGAGGTTATTGCAGACACGCCCGCACCGGAAAAAGCAGCCGTCATTGCCACTCTGCGCGCCGGCGAATACTTCGGAGAAATGTCGCTTCTGTCGAACGCTCCGCGCAGCGCCACAGTCCGCGCGCGATTGGATACGAAGCTGGCAGTTATCGGGAAATCCAATTTCCTGATGATGCTCAACGTGGTTCAGAACGTACGAGAAGATGTAAACAAAACCGTCGAGGCGCGGTCGCTCAATAAACAAGCGGCCCGCGCATCCTGAACCGCGTTCCCATTATTTTTCGAAAGGACTCAACAATGAGAACGACCATTCTGCTCGCAACTATTGCAATCGTATTAACCGCAACCTGGGCATCAGCGCAGAATGCAGCCGCAGGCAAGGCCGTTTACATCCGAGAATGCCAGACTTGCCACGCTTCAACCGGCGCAGGAAACGCGGCCATGGCCAAGCAAAAGAAAATCGATATCAAGCCCATCAATACAGATGAGGTGACCAAAAAGAGCGACGCGGATATCAAGAAGATCATTACCGACGGACAGAAACAGATGGAGGCGATCAAGGGACTGAGCGCTGCCGAACTCGACAGCGTCGTGGCCTATATCCGAACCCTGAAGAAATAGTGACTCTCCCTCTGGGAGAGTCGGCATTGAGAGCCATTCGGCCCGCAATGCCGGTGAGGGTTCAGGATTCGCCGTAACTTCGACCCTCTCACTGCTTGTGGCACTTCGAGCAGGTGTCCTGAAAACTGTGACAGGTCATGCAGGATCGCTGGTCGAGCATGGCCTGTCTTGCATGCCCGCCATTTTCGAACAGCGCCAGAGGAACGTGGCTTCTCGGTGTCTGGTTGTGACATCGCACACAGGTTTCCGTCGCGTGGCACGTCGCGCAGGAGGTCCTGTCCAACGCCGCCATCTTTCCATGAACGTCATCGCGCCATCGTGCCGTGTGGCTGGCCGGCTTCATGACCTGATGGCAGCCGGCGCATTGATTTTCATTCTGTCCCCCGCCCGCCGCTGAAAGATTCGTGTGGCACACGAAGCACTTCGCGCCGGGTTCGGACGCCTGATCCTCGTGATTCACTCTGAAACTTTCCGTATGAAAGGCCGGCTTTACGTTCCGCGTGTGACTAGCGGGTGCGATCCCGCGCTGCAGTTCGATGTGACAGGTCTGGCAATTCGTCATCCGGAACTGCGGGTTCATGTCTTTCGACACATCGTGGCACTGAACGCAATCGATCATCTTCGGCAGCGTCAGATTCGTCAGGCTTGTGCTGCGCGGAACGGCGTAGTGACACGTGG
>CAZWGA010000150.1:0-4772 GCA_964633285.1 uncultured Solibacteraceae bacterium | reverse complement strand
CCGGAGATGGAGATCGTGTCCAGCGTAGTTACTTGCAGGCAAAGCTGGCGGGATCTTCGGTGTTTCCACTGCCCTTGTACGCCGGGACTTTCGGGTATTGGCACACAAGACGTTTTCCAACTTCCATGCCGTTTTTGTAATGACTGAAGATCAATTCATCCGGAGCTTTTCCGGTGTTCTTCCATTTTTCGATCTCGGTCAGCGCATCGTAGTTGAAGTTCTCGTCGCCGGTGGTGCCGGGACCGTGTCCCATGCCGGGAACCATAAAGAACCTCATCGAATCCTGCACCGCTTTCGCGCCGAGCTTCGCCACGACGGCTTTGTAGTAACGGATCGCAACCTTCGGCGGCACGCTTGTATCCGACCAGCCGTCCACCAGGAGAAGCTTGCCGCCACGATCGAAGAATTTCTTCAAATCCGGATCAACAGCATTCACCGGCGCGATTTCCGGACGGTCGGCGAGCGCAAGGTCGCCGTCAAAGTTGACCGGCCTTGTTTTGTAGTCCCACTTTGGATCCTGAAACACGTAGTACTTGAAGAAGTCGATCGGAATTCCCAGCGGTTGCGCGCCGCCCGCGAGCTGAGCCCATCCGAGTTCGCTACCGGGATACATCGGTGAGTAGACTTCCTGCTTTGTTCGAGGATTGATCGGGCCCTGATAAATCTTCAACGCGGCCCCGGCCTGAGGTTTCGTCAGGCAATCGGTGTTTTTCTTGATGCCGCAGACCAGGCCAACAATGCGCCCGGCATCCATTTTGCAATGTTCGGGGTCACTGATGATTCCATCTTTCAGGCCGTCTTTGGCATCGCATGAATCCAGGGCCGCTTTATGGAGGATGGCATACTCCTTCGGCGTCAGCATGCTGAACCCGGGCCCGTTTTCCTTTTCGCCTTCATGTGTGGCCTGCCAGTACCACATCTGTCCAAAGGTGTGGCGGGAGAGATATGACGACATTCCCGTGACCGCGATCACGTCGTAGTCTTCCGGATAACGCTGCGCCGAACTCAAAGCGGCGATTGTTCCGCCTCCGCCTTCAGCCATCACGGAGTATTGCAACGGCGCATCGTAGTACGCCTTGATGAGGGCTTTCGACGTCAGGGTCATTTCATGCGCGGAACGATATCCGAAGTCCTTGATCTTTTCCGGATGGCCGATGGCATAGCTCGAATCGCCTTCGTGGCCCGTGTTATTGCCGGCCGTCGCGTATCCCAGGCGAACGCCATTCGCGAGCGCACCGGGATTCACGGTGGCGCCGCCTCCAAGTCCGCCGTTTCCAGTTCCTCGAAGTTCACCGTTCCAGTTCGCAGCGGCGGGCATCCACAACTCCATCTTGATGTCGGAATCGCTCGACGGCTTTAACGTGGCCTGCACGCGGCAAAATGCCGGCAGATTTCCAAATTGCTGGCCGCCGCGGCCGCCTGCCGCCGGCGGATTAAACGATCCGGCTGCGACACTTTGCGCCAGAGTAATCGTGGTGTTTGGAAGGGAGAGCTTCGCGAGGTCTTCACAGGCGGTGGCGCCGAACACCGGAAGGTTCAAAATCGTCAGCGTGACAAGCAGAAATGTCGCGAGTTTCATTTACTGTTTCTCGCTGAACAGCCGCGGGAACTGCGGGATTGCCGCGCCGTCATGTCGAGGCTCGGATGCGCCGAAATGCACGCCGGAGGAATTGCTCATCACCGCCTGGCCATATCCGAACGTTCCGCTGCGCGGCGCGACAACACGAAGCTCGTGGCCGAGTGATGTCAGTTCGCCGCGGACGGTTTCCGGGACAAGAGACTCGATGCTGACATCGCAGCCCTGGAATGTATTTTTCGTGAAGCGGCCCGCTTCAAGCGCTTCCTGAATATTGAAACCATAGTCGGCGATGCCGGCGACGAACTGGGCGTGCGCCTGAGGTTGATTGAATCCGCCCATGATCCCGAATCCGATCCGCACGCCGTCCTTTTCCATGAATGCCGGGATGATCGTGTGCAGGGGCCGCTTGCGCGGCGCCAGCGTGTTGGGATGTTTCGATTCCAACGTGAAGAGCCCGCCGCGATTATGAAGAATGAATCCGGTACCGGGCGCGACAAGACCGGATCCGAAATCCGAATAGTTGCTCTGGATCAGCGAAACGATATTGCCGTCCTTGTCGATCGCACTGAGGTAAATCGTGTCCTGACCCGTCGAGTTCGTGTAGCCGTCCAGACGCGACGGCTCGACCGCGCATGCGGCTTTCTTCATATCGATGAGCTTCGAACGTTCGAGGCCATGCGCTTTCGAAAGAAGCGCATCAGCGGGGAGTTTCGAAAAAACCGGATCCCCGATGTAGCGGATGAGATCGGCGTATGCGAGCTTCTTCGCCTCGATCATCACGTGCAGCGCCTTCGTGCTGTGGAAGCCCCACTCGCCTAGCGGGTATTGTTCCATGATGTTCAGCATCATGAGCGCGGCAATGCCTGTCGTATTCGGCGGCAGCTCGGAAACCGTCCATCCGCGATACGTTGCGCTGATCGGCGTGACCCATTCGGGTTTGAATTCTTCCAGATCGGCGGAAGTCATCGTTCCACCGAGTTCTTTGGAGAGCTGAAGAATCGCCCGCGCCGTCGGGCCTTTATAGAATCCGCTGGGGCCTTCGTCGGCGATCAGGCGCAGCGATTTCGCCAGATCCGGATTGCGGAATACCTCTCCGGCTCGCGGAGCGCGGCCGTTGATGATGTACGTCTTCGCCGCGCTGGCTTGCTGCGAGAGTTTATTGACGGATCCCGCGAATTGGCTGCTCACAACTTCGGTCATCGGGAATCCGTTTTCGGCGTAGTAAATTGCGGGAGCAAGAAGTTCGGAAAACCGTTTGGTTCCGAAGCGCGTCCGCAGCGCATCCCAGCCGGCCACGGCGCCCGGCACCGTGACCGAATAAATCCCGTTGTTCGGCATTCGCGTGATGCCTTTCGATCGCAGGAATTCCGGAGTCAGGCCGGTTGGCGCCCATCCGCCCGAGTTGAGTCCGTAGAGCTTGCCGCTCTTTGCCTCGTAATAAATGACGAAGAGATCGCCCCCGATGCCGTTCATGCCCGGTTCCATCAGGCCGATCGTGGCATTCGCCGCAATGGCCGCATCGATAGCATTCCCGCCGCGCTCCAGCATTTCCACACCCGCGCGCGCCGCAAGCGGATGGCTTGCTGCGACAATGCCAAGCTGCGTCGAAACAACGGAACGGCCAACGGCAGGACGTCTGTTTTGGGAGAATCCCACGGCTGCAGCCGCCAGAAAAGCGGCGAACGCAATCGTGTAGACAATGCGTTTGTTCATACAAAAGCTCCGGGAGTCATTTGTCGCGCCAGTTGTTGCGCATTGTAGTTTAATTCGTGACCTGCCGCAGAATTTTCAGTATAAAGTTGAGCCCAAGCTCAAAGGAGGAACACGTCTATGTTGACGTTTGCTTTATTACCGGTAATCGCCTTGCTGGCCCAGCAACCTGCTCCTGCTCCCGCTCTTGATTTTGAATATTTCAAGACGAAGGTCCAGCCGATCTTCACAACCAAGCGTCCGGAGCATGCGCGGTGTATTTCGTGCCACATCGCAGGCACGCCGATGCGTCTGCAGCCGATGTCGTCCGGAACCGGCTTCTGGACCGAAGAAGAGTCGCGGAAGAATTTTGATGCAGTTCGGGCGCGAGTCGTTGCCGGAAATCCTTTGAAGAGCAAGTTGTTGACGCATCCTCTGGCGGAAGCGGCGGGCGGCGACGTCAGCCATGACGGAGGCAAGCATTGGGTATCGCAGGACGATCCGGAGTGGCAGACTCTATCGGCCTGGGTCACCGGCAAAACCCAGCCGGCTGCGGCGCCCACCGGCAAGGTTCGCATCATTCAGACCAACGCCGCGGGTGACGATGTCCACATCATCGATCCATCGACAAATAAGGTTGTGGGAAAAATCACCGGCATTGAAGTGAATCATGGCGCGGCCGCCGATCCTGACGGCAGGCATATCTATATCAGCAACGAAGCCGAGAGCACGCTCGAGGTCGTTGATGGAAAGACTTTGAAAGTGATCAACAAAATTCCTTTGAGCGGTCACCCCAACAACATTTCCTCGAACGGCCGGCGTGTCTACGTTGCGATTTCGCAGGCGCCCGGGGCAGTGGATGTCATCGACACGGCGACACTGCAGCGCGTGAAGAGCATTCCCGTCAAAGGCGCGGTGCATAACACTTACGTCACACCGGACGGCAAGTTTGTGGTTGCCGGTTCGATTGCCGGAAGAAATATCACCGTCATCGATGCCCAGACCGAACAGGTGGCGTGGGTGGTGGATTTCGATCTTGGCGTTCGGCCTATGGCTTTCGAACGGAATCCGGATGGTTCCACCAAACGCATTTTCGCTCAGCTTTCGGACCTCAACGGATTCGCCATCGTTGATTTTGCGACGCACAAGGAAGTGACGCCGCGTGTGCAACTGCCGAAGCTGCCTCCAGGCAAAGCGCCTTTTGAAGGAGGAGGAAATGTATCTCACGGCATCGCGGTTACGTCCGACGGAAAAACTCTTGTCGTGAACAGCCGGCTCAACAGTTCCGTGTACATGTACTCGCTTCCCGATTTGACGCTTCTCGGTTCGACGGAAGTCGGCAAGGCGCCCGACTGGGTGACGCTGACGCCTGACAGCAAGTCGGCCTATGTCGCCAACGCGCAATCGAATTATGTGTCGGTGATCGATATCAAGGCGATGAAGGAAGTCACGCGCATTCCCGTGGGCCAGGTTCCGAAACGGAATATCACCGCAATGCTGCCGT
>CAZWGA010000149.1:0-5013 GCA_964633285.1 uncultured Solibacteraceae bacterium | reverse complement strand
GCGGCATCGCCGTGACCATTTCCTGGTACACGGACATCTTTTCCTTGATCGCGCGCTCCATTCGGACAAGACCGATCCGGAACTGGTTCTCCAGAAGTTCACCCACCGCGCGGACGCGGCGGTTTCCAAGATGATCGATATCGTCCACCTGCCCGATATTCTTTCGAAGCTTCAGCAGGTATTTAATGACGTTGTAGAAATCCGCCGGCTCGAGGATTCGCTTCTCGAGCGGAGTCGGCTCCTTGAGATCCATCTTGATGTTGAACTTCAGGCGGCCGACTTTCGAAAAGTCGTACTTGCGGGCATCGAAGAACATGCCCTCGAAAAGAGACGTAGCGGTTTCCAGTGTCGGCGGATCTCCGGGCCGTAGTTTCCGGTAGATCTCGATAAGCGCTTCCTGCGTGGTCTTGATGGTGTCTTTGCGAAGCGTCAGACCCAGCACGACGCCAATGTCGTCGCGCTCGGGGAAAAACACCGCAACTTCGGGAACACCCGCATCGATAATCGAACGAATGATGTTCTGAGTCAGTTCGTTGTTGGTTTCAACAATGACTTCGCCGGTGTTCGTATCCACCACATCGCTGACGGCAAAGGCTCCTTCAAGATCTTCAGCATTGACCTCAAAGCGTTCGACTTTGGCCTGCTTGATATGAGCCAGGACCGATTTTGTAATCTTCTTTCCCGAATGAACGATGACTTCCTTCGTCTTCGGATGAACGATATCCTTCGAAACCTTGATCCCTTCGATGTTGTCGGAAACGTTCCAGTAAATCTTCTTGCCTTCGATAGCCAGCCTGCTGGTCTCATAGAACGTTCGGATGATTTCCTCATCGCTTTTCAATCCGAGCGCGCGCAGAAAAATCGTCGCCAGAAATTTCCGCTTGCGGTCGATCCGGACGTAAAGAATGTTCTTCGCCGTTTCGTATTCAAATTCGACCCACGATCCGCGGTAAGGAATGATCTTGCCCAGGAAGTAGCTCTTGCTTGGGGTCGATTCGAAGAAGACCCCCGGACTGCGATGCAACTGGCTGACGATGACGCGCTCGGTGCCGTTGATGATGAAGGTTCCGTTTTCCGTCATCAGCGGAATTTCACCGAAATAGACTTCCTGTTCCTTGATGTCTCGAATCGTTTTCGCGCCGGTATCCGGATCCTTGTCGAAAATCGTCAGGCGGATGATGACTTTCAGCGGAGCGGCGTAAGTCATGCCTCTTTCCTGGCATTCCGCGACGTCATATTTGAGATTCAATTGAACCGGATCTCCGCACTTGGTGCAGAACGTAACCTGGTTTTTGTTGGTCGTTCCGCACTTCGGACACATCACCGTAGGTTCTGCCTGAAATGGATTGGTTGCGATGGTCGCGCCGCAGGCCTTGCAGTTACTTCTCAAATGGTGAAGGCCTTTAAGATTTCCGCATTTGCATTCCCAGTTTCCGATGGAATAGCTGATGAATTCGAGCGTCGAAACCCCGCGGAAATCTGAAATCGGAAAGACGGAATTGAATACAGCCTGAAGACCGGTATCGTCGCGTTCCTCCGGAAGCATGTTCATTTGGAGGAACCGCTCGTAGGAATTTTTTTGTACCTCGATAAGATTCGGGATCTGAATTGCGGTCCGGATCTTGGAGAAATTTGTTCTCTCTCGGGAGGTAGTCGTTTTGGTTTCCGCCATTGTTTTCGATTGCTCCTGATTAGCGTTAGGGCACAAATACGAATAAGCCGACCCACGAGCGGACTACGCCCTTGGAGTCAGCACTGGAAAATATCGGCTGGCTGCTCTACTTGATTTCGACTGTTGCGCCGGCTTCTGTAAATTTCTTCTTGATGTTTTCGGCTTCGTCTTTATTTACGCCTTCTTTGATCGGCTTCGGAGCGGCTTCAACCAGGTCCTTGGCTTCTTTCAATCCAAGGCTCGTGATCTCGCGGACCACCTTGATGACGCCGATCTTGTTGCCGCCGACTCCAGTGAGAATGACGCTGAATTCCGTCTTCTCTTCGGCGGGAGCCGCCGCTGCACCACCACCGCCTGCTGCGGGGGCCGCTGCAACCGTCGCTGCGGCCGCGCTGACACCGAAAGCTTCTTCGATACCCTTAACGAGTTCGGAAGCTTCGAGCAGCGACAATGCTTTGATCTCTTCGATAATGCTTTGAACCTTGGACATTGCTATCTCCTAAAGTGATTAAATGATTACTCGTGAAATTTCTTCTGCTCGACCGCCTGCTGCATCACGACAGCCAGATTACGAGCAACACCATTGAGGGCGACGGCCAGACGCTGCGCCGGGGAATTGATCAGGAAAAGCAGCTTGGCGATCAATTCTTCCTTTGAAGGCATCGCCGCGATACTTGCGATATCCCCAAGATTGATCACGCGGCCTTCCACCATCCCCGCTTTGAAAACAAACAAAGGGTTCGTTTTCGCGTAAGCGGTAAGAGCCTTCGCCAGGGACACCGGATCGGCAGCGTTATAGGCAATTGCTGTGGGTCCGTCGAACGATTTGGACAGAGCTTCGGAAGGGGTGCCTGCCGAAGCTTTCTTTGCCAGGGTATTTTTGACGACTCGATAATGGCTCTTCGTCTCACGAATTTTCTGGCGAAGCTCCGTATCCTGCGCAACGGTCATTCCCTGAAACTGGGTCACGAACAGATTCCTGGCGTTCGCCAGGTCCTTTTGCAGGTCGTCCAGTTCTTCCTTCTTCTTGCCTTTGGATTTCATTTCAGATTCCTTTATTTCGCGTCCAGTGCGACCAGGTCGAGATCGACACCCGGACTCATCGTCGATGCAACCGTAATGCGTTTGACATATTTGCCCTTCAAAGCCGCCGGCCGCGCCTTCATCACCGAATCGATGAGCGTGTGGGCATTTTCGCTGAGCTGATCTTTGCTGAATTCGATTTTGCCGACCGGCGCATGGATAATGCCGGTCTTGTCGACGCGGAATTCAACTTTGCCGGCTTTGACTTCCCTGATCGCCTTCGCGACATCCATCGTGACTGTACCCGTCTTCGGATTCGGCATGAGTCCTCGCGGACCGAGCACCTTTCCAAGACGGCCGACGCCCCTCATCATGTCCGGCGTCGCAATACATGCATCGAAATCCGTCCAGCCGCCTGCGATTTTTTCAACGATGTCATCGCCGCCCACGACTTCTGCGCCCGCCTGCTCCGCTTCCTTAATCTTGTCTCCGGAAGCGATCACGCAGACTTTTTTCGAGGTGCCCAAACCATGAGGCAGGACGATGGTTCCGCGCACCATCTGGTCCGCATGCTTGGGATCCACACCCAGGCGCATGTGAACTTCGATCGTCTCGTTGAATTTTGCGAAATGAACCTTTTTCAAAACGCCCATGGCGTCTTCGACCGTGTACGGCCGATTTTCAATTTGTTTCCTGGCTGCTTCGTATTTTTTCCCTGATTTCGCCATGATTTAAACGACCTCAATTCCCATGCTGCGCGCCGTACCCTTGACGGTTTGAATTGCAGCATCGAGATTGGCTGCATTCAAATCCGGCATTTTCAATCGCGCGATATCTTCCACCTGCTTCTGCGTCACGCTGCCGACTTTGTTCTTGTTGGGTTCGCCGGAACCCTTCGCAATATTGGCTGCGCGCTTCAGCAAAATCGAAGCCGGCGGAGTCTTCGTAATAAAACTGTAAGACCGGTCCGCATAAATCGTCACGACAACCGGAATAATCAAGCCTTCCTGATCCTTCGCGGACGTTTTCGCGTTGAACGCCTTGCAGAAATCCATGATGTTCACGCCGTGCTGGCCAAGCGCCGGACCGACGGGTGGAGCCGGCGTCGCTTTACCTGCCGGGATCTGCAGCTTCACTTGTCCGATAACCTTCTTTGCCATTGCTTATGTTTTCTCCACTTGAAGGAAGTCCAACTCGACCGGAGTCGCACGTCCGAATATCGTGACCATCACCTTCAACGTATTCCGGTCCGAGTTCACTTCGTCCACGACACCGGTGAAGCTTGCGAAAGGACCATCAATAATCTTTACGGACTCACCCTTCTCGAAGGTCAGTTTCGGTTTCGGCTTGTCGGCCGCGGTCGAAACACGATAGACAATCTGTTGTACTTCTTCTTCGCTGAGCGGGGTCGGACTTTGACCCGATCCCACGAAGCCGGTTACGCGAGGCGTGTTCTTGACCAGGTGCCACGCTTCGTCGCTGGGCCCACCCTTGTCCGTCGTTTCCATTTCCACCAGGACATATCCGGGATAGAACATTTTTTGCGAAACGACTCGCTTGCCGCCGCGCACTTCAACGACTTCCTCAGTTGGTATGAGGACGTTGTGAATCTCGTTTTCAAGATTGAACGCTTTGACTCTGCTTCGAAGACTCTCGGCTACCTTACGTTCAAATCCAGAATATGTATGAATGATGTACCAAAGTTTGGACACGAACTTATGCGCCTTTGCCCCCGATACCGAAGTAGTTGAAAAGCATCTTGTCCAATCTCCCCAGGAGTTCATCGAGAATCCCCAGGTAAAAGCCGAAAAAGAAGACCGCAACGATCACCACTACGGTCGTACCGATGACTTCCTGGCGGCCAGGCCAGGAAACCTTTTTCATTTCACTGCGAACGTTGAAGTAAAACTGTTTCGCGTTCGTCGCCCAAGTCTGGATTGTTTCTGCCGGATTCATGAAATTATGCTGGCAGGCCAGGAGGGATTCGAACCCCCAGCATCCGGTTTTGGAGACCGGCGCTCTACCAGTTGGAGCTACTGGCCTGCACTTCGTTAAAAGACCATCCGGAAATTCTACACTAAAAAGGCTTACTTCGTCTCCCGGTGAACCGTATGATGGCGGCACCGCGGACAAAATTTCTTCCTTTCCAGGCGTTCCGTTGTCTTCTTTCGGTTTTTAGTTGTTGAGTAGTTGCGTTCTTTGCAGTCTGTGCACTGCATCGTAATAATATCGCGCATTGTTTTAAGCTATGATTTCCGCTACTGTTCCAGCACCTACCGTTCGGCCGCCCTCGCGAATCGCGAATCGCAGGCCCTTCT
>CAZWGA010000148.1:0-5039 GCA_964633285.1 uncultured Solibacteraceae bacterium | reverse complement strand
GTGATCTGCGTGCCGTCCTGGCCGGTGCTGACGCTGACGCCGTCGATGGATTGATCGGATTGGTTGCGGCGGCTTCCCGCAAATCGCCTGAACGATTCTCCGCCGCCTGCGGCAACGACGCCGGGCGAAAGCGCCAGAAAGTTATAAAGCGATCGCGTATTCAGCGGCAGCGACTTCAGTTGGTTCGCGTCTTTTGAATCACCGATTCGCGCGGTTTCGGTTTCAATCAATGTCGGCCCCGCCGTTACTTCGACGGCCGCTGAAACGCCGCTCACCTGAAGCACAATGTCAACGCGGCGCTCATCGCGCGCAGCAAGTTGAATATCCTTTGCAACGAATTCACTGAAGCCGGCGAGTTTGGCGCTTAGGCGGTACGTGCCTTCCCGCAGTTGCGGCAGCGTGTAATTTCCGGTTTCGTTCGAGAGCGCTGTGTATCTGTAATTGCTATCCACGTGTGTTGCTTCAACGGCAACACCGGGTACGACGGCCCCGGCGCTGTCGCGCACAGTACCTGTAATGGCTCCGAAAGTTGTCTGCGACGTGGCAGGACGGGAAAAAACGGCGAGCATCAGGATGATCACGAACATGAGTCGGCGCATACGTGGCTTTCCTCCGGCAAGAGGATTTACCACTTGTTTAAGACCAGAGTCAATTTGTAAAGCCACTTGGGTTTCGTGGGCAGCTCAGGGCATTGGAACGAATTTTCCATTGCAGGGGTTCTTCGTTCCTTTCGAGGAGGCAGTGTCCACGCGGACGTCGTTGCCGGCAATCGGAAGATTCATCGGTCCGGGACCTGCCTGAATTCGGATATGGCCCGCAACGATCTTCAAATCATCAGGGCCTTCCGCCGTGACGTTATCGAACTTCATTTCGAGCCGGCGTGTTTCGTCGTAGCCGTCGAGGGTGATCTTTCCCGGAGTCAGAATGCGAACGTTGCGAAGGGTGATGTCCTGATACCAGGGAATTTTATTCCGGCCTTCACCGATGGGCGTGTAATGCGTGTCCATAAGGATGGGGTTCTTCGTGTCACGGATGCAGACGTCCTCATAAACGACATCATGCACGAGCCCGCCCCGGCTGGCGTTGGACTTGATCCGAATACCGTTGTCGGAGCCCTCGATGGACAGATCCGTGACCCGGATGGCATTGACGCCGCCGTCCGTTTCGCTTCCGATCGAAATTCCATGGCCCGAATAAAAATGATTGTGGGAAACGGTAATCTGCGATGAGGGGCCATCGCCATTGGCTTTGATCGCGATCTCATCATCCCCCGCATGAATGAAGCTGTGAGTGATGGTGACGTTCGTCGCATTGATCGGGTCAATGCCGTCGGTGTTGCGGGCCGTTTTCGGCGAATCGATGATCACTCCCCACGCGGTGAATCCGTTACCGCCAAACACGACGTGGAAGTTCGGTGAGTTCTTCAACCTTATCCGGTACAACGTGAAGTTGCCGGAATGAGTGACGACAATGATCCGGGGGCAGTTTTGATTCAGGTTTCTGACCTTCGCATCCTGCGCGAGATCCCACCAGGAGACCTTCTGCCCGGCGAGCGTTGAACCGCCGCGTCCATCGATTGTGCCGTCGCCCATGACGCCGGCATTTTGAATCCGGTCGCCGCCGATCAGTGGTTTGCATCCCCTGCCGGTATTGGTCACAACGCCACAACTATTGGGCGAGACGTCGTAGTCCCTGGGATTGCGGGACGCAAACAATGTCGCGCGGGCATCGACAATCAGCGTGACGCCGTTCCTCAACTGAAGTGGTCCTGAAAGAAATGCATTCGCCGCGCCGTTCGCGGAAAGCTTTACAGCCTGGCCCGCAGCGCAGTGATCCAATGCGTCCTGAATTCGCTTTGTGTCCGGTTTCGTTTCATCGGTTTCGTTCAACGCGTTGCCCGTGGCCTTGAGGACAGCGGTCAGCGTTGTACATGCGGGCGGAATCTTCGGCTCTGTGACGGTTCGTGAGTCCTGGGCGTGAAGAGGCAGGGCGAAGAAAAGGAAAAGAATCAGGAAAACAATTCCGTAAGGTTTACCTTGTGATGTTTTCATTGATCGTCTTCCCGTTGATCCGGGCATTGCTGAGCCGGACATCCTTCACGTTTTCGATGACGTCGGGTTTGGCCACGTTGTCGAATGTGCAGTTCGTGACGCGAACATCTGAAATCAGAGCGCTGCGGTAACCTCGCAGCAGCAATCCGTACGTGCTTTTTTTGCTCGTCACATTTCGAACTTCGATGTCGCGGACAACCGGCGGAAAACTGCCGGTGTCTCCCTCCTCATAAGTGAAATCGATCGTCGCGACCGCTTCCGCAACCTGTCCGACGGTCACATCCCGCATAAACACGTGTTCGATGGTGCCGCCTCGAACGGAATTCGTTTTGATGCGCAATGCCCGATCCAGACGCGGACTATCCATCATGCAATGCTCCGCAAAAATATTGCGCGCGCCGCCGGATATTTCGCTGCCGATGACCACCCCTCCGTGTCCGTCCTTCATCGTACAGCCGCGAACGATCACGTTTTCCACGGGAACACCGACGCGCCTGCCGTCATTGTTGCGTCCGGATTTGAGAGCGATGCAATCATCGCCGGTATCGAACGTACATCGTTCGATAAGCACGTCCCGGCAGGACTCCGGATCGCATCCGTCATTGTTCGGACCATGACTCGTGATCGTGACGCCGCGCACGGTGATATTCGACGACAGAACAGGATGGATTTCCCACATCGGCGAATTTCGAATTGTGATTCCTTCGATGAGGATATTCCGGCATTTGTAAGGCTGAATGAAATTGGGACGAAGATTGTGGCCTTCGCCGAATACCCGCTCGCTGACCGGGGTGCCTTTGGCGCCATAATCCACCAGCCGCTGCCTGGCAGTTGCCTGGCTCGTGCGCCAATTCCACCAGTGCATCGCGTCGGCCTGGCCGTCGAGTATTCCGGAACCGGTGATGGCAATGTCGTGCTGATCGAAGGCATAGATGAACGGTGAGTAATTCATCAGTTCGGTGCCTTCCCATCGCGTAAAGACGGCGGGAAGATACCGACGGGGATCGGTTACGAACTTCAAGACCGTTCCCTCGGACAAATGCAGATTGACGCCGCTTTTCAAATGGATCGGTCCCGTCAGGAATTCTCCCGATGGAACGACGACCCGTCCGCCTCCCGCTGCGCTGCACGCCGCAACCGCTTTTGCGATGGCATCCGTGCTTTCCGATGTTCCATTCACAGCCGCGCCGAATTTCACGATATTAAAATCGCGCGCCGGAAATCCGGGCGGTTTGATCCTCGAAAGAATAGACGGGACTTCGGACCACGAGTCTTTCGACTGGGTCCTCCGCAGGATTCCGGATGCCAGTGAAGTCACCAGAAAAGACCGCCGCGATAAAGTGGATTTACCAGTTGTCATGGGATCTGAATGTTGTAGCATTACGCCCATGCTGTCAAACACACTTTATCGAGTACCGCGTGAGCAGGGACTGAGGCTTCTTCAAAAACGCGGCGAAGGCGGCGCGGGGGAAGTGACAAGCTGGCGCCTTTATCTGGAGAACGGTTCGAGCGAACGCTACATTCAAGCCGGCGAAGAAGCGGTGCTCATTCTTCAACAAGGAAGTGGAACGTTAGCCGCCGGCGGGTCAAGCTGGCATGTCAGCCGGTCCGGCGTTTTCACGGAACGCGCGACCGCGCTCTATTTGCCCCCGAATGTTGAACTGACTGTTACAGCGGATGCTCAACTCGAGGCCATTCTCGTTTCAACGCCGGCCAAAGGCAGCGGCTCGCCTGCGCTGGTCTCGCCGTCCGGCGTCGTCGTCAATCAAAGAGGCAAGGACAACTTCACGCGGGAGGTGCACGATATTTTCGTTCGCGATCCCTATGTCACGCGGCTGATGATCGGGGAAACCTTCAATCCGCCTGGTAATTGGAGCAGCTATCCGCCGCACAAACACGATGGCCGCAACGGCGAGCCCAAACTCGAAGAGGTTTATCACTTCCGGATCGATCCACCTCAGGGTTTCGGATATCAGACGATCTATACGAATGAGGGTGAATCCGTCACGCATCAGGTAAAAGATAGAGACGCGGTTCTGTTGCCCTACGGATATCATCCGGTAGCTGCGGCGCCCGGTTATCGTCTCTATTACCTCTGGGCAATGGCGGGCGAGCAGCGCGCGATGGCGCTCTACGAAGATCCCGCTCACAAGTGGATTCGATGAAAGCCAATCCTCAAGCCGGAGCTGCCGTCACAAATGCGCAAATCGCGTCGACGGCTTCCGAACGCGCCGGACATCTGCGTTGGTCCGTGTGTGCGTTGTTGTTTTTTGCCGCAACCGTCAACTACATCGACCGGCAGGTTATCGGAATTCTCAAACCGACATTGCAGGGCTTCTACCACTGGAGCGAGATCGATTACAGCAACATCGTGTTCGCCTTCTCGGCTGCATATGCGATCGGATTGTTGATTGTCGGGCGATTCATCGATCGGCTTGGTGTTCGAAAGGGCTTTTCACTGGCGGTTGTCATCTGGAGCATTGCCGCGATGGCCCATTCGCTTGCGCGGTCGGTATTTGGCTTTGGCGCTGCGCGCTTTGCCCTCGGGCTGGGCGAGTCCGGAAGTTTTCCGGCGTCGATTAAAGCGGTTGCCGAATGGTTTCCTAAAAAAGAGCGGGCATTTGCGACAGGAATCTTCAATGCGGGAACCAACATTGGCGCTGTCGTCGCTCCACTCGTGGTTCCCTGGATCACTGTTGCCTACGGTTGGCAGTGGGCTTTCATTGCTACCGGCGCGCTTGGCTTTGTCTGGGTGATTGCCTGGCTCGCGATGTATGCAAGTCCGCAAAATCATCCGCGCCTTTCGAAGAAAGAGTTGAGCTACATTCAAAGCGATCCCGCCGCTCCTGAAACGCAGATCGCCTGGCGGACACTGATTCCACACCGGCAGACCTGGGCATTCGCAGTAGGCAAATTCATGACGGATCCCATCTGGTGGGTTTACCTCTATTGGGTTCCCGATTTTCTCCACAAAAATCACGGCCTGTC
>CAZWGA010000147.1:0-5186 GCA_964633285.1 uncultured Solibacteraceae bacterium | reverse complement strand
GGTCCCCACATCAAACAGGCCGTTACACTTTTTTTGTGAACGTCGATTCCACAACAAATTGTGTGGTGCACACGCATGGTGTCCCCCGTTTTCTCAGGAGGTCGATGTTCTTCTATTTACGATTCTGTTACGCGTTCATTCCGACAACAGGAACGCTGTCGGCAGAACAATTCCGGATTCCGGCAACATCGACTGGCCAGTCTCAAATGCGGCGGCTATCCGCCGGCCAATGAGTGAGCGACTCTGCTTCTCCTGTCCCGCTAGAGTAGGCCAACCGCTGCATCTCTCGCCACTTTTCATCCTTGCGGATGCATCCAGAATCATGGGAGTCTCAAATGGTCTGTTCCCTAAAGCGGATTATCCGGCATGGCGATCGCGCGCCACATATGGGCGACAGGGCTGCCGTCGTTGCCGAGACCTTCTTTTGGATTTTTGAAATGGCGGCCGATGATGTCGATGAACGGATCCAGCGTCACAACCACGCCGGGTTCGAAGGCATACAGGTCGTTTACGGTCACGAGCCGGGGTTCCATGTACCACTTGTGGCTCTTCAGCATTTTGTAGTCGGCCTGAATGTGCGGTGACGGCACGTAATCTTCGCCGAACAGGTTCCGATACAGATCCGGATACTCGTAGCCCGCTTCTTTGTCTTCGTAAAATCGAAGCGCCTGATGGTACCGAATCGCGAAACTGACTTTTTCGGAAACGTAGGGGCCATAGAGTTGCGCGCCCCAGTATCCATGGTCCGTCTTGATCAATGCGTGAACCGTATCGTGCAGCAGGCAGGCCAGGATGATTTCTTCCGTCATGCCCGTCTTCTTTGCTCGATTCGCGCTTTGCAGAACGTGATTTGAAGTCTGCTCCATGCGCAATTTAAAGAAATCCAGAAACATTGGATTCTTCGGCATTGGCGCGAGATGCTTCACTTTTCCATTCGGCGCGGTGTTCAGGAAAAGATTGCCGACACCCCGTCGATAACTTCGCGTTTCGATCTGCGCTTCAATGTCCGCAGCTTTTGGAAACTTCCGTTTGGCCTGTGCAGCGGAGCCGCCATTCAGTTGTTCCATCATGTACGATTCGAGAGCCTCGGCCCTGGCCTCTGAACTCATCAGCTTCACTCCGGCCGCGCCGCCAAGGCTTGCGATAAAGTGCCTTCGATCGATTTGCATCATAGATTTCAATCTCCCGGGGATTCAAATTGCGGCAAGTTTACTGGAGTTCGCCGCCCTTCATCACTTTAAAAATCCTGCGAGTGTTCTTGATGTCGGCGATGGGATCGGCATCGAGAATCACGAGGTCGGCAACCTTTCCCTTCTCCAGAGTTCCGATGTCATTTTGCCGCCCCATGACTGCGGCCGCATTTCGCGTTGCGGATACGATGATGTCCGACGGCCGCATTCCGGCGGCGGCCATCAGTTCAAATTCATGATGCAATGACGGTCCGTGCAGTGTTCCGATGTTACCCGCATCCGTGGCGCCAACGATACGAACTCCCGCGGCATCCAGCAACGCGAGATTCTCATAGGACACCGGACGTTTTGGAGGAGCCGGAATGTGGGGAATGCCGCCGGGAACTTCGCTCGCCGGAATCCTGCCAAGTTCGGCCCAGGTGGCGATGACTTCGGGATCACCGAGTTTCTGCTCGATGTCGGTCAACGTCACCTGCCGGTCCAGAACCATGCGGTAGCCATCCTCAACGGCAAGCGTTGTCATATAGAGGATGTCGCGGCTCTTCACAAGATTCACAAACTCGTTGTCGACGAGCCGATCGCTCACGCTGTGCACCAGAATATCGGCGCCTGCATGCAAAGCCGCCTTTGCCGTTTCCAGTTCGGTCGCGTGGACGGCCACGCGCACACCGCGCATATGACTTTCATCAATCGCGGCGGACATGATTTCGGCCTGCTGATCGAGATTATCGTTGGCCCGCCGAATCCACCAGAGCTTGATGAGATCCGGCTTCCGTTCGATCTGCCGGCGCACCAGATCGCGCGCCTGAGCGGGAGAATCCGGCTTCACGATATCCGGATCCGAAGTTAATGTTGTTGGGGGCAGGTACGTGGAGATCAGCGGGCCGGCAACAGCAACGCGCGGCGCTTTCTTTGACTGAGAGGCGATATCGCGCATGTCGAAATTCCACATCGGACCGCCGCAATCCACAATGCTTGTAATTCCCGATGCAAGATAACGCTCGAAGGTAAACGGCAGCCGTCCCTTGATCCACTCCATCTCTTTCTCATAGGAACGCCACTTTCGGAGATCGACAATATCAGGCCGTGTGTAAATACCCCCCGATTGCGAAATATGAACGTGCGCATCGATTAATCCGGGGATCACCCACTTCCCTCTGGCATCGACGACTTGCGCATTACCGGGAACACGCACTTCATTGCGCGGACCGATTTCACGAATGCGGCCGTTCTCAATCACGATGGCGGCGTTTCGAATCGCTGCACGGCCTGTGCCCGTGATCGCTGTGGCGCCCTGGACAACGGTAATTCCGCCTGCCGGCGCCTGCGCCCCCTGCAACGCCGCAAGAAACAGACAAAACAGAACGCCGCTAATCTTCCACGTATTCATGTTTGCCTTCCTCGAGCAGGATCTGGATGCCTTTCTGCGCCATGAACGGAAACATCACGAGAGCGCCCAGCGGATCGCCCCACCTCAGATTCATGGCGTAGCTCATCAACATCGAGATCAGAAGAACCATTGAAAGGTAGGAATTTCCAAAAGTGAAAATGGCGGCGGATTTCAGGGCCTGGCTGCGCAATTCGACGGCAAGCGATTTCATATAGGAACCGACAATCGGAATGACAAGCATCGAAACCGCCGCAACGGCAATGCCGAGCATGTTTGATTTCGGGCGCTCCCCGTTCCACAACATGGATGCTCCAAGATAAAGAACACCCGCTGCCGCCGTCATGTATGCGTAAGCAACGAATTTGTTCCGCCATTCCTGCTGGATGCGCGAGGCGAGGATCAATGCCGCCACAGCGCTGACCGATGCATCGAGACCGAACGACATCAGCGCCGGGGAATTCGTCCGGGCCCACAACGCAATCGAAGCGAGGAATTGCAGGGAATGAAATGCCGCAGCAAATAATGCGAGATAAAAGAAGTGCCGGATCCAGATCTCGCGCTCGTCCATCATTGCGCCGGGCCTTTGTGTGTCAGTACGCTCTCGCAAGAATCACACGCCTCTCGGACCGCGAACCACACTTGATGCACTTGCCTTCTTCCGGCTTTGAATCTCTCGGAATATTCCGGATCGTCGCCTTCGTTTCGTCCTTCACTTTCTCTTCGCAATCGGCCGAGCCGCACCAATGCGCCCAGAAAAACCCGCCGGCATCCAGCATGTCAGTGAACTTCCCATAGTCGTCAACCTGATGGCTGTTCTTTTCACGAAACTCGAGCGCGCGATCAAAAAGAGCCTTCTGGATGGTATCGAGCATTTCGAGAACGGTGCGTTCGAGGCCGTCCTGGGAAACAGGAGTCTTCTGGCCGTTATCCCTCCGCGCCAGCATGACCTGATTTTTTTCCAGATCCTTCGGACCGACTTCGATTCGCAGCGGAACGCCACGTTTTTCCCAATCGTTGAACTTCCATCCCGGACTATGTTGGTCGCGATCGTCGATTTTAAAGCCGATGCCGGAGGCTTTGAACTTCGCGGTAAACGCCATCACAGACTTCATGACGCTGTCGCGTTCTTCCGGTTTTCGCGCAATCGGCACGATCGCCGCCTGAATTGTCGCGAGACGCGGCGGAATGACGATGCCGTTATCATCACCGTGCGCCATGATCAGGGCGCCGATCATTCGAGTGGAAAGTCCCCAGCTTGTGGCGTAGACGAATTCGCGAGTTCCCTTCTCCGTCTGGAAAGTCACATCGAAGGCCTTGGCGAAATTCTGTCCGAGATTGTGCGATGTCCCCGCCTGCAGAGCCTTGCCGTCGCCCATCATGGCTTCGATGGAGTATGTATGGTGCGCGCCGGCAAATTTCTCGCGATCGGTTTTTCGCCCTTCGATGACAGGCAGCGCCATGTATTCTTCGGCGAATCGCCGGTACACACCCAGCATTCGAATTGTTTCTTCCTCCGCGTCCTCGGGAGTGGCATGGGCGGTATGACCTTCCTGCCAGAGAAATTCGCCTGTTCGAAGAAACAACCGCGTGCGCATTTCCCACCGGACAACATTGCACCATTGGTTGATGAGCAGCGGCAGATCGCGGTACGACTGAATCCAGTTTCGATACGTATTCCAGATGATGGTTTCCGACGTCGGACGGATGACCAGCGGTTCCTCAAGCTTCGACCCGCCCGCATGCGTAACCACGGCTACCTCTGGCGCGAAACCCTCAACGTGTTCGGCTTCTTTATGAAGAAAACTTTCGGGAATGAATAACGGGAAATAGGCATTCTGATGTCCGGTCTCTTTGAACATGCCGTCGAGGGCCTGTTGCATCTTTTCCCAGATCGCATAGCCGTTCGGACGGATGATCATGCATCCCTTCACCGGCGCGTAATCCGCCAGTTCGGCTGCCGCGATCACATCGGTATACCAACGGGAATAATCTTCGCTGCGCCTGGTGATTTTCGATTCGGCCATAGAGCTATCGATGATAGCAGGGGAATCCGCCACAAAAAGGCACAAAAGACACAAATGCGTATAATGAGTTTTTGGGAGCCGGGCGATGGCGAAAGATGTGAAAGACAGCGCTGGTAAGGCCACGGAACGCAGCAAGTCGTTTACGACCGTATCGGGCGCTCCGGTGGAACGGCTATACACCCCCGACAGCATTCAGGAACTCGATTACGAACGGGATCTCGGCGATCCGGGCAAACCTCCTTACACGCGCGGCATCTATCCCGAGATGTATCGCAGCCGTCTGTGGACGATGCGGCAATTCAGCGGATTCGGTACCGCCGCCGATACCAACGAGCGATTTCGCTATCTTCTGAAACACGGGCAGACCGGGCTCTCCGTCGCGTTTCATCTGCCGACGCTGATGGGATACGACTCCAATCCTCCGATGTCGGAAGGCGAAGTCGGCAAATGCGGCGTCGCGATCGATTCTGCTGCAGAAATGGAGAGTCCCTTCAAGGGCCTTCCCCTCGGACAAGGAACCACATCCATGACACCGAATCCGCCGGTCCCGATCCCCAGTTCAATGTCTCTCCATGTTGCCGC
>CAZWGA010000146.1:0-5241 GCA_964633285.1 uncultured Solibacteraceae bacterium | reverse complement strand
CGAAAAAATTCGACAAAGCTCTCGAGGGGCGCGCTGAGCTCCGCGAGACCCGGCATTTTGCGGCGAAGGAGCTTTGTTTAAACCGGCTTCGCGCTGGCTGCCGCCGGGCAGTCCGGGGCTGGCAGGTTGAATGCGGGGCGTCCGGGCGAACCTTCGGCGAACGGCAACGGCTCGTTGAGGGAAAACTGGGTTGTGGTACGCGCCGGTGCCGTCATGCGGGGAATCTCTCCACAAGCGCGTCGATATCCGATCGCTTTGAGGTTTCGGTAACGCAGAGAAGACGCGCGTTGCCGAGTTCGGGATAGAAACGCGAAAGGGGAAAGCCGGGTAGACCGGCGCGATCAGCCGAAGACGGTGATAAAACGAACTCATTAAAACGCGGGCCGGAGAATAGAACGCGTTTGGGAGTGCGAGCGTCGATCTGAGAGACGGCATAGCCGGTCTTCAGAATGTTCTGTTCGCAGATTTCGCGCAGACCCTTCGGGCCGACGGTGGCGAGGTACACCGTCGACATGAGGGCGCAAAGGGACTGATTCGTACAGATATTTGATGTCGCTTTCTCCCGGCGGATATGTTGCTCGCGAGTTGAAAGCGTTAGGACGAAGCCGCGGCGGCCCGAATAATCCTTCCCCATGCCCACAAGACGTCCCGGCATCTGTCGAACATATTTGTCGCGGGTTGCCAGGAAACCAAGATGGGGGCCGCCGAAACTTGCCGGCACGCCAAGCGACTGCGCCTCGCCGACAACAATATCGGCGGTGCGGCTTTCTTTCGCGTCTTCTCCCGGCGGTTTCAGGATGCCCATCGAGATGGCTTCACAGATGTTGACAATCGAAAGCGCATTATTCGCATGCGCCAGTTCAGAGATGTCGTGTGTGGACTCGATGGTTCCGAAAAAATTCGGAGACTGAATGACGACGGCCGCAACGTGCGGCCCGAGCCGGGATGCCAGTTGATCACGATCCACCTGCCCCGTTTCCAGGTAGTCGATCAGCTCGATTTCTATTCCGAGATTCCTCGCGTAGGTCGCGACAACCGCCCGGTATTCGGGATGAACGGTCTTCGCAACAAGGAATCTGTTTTTCCTGCTGATTCGCTGAGCCATCAGGAGGGCTTCCGCCAGCCCCGTGCTGCCGTCATAGAGCGACGCATTGGCGACTTCCATTCCGGTGAGCTGTGCGATGTATGTCTGGAATTCAAAGATGGCCTGCAGTGTGCCTTGCGCAATCTCCGCCTGATAAGGCGTGTATGCCGTGTAGAACTCCGAGCGTGAAATCAAAGCATCCACGATGATGGGAATGTAATGTTGATAGACGCCGGCGCCGATGAATGATGTTCCGATGGAATTCTTCGAAGCGCGCTCTCGAAAGTATTCGAGGAGCTCGGGCTCCGAGAGCGCTCTCGGCAGATTCAGCAGGCGCTTGAGCTGGAGGTTTTCGGGGATGCCTGCAAAGAGCTGATCGATCGAATCCACGCCGATCTCGGAGAGCATTTGCCTGCGATCAGCGGTCGAGTTCGGGACGTATCTCATTCACGCTTTGTCTGCGCTGGTGTAAGCGTCGTAGTCCTTGGCGGACATCAGATCTGAGGTTTCATTCCTGTTCGACAAGCGGACTCGAATCATCCACCCGGCTCCATAAGGCTCCTGATTGATTTTCTCGGGAGCCGCGCCAAGCTCTTCATTGATTCCGATGATCTCACCGGAGACAGGTATGTAGAGTTCGGAAACGGCTTTCACGGATTCAACGCTGCCGAAAGTTTCACCTGCGTCGTACTTCGTGCCGGTTTTCGGCAATTCCACATAGACCACTTCACCGAGTTCCTTCTGAGCATGGTCGGTGATCCCGATGGTTCCGGCGTCGCCCTCGATTCGAAGCCATTCGTGCTCTTTCGTGTAAAGCAGATCAACTGGAGTCATGAGTTATTCTCTTGTCGTTTATAAAATGGAGTCCGGACAACTTGTGCTTCCGATAATCGGCTCCGAACGGAAACATGAAACGTTGTGCCGATCGATGCGTGTTCCACCGGCAAATAGGCCAGCCCGATATTTTTCTTCAAGCTAATCGAAGGCGAGCCGCTCGTCACGTGACCGGATTCGCGGCCGTTGATGAAGACTGGATAATGGTCCCTGGCGATTTCGCGTGAAATCATTTCAAATCCGACGAGCCTGCGCCTCAATCCTTCCTGTTTTTGTTTTAATAACGCTTCGCGGCCGATGAACTCTTCTTTGTCGAATTGAACAATCCAACCAAGCCCCGCTTCGAGCATCGTTGTCGTGCCGTCCATATCATTGCCGTAAAGAAGCAACCTGGCTTCGAGCCTGAGCGTATTCCTTGCGCCAAGCCCTGCGGGAAGGATTCCGAACGGTTTGCCTGCTTCCAGAATCCCATTCCAAACAAGCTCGGATTGCGCGGCAGGAAAGTACAACTCAAAACCGTCCTCACCAGTGTAGCCCGTGCGCGACACAATTGCATCCACGTTAAAGATTCGATCGCCGATGAAATGATACGACGCGATGCCGGCGAGTTTTGATTTCACAAGGGGCTGGAGAATCTCCACGGCTTTCGGCCCCTGCACGGCGAGCAGAGTGATGTTCTCGCTGACGTCGTCGATCGTTGCATCAAAGCGATTGTGCGACCTCATCCACTCGAGATCTTTCGGGATGTTCGCCGCATTGACGACGATCATGAAGTGTTCGTCTTCATGCTTGTAAATCAGAAGATCATCCACAAGCGTGCCGTGAGGATAAGCCATTGCGGAATATTGCGCCTGGCCATTCACCAGTTTGGACGCGTCATTCGTCGTGAGGAATTGAATGCAGTCCAGAGCTTCCGGTCCTCGAACTTCAAACTCACCCATATGACTGACATCGAACAGACCCGCTGCCGTCCGGACTGCGTTGTGTTCTTTAACAATGCCGCTGTATTCGACCGGCATTTCCCAGCCGCCAAATGGAATCAGGCGTGCACTGAGGGCTCTGTGCGTTTCATAAAGCGCAGTTCTTTTGTAAGTGGACAAGGGATCTCCTGCGTCTAAAGGTTTCGGCGCGTTGAACGCGCCGCTGTTCGAACCATGTTAAAGGAAGATGCCGGAATCGTCATATCCGATGAAACGGCAGTATCATCAAGCGCCGTTTCTACACTACCCGGCCTGCTCCTGCATTCCGTTGACCAGTACAGGAAACCCGACGCCTTTAGATTCAAAAGAAACGGCCAGTGGATCAGCGTCTCAAGCGATGAGTTTCGTTTACGGGTTGAAGAACTGTATTTCGGTTTGCGCGCGCTTGGAATAAAGGCCGGCGATCGAATCGCTCTTATATCGGAAAACCGTCTGGAATGGGCGGTTGCCGATTACGCCGTCCTCTGGTGCGGCGCGAGTACCGTTCCGATCTATCCCACCTTGTCTGCCCCGCAGGTTGCAGCGCTGATACAGGATTGCGAACCGGCGCTCGTTTTCGTCTCGACGCTGGAACTTTTGAAAAAGATACCCTCCAGCCCGCGAGGTTCGTCGCCCCGGTACATCGTGATATTTGATCCGCCGGTTCATCAACCGGGAATCATCAAACTCGAGACTCTATATGAGCTCGGACGCCAGAGGGCCTATGACTATCCGGGTGAATTCCGCCGTGCGGCGGTGACGGCGGATCCCGGGCAGGTGGCCACCATTATTTATACGTCGGGTACCACCGGTGTTCCGAAAGGTGCCATGCTGACTCACGCGAACCTGATTGCTAATATCTTCGCAACGCGGGAACGATTGCCTCTGTGTGCTGAGGACGTCAGCCTGTCGTTTCTTCCGCTGGCCCACATTTTTCAGCGGCACGTGGATTACGCCTCAGTCTATGCCGGGACGACAATTGCCCATTCCGATAGTGTGTCTTCGTTTGCTGAAGATATGGTCAGCCTTCGACCAACATTCGCGGCGGGAGTGCCTCGGGTTTTTGAAAAAATCTACAATCGGATTCTGTCGGAAGTTGCGCGCGGACCATCGGCGCTGCGTGCCATATTTGAAAAAGCAAGGCAAGTCGGAACCGAATACGTCCGGACCGGAAGAAGCTCTCTCTATCATCGTGCAGCCGATCGCCTGGTCTTCCGGAAAATAAGAGAACGCCTTGGCGGCCGGATCCGGTTTTTTATTGCGGGCGGGGCAGCGCTCGAGAAAGAAATCGCGGAATTCTTCTGGGCGATCGGGCTGCCGGTCTATGAAGGATACGGATTGACGGAAACGTCCCCGGTCGTTGCCTTGAACGGGCCGGGCCTCTGCCGCGCCGGCTCCGTGGGTCGAGCCGTCGGAGGCCAGGAAGTCCGGATCGCCGGCGACGGCGAGATTCTCGTTCGCGGTCCGAACGTCATGAAGGGCTACTACAACATGGAAAGTGAAACCGCTGAAGCGTTGGCCGGCGGTTGGTTCCACACAGGCGATATCGGGGAGTTTGACGCCGAAGGGTTTCTGCATATCACGGATCGCAAGAAAGACATCATCGTCATGTCGAGCGGCAAGAAAGTAGCGCCTCAGCCGATTGAGAATCGCCTGAAGCTGATTCCATATTTTGAACATGTTGTTATCGTCGGGGATGGCAGGAGCTTCATATCCGCTCTAATCGTGCCGAACTACGATGCGCTGGTGGCGTATGCCCATGCGACCGGCATCACGTTCGAGAACCGGTTCGATCTGATTCACAAGCCTGAAATCCATGATCTCGCGCTTGCTGAAATCGCACGCCGCACTGCGGATCTATCGGAGTTTGAGAAAATCAGGAAGGTCGCATTTCTGGATCGAGACTTCAGCATCGACGATGGCGAACTGACTCCGACGCTGAAAGTACGCCGCCGTATTATTGAGAAGGAATTCCGATCGAAGATCGATTCGCTTTACGGTGCCTAACACCCCTTTCAAACACGCTAGCCTGTGTTAAAATTCCTGCCCGCGACAGGTCATTATTCTTAAGGAGTTCCTTTAGATGAAACGGTATACAAAATTGTTGGCGATGGCTGTGTGCATCTCGTCTCTGGCAGCCTGCGACGGCGGAAGCACAAGCGAGAAAGTGGATAACAGCAATAAAGGCTCTTCCTCCGACGTCACTTATTATTTCGGCGCCCGAATTATCCCCGGCGATGGCAGTCCCGTCATCGACGACGGAGTTTTCATTGTTCAAAACGGGAAGTTCACAGCCGTTGGGAAGAAAGGTGAACTCGCGCCGCCGAAGGGATCCGGCCGTGTGGACCTCACAGGACGAACATT
>CAZWGA010000145.1:0-5323 GCA_964633285.1 uncultured Solibacteraceae bacterium | reverse complement strand
TCTCGACCACTTCGAAAACCGGACGCATGTCACCGAGGTTGTATTGATTGCCCCGATTGTTCTTGAACAATGGGTCCGTATTCAGATCCGCTCGATGCAGCCACGAAACATGGCTGGAATCAATCCCTCCTTCCAAAGCCTGCAGCCAATTGCATTCCTGCAAGCGCTTTGTGGAGAGCGTCTGGTTTGAAGGAACGTTCGCGAATTCCCAATCAGGAGCCGCCGGTTGCTTTTCCGGTGGACCCATGTAGGCCCATAAAACCCCGCCGCGCTCGATAAGCGGATAGCTCTTGAGTTTGATTCTCTTGTAAAACTCTGATCCTGCAGGTTCGGAGGGGACTTCGGTGCACTGGCCGGTTACATCGTACTTCCAACCATGGTAAGGGCACCGGAGGCCGCAATCTTCGTTTCGGCCAAACCATAAGGAAACGCCACGATGCGCACAGAATTCGTCAACGAGGCCGTATCGGCCCTGAGAGTCGCGAAAGGCCAGCAGGCGTTCGGAGACACGTTTCACTCTGAAGGGGGTACAGTCGTTCTCGGCTTCCCTTTCCTTACCTACCGAGTCGCGGGATTGGTCGGTGTTGTCAGCGTCGTCAGTTTAGGAACATTGTGTGCGGCGCTACATGCTGTCTGGAACTGGTACATTCATTGCAATGTACGACTCTACGTACTTGGTGCTTCTGGCGTCGGAAAGACGGTCTTGATCAAGTGGTTAGCGTACCCCGAATCCTCAGCCGATACCCTGAAACACCTGCCTCGAACTTCTGGGATTGCGACAACGAGGGTTCCTGGCTTTGACTTCGGAAGAAAAGTGTTTAGGGGAGAATATGTAGACCATCCCGGCGCGCAGTTGGATTCGCAAGTCGGCTCTATCTATCGACGGCGCGGCGTGACTCGCGTCGCGAGCTGGCTCATGCGGGAGCGTAGGATTTGGGTCATTGTTGTCGCTCCAACTTTCGATTACAAGCCTGCAGATCACGTGCGAGAAATCGTCAATAGGCAATTCGGCGAGCTGGCCTGTCCGATCGGTTTGTTGGGGTCTAGAATGATCTCGCCCCCAAACGGAATTGTGCTGGTTCTATCGAAATTCGACGCAGTATCCAGGTATGCTCCTGGTGACAGCATGGCTCCGGCCAAAATCAGACAACTTGAGTCTGACGTCGCAGATCTTGAAAGCGTCCTCGAAGGAACTTGTCATGCCGCTGGCGTTGAGTATCGGAGGGTGATTGTCAGTGCATTCGAGGGCTGGGGAAGGCATCAGCTCCAAGATGCAATCGGAGGAATTCTGGAGCGACGGCAGTGACCTGCCGAATCGATGCCGACCTCGCAACAGCTCCAGCTCTTTGGGTGCCGAGCCGGAATCAGGAGATTGTCCTTGAACTTGGCACAGTAAGAACCATCACGAATGCGAACCTACAATTCAAAAAGATGCTCACTAGGATCGAAGATCTGCATTCCGCCATGCCGATGACTATCGCGTTCTCCGCCTCGGGAGATAGGTTGCTTGTTGCGCTCGTGATATCGACCGATGCGCGGTTCCCTCAGGATGGACGAAGTGGAGTGCGTGTTGGCGTCGGCTTCATTGTTTCCTTGCAAGATGTCACGGCGATAGAGAGCCCTTGCAGAAGAGCATTCCACGAGTTAGCTTGTATGTTGAGGCGACGCTTTGGTTGCATGGGACTCAACGTCGCATCTGCAACAGAACTTGCGAAAAAGTGGTGCTTTGACCCGGACCTAAAGCCTCTATTTTCGCAAAATGACCTTCAGGTCATTTCCGGGAGATTTGAGACCGTCTTTGGTTTGGTGGAGGACACGTGTACCGACGGCAAGCTTCGCCAGATGATACGTCGACTTCATAAGACCGCATTGATAAGGAAATGGGATTCCTCTGTGCGACCAATTCGCGGGCTCGACGACGCCATGAAGCTCATTCGTATCCTGGATCGCGATATCAGAAGACTCGGGCCAATGACAGGTTCATCCATCCGGATCAATTCAGAAGCTACGAGATTATTGATTTGTGCTTCGGTGCTCATACTAGCACTTGGAGAAATGGGCGGCAACGTGTCCCTGATAGCGACTGCCATGAAAGCGTCGATCGCCATTGTTTCATTCCTCGCAATAGCGCATTGCCTTCGGACGCAAGGAAAAGAGAAACGAGCCTTTCGGTTCCGCAATGCTCTTGACGAGTTGGCGAGCAGAATGGACAGAAGGACGAAGCCCGACGCCTCGATCTGGCTAATAGTGTTTCTATTCCTATTCATTGGCGCCGTGGCTCTTACTTGTTTTGTTCAGAGCCTTGCACACTTTGTTGATCGGTGAATGGTGACGTTTGCTCGGTGGGATCGTCTCGGAGAGTGCAATCGTTCGCGTAGGGTGCAATCGAACAGCCGCCCGCGAGCAATGTTCCGGGGAGCAGAGCCATCCCGCAACACATTGACGACTCGCAAGAGTACGTCACGTCGCGGGGTCGGCCTTCTCATCCCATCTGGACACAATCTGTCGTCGTGCGCACACGCCGATGGCACGAGATCAGTCCGGGCGTCGTTACGACGTCGCAGGGACTGTTCGGTGCACCTTATTGGACTGCGTCGTGGGCTACTACACACGTCGCATGATGTGACCCAGAGTATCACGGATTCCCTTGATTGTTAATGGAACATTGCCCGATTCAATGTAAAGTTCATCAGCAATCGGTAGCGATAGTTTGAGAAGCCATGCCGCGATGCTGTCTACGTCGTTGGTTTTCCTCAGCTCTAACTGCATTGACACAAGAGCATACATCGGGCGACGCCCCAGCTTCCGTAGATCGAAGGTAACAAAACGCAGTTTTGCTCCGAGTGGGCCTGAAAATGGTTGGCGTAGCGTCGGTAGGTACTGTCGAAAAACTGGACCAGCGATTACAAGGCAAACCTCAACCCGAATCGGCTCTTGCGCGCATCGTGCATCCATAGCCACAAGTATACCGATCACGAGCAGTCAATGCGCTCGTGCCGAGAATCCGTTCCTTGCGGATTACTCGGTGTCTAACATGATAGATGCGAACCGCACAAAGTGTTAAACGATGACCTGAAGTAGGATGATCTCGTCACTCCGGCTAGACCAAGGGCGGTGCTAACACCGCATCGAACCATACCGACGGGAGCATGCGGAATACACACCAGCCGTTCGCGGGAGTTGGAGGGGTTGCAATATATGGACTGAATACAAATCTCACGAGCTGCTTAAGTCCAATACCAGTATTGCTGCCCCATTCTGTCGTAACGCGAGATGGGCTGGATAGTGTAATCGCTTGAGTGGAGTCAACGGATTGACCTGGACCAACCTGATTTTCGTTCTTGGTGTACAGATTCACCTTGACTCCAATTAGACTTGCAGCGATCAATTCTACAGTCGCACGAATGAAATCGCCCCTTACCCGAAGCCACGGGCTCGCAATGTTCCCAAAGGTCGCGCCTAGATATGCGTAGTTACTTGATTGACCGACCAGGAACTTGTCTAGGTTCGATTCCGTTCCTACTACCCCAATGCCGAAGAGGGCCTGAAGTCTACGATCAAGTTTTTCCGCGACAGAAGTGAGTCGTGGCGAAAACTCATGACCACCACCAGGGTGATCTGTAGGAACGCCTCCCGGTGCGCCAACAGGCTCAGGTTCCGGGCTTGGTACGTTAATAGGACGAGGACGTACGGGTACTTCAATTGGTGGCGGTGGTGGCTCACCAGGCCGAAACGTCGTAATCGGGATAGGCCGCTTTGCGATTATCACAAGCGCAGCTACGGCCATTCCGAGGAACACCCACTCCCATCCTTCGCCAACAGGAAGCTCAATCGAGCCAATACAGTGGCAAAGACACTCGCAACCAGGATCCTCTCGTGGAGGTCTACCACCCGTGCCCGACCCTTCGATAGGAACAAGTATTACAGAACACTCACCCCAACATACAGAGTGTGGTCCCTCAAATCGCCGGCATTCGAGATCGCATGCATCTCCCTCTTGCATGTCGCAGGAGAACTTCACTATCGTGTGGGGGCGCGGCCCGTCACTCGTGTGATGGGTTACTGTGATCGTTTCCTCAGACGCAGGACCGCAGAACGGGTCGTTCGCCGGGTTAGTTTCATGTCGATGTACATGAATGTTGGTAACATCAATATCACCATCACCCCAGAACTTGCGAATATCCATCGCGGTATCTGGGTCAATATCATCCAGTGGAAAAGGAGCTCCTTCTGCCCTTTGTACTGGCGGAACCGCAGCCACAGCTAGTTCTCCCGTTCCAAGAGTTCGGTTTCGATTGTGGGATCTCCGCCTAGTGTTGGGCTAGGTGTGCGAGGTCTCAGCCATGCACCTCTAAGAAGCGTGGCAACTGATGCACCGTTCTGGACTAATGCCACAAGAGACTCAATTCCGCGTTCCTCCATTTCGCCCCGCTGCAAGGTTGAGACCGGAAGATGATCCAGAAGCGCTTCGACATCTTCGATGTCAATAGAAGTCGAGTGGTCCTGACTACAACACTCAACAGACCGCACGATCCGTTCGACATCCGTCACAAACTGTCGTGCGAGGTTGCCAGAAGGACTTCTCGCTTCACAGGCAACGCGCAATGCCGGAAAAACCCCAAAAAGACGAGCGATAGCGTCCTCGGAATTGGTTGTGAGTTCCGCAGTCGACGCTACGAGTCCAATACCTCCCGTGAGTGCGCGCGCATCCGTTGCCGGTCGCTCGTTACATCTGCACAAGCCCCCAGCTCCATCGCATGGTTCGCGACAGGATCGTGACCGCGATGACGAGCAGCTATGGCATTGATTTAGTTTGTTCATCGTACTGTCCTATGCGACCGGAAATGTGGGTGCAATCCGCTGTTCACTCAAAACACTCGAAGCGCTGCAACACGACTTGGTCATGTAGACGAAATCCCGTTTGAAGAAGTATCGTTGAAGCCGCGCGTGGACCGAGTATCCACGCTTCTCGTAGAACGTCACCGATTGATCTCCTTCTTGGGCGAATAGCTCAATTCCGTGACAACCACGCTGAAGAAAATCAGATTCCAAGCTATGAAGAAGTTGCGTTCCGATTCCCCGTCGTCGGAGTGTCGGAATGACGCCCAACATCTCAATGCGCACGATGCCACCCGCCGACGTTCCGATGCCGATTCCGGCCATCGATGTTTCTTCAACTGCAACGAACATGGCGGCGTTCATGTCGAATAGCATTCGAAAGAAACGCTCAACAGCAAATAGTGCACGGATCGTCTGAATCGCCCAGGCATCTCCGCGGTAGATCTCTTCCACAATGGAAATGAATAGTTCATGCGCACGGCGG
>CAZWGA010000144.1:0-5323 GCA_964633285.1 uncultured Solibacteraceae bacterium | reverse complement strand
CCCACAATAAGGGATCTGTTGGGCCGGCGGGGGTGGGGGGGTGGGCGGCGGCGGTGGGGGTGGCGGCGGAGCCGCTTCTTCCTGGGCTTTCAAAACACCGCCCAGAACGCCGGACAAAACTCCGGATCGTGTTCCACCAACAACGCCGACAACCGAAGACGGCGGGGCGGCTTCAACAATCCTGTTAATCTCCTTTGGGATTTCTGTAGGCGCCACAATCGTCCCGGGATCCACTTGTACAACTTTCTGGACCACCGGAGCGGGAGCTACTGCAGCCGGCGGCGGTGGCGGTGGCGGTGGTGGCGGCGGCGGAGCGATGAGCATTGTCATCAATTGCTGCTTGGGCAGCTCCGAATACGAAATCAGCGGAATGAGAACGAGCACCGCGATCAAACCCACATGCACGAGCGATGACACAATAACTGTGGCGCTCTTCTTGCTCTGTCCGCTGGATTCAATTAAGGAATCCTCGAACATAAACCCCCCTTTTCTAAACTCCTGAAACTATCCGCGCTTTACGCTACGACCCGGTGGCGGTGAGGCAGGTATCTGTAACAGGATCGCATCTTATATCAGCGCCCTGCCTCTTAAGTCAATGCTTCAATGACTCGTAGTACCGTTCGCCGGAACTCGTTTATTTCACCTTCACAGGTCTTGCGTTTTTCGCTGCCGTGGCGCGAACAGGAGCCGCAATTTGAGGCACTGTCCGTCCACGGATATTCGTGTAAAAGAGCACGGCCGGCGCGGCAATCGCGATCGACGAATATGTTCCGATAATGATTCCGATCACCATCGCAAAGGCAAAGTGATTGATGATGTCACCGCCGAAAATGAACAGCGCCACCACGGTAAGGAACGTCAATCCGGAAGTCAGAATCGTTCTGCTCAACGTCTGATTGATACTGTCGTTCATGACCGTTTCAAGATTGTCGCGCCGCCGAGTTTTCAGATTCTCTCGAATTCGATCAAAAACCACGATCGTGTCATTCATTGAATAACCGACCAGCGTTAATAGTGCCGCGATAACCGTAAGATTGATTTCACGGTTAAAGACCGAGAACAACCCCAAGGTCACGAGCGTGTCGTGAAACGCTGCGAAAACGGCAGCAGCTCCCCAGATCCAGGACTCGAACCGGAATCCGATATAGATGAGCATTCCGCCAAGCGCATAGAGCGTCGCAAATACGGCCTGCCGCTTGAGATCATCGCCGACTTTCGGTCCAATCGATGTCGCGCTCAGAATATCGAACTGCCCGTGAAACCCTTTATCCAGGGCATTCAGAATCACTGTACGCCCCGCGCTGGCATCTTCTCCCTGGGCGCCCTGGAAGTCGATGTTCACATCGTTGCTTCCAATGCGTTCCTGAATCTGGCTATCGGCGGCTCCATTGTCATGGAGCAACTGACGGATCTTTTCGATTTCAGGTTTCTGGTGGAAGTGCACCGCAACCTTGGTTCCGCCTTTAAAATCGACGCCGTACTGAAAGCCACGTGGATGTTTAGCCAGCAAAGAAATCAGACCCAGCAACATGACCGAGCCCGATATGGCCAGGTAAAGCTTCCTTTTACTTAGCCAATCGATCTTAACGTCTCTAAAAAGTTCAATCATTCGAACGTACCTTTAGACACCGAGGTGTCTCGCCTTGTTCCAATTTTCATCAAATACTGAGCGCGGCCTCGTTGCGCTGCTTCCGGTTCAGCACCCATTCGAACAAAGTCCGTGAAACAAACACGGCCGTAAACATGTTCGAAATGAGTCCAATGACCAGAGTCACGGCAAAACCTTTTACAGGGCCAGTGCCGAAGAGGAAAAGAAAAACTGCTGAAATCAACGCAGCCAGATGCGTATCCACAAGAGTTATGAAGACGCGGCCGAAGCTGGTAACAACGGCCGACACAGCAGTTTTACCGGCCCGAAGTTCTTCCCGAATGCGCTCGAAAATGAGCACGTTCGAGTCGATACCCACACCGATGGTGAGAATGACTCCCGCGATTCCAGGCAGCGTGAGAGCGGCACCGAAATACGCCATCGCTCCAAAGAGAATAAGCAGATTAAGGATCATTGCGATTGTCGCATTCACGCCGGACAGCTTGTAGTAAACGAGCATGAAGACGACGACAGCAACGAGAGCCACAACCGCGGAAGTCAGCCCGCGTCTGATCGAATCCGCCCCCAGCGATGGGCCAATCACTTCTTCGTCGAGATACTTCAGCGAAGCGGGTAAGGCGCCGGATCGCAAGACCAACGCGAGATCCTGCGCTGCCTGCGGCGCAAAACCCGACGGTCCGCCGGTGATGATGCCCGAATCAGTAATGCGGCTATGAATACTTGGCGCGGATTGAATGACCTTATCCAGGACAATGGCAAGCTGCTTATTGACGTTCTCTTCGGTGACGCGGCCGAATCGTGCAGCGCCATCCGCGTTGAGATTAAAGCTCACAGCCGGATGGCCGTTTTCATCGCGAGAGGCATAAGCGCCCTTTAAATCCCGCCCCGACACGGACGCCACCTGCTGCACGACGTAGAACTGATCTCCGCCGCTTGAAGGAAGGCCGTGTTCGACCGAGCGCAGGACTTCCAGATTTGGAGGAATGGCGCCGCCATAGTTTTGCGCAGCGAGAGCCTGACTCGCAAACGGTCCGCTTTCGACGAGCTTGAGCTCGAGCTGAGCGGTTGATTGCATCAAGCTCTTGACCCGCGCCAGATCATCCACTCCCGGCAACTGCACCAGCAATTCGTTCTGTCCCGGTCCGCCGTGTTTTTGAATGACAGTTTCGCCAACGCCCAACTGGTCGATTCGATTGCGAATCGTCTGAATGGCCTGTTCGACAGACTGATCTCTATAGTCCTTTTCCGGGTTGGCCTTTAAACGCATGGTGTATGTGTTCGGCACATCACCGGCGGTCGAAATCAAATCCCATTCGGTAAACCGTTCATTAAGGATCCGCCGGAAATCGGCGTCTTTGGATGGATCGACACCGACGGCCTGAAACGACGTGTTCTGCAGCCGCGCCAGTTGTCGAAACACGATGTTGTCTTTTCCGAGCTGCTGTCGCAGGGAATCAATCGCTTGATCGGTCTCGGCCCGGATGGCATCGTCGGTCACAACCTCTAGAACCAGTTGTGTTCCGCCTTTCAAATCCAACCCCAGATGTATCTTTTCCTTCATTTTGGCAACGCTGGGCGGAAAGCCGGCAAACAATGCTACGGACAAAACCGTAACGCCCAAAATAACTAAGAATCGTCCGCGAATTCGTTTATTCATAATGGTTGCTCGTGGTTTACTCTTGTTCGGATCCCTGCAACGCAGTCACCGCGTTGCGGGAGAACCAGATCTTGACGTTTTCCGCCACTCGGAGCTCAATGCGATCGTCTTTGAATCCTACTATCGTACCGTAAATCCCGCCTGAAGTGACGACCTTATCGCCCGTCTTCAAGTTGTCGATCATCGTCTGAAGCTTCTTCTGGCGATTTCGCGCGGGCATAAAAACGATCAAATAAAAGATGACGAGAATAAACAGGATGGGTAAAGCCTGGAGGATGCCACTGGATTGGGCTTGCTGCTGAAGAAACACCTATTGAGCCCCCGTTCTCCTTCTCTCTGCGAGAAATTCGTCGAAACGATGAAACTCGATAAACTGCCTGATTCTACGGATCATGTCAAGGTAGAAGTAGAGATTATGAATCGTGTTCAGCACCGAGGAAAGAATCTCTTTGGCGATGAAAAGATGACGCAGGTATGCCCGGGAGAAAGTGCCGCAGACCGGACACCCACACGTTGAATCGATGGGGCCCTGATCCGCTTTGTACCTCGCATTTTTGATGACGATGTGTCCGTCTCGGGTAAAGAGCCATCCATTACGGGCATGCCTCGTCGGCATGACGCAGTCAAACATATCCACACCGAGAGCAATCGCCTCGACCAGATCTTCAGGCGTGCCGACACCCATGAGATACCGGGGCTTGTGCTCGGGCAAATCGGGCATCACCTTATCGATGACTTCATACATCAAAGGTTTGGGTTCACCTACCGCCAGCCCGCCGATCGCATAACCTGAAAAATCCATCGACAGAAGGCGCTCCGCGCTCTCTTTGCGAAGGTCGGAATACGTACCTCCCTGGACGATCCCGAAAAGCGCTTGCCGCGGCGGGCCATCAAGTTCCCAATGCCGTTTGCAACGTTCGGCCCATGCCAGCGAACGTTTCATGGAGCGATCGGCGTCGAAGTGGCTGGCGGGATAGGCCAGGCAATCATCAAGAATCATCATGATGTCGGAACCTAACGCTCGTTGTATATCGACGGCCGTTTCGGGGCTCAGAAAATAAGAGGTTCCATCAAGATGCGATTGGAATCGAACGCCATCATCGCTGATATCGCGCAACGAACTCAGACTGAAGACCTGGAATCCGCCGCTGTCGGTGAGAATCGGGCGTTCCCAGCCCATGAACTGATGCAAACCACCGAGCCGCTCGACGGTCTCATGACCCGGCCTTAGAAAAAGGTGATACGAGTTGCAAAGAAGTATTTCGACATTCAAGTCGTGAAGCTGCTGCGGGGTCATCGATTTCACCGTCGCCTGCGTTCCGACCGGCATGAAAATCGGCGTCTCGACAATTCCATGAGCTGTATGCAACCGGCCACGGCGTGCGCGAGTGTTGGGATCTTTGGTGAGGAGCTCAAAACGCATCGTCAAACCAAGTGGCACGCCGCATCCCGGCCGTCTTCGATTGGCCGCAGCGGCGGCTCTTCGACCCTGCACCGGTCGACTGCAATCGGACAGCGCGTGTGAAACCGGCATCCGCTGGGTGGATTAATTGGAGTCGGCACATCGCCGCGCAAAACGATGCGTTGTTTGCGAAGAGCCGGATCGGGAATCGGCACGGCACTCAGCAGCGCCTGCGTATATGGATGTTTTGGAGCGCGACAAATCTGCTCGCTTGTTCCGACTTCCACCAGCTTTCCGAGATACATCACGCCAATCCGGGTGGATATATGCTCAATAACGGGAATCGCGTGCGAAATAAAAAGGTAGGTCAGGCCAAATTGCTGCTGAAGCTCGGCCATGAGATTGATGATTTGCGCTTGAATCGAAACATCGAGGGCGGATACGGGTTCATCCGCAACAATCAGTTTCGGACGAAGCGCCAAAGCCCGCGCGATTCCGATCCGCTGCCGTTGTCCGCCGCTGAACTCGTGCGGATACCGATTCATGACGCTCGCGTCGAGACCAACGGTTTTGAGAAGCTCCGCGACTCGATCATTGCGATCGGACCGGTTCCCAATCCTGTGGATCGCGAACGGTTCACCCACGATGGTACGAA
>CAZWGA010000143.1:0-5570 GCA_964633285.1 uncultured Solibacteraceae bacterium | reverse complement strand
AATCGTCAGGCCGCTGAATGTATCAGGGCCGATCTGGGCGGTGCCGGTGGTGCCGCTTGCAGGAGAGAACTGAGGGACCAGGAATCGTTCGCCGTCGGGGGAAACGGCGTAGGGATTGTAAGAGCCTCCGCTGTGAGGAAGATTGACGGCCGGAAAGATGACTACTTCCAACGGGCTGCCGGGCTCAAGGGACGAACCGTTAGTGACAATAGGGACCGCGAAAAGGATTCCCGCGAAAACGATGGTGCCGGCATACGCGCCGGGCGAGCCGACCAGACCGATGGAGTGAAAGAAAAGCTCCTTGCTGTCCTTCTTCCATCGAGGCCAATCGCCGCCGTTGTTGGAGATTTGATACCGGCCGGCTCCGGATGGGAACGGTTGCACGTAGATTTCGTTCCGGTTGTCCTTGGAATTGTCTGTAAATGCGATCCATTTTCCATCCGGAGAAATCTGTGGATGCGTTTCATTGAATGGTGTCGCAATGAGTTTCGCGGCTTTCTTGTCGTCGAGAGTCAATACCCAGATGTCGCCCGACGTTTTTGGATCCTGAACCCAGAAGACGAGCCGCTTGCCGTCCGGAGACCACGACATCGGCGCTGCCTGCAATTCCGATTCGAACAACATTTCCTCAGTGCCGGAGCCGCTCGACAGGTTTTGATACAGGCCCCATTTCCCTTTACGCAGTGAAGAATAAATGATCCTGTTTCCATCGGGCGACCATATGGGCATCGAGTTGTGTTGCGATGCATCGAAGGTCAGCCGCGTCTGCGAACCACGAGGTTCGATGACATAGATGTCGCCGCCGTTGCCGTCGTGCTTGTGGACGGCGACGCGTTTGGCATCCGGAGAAACTTCAATGCCACGGTAGACGCCGGGCGGGCCCACGGTTTCCAGGGGCTGGCCGGTGCGTGCAACCCATGACAATTGCCACTCCGACAGATCCGTCTGCGCCCCCCCGGTGCCGCCGGCCGGTCCCGTGGAATTGAAGTTATAGGCAAGGACTCCGCTACCGGATACGGAAAAATGGCCGAGGCCATTCGCGCCATCGTAGGTGATTTCATCGGCGATGCGAACAGGATCCGCCGAAACGGACAACCGCGCGGCACTGAAAGGCTGAGCGTAGACGGCGCCTTCACGATGGAATACGAGATAGCCGGGATCCGCATAGCCCGCATTGGAACCCACAGCCAGCACGCGCGTAACGTCCTTCGAATCGAGACTCCCTGCCGCGATGGCGCGATTCGTGGCTTGCCCCGACCAGATGGTGTAGAGATAATGCCGTCCATCAGGAAGGAAGTGCGGCCAGAGGTGTCCGCTTTGATTCGCATCGAGATGCGTGATGGATTCCGGCTTTCCACCTTCTGCCGGCACGCGATAGAGGCCCTGCACGGAACCGTACAAAATGGTTCCGTCGCGATTCCATGTCCCACCCAGGAATCCCGCAGCCTCGCAGATTTCCGCAGGAGGGCCGCCCGACGCTTCGACCTTCTTCAGCTTTCCCGCGCTCACAAAAGCAATGAAGCGGCTGTCGGCAGACCAAAACGGCTGTGTTGCATTTTCGGTTTCCGCAAGACGCTGTGGAGTGACGGACCGAATGGGACGCACATACAGGAACCACGGTCCGGCATTCACCGGCCGCGCAACGAAAGCGACCGTCCGGCCATCAGGAGAAATCGCAAAATTCTCGGGATTGAAGACGCCGACGCCGGCCACACCTTGAAACCCCTGCTGAGATCCGGGGTTCCCTCCTCTTCCGCCGGCCGCGGCGGCGTCCGCGGAGAGTTGAATGGGAACACGGAAGCGAAGTTCGTCCGTTTTGCCGGTCCCGCGAACGTATGAAAAGGCCAATGCCGCCGAAACCGCGGCTGCAAATCCAATAGCGGCTGCGAGGGCAAAGAAGAACCGGGCGCGTCCTTTTCTTGAAATGCGTTTCGGGGCGGCCGCGAGATCGGCGCCTCCGGCAGCGATCCATTCCAGTTCGGCCAGAACGTCCCTGGCAGTCTGCCAGCGGTCCGCCGCATCTTTCGCGAGGCATGTTTTCACCACGTGATCGAGCGCCGGCGGGACAGCCGGCTCAATCGTGGACAAGGCCGGTGGATCCGAAGCGGCGATCGCGGCAATGAGCAGCACCCGCGTTTTTCCCTCGAACGCTTTTTTGCCGGTAATCATTTCGAAAAGCAGCGCGCCAAAAGCAAAGATATCCGTGCGGCCATCGGCGTCATCACCTTCGAGTTGTTCCGGCGCCATGTACTGCAGCGTGCCGATGATGGTTCCTTTCGAGGTCAGGTCGGATGGGGCGCGCTCACCCGCTGTTTTCGCGTGACTGCTGATGAATGACGAGCGCTTCTCATTCGTGTCTCCCGCCCATTTGGCAAGGCCAAAATCCAAAAGCTTCGTTCCGCTTTCCGTCATCATCACATTCGACGGCTTCAGGTCCCGGTGGACCACTCCCTTGCGATGGGCTTTGTCCAGAGCATCCGCAATCTCGAGCGCGATCGTCAATGCTTCGCCAAGAGGTATCGGTCCGCGTTCCAGGCGCGACGCGAGTGTCTCGCCTTCGAGGTATTCCATGACGAGGAAGTCGGCTTCGGCATGCTTGCCGATATCGTGCAGCACACAAATGTGCGGATGATTCAACGACGCCAGCGTCTGCGCCTCGCGCTCGAACCGCTGGCGCATTTCCGAGTTTGCGGCCCAGTGCGGTGGAAGCACTTTCACGGCAACCACGCGTTCGAGCCTCGTATCCGAGGCTTTGTAAACTTCTCCCATGCCACCGGCGCCAATCGGTTCGATGATTTGATAAGGTCCCATCCGCAAACCGGGTGAGAGCGTGGTCATGGCGTCACCTTCTGCGATATCGCAGTCCAGTTCTTAATGACGGTGAGACCGCTTGTGACAAAACCCTGTGTCCCTTGCCCTGGCCCACCTCTCGTGACGCCCCCAAAATTGAATGGAACCCCCGGCGTTCCGCCGCCTCCCCTTGTGGCCTGGGGCGCCACGCGCATAAGAAATCGCTGGCCATCGGGCGAGACAGACCATTGGTGACGTACGGGATCCCGGGAGACTGCCGAGGCGAGGCCCGAAAAAAGCAAATGAGGAACACCGGCTGTGATTGTGGGGCCAGGATTGATGTCCACGGCCATGACGCCATTGTCCGGCGACCGGAAGAAAAGTTCTTTGCCGTCCTCGCGCCAGCGCGGTTGTCCGCCGCCGTTTTTCGAAACCTGAATTTTTTGTTCTCCTCCTGGAAATGAGGTTACGAAAACCTGAAACATTCCAGCCGATTCATCGGAAGTGTATGCGAGCCATTTTCCATCGTAGGAGAACTGCGGTTCATCTTTATGATAGGGTCCCTGGACCATCGGAAAGGGTTTCTTGTCGCCGGACAGCGGCAAAATCCAAATATCGTCGGATCCTTCTGTGCCTTGCTTGTAGGCAATGTAGCGTCCATCCTTCGACCAGTCTTTGATCGATTCATTGGCAGGCGTATCCAATAACGGTGTTTCGGGTCCAGTTCCATTGGCATTCTTCACATAAATGTCGGCGTTCCCTTTGCGATACGTCGTGAATGCAATGCGATCGCCCGTAGGACGCGACCACACCGGATTGATATCATCCGCGGGATCGAGCGTCACTCGATAGGAAACACCGGCGCGCTGCCAGTCGATCACCCAGATATCGCCGCCGGCATCCGCCTGCGTCACCGCGACAAGTTTGCCGTCAGGCGAAAGATCCATGTCCCCATAAACTCCCGTTTCCCCGGCGAGAGCGGTCTGAACACCTTTGCGATCCCGCCAACCCCATTGGTAGTTGGCGGCCGTACTCGCTCTGCTGCTCTGCCCGCGGCCTCCCGCATCCTGAAAGTAAACGAGCGCGCCATTCTGCGAAACGTCGAAACTGCCGCGCCCGTCGGGCGATGAGAATGCGACTTGATCCGCGACGTGCAAAGGATCTCCGGTGAGGATCAGTTTCTTTGCGTCGAACGCTTGCGCGAACAGAGTTGCCTCGCGGTGGAATACGACATAACCGGGATCGGCGTAAAGAGCGTTGGAATCCCCGGTCATCAACCGCGTTTTCGTATTCGAACCCAATTCACCCACGAAGACGCCGCGGCGTCCGGCTTCCGCCGACCACGCCAGATACAAATAATGTTTGGCGTCGGGCAGGAACGAAGGCCAGAAGTGGCCGGTCTCCGGTTTCTCGATCTTCGTGATCAGTTCGGGCGTGCCGCCCTCCGCGGAAACGCGATAGAGACCCTTGGAAGAGCCAAACAATATGACTCCATCGCGGCTCCACGCGCCTCCGGCGAAACCTGAAGCCTCGCCAAGATCTTTCGGAGCGCCACCAGTAGCTTCCACTCGCTTCAGGCGTCCACTTGCAGCGAACGCGACCGAACGGCTATCCGGAGACCAGAACGGTAACGACGCTTCTTCGGTGCCGCCCAAGCGCCGGAACGTCGGCGATCCCGTGAGACGCACAAACAACGTGGATGGTTCCTGCGGGCTCGGCCGCGCCACAAGGGCGAGCGCTTTTCCATCGGGTGACATCGCGATGTCCGATGCGCTCAAACCGGACACAGGCACGCGAAACTGGAAGGCATCCTGCGAATTCGTATCCCCAAAAAAACGCGTGGTTCGCGCTACGAGAAAAGTGACGGCGAAGAATGCGGCTGCAACGACGGCGAGCACCGCCCTCTCGCGCTTTTGTCTGCGCCGCGACGCCGCGATCGAATCACTGCCGCTTTCGTTGATCCACTTCAACTGAACGAGAAGGTCGTGCGCCGTCTGCCAACGATCGTCCGGACTTTTCGCCAGACAGCGCTTTGCAATGTGATCCAGAGCGCCGGGAGTGTCCGGCTGCGCTTTCGACAAAGGATCGGGATCGAGCGTCGCAATCGCGGCAACCAGGAGCGCCAGATTTTTTCCCTCGAACGCCTTGGTTCCCGTCACCATCTCATACAGCGTCACGCCGAATCCAAAGATGTCCGAGCGCCCATCGGGTTCGAGGCCATCCAGTTGTTCCGGAGATTTGTATTCGAGCGTTTCGAGTGGAACCGCCGCGCCCTGCGCCTGCCTTGACGTGCTGACCTTTTCCGTTTTGAGTTTCGCCAGGCCGAAATCGAGCACCTTTACACCGGCCGGGGAAAGAAAGATGTTGGACGGCTTGATATCGCGATGCACGACGTTCTGGCGATGCGCCGCGTTCAACACGTCCACGACAGCGATTGAAATACTCAGCGCTTCATCCAGAGGCAGCGCCCCGCCCTTCAGACGCGCAGCGAGCGATTGACCCTCGAGGTATTCGGTCACAATAAAATCCGTCTCACCTTCCGAGCCGATCTCATGCATCACGCAAATGTTGGGATGTTGAAGTCCTGCGATTGTCTTTGCTTCGTCCGCGAGACGCTGCTTTCGTTCAGCGTCTGAAGAGAATTCCACGGGAAGAATCCGAAGAGCCACTGTCCGGTTTGCCGCGGTATCCGTTGCCTTGTACACGTCTCCCGACGTTCCACTGCTGATCAGAAGAACGATTTCATACGGGCCCAGGTGTGTTCCGGGATCCAATGGCAT
>CAZWGA010000142.1:0-5641 GCA_964633285.1 uncultured Solibacteraceae bacterium | reverse complement strand
GGGGTGAGACCGTGAATTCGCTGGAGAATTCTTTGACTAGAAGTGAACGCCCTAGACCCTTTGGCCTTTTGTTTTCAATCGAGCGCCAATTTCCCAAGCTGAACGTCGCGGGTTCGATCCGTCTCCCGCGTTCAAAGTCTTTGTGTGAATCTGTGACCTAGCGCGTCAGGAACGAAGCGGGCCTGACGTCACCTCCCTTTACTCGAAGATTTTTCTTGCGATGGTCTTGTCCAAATCTTAAGTTTTTTCTTCCTTCTGTATTTGCCAGTTCTGACCGATCGGGAGGCGCTGATGCAACACAGAAGCATGATCCTGATTGTTTTGGCCGCAATTACAGGGCTATTTCAGGTTCCGGCTTCAGCTCAAACACCAGTAGGAAATCCCAGGACGTTTAGTTTGAGGGATCAAAGCTTTCAACGTCCAGAATCGTGTTTGCCTTGTCATCAACGGCAATACGATGAGCTGCGAAGTTCGGTTAAATCCGGATACCGCAACGTTAGTCCTTTATTTAATGCGCTCGAAACCGCCGCGAATTTTCTGAGCGGTGGCCGGCTCCGGCCGGTCTACAAAGACAGTTCGAAGCTTACGAGCGACAACACTCCGTTAAACAGCAATCTCGCCAGCACAAAGCTGTTCACCCATATCAATCAGGTTCAGGCCGGATTCTGCCTGACGTGCCATAACGCGAATGTCGTGCTGCTCGGCGATGATCCCGCAACACGGGAAGTACCGGAGCTTACCGGCGTCGGGCCCGAATTTCGCCCGGATACATTTCGGCCGCTGCGTGACTTTCATCTTGTCGATGGCGGTGGGCATCAGGTCCTTCCTTTGACGCCCGGCGACGATCCGCCTCCAGGAGCGAAGCCGTCACTGGGCGCGGCAGGCATCACGTGCGACGTGTGCCACAACGTGATGGGTCCGAACATGGAGAAGAGTTTTCAGGGCGACGGCTTTGCCAACATGAGTCTTCGCCTGTCTCCCACAATCGATAAGGTTGGGCCGTTCATGTTTCCTGTCGGAGTGAAAGGCAACTTCCATGTCGCAAGCCACGACCCGGAGCGAATCGCATTTCTTCGCAACGGAAACTTTTGCAACGGCTGCCACGACGTGCGCGTACCGGGCGGCGGTTCACTGACTGCGTTTGAAACCGACATCAATCAGGGAGGAGCCGGCGTCACGCACTATCGGCTGGAGAACCTGAGCACGGAGTGGGCTCTTGGTCCGTACAACTCGACAAACAATCCTTTCGGAAAAGTGGTGCGATGCCAGGATTGTCACATGTCGCTGTTCCCGTTTGGCGGCGATTCCACGTATCCGGTCGGAGATCAGAAAATAACAAGTCCGACACCGGGAATTTTTTCAGAAGACTTCGCCGCCGTGCCGGGTGTTTCCACGGAATTCAATTTTCCGTTGCCGAAGCGGCCGGTCGTTACGCATTACCTGACTGGCGTCGATGTTCCGCTGCTTTCCACCGATGTGCTTCGTGCGCGGCTTGGCGATAACTATCCGGAAATCGCTCAACCCGGTGTGGATTCGCACGGAATTCCCAAAGCGCTTGAAACACGCCGCGAAGAACTGCTCAAAGCCGCCGTTCGCATCAGCCTCGACAAAACGGATCACAGCGTTCGTTCAGGCGAGTCTTTTATGGTGCGCGTGACTGCGACTGCTTTGACAGGCCATCGTTTTCCGGCCGGATTCTCGCAGGAACGGACGACGTATGTTGAACTGAAGGTCAGGGACCGCAACGGCTTCCTGATTTATCAATCCGGATATCAGGTTGACAAGCCGCATCCGGAAACCGGAGAGACCGCGCCGGACGGCAATCTAGACGACGAAGATCTCGAGCACGTCGTTGCTGTACCCGATCCGGGCCAGCACACCGACAACTACGCCACAGGGCCCGCCACGAACGGGCATCGCAACCAGGTGTTCTATCCGGGTCCCGATAACGGTCCCGATTCCCGCATCTTTACGGGCAAACCCGCCGGGCTGGTCCTCTTCAGAAATGAACTGACGCGAATCTACCTTCCCGGGGATGCGATCGGACGAACCGATAATGAAGGAAAACCGATTGTGGTGACGCGGCCGCATTGGGAAGAAACATTCAGTGCTGCGTTTGCGAACTCTGTGGACAATTTTCGTTCGCTGCAGCCTCTGCGTCCGACGACGCTTCGATATGAAATCAAACTTCCGACGGCCGCGGAACTCGCGAAACTCGGCGTTCGGCTTGAAGGTCCTCTTCAGATCGAAGCCAAGGTTCACTACGAACACTTTCCGCCGTTGTTTCTTCGATTCCTGACCAGAACCACGGGACCGGACGGGCCTGCCGGGCACGATCTGCACCTGCTCAGCGAGCAGACCGTCGATACCTACCTGAAGAACATTCGCGGCATCGCGTCCGCGACAGCGACAGTAGATCTGGAGGCAGCGCCATGAATCGAGTTGTCTTCGTCATACTCGCGTTTGCATCCGGCGCTTTCTGTCAAGCGCCTCCAACCGTCACTCGAGAGAACAATCCGAATTATCCGAAGCGCAATCCCTTCTACTTCGAGGGAAAGATCGATTACGAACTGCTGGGAATCGACACGCCACGGGACGCATGGGAATTCGCACAGCGTGGGATTCACAAACAGGACGATCTCGAGGACATGGGCGGCGCCATGGACGATTACCGGCAAGCCATCGGCATGAATAGCCTCGATAACGGGACTTGCCAGCTTGTGACATCGGCGCCTGTTCCGGCGAACCTGTCGCCGCCTCCCTGTATGTTCACTGTAAGACTGCGCCTCGGCTATCTGCTGATGCGCAGCCGTCCGGAAGAAGCCATCAAACTTTTTGAAGAAGTACTGCAGATCGATCCGCAGCGGTTGGAAGTTCACGCTTTGATCGGAGAAGCGTATGTCGAGGCAGCTTCGGAAACCCCAGACCTCGGCCAGAAGGATGCGCTTCGGCAGAAGGCCATCTCCGTGTTCAAGCAAGAACTCGCGTTGTCTCCAGTGACACCTTTGAGCATCCGGCTGACCGGCGATGAGGCCAACAACGCCCAGGTGCACTGGTCATTGGCCGAAGTTTACGAAGCAATGGGTCGAAAAGCGGATGCCGCAGCCGAACTCGGAGAGTATCTCAAGGCATCGAAATGGCACAGTGACACGTATCCATGGCGCATCACACTTGCTGAGAAAAAAATTGAGGAACTGCGAAGCGCAAACTAAATCTCGGAATCGGCACGCGCGTGTTTTCATCTTTGTTCTGTCGATCGTTTTTCCACTGCTGTCGCAGGCGCAACAGCAGGAGCAGAATAACGCTGAAAGTCCGCCGCCGAAAAAAATCGACATCAGCCAGGCGTGGGACCAACTGTTGCGGGATGTAATACCCAAGGCTCCGGCCGACCCTGTACTGACAGTGCCCCAGAATCCTTTTTCACGCCGCAGAGCGGACGATTTCCTGAATCATTTTTTCCTGGACCTTGCCACGGAATACCGGCGCCAGGAAGTTTCATTTACCGGCCTCCCGACATCGGCGGGAATCTTCGAAGGAACGCCGGGCTCTGTGATCGGCGGCAAAGGAATTCCGGCGCTCGAACCGTTCCAGCCCAATGCGGATGAGATGTACAGCTTCATGAATTGGGGCACGCGCGGATGGCTCTCGACGCGGATCAATACGAATTTCTCTTTCAGATACCGGCAAGATTTGAGCCACGTTCAGACGGGCTCTCCGGAGCAGACCATCCTCAACACATTTCCGCAGAATCGAAGGTTGGAACTGGTGAGCGGATATGTTGAAGTCCGTGGGCAGCCGGGAGATTCGACTTTTGCCGGGTCGTCGCTTCAAATCGGAAGGCAGTACACATATGGAAGCGAACTCGCCGCCTACGATGGAGTTTCATACAGGCTGAACCGCCGCAGGTTCGAAATCGGCGTATTTGGCGGCCGCCGTTTCACCTATTACTCGGATCCGCAACAGCGCGCCATCGGCGGCGCGGACTTTTTGCTGCGCCTCGGGAATTCCGCCGCCGTCGAGTACAGCACCGTTGTCTACGTGAAAGGAAGCCACCACGTTCTGCTTCGAAATCGAATCAACCGCAATTGGTTTTTCACGACGTATCTAAAACTGATCGGCGGCTCCGCTGTGGAATACAGCGCTCAGGCGGCGTATTCGTCTTCGAACGGGAAGCAAAGCTTTCGTTTCGGATTCCTGCAGAAACTCTCGAGCATGGATTATGTATTCGACTACACGGAACTGGCGCGGGATCGCGATGCCTACAATCGTCTTGCCCGGCTGAATCTGGGTGTGTTCTCGCCCTACAGCCAGTTTGTAATCGAAGGCCGGCGTGAACTGAATGCCCGAATTCGCGTGGGCGGCAGCGGGTGGTTCCGGCGGCTGAACGATGCGGCGGATCAGGGTCCCTTCGATGCGAGTTTCTCCGACTATCGCATCAGCGCGCAGATCTTCACGCCCGGCCGTTTCGACACACTCCTGGAAGTTCATCAGCGCAACACCGATCGCAGAAGCCCGCTTGGCGCGACTCGGTTTGACGACGTCAGCATTGCGGGAGAGACCCGCGTGCAGGATGCGCGCTTCGAGTTGCGGCGCGTCTTTGGAGAGCAGGGCCGGCTCACCCTGAAAGGAGGCGTGTTCTACCGGCGATTCAATTTCCAGGATCGATTTTTCTACATCAACAATGCCGATATGAAAGGCCTGACCGGCGGCGCGCAGATTAAGTTGGATCAACACGCCCGCCTGTATTTCGACTACAGCCTGGACGACGACTTCTTCATTTTTCGTCCGAGCATCAAACGCGCCCAGGTATTCGTCCTGGGCATGCATTGGAAATACTGATGAATCATCGGCGCTACGAGGCGTTCAGGATTCTTTTATTTTCCGGCTTGTTGATTGCATTGTGCATCGCCGTCGACGCGGCTGGTTTTCTACGCCGGCAGGCACAGGAACCGGCCGCGGACGCTCCAGCGAAAAATGAAGAATTCTTTCTTCACGCATTTCACGCCGTAAAGCTCGAGATCGAGTGCGTGTCGTGTCATCAGAGCGCGAAGGATGACTCGGTGGAGTTCGACCGTCCCGGCCATGCGCAATGCCGGAACTGTCACAAGGACGCTTTCGAGAAACAGTCGAACGCGAAAATCTGCGCACAATGCCATTCGTCTTCTCCGCCGCGCGGCGCTCAGGATCTTTTGAGCTTTCCGCTTTACAAAAAGAAACGCGCCATACTCTTTGATTTTTCGCACGCGAAACATGTCGATCAGCGCGCTCCAATCGATGCGAAGACCGGATTTCGCGCCGACTGCACGTTCTGTCACAAATTTGAAGCGGATGGCGTGCTGGCTACATTCCCAGGCCACGTGCAGTGCGTTGCGTGCCATGGCAAGGAAGGCATTACTCCGAATCTTGCATCGGTCACGGAAAGCAAGGATTGCCGGGGATGCCATTCGCCGGAAGAAACCGAGAATCCGGGATTCACCAAGGATCGCCAGTTGATCGCCGACCACGTGGTTTCCGGAGTTCACGTGAATCTCAGGTTTACCCATGTGGCGCATTTCAGGAATCGCGACAAATACAGCCTGAACTGCACCACGTGTCACTACGCCGTTCCGCGCAGCACAAGCCTGACGAATCTGACGCTGCC
>CAZWGA010000141.1:0-6049 GCA_964633285.1 uncultured Solibacteraceae bacterium | reverse complement strand
AGAGTGGAGAACCCAGGATCTGAGATCTCAAATATTGGGTTATCCACTCTCAAATGTTGTGGCTTTTCTTCTCTTTGCGTCTCCGCGCGCTTTGCTTCCGGTTATCCCTTGTAACGGATTCGCCAGATTCTGTTCCCGCCATCATCCGATACGAGGACCGAGCCATCCGGCGCAACGGTCACACCGACGGGGCGTCCCCATTTACTGTTGGCGCCGGGATCGACGACAAATCCTGTCAGGAAATCTTCAACAGCTCCAGGCTTCCCATTCGTGAATGGAACGAAGATGACTTTGGCGCCGTTGGTTGTCGAACGATTCCACGATCCGTGCAATGCAACGAGCAGGCCGTTCCGGAAATGCTGAGGGAACTGCGTGCCGGTATAGAACGTCAGGCCGAGCGGAGCAGAGTGCGCCGGAATCATGACGTCGGGAACTGTGGCGCGCTTGACCATGTCGGGCTCACGTTGCGGGACACGCGCATCGACGTGTGCTCCCCAGTAGGAATAAGGCCATCCGTAAAAGCCGCCGTCTTTGACCGACGTTGCGTACTCGGGCGGCGTATCGTCGCCAAGGTTGTCGCGCTCGTTCACGCAGGTCCATAGCGTGTTGGTGCCGGGCTGCAGCGCAAGCCCCACGGGATTGCGAAGGCCGGATGCAAAACCTCGAAAATTCGTTCCGTCCGTGTTGTATTCGTGAATCATGGCGCGATGTTCGTTGCCCGTGCCCTGTTCATCGATGTTGTTCGTGGATCCCACGGATACGTACATTTTCCTGCCGTCTCGGCTGAAGATAACGTTGCGTGTCGAGTGATTCCCGCCGCCGCTCAGATCGCGAAGCTTTTCACCGGGGCCCGATGCCTTGGTGTCGCCGGAGGTGTACTTGTATCGGGCGATACTGTTGGTATTTCCGACGTAGAGATAGCCTTCATGGAAGGCGAGGCCAAACGGCTGGACCATTTCCGCGATCTTCGGATCGGGAGCCGGTCCGCGTTGTCCGCCGGCCGCTCCACCACCTGCGCCGCGTCCGCCGCCGGCGCCACCGCCGCCTCCGGGAGCGCCGCCACGGGCAGCGGGCGGAGCGCCTTGAGCGTAGACGAATCGTTCCTCGGGAATTCCGTCTTTATTGGTGTCGCGCAAAACCGTGACCATGTTCTGTGACGGCTGCGACACAAAGAGATCGCCGTTCGGAGCGAATGTCATCATGCGGGCATTCGGAAGGTTGTCCGCATACAAATCCACCGTGAATCCGTCCGGGACTTTCGGCAATGCGTTGTCCGGCCTCGCAACGACGGATCCAAAGTTAGGCTTGGCATCGGTGACAGGCGGCACCGGCGCCAGGTTCTGCCGCGCCAGTACTGCCAGAGTGCCGCAAAGGGTTCCGAGGCATATTAGTTTTAAGGTTCGCATTCTGTTCATCAGTCACTCCACGTTCAGTTTTTAGTATCCGCACATCGTACCATTTTTCATCCCCAAAGCTTCTTCGAGGCGATGTCCGCGCCTTCCCGCAACGATTTCAACTTCAACCACACCGCAGGCTCAATGACCCATTCCCGGCGCGTGAATGTTCCGAAGCCGCAGTCTGCGCTTGCAATAACGCGCTCGCGGTCACCGACGGCCGCAACGGCTTCCTGAATTCTTCGCGCCACGACTTCGGGGTGTTCGACGATGTTGCTCGTTGTCTCGACGCAGCCCGGAACGAGGGTCATTTCCGGAGGCAGAGGATGCCGCCGCAGGGCATCGTATTCATGCTGATGCCGCGGATTTGCAAACTCGATGCTGATGGCGCCGACTTTGGCCTGATACAAGACGGGCAGAATCAGATCCAGTGCCACATCGAAAACGTGAGGACCATCCCAGTTGCCCCAGCAGCAATGAAGGCGCACGCGGTCGCCGGGTATTCCTTCGATGGCTTTATTGATGGCGGCCACATGTACTTCGATGGCGGCGATAAACTGCGAGTCGTTGAGATCGCGATAGAACATGGCGCGATCCATGGCGAGATCCGGAGAATCGATCTGCAGAATAAAGCCGGCCTGATAGATCGCGAGGTATTCCTTGTGCATCTCGCGCGCCAGCGCAAACAGGTACGAATGATGGGAATCGTAATAGGCGTTCAGCATCGTTGTTGAAATGATGCCGGGAGATGGAGCCGTCATGAAATAGTCGCGAAAGCCGGGGGCCTGTTCCGCTGCGCGTTTCACGCGTTCGAGTTCCCGGGTGATTGCAGAAGACCCGAGATACCGCAATTCATTTCGCGCTTCGGGCGCGTTCTGCATGCGGCTTCGTTTGGGAAAGCGGTTCATCAACATTTCCGTAAGCTCGGGAAATTCTTCGTAGTCGCGGCCGCGCCGTCGTTTGGATTCCCCCGCAAAGCCGGACATGCGTTGAACGACGTAAGTTGAAAACGCGACGCGCTGCTGTTCGCCGTCGTTGCCGATGTCGATTCCCACCGCCGCCTGTTTTTCGAGCACGCGGCGAACCTCGCGGTCCATCGTTCGCGCCAGTTCAGCGTCGTCGATGGTCTGGCCTTCTTCACGCTTCACCAGAAGATCGGAAAGGTCATCGTGTCGCGGCAGACTGCCGACGTGAGTTGTAAGAATGCGGTCGCGGCTCAGGATCATGGATTGTTTTCCTTTGTGTCTTCGTGTCTATGTTTACTTGAATCCGTAGAGATTGCGCGCATTGTCGCGAAGGACCATGCGCGCAAGTTCGGTTGCGCGGTCGAAAGAAATCTGGCCGCCCTGCATCATTCGAGTAAGCGCGATCGCAAGGGCTTCGCGTCCGCGTTTTGCCGCAATCCACCCGGATTCTTCCCATCCGAGTTCGGCGGTGTATGGATATGCATCCGTTGCGAACAGAACTTTCTCAGGAACGTATTCGAGCCACTCGCGCAAAGTAGCGGCGAGAGTCGCAGGTGTCATGAGAAGGGACTGAGCGGAGAAATCGGCATACACGTTCGGCTTGGTGAGCAAAGCAGCCACCTCACGAGTGAAAGGCCAGCCGCCGTGCAGCATGACGAATTTCGTTTTACGCAAATCGGGATCGTTGAAGGCCGATTCCAGCAATAGCGGATTTCCACCCGATACTTCAAAGTAACTTCCCGCTCCGGCGCTCGAGTGGATGTGGACTGCCAGGCCCAGGCGGCCGCATTCGGACGCAATATATCGGAAGAGGAAATCCTGAAGCGCCTTGTATTGATCGTCGGGTGGCGCGGCCTTGCCGATGAAGGCTGCATACACGGCGGACGCTGCAGTCCGGTCCGCTTTGTCGAAGGCAAGAGAGCGCAAATATGCGGCTTCGAATTTTTCGGCAATGGCGCCCTGCTGCTTATGGCGCTCGAGAGCCGGCGTGATGATGCGGCTCAGGTATTCATCGAGTGTCTTCGGAAGCGCATTGAGCGACGCTTCTCGAACGTATTGAGATCGCACCGCGTCTTCGAGGACAAAGAAGGATTTGCGATCGGAGTTTCTTGACGCGAGTCGGGAGTTGTCGAGCGGGAAAATGAGGGCATCCGCGTAAGGAACCCATCGGAAGCGCGGAGGCGTGATGCTGGGTCCCATATGAACGCGATTGGCCACCATGATTTCGACGCCCATCTGATCGAGAACCCATTCCGGGTGCCGATCGGCGTGTTGTTGAACCATCGACAGCTTGTGTTCTTTCCATTCCGCGAAGTGTTGGGGCGCCGAGCCGGCATAGGGGTAATTCCAGAGCGCCTTCCACGCGGCGGCGACGCCTGGATCCGAGGAGCGTAATTGAACGGGATCCGACTGGGGTTCCATGTTGTCCACGGGCAAGGCATCGAATTCCCGATCGGCCAGTCCTCCGGATACGAATCGAACCGGATGTGCGTGATTGTCGATGGCGCGAATCTGGTTAATGGCGGAGAGCAGGGCAGGATCGATGTCCGGATTCGGTTGTCGGGCGCAACCGAAGACTCCCGTCAGAGCGGCGACAACCAGCGAGAAGAGAAACGCACTCCTGGAATTTCGATTTTCCATCCGGTAATAGATAGTCGTCTTTGCGATTGTCTGCAACGCAGAATTATCGCAAAGCGGATTAGTTCTTTGCGCAATGGAAAATCTGACGTCTCTTAGGCGCAGCGACGCCTGTCACCGCACCACAGTCCCGGTTCGCGTCCAGCGTGTACGCGTCAGAAAATGAGCGGCGGTTGACGCGTAATATTCCGCCCATTCGGTCAGGTTCGCTGGAGCAGCGGAGCCGGAATCGTAGGACCAGTAGACGAAGAGCGGACGCCCGATGAAATCCTGACGAGATGCAAAACCCCAGAAGCGGCTGTCATTGCTGTTGTCGCGATTGTCTCCCATCATGAAAAACTTATCCTGCGGTATGGTCACGGGGCCGAAGTTATCGCGGCGCTGTAACAGGGAGGGAATCCCGCTCGCGTTCGGATAAACATTCCGGTCCGTATGCACAGCGTAGGGTTCATCCAGCTTCATGCCGTTGATGTAGACGTCGTGTCCGCGCACTTCAAGAGTCTCGCCCGGCAGGCCGATCACGCGTTTCACAAGGCGGATGTTGCGATCTTCGGGGGACCACAATGCGAGAATTTCCCCGCGATGAATGGTTCGAGCCGGCAGGTAGGGCTGCAACACAGCCGGGTAATTGGCGGGGAACGCAAGCTTATCGAGGAAGAAGTGATCGCCGGGAAGAATCGTCGGCGTCATCGATCCCGTCGGTACGACGGTTGCCTGTGCGACGTGATTTGTAAACAGCCATACGAACAACAGCGTCGATCCGACGCTCTTGACCCATTCGAAAATGCGACGTTTCATGAATTCCTCCCCAAGGAATTAGCGTTCTGACGGTGCAGATCAAGCTTGGTAAGCATCCTACGAGTGTTTTTTCAGCCGGCCTTTCGCCTCGCTCGCTTCGAATCCATCGGCGCCTGGCTCAAGAATCAGATCGCCGAACATGAGACCATCGATCAGGCTCTTGATATAGGTAACCGCATCCTCGGTCAGTTCAGCCCGCAATTCATACGTGAAGCGCCGGCCATCAATCGACAGAATCTTGATGAGGCACGCTCTGTGCGGCGCGGTCATGTGCTCCAGTTCGATATCGTAGAAAGTGTGCTGGATGGACTCCACAGACATGTAAAAACAATATGACAAGAGATCAAAAACCGATAGCCTAAACACGGAGCCTGATGATGAGGAAATTGATCCGCGATGCCGTTCACGGCGATATCGAGATGAGCGCTCTCGAAGTCGAACTCATGGATACGCCGGAGTTCCAGCGGCTGCGCGGAATCAAGCAACTGGGTACCGCGTATCTGGTGTTTCCTTCCGCCGTTCATACGCGCTTCGAGCATTCGCTGGGCACTTCGTGGATGGCTCAAAAGACCATTCAGGCGATTCGAAGGACATCCAACATCTCGGCAGACGAAGCCGGCCTGATTCGGGTTTCAGCCCTGCTGCACGACATCACTCATATTCCTTTCGGTCACACGCTTGAAGATGAACGGCGTGTTCTGCCCCGTCACGATAAGGATGAGGAGCGCGTCGAACATTTCCTGAGGCAGTCACCGATCGGCAGAATTCTGAAGAGAGAAGGACTGCAGGACGGTGTCATCGCGTTGCTTAAAGGCGAGAATAACTACCGGTCCGATATTATCGGCGGCGCGATCAGCGCGGACCTGCTCGATTACCTTCGCCGCGATACTTACTTCTGCGGCCTCTCCCAGTATTACGATTCGCGGATTTTCGAATCCTTCGCTGTAGAGAATGGAAGATTCGTGGTGAATCTCGAGAAGCACGGAAGACTTCGCCTTGACGCGCTTTCGGAACTGGTCAACCTGCTGCGTATTCGTTACACGCTTTCCGAGCGCGTTTATTACCACCACACCAAAGTGTCTTCAGGCGCGATGATTTCGAAAGCTGTGGAATTGGCGTTGCGCGAAGGCATGAATGCCGCCGAGCTGTGCGCGCCCGGCGATGAGACACTGATTTGGACTCTGCGCGAGCCCTATACGAGAACCGGGACGGTGGCGCACGTGCGTAAGCGAATCGATTCGGCCTAGCTTTACT
>CAZWGA010000140.1:0-6270 GCA_964633285.1 uncultured Solibacteraceae bacterium | reverse complement strand
CGAAGGTGATCTTGCCGAAGTGCATGTAGTCCAGCTTCTTGTCGAGCGTGATCGTGTTTCCGCTGACGGCGGAAATGGTTCGCCGCTCTGCCTGCCGGGGATCGTAATCCGTGGATGCGAGGACAATCTCGTCACCAATGCGCCAGCCTGCAGCGTTCAGGACTTGGATCGAGGTGGCGCCGGCGTTGGCCGTGTTGGACAGCTTGGTCCAGGAATTGGTCCGGTCACCGTGAAGGTTGAGTGTTCCGCCCATGAGAATGATGCCGCGGTCGACCTTGTCGTTATTTCCACCCACTCCACTGATGTCTTCGTCTTTGACGTTGTTCGTAAAGGTGATGGTTGCTTTGCGCGTGTGTGGGGACTTTTCAGTACCGATCTCCAACTCCCCGTGCAACATGATCCACTCGGTGGTGAGTTCAACGTCGGCAGTATTTGCAAAGCTGAGCTTACCGTTAACGGTGACACCATTCAGCGCCGGCGTGTTGACGTCGAGGACCACTTCCTTGCCTGCGTCAATGGTGACCTTGTCGCCTGCGACGGGCACCTTGCGGTTGGGCCAGGTGGCCGCCAGACCACTTCGTCGCCTTCGCTGCCGTCGCTGCAGGACTCTGAGCCTGCACGGTAGTGAACACGCTGACGAGCAACGATGCCGAAATCAACGACATCAGAAAGAACGAGCGATTCTTCTTCCTCATGACATGAACCTCCGATACTTGGAAAATGACCACGATCTGCGCGACACAGGATAGCGTGAAACGGATAGGAGCGAGGAGTTTTAAGTGAGGCAGGGCGAGTATTCGCTGCCTCGTCTGATGCCACATAAGGGCGATTCTGTTATCGAGGCACGAAAATGGTTCCGTAGTGGGGACTGCCCGTGGGAAACGGCGGGCCATCATAGAAGACAAATTCCGGCTTTTCCGCGCTACGGGAGAGAGAACGCTCAAAGGTTTTCTCGGACTGCCAACGCTTCAGGACGGACTTCTCTAACGGCGGGAATACCGGCTTCGACTCGACCTTAAAACACATCCCGATAGGGTAACAGGAAGGGCGGGGCACTTCACCCGCCCCTTTCAATCCGCCGCCCGATTGTCGGTTCCCCCGAACTACGATTCGAATACAATGGCGCAATTTGCACCGGGAATTATGATGGGCGACAAAACAGGCCGAGGCTATGGAACACACTCCGAGTACATGGCGAGGCTCGAAGGGGCGACGAAAGATCGAGAGAAACTGATCTCGGAAGCATTAGGTTCTGCATTTCCTAGGTTCGTTGCGCGACAAGAAGTAGATGTAATTGCATTTGGGGATCTGAGCGTTGGCCTCTTAGCCGACGCTATCTCAAAATTTCCAGTAGTGCTGAAACCACTTTTGGTCGCGTGCAACGTCGCCGGGCGCGCCATCGAACGGGATCTAGACATTAAGAACCTCGATACATATTCCCCTCGCATCTCCCATGCTGACGCAATGGCCATTGCAGAGTATCTCAAGCCGCACCTTCCACCGGCATTGGCCGTTCCCACGCTGTGTTATCTAGACCGAACTGAATTCGTCGATAAAGAAATCCGGAAACACAAGGGGAAGTGGGAGAAATACGTCCTTACAGCTCTGTCCGGTCTTTCTGGCCGCCCCTTCAAAAAGCGTCAGTTCCCAGTGAGCGGCGAGTTATACGAGATCGACGCAGCCCACCCTATCGACAAAAACCAAGCTATCGAGTTTGCGGTTGACGTCAAACGGATTGAAGCTCGACGGGACATTCATAAGCGCTCCGACGAAATCATTAGTAAGGCGGACCACTACAAAGAAGCGTTCCCGACGGGCAGATTCGGAGCGGTCATCTACTATCCATTTGAAGATGAACACGGCGATATCCGCGATCGCCTGCGTTCAGCCAACATTGCGTCTGTCGTTTTTGCTTCCGAAGCACCCCAGTCGATTGAACTGGCAGTTAATGATCTATTGATTGCATTTGATCTGAGACGCTCCACCTAATCAGCCCGAAGATTGAGTTTTGTCCGCTGTCGCAGAAGAAGAAACTTCAGGAATGGATTGCCACGGTACTAAACAACGAGGAAGTTTCGCGGACGATGCGCTCATGTGCAAGCTCATAGTAGTGCGGATCAACTTCGAGCCCAATGCTGTTCCTGCCGAACTTAGCAGCGGCGACTGTGGTCGTACCTGTTCCCATGAATGGATCAAGCACAGTGTCACCTACGAAACTAAACATCCTAATTAGCCGCTCCGCTAGCTCGACTGGGTAGGGAGCGGGATGATGACGCGTCGAGGCCCCCGTCACTCCAGTCCAGATTTGCTGAAACCACTTCTGGTAATTGCTTTCAGAGATCAAACTGAGTATCCGTGCTGCTACATCTGGCGTGCGGTATCCACCAGGCCTTCGCTCCATAAGAATGAACTCGATATCATTCTTGATCACGGCATTCGGTTCGTAAGGCTTTCCGAGGAATCCGCCCCCGCTCCCCTCAGCTTCATAGGCTGCGTTCGAGATCTTGTACCAAATGATAGGAGCTAGATTGTCGTAGCCAATCGCGCGACAGTGTTCCTGTATCGAAGAATGTAGCGGAACCACAGTATGACGCCCGCCATTCTTGCGACGAGACAAACACACATCCCCTACCACACAGATGAGGCGTCCTCCAGGGACCAGTGCTTGGTAGCAATTCGCCCAAACCCGATCAAGCTCAGAAAGAAACTCGTCGTAATTCGTTATATAGCCCATCTGACCTTCAGAGACCCTGTACTCCTTCAGGGTCCAATAGGGTGGAGACGTAAGCACAAGCTGAACGCTTGAGGGCTCAAGAGCTGACGTAGAGCGGGAGTCACCGAGGTGTAAAGAGTGCTTTGTGGGAATCTGCCGAACCGCATCCTCGATTAAGCGAACGAGCCTATCGTCCTTTGCGATACGAGGAATGTCGGTCTGGGGATTCGCGATGGGCGGAACCCCCTTTGGAATATACCTAGCAAGCGAATCGACCGTCGGTTGACTACCGTCGATGATTTGATCAATTGCGGCGCTCATAACCCTTTGAGAGTGTTTGGCAGAAGGGGGCCAAGATGGGTCTCAGCAAGACCACTTCTTCGAAAGAATTCGCCGTTGTGAGTCATTTGCCCCCAAGCATCTTCCCTTTTGTTTTGGGTGCCGAATAGTACTCGCCCGCAGCCATATCCTAAAAGGATTTCCCGAGTCGGATTCAATTTGCTCATCCGGAATGAGTGTGCCTTCAATGTCCTTCGGCTTTGTGATCCCCGGGAAAAAGCCAAAGTTGTTCTTAACGTTTTCGCCTTGGCCCTGACGGTCAATAATCTCGATATCAAAATGAGTATTCCTTTCCAAGTGCGCCTTGAAGAGGAGATCGATAAGCCCAATATCGTTTTGGTTTAAAGAACACCCGACCACACGAAGAATGTCGCAATCGATTAGCAGTTCAAGCGCCCTCCCCCAAATAAAGTTGTATGGTGGCGCAAGATAGTTCTTGTTGACGCCCAACGGAATGATTGGAATGTCACGAACTTTTCCATAGAGCCTTCGATGGTGCCAGTTGAAAGAGCCATGCAGCTTCAGAAGTGGAATTGAATCACGTTTTCGCTCGGAAGTAAGGCAGTAGTTTGGCTCTGTTCCAAACACCAACTGGTAGGCTTCGTCAAGCACGCCGTCGTAGTTTAACGAGATGAATCCCAACAACTCTTCGTGATGATTCGCGTCCTCCGAATTCTGGAGTTCCAAAAGACCTTTGTGAAGATAGAAGCGCTTTCGCTTAGCCGCCGAAAGTCTCGCTGTAATATCTGCCTGAACGAGCTTCTTAAGATGGCTCACCTTGAAATCCGCATCAGGAACCCGATTCGACTCTAGCAGCGAAATCAGCAGCTCGATATTGAGAGATCCCTCTCGAGACGTGACCGTCTCTACATGTCTCTTAAAACGCGTATTGGATTGCGCCGCGAGGATTACACGCTTGGAAACATGCGCTATGAGCAACCCGTTCTTCGCGATAAAGACCTCGCTGAGCCCCTCTTCGAGACTCATGACTTCCGCGTGGGTAGCTCCTGCGCCAAAAAGATAGACAATTTTCTTGATCGACATCAGAGTTTGGAATCCTCACACTATCACACCGATATTTCGTCACGCTCTCCGTGGTCTCGAATCAAGGGATAGTTCCGTAATAGAGAGAGCTGTTGGAATCGAAACCTATTTCCCCTGATGTTGGCCGATCGAAATGCATGGCGGCCCTTCTATTACGAAGTATTTTCGTTAGCCACGTGCGTCGAGCGCTGCATTTTCTGGCAAGAACCTTGCTGGCAAGGTAAACGAACTTGAGTACGCCAACTTAACCGTCTTTCGGAAACGCGCAGGAGTTTCAAGCGAGGGTTGTGGGGTAGTTGTGTTGCGACATTGATGCCGCATGAGGGCGATCGAGGCGCGATGCAGCCCCTCCAGCCTCATTCCATCTCAACGTCGTGAAAGATCGATTCTGAACGGACTTATCCGCCGCACAAAAAAAGCCCCCGGCTCGGCGCCGGGGGCTTCGTTCCGTTCGCGAAACAGATCCTATCTGCTGACCGCTATACTGGCTTGCAGATCCGTTGGACGAACAATCGGCAACGGAGGCTTGGTCACGACCAGTTTGACCCAGAGGGCATCCCCGCCCCTGAAATATGACGTCGCGTTCGCCTTACGCAATGCGTCCATGCTGGGCTGTTCCGTTCCGGAGGCTGCTTTGGTGAAACCCGGCAGCTCAAATATGACCCATGCCCCCTGGTCCATTTCGGCCAGACTGAGAGAGACTTCCTGTCTTTCGGTCTTGACCCGGATCTCGGTGCCGGCACGCACTGTGCTCTGGTTGCCAGTGATGTGAAATTCCTTGCCATTTCGAACAAGCGCGATGGGCCCCTGCGGAGCAGGACGAGGGGCCGGAGCAGGACGAGCGGCCGGAGCGGCACCAGCGGCTGGACGATTTCCACCGATCGTAGAGAGGAAAGCGAACCGAGCCGTCCGAGTTTCGATATTGACTGTGCCTGCAAGTTCTCCTCTACTGTCCGAGAGATTCAGGCGACCGACATCACCCGTGCACACAGAGGCGTTCCAGGTCGGCTGGATCTTGCAGGTGTCGTCAGTGACGACGCTGTCGTTCTCGCCGTCGTGGAGCATGATGTGGGAATCGCGGATGCCGGTCACCGAACCGTCCAGGTCGTGGATGGACAGGGTCCGGTAGCCCACGCCACCCCGGTTGTCGTTATCGAATCTGGAATCGATTTTCGGAAAATACACCGGCTTGGCATTGACGAATTTCGCACCGCTGATGGTGCTTCCGGTACTGACCCCCGAGCTCGCGAACAACAGCCAGGAAAGCGCTCCCGTTTTTCTCCGATCGTTGTCCTGGAAATTCACGAACGTCGTGTTCACCACATCATCGCGGTAATCATAGTATTCGTAACCGCGGATCGGGAAATCCGGAATTCGCCGTTTCGGGAGGCTGCGGCCATAGGCAACTTCCTCGGGCGTCGTGGGATTGCCGCTGTTGTCGGTCTCGCCCACGACCAGCGAATCAACCAGCCGTGTTTTAAACCGTGAGCTGCCGATGTCGCCAGCGGACGGCGTCATGCCAATGGCATTGTCAGCGAGTTTCAAGTCGCTAAATACGAAGAGGTCGCCCCGGCTCCAGAGACCACCATTGCGGTTCTTGTAGCTGGTCAAGCTCTCGAAGTGCGTCTCCACCACTTCGCTATCCAGGTCAGCAGGATTTGCCAACGGCAGGAACGGGATGGTGGCCAGACCGAAGGTGTTATCTTCGTAGATGTTCCGGTCGAACATGAACCCGTCGAAGTTGGAATGGGCCACATTGCCTCTGAATGCGCGCAGCGGCGTTCGGCGCGGCCAGATGGTCTTGCTGACTTCCGAATCCTTGAACTTCCCTTGCGGGTGTTCCGGCAGAGACAGCCAGAAACCGTTCTCGTCGGAACCGGCCGCCACATTGTCTATGAAGCTATTGTCCGGATTGGTGATCCAGAAGGAAGCCACCGTGTTGTCCGAAGGCAGCAGGGTGTTCTTGCTGTGGAAGCTCATTTCCCTGTAGGCCTGACGATTCGCATAGTTGGCGTCTCTCTCTCCGTTGGCGGCGAGATTCGTGGGCACGCATTCCAATGTCGGATGACATTTGGTCTGGATTGCCAGGTTCTTGATGAATTCATTGCCGTGCTCGATCCCGTCTTCGAGGAAGAAGCAGTGACCGACGGTGTTGTAGGTCACGTTGTTCTCCA
>CAZWGA010000139.1:0-6558 GCA_964633285.1 uncultured Solibacteraceae bacterium | reverse complement strand
GGTTCGCGCGTGAATGCCATCATTCCGCCTCTGGCTGTTGACGGGCCATCGCTCTCGATCCGGCGTTTCGGCCGAAAGGTTCTGACGAACGAAGAGATGCTGCATAACCAGACGCTGACGAAAGACATGATGTCGTTTCTCAGTCTGTGCGTCGAAGCGCGCGTGAATATCGTGATCTCCGGAGGAACGGGTTCCGGGAAGACGACATTTCTGAACTGCATGTCGCGATTCATTCCGGAGCACGAGCGTGTGCTGACGATCGAAGATACCGCGGAGCTGCAGCTTCAGCTTGAAGACGTCGTGCGTATGGAAACGCGTCCATCGAACATAGAGGGCAAGGGCGCCATCACGCAGCGCCAGCTATTGATGACGGCTTTGCGTTTGCGGCCCGATCGCATCCTGCTGGGTGAAGTTCGCGGCGGGGAAGCGCTCGACATGTTGCAGGCCATGGGCACCGGCGTGGAAGGATCCATGACAACCGTGCACGCCAATACTCCGGCCGACGCATTCAGCCGGCTCGAGACCATGGTGATGATGGCAAAACTGGATCTGCCGAGCCGGTTCATCCGCCAGCAAATGGCATCGGTCGTTCAGGTGATTGTGCAGACCGCGCGCATGAGCGACGGTACGAGGAAAGTCACTCACATCGCGGAAGTCATCGGTTTGCAGGATTTGAATATTCAGGTGCAGGATATTTTCTTTTTTGAACAAACGGGCGTCAGCGAAGATGGCCGCGTGCAGGGACGATTTCGCGGTACTCCGCCTTCGCCCGATTTCATGGAACGCCTTCGAGTGCTTGGTCTGCCAGTATCTCCAAAACTCTTCGAAGAGATCGTGCCGGTCCACTAGGGAGGTCTATTTGCGACGTCTGTTCTTTTGTGTCTTTGTGTCGTTGTGTTTACTTACCCCGTTTGGTTTCGCTCAGCAGACCACTCCCGCGTGGGAAATTTTCGGCGGCTATTCGATTCAACACACGGACGTCCGAGAGTATTACAAGACGTCTCCGATCATCTATACATCTCGCGGCCAGTTTCTGAACCAGCCGGGCTGGGAATTGTCGATCAGCGAAAACATGAATCGATGGTTCAGCGGCACCTTCGATGTCAGCGGCCACTATCGAACGGTTGTGGTTCCCGGAACGACAGCCGCGGCCGGCGCCTCGACCAACCGCGAACAATCGCACACCATCATGTACGGCCCTCGTTTTTCCTACCGGACGAACTGGGTGACTCCATTCGGTAGTCTCTTGTTCGGCGGGACCTTCACGAACGTTAAAGTCACTCCCACCGGCCCTCACGCTTCCGACATTACGTTCGCCGTCGCCGCCGGCGGCGGTGTGGACGTGAACATCGGCAAGTTCGCTGTCCGTCCTGTACAAATCGAGTACATTCGAAGCAGTCCGCTGGCTTTGAGGCAGAACGGATACCGGGGCGCAGTGGGCGTGGTGTATCACCTCGGGAAGAAATAGCAGGCGTTTTCTGATTGCGCACGGTCCCTGGACTCCCGATAATCGCGGAGAAAGGAGTGAGTGATGCGAGTTTTATTTCGATTTGCGATTCTGATGAGTGTGGTTGCCCTCAATGCGTGGGCTGCGGATGCGCCGTATGTGGGCAAGTGGAAATTGAATATTGCGAAGAGCGATTTCGGAGAACAGACGGTCACGTACGAACAAACGGTTGCAGGGGAAATGAAAGTAACGGTTTCCGGCCAGTCATGGACATTCAAAACCGACGGCAAGGACTATCCGACACCCTGGGGCACCATGACTTCGTATAAGACCGTCAATCCGACAACGTGGGAAAGCACCGAAAAGACAAATGGGAAAGTCACCAGTACCGCAACCATGAAACTGTCCGCGGACGGGAAGAGCCTCAGTGTTGATGCAAAGAACGTCAAGGCCGGTGGCGAAGTCTCCAACGATTCGTCGGTATACGATCGCGTGTCGGGAACTTCAGGTCTGGCGGGAAAATGGAAGACGAAAAACGTGAAAGTGGGAATTGCCGGAACGATGACGATTGCAGCCAATGGCGCTGACGGCATAACCATAATGTTCGTGGAAGAGAAAGGCAGTTGCTCGCCGAAGTTCGATGGCAAAGATGCGCCGGCAACAGGACCGATCTGGCCCTCGGGCTGGACCTGCTCGGCTGCAAAGAATGGCGCGTCGGGTGTCGACATCAGTTGGAAGCATGACGGGAAACTGATGGGCAAGGATGCATACAGCACTTCCGCCGATGGAAAGATGCTGACGGACATGGGAACGGTCCCCGGCAATGCGGAAAAGACAAAAGCCGTTTACGAAAAGCAATAAACACCGATGACAGAAAGATTCAGGGACAGACCCCAAATTCTGTACTGCAAGAATTTGGGGTCTGTCCCACTGGTGTCCGGTTAACGATATTCAAAATCTCTGAAAGTTCAATATAGCTAAAGAGTAACGAGCGAAAGCGGTTTCAAACGATTTGAAAACAAATCGCCTCTTGGGAGCTTAAAGCCGGAAGATGCCCGCGGAGGAACGTAGATGAACCGTGGGCAGACCGTTTTCGCTCAGCTGTTTCAATTCATTTCGCATAACGATTTCTATCGATTTGTGCATCGCTACAACGGCGACTGGCGCGTCCGAAATCTATCCTGCTGGGAACAGTTCCTCGCCATGGCTTTCGCTCAGATGACTCGGCGGGAAAGCCTCCGCGACATCGAGGTGAGTCTTGCGGCGCACCGGCGGCAACTCTATCACGCGGGTTTTCGATCTCCCGTTAAAAAGTCCACGCTTGCCGATGCCAATGAAACCCGAGATTGGAGAATCTATTCGGATTTTGCTCAACATCTGATTCAGCAGGCCCGGCCGCTATACCGGGACGTGGATCTCGGCCTGGATTTAGAGGGCACGCTCTAACGCCTTGGATTCTTCAATCATCGATGTCAGCTTGACTCTATTTCCTTGGGCTCCCCATGAACGTTCTCGAGCGGCGGTAAAGCTCAACACCTTGCTGGACCTACAGAGTGCGATACCCGTGCTGATCGACATTACGGGCGCTCATTCCAGCGATTCGCAAGTGTTGGATCGCATTGTTCCCGAGCCGGGATGTTTTATTGTCATGGATCGGGGTTATGTGGATTTTGCGCGTCTTTATCGTCTGCACCAAGCGCTGGCCTACTTTGTCCTACGAGCGAAACACAACCTTGATTTTCGCCGACGCCAATCCCATCCGATTGATCGCGCCACCGGCGTCCGTAGTGATCAAACCATCGCCCTCAGCGGTAAGTTCACGGCGCGAAAATTCCCGGCACTGCTTCGCCGAGTCAGTTTTTATGCCGCCGACATCGACCAGCGATTCGTTTTCCTCACCAACAACTTTCAGATCCCCTCACCGATCATTGCAGCGATCTATCATCAACGCTGGCAGATTGAACTGTTTTTCAAATGGATCAAGCAGCATCTTCGCATCAAGCGTTTCTTCGGCACTTCCCCCAACGCCGTCAAGACTCAAATCTGGACCGCCATGGCCACCTATGCATTAGTCGCCATTGTGAAAAAACGTCTCGGCCTGACGCACTCGCTCTACACAATTTTCCAAATTCTCTCCACCGCGATTTTCGAGAAAACCCCCGTCCCGCTTGTGTTTCAGCGCTATGAAAACGAAATCTCGAATAGAGCCGGCTCTAACCAACTGACTCTATTCGAGATTTAACCGGACACCAGTGGGTCTGTCCCTGAATCTCTCTTATTCATCCGGAATGGCTGAAGGTCTCCGGCTCCGCACCATAAACACTCCCACCAGAACAAGCGCCACGCCCGCCAGTTGAGTCAGCGACGGCTGTTCGCCAAGCAGCATCCAGCCTGCGATCAACGCCACGATCGGCGTGACGTTGTTAAAAATCGATGTGTGTGCCACCCCGATGCGGCTGAGCGCATATGCCCACACAATGTACGAGTACGTTATCGACAACAAAGCGGAGTAGCCCATGGCGAGCCAGGCCACCGGCGGGATGTGCGACCAGTCCTGAGCTAGGAGCCACGGCGTTGTCAGGGGAACCATGATGGCCGTGCCGCCGATCATCATCGATACGGTGAGCCGCAGTGCGCCGTATTTTGGAAGCAGCCGCGTCGATTCGGCGCTCTGCCAGCCCCAACAGGCAGCGGAAAGGATCATCAGCAAATCCCCTTTCCATGAACCCTTGAACGACACTTCGCTTGCCCCGAGCATGACGATCGCCCCGACGCCGGCAAGGGACAGAACAATTCCGACCAGTACACCTTTGCTGAAATGCTCGCGCTTCATCGCGACACCGATCAGAAATCCGAAGATCGGAGTCAGCGCCATGAGCAGCGCGGCATTGCCTGCTTTTGTTCTGTCGAGTCCGAAGACGAAGAAGAACTGATAAAGCGTGTTCGTGAGAAATCCGAGCCACAGGATGTTGCCGATGTCCTTTCGATCGATGCCGAGCCGTTCGCCTCTGATCTTCAAAACGGCCGTCATCGCGATCGACGCAACGACAAAACGCACGGCATTGAACGCGAGCGGATGCAGATAGCGGTACGCCATCTTCATGACAGCGAAGTTGAATCCCCAGAACGTGACTGCGCTCAGGAGCAGCAGATCGACGGCGTATGGTTTGCGGCTCGTCACCGGCCAACGTTAACATGTGCGTTTCGGATCGCACTCTCCAGTTGATCCAATATTTCCTCCGCAGCACCCTGAAACGCGGCATCCAGCAAATCCGACGCCGGTGTTTGTTCGATATTCATCTCGACCGTGAATGCGCCTCGCCGTTTTGCTTCGTGAACCAGCGCCGCGGCCGGATAGACCAGTGATGATGTTCCAATCGTGAAGAACATATCGCAGTCGAGCGCCGCATCGGATCGCTGAAGAATGACCGGATCGATTCCTTCGCCGAACCAGACCACGCCCGGCCGGATCAGGCCGCCGCAGTGCGGGCATTTCGGCGGAATCTCGGAGAAGGGAATCGTCTCATCCCACCATCGCGGCGGCGATTCTTCGCACCCGTTGTAACAAAGCACTTCCCAGATGGAGCCGTGAAACCGGATAACGTTTTGCGATCCGGCCCGCTCGTGAAGCCCGTCGACATTCTGAGTAATCAGCGTGAAGTTCGGGTAACGCCGGCTCCATGCGGCAAGCACCTCATGCGCGCGATTGGGCTTCTTCGTGGAAAGAATCCGGCGGCGCCAGTCGTACCATTCCCAGATGAGTTTGGGATCGCGCTGAAACGCTTCGGGAGTGGCGAGGGATTCCGGCTTGAAGTTTTTCCAAAGTCCATTCGGTCCGCGAAACGTCGGTACGCCGCTTGCGGCGGAAACTCCGGCGCCCGTTAATACCGTAATCCGGACGCCGGATCGAAATCGCGAAGCAAGCTCCGCGAGACGCGGATCATTCATCGGCCTCGGCCGCGAGCACCTGGCGATTCTTTCTGAAAGCCGGCTGGAACATCGAACGTGGAAGCCGGGAATGTTTCGCGCCGGAATTCGGTGACCTCGCTGGTGGATTGAACATTGCCGTTGGCGTAGAGCGTGGTGCGCACGGGAACGCCCGAATATCCCTGATCCTCCGGCGAACCTATGGCAATGGTGCGGTCCGCTGCCTGAGGATTCAGAGTGCTCAGGAATTTGGAAAGCTGACGCGTAATTTCGAAATCCGCGGCAGTGACGCCGAAGTCCTTCGGATCGGCAGCGCAGATGGATGACACTTTGTCCTGTCCGCGGTATCCATCATAAGTTGTGCACGACCACTGGCCGACTTTGTCCGTGCCGGTCCTGCGATATTGAGTCTTAGCCGGCTGTTGAGGGGCGCCTGCTCCCGGGATCGCGCCGCCCCGGGCACGCATCATCTGCTCGACGATTGCGCGTTGTTCGGGCGGAACATTCTTCAGTTGTTCCTGCATCTGCGACATGGCGCTGTTCATCTGCTGCGCCATCTGATCCATGTCCGCTTTGGTCATTTCCATGTAACTCTTCTTGTCCATATCCACCATGCGGACGACCTGCTTTGGAGCATCGAAAAGAATCACCGTTTGTCCACCTTGCGGCCCGCGTGATTCGGCGCGCATGTGATCTTTATCGATTTGCATTCGATTGGTAGACATATTCACACCGGACTTTTCCTGCACCACCATCAGAATTCCCTGTGCGGTCACGGTCTGTGCGGCGGCGACACCCACAGCCATCATCAACAGGAATCTTCGCGTCAATGTCGTCATTGATTCTTCCTCCCGGCGCGCATTATATCGCAGCAATCGGATAAGATTCAGGAAGGAGGATTTGACAATGGCTGGACTTGCTGAAAAGAACTGCGTGCCCTGCCGAGGCGGCGTACCGGCGCTCGTTGCCGATGAAATCCGTCCGCTGGCGGCACAAATCGATAACTGGACGGTCGCGAACAATCACCACCTTGAAAGAGAATTCAAATTCAAAGATTTCAAGACCGCGCTGGATTTCACAAATAAAGTGGGCGCGATCGCGGAAGAGCAGGGACATCACCCCGATATTTATCTGGCGTGGGGCAAAGTCGGGGTGAAGATCTGGACTCACAAAATCGACGGCCT
>CAZWGA010000138.1:0-6558 GCA_964633285.1 uncultured Solibacteraceae bacterium | reverse complement strand
GGGGGCTTCGAAAACATTGGGTAATGTTAGCCGGGGGATTCCTTTGCCAAACCGCAGAAATTTCAAAATCATGGCAAAATTTGTTTGGGGTTTGGCCGTCTTTTCGACCGGCTTCATCACGTCCCTGGCGGCCATGATCATTCCGGATTCGATCCGGATGGAATACAAAGACAATCTTCTCGGCGGTCTTGCCATGCATGTTGCCGGACCGCAGCTGCTACGTCTCGGATTTCACATCTTCGTCGTTGTGGTTGGCGTTCTCATTCTCGCGGGAGCGGTCAACACATCGATCATCGGAGCGAACGGCGTTCTCAACCGGCTCGCGGAAGATGGCGTTCTCTTCGCATGGTTCCGTCAGCCGCACAAAAGATTCGGCACGTCTCACCGCCTTGTCAACGCTATCGTCCTGATGCAGGTTGCCACAATCGTCGGCAGCCGCGGCGATATGAAACTGCTCGGCGAAGCTTACGCGTTCGGCGTCGTGTGGAGTTTCTTCATGAAAGCGCTGGGAGTCCTGGTGTTGAGATTCCGCAGGCGCGACCAGGAGTACAAGACTCCCCTGAACATCACGCTCGCAGGACGTGAGTGGCCTATCGGCCTGTTCTCGACAACGCTGGTGCTGTTCTTCGTCGCCATCGCCAATCTTTTCACGAAGCAGATCGCGACAATCGGCGGCATTGGATTCACGCTCCTCCTCTTCATCGTGTTCACCGTTTCGGGCCGAATGAATGCCAGGTCGCGCCGGGAAACAAAGCAGGGACTCGAACAGTTCAATCTCGATATGCGGCCCGAGATCAGCGCCGGAACGGGGGCCATTCACGCCAGAGCCGGCTGCATACTTGTTGCAGTCCGCGATTACAACCGCATGACGCATCTCCAGAGCGTTTTGGAAAAAACGAATCTGCGGCGGCACGACATTGTTGTCATGACGGTTCGCGGCGTAACGACGGGAGCGGGAGAATACGATCTGGCCGAAAACCAGTTGTTCACCGATTATGAGCGCGAACTGTTCACGCGCGTCGTTGCTGTTGCGGAAAAGGAAGGAAAGACTGTCGATCTTCTGGTCGTTCCGGCGGTGAATCCGTTCGATGCGATGGTTCAAACCGCTTCGAAGCTCCAGGCCTCGCGGCTCGTCACGGGAGTCTCGGCACGCATGGATTCCGAAGAACTGGCCCGCAGAATCGGCCAGGCCTGGGAACGTTTGCCCGAAGCGCGTCATGCGTTTTCTCTCGAAATCATCACGCCGGACCGGCCTTCCATTTTTGTGAACCTCGGTCCGCATCCTCCGCGTCTCTGGCCGGAGGATGTCGAAATAGTTCACGACATCTGGCTTGACCTTAGCGAGAACTATGCGGGCTCCCGGCTTCATCACCGCGATGTCGTCGGTGTAGCGTTACGGCGCATGCAGGAGCAGCTTCGATCCGGCGAACGCGACGGTGTGGTGAAGGACATCCTTGATGAAATCGAACACCGCAGGGAACCGGAGACGGTTACGAAGGCAGGTGGAAACGGTAGCCCACCCAGGGTTCGGTGAGCAGATACTTCGGGTTCGAAGGATTCTTTTCGATTTTTTTGCGAAGCTGATTCACGAACACTCTCAGGTATTCCACTTCGTCTCCATAGTCGGGCCCCCACACCGATTGCAGCAGCTTCGTATGGGCAATGGGAATGTTCGGATGCGAGACCAGGTATTGGAGCAGATCGAATTCCTTGGGTGTGAGCCGCGCTTCACGGCTGCCCACGGCAATCCGCCGCAGGTTGAAATTGATCTCGACGTCGTCAAATCGAACGACCTGCATATCGTTTGAGAGCTGAGGCGACCGCCGGAGTGCGGCCCGGATTCGGGCCAGGAGTTCAGGAGAGCTGAACGGTTTCGTCATGTAATCGTCGGCGCCGGCGTCAAGGGCTTCCACTTTGTCGGCTTCAGTGTCACGGACGGTCAGCATGATGATCGAAATATCGGACGCCGAGCGCATCGTTCGGCAGGTTTCAAGACCGCTCATCCCCGGCATGTTGATGTCGAGAATCACAAGGTCCAGTCTCTCGTCTCTCACCGTTTCCAGCGCTTCCTCGCCGTTGCGCGCATCGAAGACTTCGTAACCCTGCGCGACGAGCGCCGTCCGGAGAACGCGACGGATCTGGGGATCATCATCGACGACCAGAATTCTTGCGGAACTCACTGTCCTTCCTTTCCGCCCGGAATCGTCACAACAAACTCCGTTCCCCGCTCGTTGCTGCTGTTGACTTGAATGTCGCCGCCGTGCGCCAGAAGTATCTCGCGCGCGATCGATAATCCCATGCCGGTTCCGGCAACGCGGTGTCTCACGTTCTGACCGCGATAAAACTTCTCAAACACTCTCGCCCGCTCCGCATCTGAGAGTGGCTCGCCTTCATTGTGCACGACAATAACGATGTTTCCTCCTTCAGTCCGAAGGAAAATTCCGATCGGCGAACGCCGTGGCGAATACTTCATAGCATTGTCCACAAGTTGAGTCAGGGCGAGCTGGAAAAGATCGGGATCGATAAGAACCTTCGGGGCATCGGTAGCGACATGGCAATCGACACGCCTTCCGTCGCGGTGCGGTTCGGCTTGCATCAAGACTCTTTCCAGCAACGAATCGGCTGCATGCCATTCCCGGTTCAAATGAATTTGACCCGCCTCGATGCGAGCGACGTGAGTGGCTTCCGTGACAAGGCGGCTGAGGCGGTCCGCCTCCTGATCGACAATCGTAAGGAGCTCGTGGCGCTGTTCGGCGTCCGATACGTTGGAAGCGAGCAATGCCGTGGTGGCGGCCCGAATGGACGTCAGCGGAGTTTTGAATTCGTGAGCCAATCCATCGAGGAGCGTCGACTTGAATTCCTCGCTTTGACGGGCTGCTTTTGCTCGTGTTGCGATATCGCGGCTCCTCGCATTTTCAAGACTCATGGCCATGAGGTTCAGCAGCGCTTGCAGCGCCGTATTGGAAAGCTCGCCGCGCTCGAATGCAACGCTTCCGATGTTCTGATCTCCGAGGCGTAGCGGCGCAATCATCATTCCGTCGTCTCCGGCTTTGCCCGCAGATCCATTCGAGACAATTTCCTTCAGCCGGGATTCCACATCAGGCATCGCACTGCCTCCGTAATACACGGTATCCGTGCCACGATCGTAAATCGCAACTGCCGGAATTTCGCAGATCTGCGCCAGTTCCCGGGCGATCTCGGCTCCCATCGGCTGACTCGAATCCATAGCCATAATCGCGCGGCTCAGAGCATACAGCCGCTCCATTTCCAACTGCCTCGTGCTTGCTTCAATCGTGCGGCGCTTCGCGCGATTCGACAATTGACTGGCAATCAGCGAACTGATCAGGAAGGTAAAGAACGCAACCCAGTTTTCCGGGTCGGCAATTCTCACGGTTCCCACAGGAGGCAAAAAGAAATAATTAAAAGAAACCGTCGCTGCGATCGAGGCGACAACAGATTCTGCAAGACCCCATGCGGCAGCCACAAGCAGAACGGCAATGAGGTATGCAAAACCCGCAGTCGTTGCATTGGCGACAACGGCCAGCTTGCATACCAGCGTGGCCAGCGCCACGGCCGCCAACGACAGGATGAAACTCATGCCGGTATTCTACGCCTCCCTCGGGAAGCCGCCGGGGCGCGCTGTCAGCCCCTTTGAATGATCTCCCGCGCCGCATTCGCTCCCGGCCCACCCGTAATGCCGCCGCCGGGATGGGTGCTCGCTCCGCACAGGAACAGGCCCTGGATCGGAGTCTGATATCGAGCCCAACCCAGAACCGGCCGGAAAGCGAAGAACTGATCCAGTGCGTGCTCGCCGTGGAAAATATGACCACCGGTGAGACCATACGTCGTCTCCAGATCCAACGGCGTCAGAACCTGCCGTTGAAGAATGGAGCCTGCAAGATCTGGCGCGTACGCAGAGAGCGCGCGAATGACCGAATCACCCAGTTGATTGCGGCGGGAATTCCAATCGCCTTCCCTCAAACGATACGGGGCATATTGAACATGAATGGACATGACATGGCCGCCTTTGGGAGCGAGCGACGGATCGGCGATCGAAGGTATCGTGACATCCATATACGGATGTTCGGAAAAATCGCCGTACTTCGCGGCATCAAAAGCGCGCTCGAGATAGTCCGTATCCGGCCCGATATGGATTCGCCCCGCCAGGTCGGCGCTGTCCTTGGCCGCTGTAAACTCCGGCAATCGGGACAAAGCAAGGTTGACCTTCGCGACAGTTCCCATCAATCGATAACTTCGTATCTTCGAGAGAAAGCCGGGTTCGAGTTCGGTCGCATCGACAAGCTCAAGGAATGTTCGATGCGGATCGACGCTGGATACGACGGCCGTCGCCTGAATCTTTTCGCCGCTCGAAAGCGCGACACCGGCGGCTTTACCGCCGTGGACCTGAATTCGGGTGACTTCCGCTCCCATTCGAAGTTCTGCGCCCGAGGCCGATGCCGCTTTCGCGAGGACTCGTCCCAATTCTCCAATACCACCCTCGACAAAAGACGCGGGCGCAAGCGCATGCCGATCGATCGCAGCCTGCAGGAGCAGGCCAAGCGATGTACCGGCCGACCACGGACCGGCAAACGCTCCGAAAATCCCTCGTGCTTCGACCACTGCCCGCAACAATTCATTTTCAAACCATTCGGCCGCCAGATCCGCGACTGCCATCGGACCCCATCGAAGCACGCGGTACGCATCCTTCTTCTTCAGCGCGCGGAATTTGAGTCCAAGACTCCCGAGATTCAAATAGTCCTTTATTGAAAGATGTTCAGCGTCCGGCGGCGTCAGCGACAGCATCGGGGCAAGGGCTTGTCCCACATTTCTGAAAGCGTCACAGAATTCGGGATACCTGCTCGCATCTTTGACTGACAGGCTCGCGAGTTCACTCGCCGTACGCTGTGCATCATTGTAGATACGCAACGCCCGGCCATCCGGCGGCAAAGCGGTGAGTCGAATTTCCGGATGGATGGTTTTCAGTCCATGCTTCGCCAGTTGAAGATCGTGGGCAATATGAGGCATGAGAGGACCGAGCGAATGCATCACCGAAGGACATCGAAACCCGGGGTGGATTTCTTCGGTGACCGCGATTCCTCCGGGAATCCCCAGGCGCTCCAGAACCAGCGGCGCGAATCCGGCTTTCGCAAGGTAGCAGGCGGCGACCAGCCCGTTATGACCCGCACCGATGATCACCACACGTCCGCGCTCACCGGCCATCAGTTTTTCCACTCGCTCAGGATTTTCTTTGCCGCATTGAGACCGGGCGCTCCCATGATCCCGCCACCCGGGTGAGTGGCGGAGCCGCACATATAAAGGTTGCGAATAGGAGTTCGATATTGAGCCCAACCGGGAACAGGGCGAAGGAAGAATAGCTGCTCGAGCGACAGTTCGCCCTGAAAGATGTTGCCTTCCGAAAGGCCGAACCTGCGTTCAATATCCAGCGGTGTCAGAACCTGACGGTGAAGAATGATATCGGGCAGATTCGGCGCGTATTCGGCGATCGTACGAATGACCGTATCGCCGAACTCTTCACGCTTTTCGTCCCAGCTTCCCTCTTTCAAGGAATACGGAGCGTACTGCACGAAGCATGACATCACGTGCTTGCCCGGCGGCGCTACGGAAGGATCCGTCAGGCTGGGAATGACGATGTCGATGTACGGCCGGCGCGAAAAGCGTCCGTACTTCGCTTCGTCGTACGCGCGCTCCATGTATTCCACCGATGGCGAAATTGAAACAGCTCCGCGGAGGTGCGGTCCCTCTCCGGGAAGGCACTTAAAGTCGGGAAGCGCATCCAGCGCGAGATTCACTTTCCCCGACGAGCCCCGGAACTTGTAACGGCCGACATCTTCGACGAAATCCGCGGGAAGATTCTCAGCGCCCACCATTTTCAGGAACGTCAGGCGAGGATCGACGCTGGATGAAATCACATGCGCCGAAATCTCGTCTCCGTTCTCAAGAACAACGCCATGAGCTTTGCCGTCCCTTGTCGAGATCCGGGCGATCGGCGCTTCAAGCCGAACCTCCGCGCCCGCTTCCCGCGCTGCCGACGCGATTGCGTTCGAAATAGCGCCCGTGCCGCCGCGAACCAGACCCCACGAGCGAAATGCGCCGTCGATCTCTCCCATGTAGTGGTGAAGCAGAACGTACGCCGTTCCGGGAGAACGGACTCCCAGAAAAGTACCAATAATTCCTGAGGCCGACATGGTTGCCTTCAAAACATCCGTCTCGAACCATTGGTCGAGAAAGTCGGCAGCGCTCATCGTCATGAGCTGGACCTGATTGTATTTGTCCTCATGAGGGAGTTTCTGAAAACGGCGCGCGAGGAATAACAGATCGGACAGGCCCTTCAACGCCAGCGAAGCAGGATCGGGAGCAGTCATCGCGAGAATAGGCTTGACGAAGCGTCCCATCTCGGCCATGGCTTTGCCGTACTCATCGTAGGCTTCTGCATCGATCTTCGAATGCCGCGCGATTTCGAGTCGCGTCTTTGCATGGTCGTTGACGCGCCACAGATAATCACCGTTCGGCATCGGTGTAAACGTGCCGTCGAGCGGA
>CAZWGA010000137.1:0-6615 GCA_964633285.1 uncultured Solibacteraceae bacterium | reverse complement strand
CACTACGGCCTGATGTACGACCTGATGGCGCTGGCTTTCGAGGGAGACATCACACGTTCGATTACTTTCATGCTGGGCCGCGATCTGACGGGACAGAGTTTCCCGGAATCCGGCTTTAACGGCGGATGGCACGGATCATCCCATCACGGAGACAAGCCGGAGAATATCGCTCAATACGCGAAGATCAACAGATATCACGTTCAGAATCTCGCGAAGTTTGTCGAGCGTTTGAGTAACACTCCGGATGGTGACGGCACGATCCTGGACCACGTGCTGATTTACAAGGGAACGAACATGGGCAATTCCCATCGTCACGCTCATGAAAAAGTGCCGGTCGAGCTTATTGGCGGTATCGATGGAAAGTTCAAGGGCAACCGTCACATCGTGTTTCCCGATAACGTGCAGCGGTGCTCCAATATGCTGCTGAGTCTTCTCGATCTGTACGGCATTCACAAAGTCGAATGGTGGGATGAACACAAGCAAAAGACGATTGTTCAGGACAGCCTGGGCGACAGCACCGGCCGCCTCCCCGGATTGGCGGGATGAAATTCATGTTGGATAGACGCGCGGTTTGGGCCGTTCTTCTGATTCTTGCCGTCGTCGCGGCGGCGCCGCTTGCCGGGCAAAACCGGGGAGCAACTCGTCCGAAAGTGGATCGGCCCGACGGACCTGTGTGGAACGTCATTCGGAAAAACTGCACGCAATGCCACGGAATCGATGATTACGCCTTCTTCGCTTTGGACAAAGCCGGATGGCAGTCCCTGCTGGAGACTAAACATAAATCGCCGCTTGCCGAAGGGACACCCGTTCTTTCGGAGCAGGACCGGAATCTTCTTCTCGACTGGCTCGTTTCGAAATTCGGTCCAACATCGAAACCTTTTCCAAGAACATACGTTCCTCCCGAGATCACCGTTTTCTTTTCCGATCCGGAAGCCATTCTTGTTTTAAATCGTTCCTGTGTTAACTGTCACGGCCTCGATCGCATCATGAAGTTGAGATACAGCCCCGACGAGTGGCGCGTCATCGCTGTTCAAATGAAAACGCGGGGTGCCAATATCAGCGATGAAGATTTAGAACGTCTTGTGGAATGGCTCGGAAGAGTAAAAGGTACCAACGCTAATCAGTAACTCGCCTCTAAAAGAAAAAACTAAAGACTGAACCCGTCTTCTGGACGAGGAGGGAAATCTATGGTGCGGAAATCTATTGTACGGGCAGCCGCCCTGGCCGCCATTATTTGTTCATTTGGAGCCACATTGATCTGGGCACAGGCAACGGCCCAAATCAGCGGCACGGTGAAGGATCAGAGCGGAGCCGTTTTACCGGGCGTGGAGGTTACGGCAACCCAAACGGCCACCGGCGCCAAGCGCTCGGCGGTAACGGATGAAACCGGCTCTTATATTCTCCAAAACCTGCAGATCGGGCCATACACCATCGAGGCTGCGCTGCCCGGGTTTAAATCGTATGTGCAAACCGGAATTGTTTTGCAGGTGGGTACAAATCCCACGGTGAACGCCGTTCTTCAAGTCGGCCAGCTTTCCGACCAGGTGGAGGTGAAGGCGGATGCGGCTCTTGTCGAAACGAGGAATTCCGGCGTCGGGAATGTCATCGACAATCAGCGGGTTCTGGAGTTGCCGCTCAATGGGCGTAATCCAACCGAACTCATCTTTCTTGCCGGCGCAGCGGTTCCCACAACAGATGGTTCGCTCAATTCCGGAGTTCGCAATTACGCCACAGTGGTTATTCAGGTCGGCGGCGGCATGAACGGCGGCTTGAACTACATGCTGGATGGTGGAACCCACGGCGATCCCGAGAACAATTTGAATCTGCCCCTGCCTTTTCCGGATGCATTGCAGGAGTTCAAGGTGGAGACGAGCGGACTGGCAGCGCAATACGGGCATCATGCGGCGGGTACAATCAACGCCGTCACGAAGTCGGGCACCAACGGATTTCATGGGGACGCTTTTGAATTTCTGCGCAACGGAGCCCTGAATGCCCAGAATTTTTACGCCACCAGCAAGGATGGGTTGAAGCGCAATCAGTTCGGCGGAACGATCGGCGGACCTATCGTTCAGAGCAAAGTCTTCTTCTTCGCCGGCGAACAGGCGACGGTTCAGCGCTCAACGCCAACGGCGAATCGTTCTTTTGTTCCTACCGCGAAAATGCTTGCAGGCGATTTCACCGATTTTGCATCTCCGGCGTGTCAGAGCAACAAGACCGTCACGCTGAGAGCTCCGTTCGGCACGAATGGGTTCCCCAGAAACACGGTTGATCCCAAGCTGTTCTCGCCGATTGCCCTGGCCCTGGTGAACGATCCGCGCTTTCCGAAGTCCACCGATCCTTGCGGTCTCGTCACGTTTGGCGGGGTCAGTAACCCGAGTGAATATTTGACGGTGGGTCGCGTCGACTTTCAGAAGAGCGACAAACATTCGATGTTGGTTCGCTATATGGGAGCCCGGAAGGATCAGCCATGGGATTTTGACGGCAAAAACATTCTCACGAGTTCAAGCGGCCAGATCAACCAGCGCGCGCACACGTTGGTTTTTGGGGACACTTATCTGATCAGCAGCGGCATTGTTAATGCGGTTCACTTGACGGCCGTCCGAACGTTGAATCCCCGAATCAATCCGGATGTTATCGATCTCAATAAGATCGGTGTGAAGAATGTGTGGGTGCCTTTCCCGGGTCACATGAATCTGGGCGTTGGTTCGGGTCTTGCGAACGGTATCAATCCGAATGGATTTACGGTTTCGGGAGTGAATGTCCAACCGGGTTACTACAACTCGGTTGAAGGACAGGCCGCGGACGACGTGAGCTGGATCCGCGGAGCACACCAGTTGGGATTCGGCGCTTATTACAGTCATTCGAATTTCAATGCCAATTCGAATGTTGCCGCAAATCCGACGTTCACGTTTAACGGCAACCGCACAAGCACCATTGCCGGTGTTCCGGACGGCACGGGACTCGCGATGTCGGATTTTCTAATGGGACTACCTTCGGGATTCAGCGCGGGCACGAAGAGTTTTCTTTATCCCCGGCAGACTTATTTCGGTGCCTACATCCAGGACAGTTGGAAAACGACAAGACACTTAACAATGAATTACGGCGTTCGATGGGAACCGTTTATTTCGCCTTATGACGGCCAGGGACGGCACAACTATTTCACATACGACTTGTACAAGTCCGGATACAAGAGCGCATCCTATCCGCAGGCTCCGATCGGAACTGTGATGTCGGGTGACGAACTTGCTCCCTCCGGCGGCAAGTTCATGTTCAACCGGCTGGCCCATTTCGTACCGCGTGTGGCATTAGCGTGGGATCCGAAAGGCGACGGTTTGATGGTTGTGCGAGCAGGCTACGGCATATTTGCAGACTTGCCGCCGATGTGGACGTTTTATGGAAATGGCGCGGGGTCGCCATGGAACGGCACAACTTCAATTTCCAATCCGACTTTTTCGGACCCGTGGTCGCTTCCATCGGCAACCTACACGGCCGGTTACCCCGGAGGGAATCCGCTTCCTTCAGTCTTTTCCAAAACGTCAGCGTTCCAGCTTAATGGCGCATACGACAATCTCCGTCAGAACGCCAAGTCATCGTACATCCATCAGTGGAATTTGAGCGTTCAACGGCAGGTCGGACAAAACTGGTTGTTCGCCGGGAATTATCTGGGTAACGAGGATGTCCATCTCTGGGGGCCCCAAATCCAGATGGATTATTCCGTGTATGCGCCCGGTGCCAACACCGGTAACTTGCCTCAGCGTAAAGTCCTGACGTTGGCCAACCCGGACCAGGGCAAGTACTACAACGCCATTGGTGATCTGGAAGACGGCGGTACCGGCAGTTACCATGCGATGCTGCTCACCGTTCAGCGGCGGCGCGCAAATGGGCTGACGGTATTGGGCAATTACACCTATTCGCACTGTATTGGCGACGGAGTGGTCTCTCAGCCGGGTTCCGGAGGAATCACGCCGGGCTTTCGCAAATACAATCGTTCAAATTGCTCGGGAGATCGAGCGCACATCGTGAATCTTTCGACAGTGGTCGAGAGTCCGAAGTTCACCAACGCCATGGCCCGCAGGTTATTCAGCGGTTGGCAACTGTCGGGGATTCTGAAACTGATGTCTGGATCATCGTTTCGCGTCACGAGCGGAGTCGATACGGCTCTGACGGGTACCACCGACAACGGCCGTGCCAATCAGGTGCTCGCCGACCCCTTTCTCCCCAACAAGAGCAAGGATGGATGGCTGAACATCAATGCGTTTGCCGTTCCCACGCAAGCCACCGGCATATGCAGCGCCGTTACGCTTTCGTGCGGATACGGTAATGCGGCCCAGGTGCGCGGCCCCGGGCTGATCAACCTGGATTTGGGCTTAACCCGCCGCTTCCAGATTCTTGAAGGGCACTCCGTCGAGTTCCGGGCGGAGGCTTTCAATGCGCCGAATCACGTGAATCCAATGAATCCGAGTTCAGCGCTCAATAGCCAGACATTCGGCAAATCGGTGGCCGCCGCCGATCCTCGAATCATGCAGCTTGCGTTGAAGTACGTCTTCTAAACCCTCGACGGCCGTCGCGAAGCAGCGGACACCTCTCCCCCTCCGGGAGAGGTGTTAACCCTGCGCCTCTGAAGTACGTCTATTCGTACGATGAATTCGACAACAGTTTCTTCGTTGATTACAGCCGGCATGGAAACCCCCGTTGTCGAACTTCAAGACTTTGACAGAGTTGTCGAAATCCACTGGCCCCGCATCTTTCGATTTGTACTCGCATCGGTGCGAGACCAGGATGCCGCGGAAACGCTGACCCAGGACTGCTTTCTGCGGGCGTACCGGGGCCGAAGCCGGTTTCGAGGGGATGCCAGCGTCAATACCTGGTTGCTGCACATCGCTGCAAATCTTGTGAAGGATCACGGCCGCAATCGGCGCATTCAATTCTGGAAGCGGGCTTCGTGGACAGCGGTGGACAGTGCGTCGATCAGCGACAACCTGCCCGATATGGGCGTTACGCCGGAAAAGAAGGCCCTCATCCGGGAACAAGTCGAAGCCGTTTGGGCAGCGACAGCCATTCTATCGGAACGGCAGCGCACCGTTTTCCTGCTTCGTTTCGTTGAGGACATGGACTTGCTCGATATTGCGGCGGTAACCGGCATCACGGAAGGAGCCGTGAAAGTACATCTCTTCCGCGCGCTCCGCTCGATTCGAAAACAAATGGGAGTTTGAAATGACGCGTCATCTGACAACGGATGAAATTTTAGAGTCGATGATCGGCGAGGCTGCTTCGGAGCAGGCGCAACACGCCGCCGGTTGCTCGCAATGTGCGGCGGAGATTTCGCGGCTCAAGGAAACCTTGTCGACGTTTCGCGGTGCCGTGGATCGGTGGGCAGCTCGCACTCCTGCGCCGCGCACAGCGTTTCTCACGGAGCCCGCATCGCCATCCGCAAGCCGCCCCTTGCGGTGGGCCCTGGCCGGCGTTGTGTCGATTGCGCTCGTCGTTATTCCGATTTACAAAAATGCGAGTGATCGGGAACGGGAGGCCAGAGCCATCGAGGATGCGTTGTTGCTCGAACAGGTCCAGGCACAGCTCTCCCGGGACGTTCCCGTTTCGATGGAGCCGCTGATGAATCTGATATCCGATACGACCTTGGAAGACAGGGGAGGCCGCCGATGAAAAGTTTGAGAATCATCGTTTCCTTGATTTTGGTGACCGTTGCATTGCCCGCGATCGCGCTACCGCAGGATCCGGCATCGGACGAAGTTATCAGGAAAAAGAAACTGGCGTCGGAGTATCAAAAGGTGGAGGAGGCCTATCAGGATGCGTTGCGGAAGTACACGCCGAAACATCCTGAAGTCATCCGTTTGAAGAAGGAGTTGGACCAATTCTCTCAACCCCAGGCTGGACCGCTGTTTAAACAAGGCACAGTCTCGCCCCTGGCATCACTGCAGGCTACAGTCAAAGGAACTTTCTGGCGTAATCCCGAGTGGGTGAAGACTCTCGACTTGTCCGCAGACCAGCAAAAGAAAATGGATGAAATGTTTCAGCAGTATCGTTTGAAGCTGATCGATCTCAACGCGGCTCTTGAAAAAGAAGAAATTGTCATGGAACCGCTGCTGGCGAATGGCCGGCCCGCGCCGGAAGCCGAAGCCAAAATCAACAGTCAGATTGATCGCATCGCGAGTGCGCGCGCAGAACTCGAGAAAGCGAATTCCCGAATGCTGATGAGCGTTCTTCAGGTTCTTACTCCGGAACAATGGGACAAGTTACCGATGCCGGTCAGGAAGCCGCTTCTGAGTCCTAAGCCGATCGGAAAGGAATGAATTCAGCGGCTCACGCCCTGAAGGATTGCCGGTGTTGTGGCGTAGTTATCGAGAGCGAGCATCTTGCCGTCGTTATCCAGTACGACCTTTGTGGTCAGCGACGACTTTCCTTCCCCTTTGCCCTTTGAATCCAGGCGCAGTTCGAGAAGAGTAAATTCGTAGTCGCCTGGAGTGCCGGCTCCCGTTGGTTTCCACGCATTCGAGTTGGAGCCCAGCCGTCGATCTGTCAGAAGAATGATGCGCTCGCTTCCATCCGGAGACGAAATCCGTTGGGCGTATTTGATGGAATATCCAACGACCTCATTCG
>CAZWGA010000136.1:0-6750 GCA_964633285.1 uncultured Solibacteraceae bacterium | reverse complement strand
GTATGCACGATCATGGTGCGCTGATTTGGAGCCTTAATATAAATGTCCACAGGCGCCTTGGGTTCTGCATACCCTTCGTATGTGCCCTTGAAGACGATGCTGGTGACGGCGGCTGCTTTCTGCGCTCCTCCGACTGCCTGGAGATACTTGTCAAAGACCTGATCGGCGGAAGGCGCCCCAGTCGCTTGCCGAGTAATCTCGACTTCATTGGGATCGAGCGTGGGCGGCTCGCCGTACTGCTCCGCCAATCTCGGCGTGATCTTGGGAGAGCCCTGGAGATTGCGATGGCATGTGTAGCAGGTCACGACGCGCACTCCCTTGAAATTCGTCCGATTGATTTCCTGAACCATCAGAATCATTCGGCGTGCGGTCTCCTTGCGGGGAGTGTCTTGCGCGTAGACGCTCCAATCGCCTTCCGCCTTCGGTTCGACATGGCAATCAATACAGTTGTAGTTCGTGGCGGCGGAAATGAATCCCATCGTGTTCATGAATTCATCGACGGGGATTCCCTTGAGCACGGTAACGTTTTTGAAGGCCTGTTCCGACATGAGCTGCCTTGCAGGCGCAGCCTGGCCCGCTGCCGGTGCGCTACTCAGCAGCCAGAGAGCAATCGCGGTCAGAAAGAAGTTCATATACGCTCGAGCGTTTACTTCTTGTCCCCACCCGTTGTTCCGCCAACTCCTTCAAGAGGTCGGCCTTGCCAGAAAGTGCGCTCGATGGAATAGACACAATATTCTTCTCGAATGTCTCCGTATGCCGTCCCGTCCGGCCTTGTACCCCAGAGGCCCTTTTGAATTTGCTGTGAGGAGTTCATCAGTTTCAACACTTTCTTGCCGCTCCAGGCCCCCGTGTATGCCTTCGGGTCGGTCAGCGTCATGCTGAATTCCAGACTGTCATGATCGAGGCGTTTGAAACGCTCTTCGATACGCATCTGGTCACTGTGGATGGAGCCGTAGGGATCGATCCAGCTTCGCTCATCGTAACCGGTAGATTCAACGACGAGGGTGTCTCCTTCCCAGTGGGCAGTCGCATATCCATACCAGCGCGGCTTTGCTTCAGGTCCCGGCAGCTTGCGCCCGTCCGTCCAAAGGTCGCGCCATACACGGTCCCGTTCGAAGAACATCGCGAACTCGTCGGGAAGCTTAACGAATCGGTAGTTACTGTAGTCCAGGTTGCGGGGGTAACCGGACGGGTCGCATAGGAAGAGCGGATCGTTCCAATCTTTTTGGTCCTGGTAGAATCCAAATGCCAGCGGCGTATTTCTGGCGGAGGCTCTGGTCTTACTCCACTTCTCCTTTCCCCATTCCGTCATGGGAGGACGATTCATGCCGATGATAGGATCGAATCCTCCCGGATTTCTCCAAATGCCTGAGATGTCGTGCGGATCAAAGGGCAGATTTGACGGCGGTGCTTGCGGCGCTTGCCCTCGCGTTTGCCTGTTCTGCGAAAAGAGCACCGGTGTCAGAGCCGACAAAACCAGAAGAGCAAACAAGGCCATGCGGCGAAGCGCAAGCGCGACAGCGCGCAGCCTTAACTGGCGAAGCGCAAGCGCGACAGCGCGCAGCCTTAACTGACGAAGCGCAAGCGCGACAGCGCGCAGCCTTAACTGACGATACGTCATGTGGAGACTCCCTTCATCAAAAACAGTTCCTTACTTCTCTTGCTCGGACTCGGGCCTCTCGCGAGTGTCTTTTGGCATCTTCACTTCAACCTTCGTGTAGCCGGGCTTTACTGGAAGTGTATTCATGTCGACAGCCTCGGTTCCCTGTCCGCACCTGCCGTTGCCGCCGAGCCTCTTGCCATCCTTAACGAACAGGAGTTGAGCGCAAGTGCCGAAAGTCCTGTCGCCCTTGGCCGGAACGAGACTCACCAGGAGTTCGTCCCCAGCCTTGAATGTGCTCTTGTTCCAGCCATTCGCGAGCGCGTTTCCCGGACTCACTGTCTCGATACCCCAGGTTTGCTCTTCGCCCTTGTCATTCTTCAAGGCGAAATAGACCTGGACATGGGGATTGGACCATATGTATTGCGTGACTGTCGCTTTCGTCGTGATGCGGACAGTGTAGTCATACACACCTGCTGTTCCATGGTGCGCCATGATGATGGAGCTTGAAATCGCCAGGAAACCCAGCGTCATTAGAAATGAACGAGCAGTTTTTCGCGTCATATTACCGTCTCCTTTTCTTAGCGTCGGGCCGGTCCCCCCACGCCTCCTTAATTACTTGTGGATCTCTCGTTTCGTCTCGGACCATACACAGATGTCTTCGGGAAAATCACCGAATGCCGAGCGCGTGGGTTTCTCTACCAATTGAAAGATCTTCTTATCGCCTTTCCAGGTTCCGACATAGGTCTTGGGGTCCGTGATGTTCAGGGTCATTTCCAGATGGTCATGGTCCACGCGGCGGTAGCGTTCTTCCACTGTCATCTGGTCGCTGTGCGGGGAGCCATATTGGTCAAGCCAGGAGTTTTCCTCGAAGCCGTTCGAGTTGACAACAAACGTATCTCCCTCCCAATGGCCGACTGCGTAACCGTACCAACGTGAGTCCGCCGTTTCAGTGTTCGGAAGTTTTCGCCCATCCGTCCAGATGTCGCGCCAGGCGCGGTTATTCTGGAAGAACTGAATCACTTCCTCACCAGCCTGGGCAAACCTCATTCCCGTCGGCGGGGGGTTCCACATGATGCGCGGAAAACCCGTCGGATCACACCACCGGATCGGATCATTCCAATCTTTTTCGTTCGGGAAAGCTCCATTACTTAATGCGCTGGCAGTTCCCGTCTTCGTCTTACGAAACTTTCCCAATCCCTCCGGCGTCATCTGTGGCCGATTGTTGCTCGTTGCGTTCAGGGCGCCGCGTGGCAGTCCAGTATTGGTGAGGTCCCAGAATCCAGACAGATCATGCGGGTCAAAAGATTTTCCTCGCTGACCGTTCTGAGCGAAAGCGGCTTCCGACGACGCCAGCGCCACTAGAAGGAGAGTGCTCACACCCATCAGGCGATTTAGCATTTTTAGAACTCCTTATCTGGACGGGGATCGGCAACTTGTCCATGAAAATTCGGTAGGATCATACGCCTCTGTATCCAGACTGCACAACGAATTGCGCGAGGGGGTAGTGCTCAAGCTTGAATCGACAGGCGTGGAGCGCGTGGAGCTGAAGGTCAGGACTGCCGCTGCCGTCGGGCGTATACTGGCGCGAGTGCAGATCACGTGGGATCGGGACAAGGCAGCAGCGAACCTCGACAAGCATGGTATTGACTTTCACGATGCTGCAACGGTTTTCACGGATCCTCTCTCAACAACTTTTCCGAGTTTGGATCATTCAGATAATGAATCTCGTTTCGTGACTATCGGTGAATCGACGAAGCGAGAATTGCTCGTAGTAGCACATACTGAAGGCGACGACATCATTCGAATTATCAGCGCACGTCGAGCGACACGACAGGAAACACGCTTTTATGAAGATAAACCAACTTAAAGACGAAATCCGAGCGGAATACGACTTCGCCGCGATGCCCGGCGGTGTTCGTGGCAAGTACTTGGAAAAGCTTCGGCGAGAAAGCAATGTCGTCGTACTTGAGCCTGACATTGCTGCCGCCTTTCCAACGGGGCAGTCGGTGAACGCCGCACTTCGCGGAATACTGGACACTGCACGGACAGTTCGGAGTCATGGCGGGCTACCTAACAAAACGTTGCAACCGGCGAGCCGCGCTCAACCTAAATCCAAAACGCCAAAGAGTCGTCGCGCGACTCGCGGCTGACGTGAAGCGATGGGTGGACGAGAGGAGAAAGCGGAAACATGGACTCGCAAATCGTAGAGATCGTCGGCCCGAATGAATTAATCAGACAACTCCTTTGTGCAGGACTCGAAGTTTCGATACCGCTGCGTGATCGCGGTATTGACGTCATCGCCTATGCCGATCTTTTTGCCAATGTTGAGAGGTTTGTTGCTCGCCCAATACAGATGAAGGCCGCTTCGAATAGGAGCTTCGGTCTCGATCGGAAATACGCCAAGTTTCCCAACTTGCTCATAGCCTTTGTGTGGCATCTCGACTGTGAAGAGCCTGAAACTACTTTTGCCCTGTCGTATGAGGAAGCGTGCCGAGTCGCTGAAACGATGGGCTACACAAATACGACGTCGTGGGAGCGGGGCAACTCTGCTCAACCCGATGAACCCGCCGCTGCTGCGGGAGCTGTCGCGTCCGTAGCAGTTCCCTCGCTCGCAAGAAACGCTCGCTCGGCGCGGGTTAATCCGAGCCCGCTAGCCGTGTCGTAGCTGGACCACAGAATGTCTGAAGAAGAACCAGACGACATGATGCAATTACCCGATGGCGCTGCCGCCGCGCATGTCTCGCCAGAAGGCGAATTCACTTACATACTGGATCCCTTGCTTCTGGACATGAGATGGGAGGAGATAAGACTGAAGAAGGACGGCTAACAAGTGAAACATCCTCTGTCCACATAAACAAACAGCCCGTTCCGAAGTGACTCCGAAACGGGCTGAAGTTTTCTTTCCTGAAAGGACGGTTAGTGCCTCAACTGGTTCGTGATCTTACCGGTTTCGTACACTTCGCAATTCGAGCGTTCCGGAACAATCTGAGCGTCGCCGTTTCCGGCGCGCAGGACGCGGGTCGCCATCACCCAGGGCTCAACGAACGAATCGGGATCTTCGATCGTCATGTCGTACCGGAGTTCATTTCCGACACGCGTGAGTTTCTCGATGATACGCATGTTGTCGGAATGGAAGAGGCCGCCTCGTCCCAACCACGTCGAATCGACGAATGAAGTGGAGTCGATGACGAGCGTATCGCCTTCCCATTTACCGATGCTGTACCCATAGTACGTTCCGACGATCGCCGTCGCGTCGTTGCGTGCGCGGTTGTCGGTTGGGATGTCGCGGAATTCCGTGTTTCCGCCCCCGTAATCGGCGTACTGCCGGTAGAACATGAGGATGTCTTTATCGTTTTGGATAATCCGGAATGGCGTTCCCTGCCGTGGCAGTCCCAGGGGCTGGCACGTCATAACGGGATCGTATTTGTTCGTCCATTGATCGAGTTCCTGAATCTTGTCCCAAAACTCGGGTTTGTAAACGGGACGGCCAGACACTCCAAAACGCGAAGGCGAGAGCCACTCATAGTCCACCCAAAAGTTGTCCATGGGTTCGGTGCACTTGAGCTGCGTTGGACCACATCGGCGGGCTCCACCACCAGAGACTGGATTAAGAGGGCCACCCCAGTTTCCCGTCATGTCCGGTTTACCATCAGCGCGGCGCGGCGTTGTGACGGCTGCAGTCTGCGTCGCCGGTGCCGCGGAGTAGGCTAGTAGATTCCAGTTTGGAGGCTGATTCGTTGGCTTGATCGCCGCCTTGACGCTGGCCGGAACCGGCATTACGACGTACATCTGTCCCGTTTCCGTCACAGTCGTCGTAATGTCGCGGACGACGGTGCCGTTCTTCTTCTCCGTCATCTTTCCCGCGTACAACGCTTCGGCTGGGTTGAGTGGATTGTTCCAGTCTTTATAGTCGCTGTAAGTGAACTCGTAAGTGTTGGCGCCATTTTTCACCACGACCTTTTCGGCCATGAATTTTGCGTCGAGTGTGGCGGTCGCCGCTGCATTCGGGACGCCCGGAATCGGGAACGTCACCACCGGCTTGTTACTTTCCCATGCGACGGACGTTTTACCTATCGTCGTCATATCGGCAGCCAGCCGTTGCGGTCTGGGAGTCATTGGAGGCGCGTCCGGCGAAGTCCCGGCGAATGCGGCCTTCCATGCACCCTGCGGACTTGACCACAGTCGAATCATCCGCTCCTCAACGGTTGCCGGCATCGGAGTGGCTTTGCCTTTGCCCGCGACGAGCTCGGCGCCGGGAATGTCTTCGTTCCAGGCATACGCTCCACTAAGGACTTCGACATTGGAGCAACTCTGGCCATTAGGCCGAGTGCCGGAGATCTGGATACGTTCACCCGACGTCTGATAGCTGATGCTGGTCCGATACTTCGTCACATTGCAGGGCAGGCCGTCCACCTGCATCGTGCCCTTGCCCTGATATTCGAGCGACATGAGCACATCGTATTCCTCACTGCTGCGCAGCATTCCTGTGTACCAGGCCCAGTTGAACATCACGGCCTTCAGGTCCTTCGCACCGGCAGCCGGAGTGTACGGCGGGGCGCCGCGTCCGCCGCGACCACCACCTTGTGCGCCGCCGCGGCCTGCACCAGCTTGACCACCCTGGGCCGGCGCTCCCGCAGGTGCAGCACCTGCTTGTTGCGCAAAGGCCGAGGACGTCGCGCTGATCGTCAGAGCGACTGCGATCCCGAGACTTGTCACAAGAAATTTCACGATAATCCCCCTTTTTGTTTAGTCGTTCGGGCCGGAGGAAATCTGGATCACGCGTCCATCCGGCATGACGACGGATCTGAGGGCACCCAAGGGACTGCCGTCCTTCGCAGGAAGGAGCTTGACCGTAATCTTGTCACCGGTGTGTAGCGCGTTCGGTCCGGTCTTGCCGATCCCGCGCTGCGCGAGAGCTGTCGCGGAACCGAGGGTCAATACCCAGGGAGTGCTGGAGCCGTCAGCATTCTTGACGTTAATGGTCAACGATCCGTGGGGATTGACAAACTTGACGCTTTCAACCTCGCCGGAAAGTTCCACCTCTTTCTTCATGTCGTACACGCCCGCGAGCGAATGATGAGCCAGCAGGGACCCGGCTGTCATGAACCCACATAACGCAACGCAAACTAGAGTTCGCTTAATCATTT
>CAZWGA010000135.1:0-7249 GCA_964633285.1 uncultured Solibacteraceae bacterium | reverse complement strand
TACGGCGCGACGTGCTTGGAGCTGATTTTGTCGACAATGCCTTCGCGACGGCGGATGACTTTAACCGCCCGCTGCAGGAACTCGTGACTCAATATTGTTGGGGCGAAATCTGGGGCAGGCCGGGCCTCGACCGCAAGACGAGAAGCCTTCTGAACCTTGCAATGTTGTCGGCGCTGAATCGTCCGCACGAAATTAAAGCTCACGTCAAAGGCGCGCTCGCGAATGGCCTGACCAAAGATCAAATCAAGGAAGTATTTCTTCAGGTCGCGATTTATTGTGGCGTGCCGGCCGCCGTGGACAGCTTCAGACTCGCACGAGAAGTATTCAAGGAAATGGGTGTGTGATGGCGGAACACCTGGGGTTTGTCGGCGTCGGACGAATGGGTGGACGCATGGCCAGGCGATTGATCGAAGCCGGCCATGCGCTCACGATTTATGACACAAGCGATGCGGCCGTAAAGAGTCTCAGGGCTCTGGGCGCGCATTCCGTGGATTCGCCTGCTGCTGTGGGCTCGGCCTGTGAAATCGTATTCACCAGCCTTCCGACGCCGGCCATCGTTCATGCCGCCGCGCTCGGCCTGAAAGGGATCGCCGAAGGCAGCCGCGTCAAGTTATTCGTCGATATGTCGACAACCGGCGCGACCTATGCAAAACGAATCGCCGAAGAACTCGCTGCCAAAAAGATCACCGCGATGGATGCACCTGTCAGCGGAGGCCTTGCCGGAGCAGAGAAGGGCACTCTGGCCGTCATGGTATCGGGTCCTGAGGAACATGTGCCGAGATTGAGACCTCCTCTCGAAGTTCTCGGCAAAGTTTTTTATGTCGGATCAAAGCCGGGCATGGGACAAACAATGAAGCTTCTGAACAATCTCTTGTCCGCAACCGCATTGGCGATTTCTTCCGAAGCTGTCGTGATGGGCGTGAAAGCCGGTCTCGATCCGCAGCAGATTCTCGATGTCATCAATGCAGGAACCGGCCGCAACAGCGCAACAGCCGATAAATTTCCGAGATTCGTTTTGCCGCGAACGTTCAATGCCGGTTTTGCGATTGGACTATTTAATAAGGATATCCGGCTGTGCCTCGAAGAAGCAGACGCTCTCGGAGTCCCCATGATCGTGGGCACGGCCGTCCGGCAATTGATGGCGATCACGCTCGCCGGAGAGGGTTACGATGCCGATATTACGGAAATCGTGAAACCCGTCGAGCGATGGGCCGGAGTCGAAGTCAAAAAAAACAGCTAGCCCTAACCTCCACTGACCTGGACCGTACTCCATTTGTTCTTCTTATCCGCAGAAGTAGCTATAATAGCTATATCTATCGTGAAGGACATCGCTCATGCGCACGGTCAACATTGCCGATTTGAAGAATAATCTGTCGCGTTATCTGGAACAGGTGAAGGCCGGCCAGGAGATCATCGTAAAGGATCGCAAACTCGCGGTTGCGCGCGTCGTGCCGATGAACGACATGGCTTCGCCGGATGAGGAACTGTCACGACTCGCCGCGCAAGGCAAGGTTCGGCTCGGCGAGGGGCGGGTTGACGACACCTACTGGAAGCTTCGGCTTCCGCGCGTGAAACCTGTTCGAGGGGCAGCAAAAGACGTTCTCAAGTGGCTCATCGATGAAGAGCGCAATAGTTCGCCCGCCCAACGGCCTGCCGATTAACCCGCGCCGAGCACAGCGAGGGGACCGGTGCGGGCGCGACAGCGGCAGCAATCCCGTCGGGTTCGACGGCTGTTATGCCGGCAGGCGCTTCTTCCAACCCTCTGGATCTCGTGCGCAATGATAGATCGCATACACGATCACCTCGTTCGGATCGATCTCGTAGAGTACTTGGTACGGGAAGCGCTCAGCTGCGCGCGTCGCATTTTGCGATGCACTCTCGGATACATTTCAGGATATCGCTCGATAGATTCGATGCATTTGTTCACGTACTTAAGGAATTCATCCCCCAAAGTCGTGCCCGTCTGGTCATACCACCTGATTGCTTCATCGACGTCTTGCTCGGCTTCCGGCGTGAGACGAACCGTCACCGATGACGTTTCTCGATTCGAGCCTTTATCTCGGACCAGGGCTTAGCAGCCGACGGGTTCCGCCGGTGCTCGCGCTTGCGCCGATCTAGTTCCTTACGCTGGGCCGCAGTCAGGGGGATTTGTTCGGGACTCGCTGCAATGCTGTCCCAAATCTCACCGACGAGTCGAAGTCGGTCCTTGATGCTCAAACTGAGGATTTCCTCAACCCGTATTCGCATCGCGCCACCCATTTTCTCGCTTCCCGCGGATTCGAGCAACGTCTCACTTCGAACGGCATAACGTCTCAACGCTCAACCGCGAGCGGCGCGTGAACCAGTTACAATCGAGACGAGGCCAGCACGCGCTGCTCGTCGTTGCAGCGTTTTGTTGGGCTGCCGTTTCAGGATCGGCCGACCCAGTACAATGGTCTACGTTTCAAGTTCATGATGGCGAGGATGCGAATGCCATCGTCCCTGACCGAGTACAGAATTCCGTAAGGAAACGTCCGTAAGATGCGGCGGCGCACCTGCCCGCGAATCTTCGGTCCAGAATGAGGACTCTTAATGATGGCTTCGATATGTCGTTCAACCTCGTCGAGGAATTTGATACCGAGCCCGGGGTTTTCTTGCTCATAATACAGTGCCGCATCGTTTAGTTCACGCTCAGCCAGTTCGTGGAATGAGGTTCGCCTCATTTACCGAGCTTGGCGCGGGCTCGACGCAGTACGCTTTTTACCGATCCGGTACGATCCCCCGACGAGTTCCACACCGCGTCCCTGCGATCGGCTTCCTCGGTCCAACTCGCCTCGTTCTCTTCGTCGGATAAATCCTCAAGACTCTCCAAAAGCTTTCCGGCCAAACGGGCTCGATCTTTAGGCACGAGTTTGAGAATGGCAGTCTCAATTTCTTTAAGGCTCATGCTCGGAATTGTACTCTACGCCGGAGCAGTTCTGGGGCTGCCCAACGTTTGAGTTCATCCGCTCGCGGAAGCGGGCGAAGCCCGCTGTAGCGAGTCGGGTGCAACGAAGGGTTGAACTAAATCCGCTGCGCGGATAGATCAGAACCGCGGCGCTGAAAAAGTCCTCCTTGCCGCAATCGCATTTTCCATACCGATCGATTCAGTATCCCTCCCGGGGCGGGCCATCACCCCAGCCCCGAAAGGAGATACCGATGACTCAACTACGTCAACGAATGATCGAGGATATGCAACTGCGGGGATACTCCGCAAGAACTCAGGAAGCGTACTCGCGGGCGGTGCGTCAGCTTGCCGAACACTATCGCCGGAGTCCGGACAAGCTTACAGAAGAGGAACTCCGGAAGTATTTCCTCCACCTGGCCAACGAGAAGAAGTGGGCGCGGGCGAGCACGACCATCGCTCTTTGCGGGATCAAATTTTTCTACGAACAGACGCTGAAGCGGGACTGGCCGACACTGCGGTTTGTTCGTCCTCCGCGTGAATTCAAGTTGCCCGTTGTGCTCAGCCGTGAGGAAGTGCGGCTCGTGTTGTCCCTGGTCCGCATTCCTGTCTACCGGGCGTGTCTGACGACGATCTACAGCTGTGGACTGCGGCTGCTGGAAGGCGCCCGGCTTCAGGTGTCCTCCATCGACAGCGCGCGGATGGTTCTGCACATTCACGGGAAGGGAAAGCGCGACCGTTACGTCCCGCTACCGCAGCCAACACTCCACGTGCTGCGTCAGTTCTGGAAAACGCACCGCTCATCTCAATGGCTGTTTCCCGCGCCAACCCGTCACGGCGTGGCTTGGAGCGTGGCCCACAACGCTGGTCCCATCACCCGGTCCAGCCTTCAGAGCGCCTTCTACCGCGCTTGGAAGAAGACCGGTATCGCCAAAGCGGCCCACGTGCACACGCTCCGGCATTCTTACGCCACGCATCTGATGGAAGCCGGCGTTCATCTGCGTTTGATTCAAGACAACCTCGGTCATGGCAGTCCGAAAACCACGGCGATCTACACGCACTTGACCGGAGAGGTCCGTGCGACTCAGACCGATCCGCTCAATGAACTCATGAAGGATCTCTGATTCCGAGATCCTCATGCTGGAGGTGGCCGACATCGTTCGCCTCCACGGCGCGGCGTATCGTGAACAATTTCGGCAACACTCTGACCTCGGTTCAGAAACGGGCTCTGCGAGACATTGCCGCATGCCGCACGCCGTTCTTTGGAGGACATGTCTATCAGTGCGATCATTGCCGGCAGAAGGTCTTCTCCTATCACTCCTGCCGCAATCGCTCCTGTCCGAAGTGTCACCAAAACCAAACAGAGCGATGGCTGAAACAACAGCGCGACCGCCTCCTGCCCTGCAGCTACTTCCTTCTGACCTTCACGCTGCCCGCCGAACTGCGCCCGTTGGCCCGCTCCCATCCCAAAAAGATCTACGGCTTGCTGATGAAGACCGCTGCAGACGCTTTACAAACGCTGGTCCGCGATCCGCGTTATGTCGGCGCGCGCATCGGTGCTCTGGCCATCCTGCACACCTGGACTCGGGCCATGCTGTTTCATCCTCATGTGCACATGCTGGTCACCGCAGGAGGACTCTCCTGCGACGGCGCCTCTTGGCTCCATCCGAAGAATCCCAGATTCCTCGTTCCTGTCCGTGCTCTGTCGGTGATCTTCCGCGCGAAATTCTGCGCGGCGTTGAAAAAAGCGGATCTGCTCCGGTACACGCCTGCTGCCGTGTGGAACACAAAATGGGTCGTGCATTCCCAACATGCCGGCTGCGGTGACAAAGTTCTCCAGTATCTGGCCCGCTACGTTTTCCGCATCGCGATCGCCAACAGCCGGTTGGAGTCCATCGACGGCGGCAACCCTCGTTTCCGTTATCGCGACAATCGCACCCCACAGATCCGCCGCGTTACGCTTTCCGGCGTCGAGTTCCTCCGCCGGTTTCTTCAGCATGTCTTACCGAAAGGCGTCGCGAAAGTCCGCTACTACGGCATCTTCAGCCCGTCCTCGAAAGCCCCACGTGAACGCGCCCGGCAGTTGCTGCTTCCGAATTCACATCCAACCGATTCCCCGCCTCCGCCATCGCATCCCGAAAACGACATCGCACTTCCAGGTCGCTGCCCGTTTTGCCACATGGGCGCGCTCGTCCTCGCTCAAACTCTCCCGGCCCAACGGAGTCATTCCCCATGACAACTGTTCTTCCTGAAAATCCAGCAGGCTTGATGTTTACCCCTGTGTACGCCTCCGCAAAAGTGTGCCTCGGATCCATTCCCGACGCGTTTCGGATAATCCTTTTCTCCTGTGACCGCCGATCCTGGCGCTCAACGATACTCACTCGTACCGGATTGCGCCCCGAACTCCAGGCCGTTTCGCAAATCCACGGCTTTCAAATTCCATACCTGAAGATGGTTCCCCGGATTTAGTTCAACCCCGGATTTTGCCGCGCCGCGCGGCAGGTTTTCGACTCTTCGTGCGTTTGCGGTCGCGCGCGGCAAGAATCCTTAATTTGTTCGGCAGCCTACTCGGGGGCAAGTTACCACTCCGAAATGTCGGCACGCAACCAGACTCCTTTGGATCGATCAGCGAAGGGATTGTTTGCAGAGTTCAGTTTCCCGACCCTGCCTGGAATTGGCGGCTGCCATCCAGACGGTGAGTCATCGCCGGTTTCAAGACGCCACGCGCGCCAACCGGTTTTTGTTGCTTCGAGGGCGGGCAACACTTCGACGCCGGCCATGCTGGCATATCGACCTTTTGCCCGAGCGAATCCGGGACAGCTTTGAGCGAGAAGGCGGGAAACCCTTTTGGCAGTCAGACGCTTATCGCTGTCGCTTTCAACGACCAGTTCTCTAATCACGACAGACTCACCGGGGGAGGGCACCTCTCGACTGACAGTGATCTTCATTCTTGGCATGGCTTCGTCGAAGTTTGGCGTCCGCCCAACGGCTCAACGCTCAGCCGCGAGCGGCGCGCGAGCCAATTCGCAAACTGCTGAACCGCGGCGCGCCGCTCGTCGGTTGCAGCGTTGTGTTAGCCGCCGCACAAGCCATGCTGTTCCTGCCATCTGTCCACGCTGGTAAATCGCCAGGAACTCAGTTGTCCTCGCGCATCGCGATTGTACTCCGCCCGCTCGGTGTGCCGAAGAACCACGCAGTTCCCCGTGGTGCATTAGGTAAGACACCTGTAACGAGAGCAACGATTGCCTCGCCGAGTTCGATGATCGGACCAGTACGGATCTCCTTGGCTCCTCGCGGGAAGATGCCCTTCCCATCCAAGATGCTCCATCCCTCGAGATCCGTCGACGTGAATGATTCCTGGTGGCTGATACGCGCGCAGGACTCCTTCGCCAACCTCGTAAATGTATTGAGCTGCTCTGCTGACCAAGTCGCATCTATCGTTAGGCCAAAGTCGCCAACACACGCCACGACTCGCCACCAAGAGATAGCCTCCGTTAACCATGTACCCGCCACGCTTGCTTCCTGCTCTTCGGCAACGTCGATAAGGTGCTTGAGAAATACGCCGAGAGCGACATCGTACGCCCAGAACCCGCGCGTGTTGTAGCTAACGAATTGAGTTTGTGACACGCCTCAGTTCCTGTCATTGAGGATCCGCCGCAGACCTGTGCGGCTAACGGTTACACGCTAAGCCGCGAGCGGCGCGCCCTTGCAGCACGTTTGGGTTTCGACGAACGGGCGCCGCTCGACGGCTTCAGCGTTGTGTTAGACCGCCTTTCGCGAGCGGCTTCATACAGAGTCTCAGGGGCGATGTCGGCACCGTTCGGCCAAGAAACTGTTCCCCCTTCGAGGAAGAAGCGCCGAAAGTACGCGACGTCTTGAAGCGGTTCGAATATTGGCCCCTCCAACCAGTTACTGAAATCAACCGTTTCTGTTGTGCCGTCATTAAACGTCAACTTAATCCGGAATTCGTCACGATACTCGGCTTGAACGACGGATGGCAAAAAACTCATGCAAATCCTCACTCCAATGGTGCAATGTTCTCGAGCGTGCGGCCTTCCTTCATTTTCTTCCAATTCGCTTCAAGCTCGCCGCGATGGACAGTTGCCCACTGCTTGATAAGACGACGAGCCGTCTTCGAAGTAATTTCTCCAGCTATTATCTTGCCATCGAAATCGCACTTCGCTTGCTGACCCTGATGTTCGGCATGGAAGTGCGGCGGCTCATGGTCCCGATAGAACATCCGAATAACGACTCCAAAGAACGTCGAGATGATGGGCATGAGCTAGTTTACAGTGGTGCGCAAGCGTTTCGGGGAGACGGTCTAAC
>CAZWGA010000134.1:0-7457 GCA_964633285.1 uncultured Solibacteraceae bacterium | reverse complement strand
TCCGGTCTGCATCAGCACTGTGGAACTGGGCCTCCCCCAATATCCCTTTTCGCCGAGACTGGGACTGAGCCGGGGCTTGCCGTCGGGCCAGCGTGGCGTTGGGCGCGAAGGCAAGTTGGATAACGGCAATAGCGCCGCTCTCGCCGCAGCCGACATCTCCAGCACCCGCTTCCCGGTGGCCGCCAGAACAACCGACTCTCCCCAGATTTGCGGGCTTCCGTTTCTGGCGATCATGCCCTGTACCGTAATCTCGTCACCGGGCTTCACCGTGTTCAAATTCCAACCGCTCCGCTCGAGATCCAGCGTGCTTTCCAGCTCTACGGCCCAATTTGTGACGGTCTTTCCGTCCAGCACGTCCATGAGGATGTGGACATGCGGATTTGCCCAATCGAGTTTTGTCACCACTCCCTTCAACGTCCTCGTCTTGCCCGGATCAAATTTCCCAGTAATGTTGTGGTGTGCCGGTAAGGGCGTCGCCGCCAGCAACAACCCGAATCCGATAGTGAACCAACGCAACAGCGACATCCCGATATCCCTCCTCACCCGGTGCTTACGCCAGGAGCTCCATTCCCAACGAGCTCAGATAATCATAAGTGCGATCGTAGAATAAAGGGGATCTCGTTGGATCAGTTGTATCGCCGGGCGGTACGACAATGACCATGCCCTGGCGGGCGCGCGTTAACAGAACTCGGTACGCGTTCTTAAGGTAATTCTGCCTTTCAGCAGCTCGGATGTGCTCCCATCGCGTCCCCCGAAAAGACCAATGGACCCATTCGTTGCCGTTATGGCGGAAATCGGCGTCCCATACGACGCAGGTCCAGTCGAGTTCGAGGCCCTGGACGTGGAACTCGGTAGCAACATCCTCCAGGTAGTAGGATGAGCGCACGTCATTTTTTTCGTTGAGGAACCACTTAACGGGATCAACGGGTGTCTTGACGTCCAGCGCGTGGGGCTTCAATCTCTCAGCGGCCGAAGAGACCACGATGCCATAGCGCTCCGAACCTCGCGCCTTTCTTCGCAGCCAGGTGCGGGCCGCAGCCAGGTCCCGGGTGAGCATAATCGGGTAACGGCTTTGCACCTGCGTCATTGTTTCCCGGGCACCGCCGATATTGAGATCAAGGATTTCCTTAACCAATTTGGAGACGTTCTCGCTCCGGAACGAACGCATCGAAGTCGCGAGGTGGAGTTCCGGTCTAAACTCGACGTGCGGCTTATGGCGCATTTCTTCGACGACGGTGCCTGCTGAGTATTCACTATCGACCAGACGATCGGAAACGTAGATACGCCAATGGGGAAAAGACCTGGCGAGAGCATCGAGCCATTCGCGGATTCCGGCTTCTCCTCGGTTGATTTCCTGACCTCCACCGACCAGACAAATCACGACAGCCCAGTCCGGATGACGATCAAGACAAGAAATCAAAAACTCCGGCTCGGACTGATTGAAATCGGCGCGTCCCTTCTTGCGTTGCATGAATGAAGCGGTTTCTTTCAGTGTCCATGCCCGCTGAGCTTCATCGAAGATGGCAACGTGCTCCACTGGAGGTGCAGGTGTTGCCAGGCAGTCATCGCGGAAGTGGTGGACGTTCTGAATAAACGCCTTGACCTCGCTTAGCGCTTTGCCTTTCCGCACTTTCTTACCGTTTTGCCGGCTTCGGCGAACCTTATCGCGAGCCAACGCTTCCTGAAGGATTTTCACGAGCGGGCCATTGCCGGAGAGGAAGACACTGTACAACTCGTCCTTGTCATCAATGTGTTTTGTCGCCGCGTCCAAGCCAACCAGAGTCTTGCCCGCTCCAGGAACACCGGTTACGAAGCAAATGGCTTTCTGTGACTCAGAGCGTGACTTGTTGATGATCTCGGCGACGGTGACCGATGTGGCAGTGAGATTATCCCCGGCCTCGTGATGTGCAATATCAACGACGGAATGGCTACGATAAAGCGCCAGGGTTGCTTCGATAATAGTTGGCGTGGGTCGATATCCGCTGGTCTCCCATTGGTTGATCAAAACCGGATGGGACGTGACGAGTCGCAGCAGCGACACGACGGCATCCGCAAGCCCTTCGGAATTCGTTTTCGTAGGCTCGAAGAGACCGTCCGACGGAACAGATTGAGGGATATGCTCGTCGAGCTTGTCGGCTTCCGTACACACAAGAATGGGTGCGATGTAAGCGTGATGACTCCCCTCATGAAAGTTGTGGAGATCCAGCGCATAGTCCACGACTTGATCCACGTCGGCCGTTTCAAAGGCTTTTCTCTGAGTCTTGAACTCGATCACAAAGATGAGTGGGCCGATGATCGCGACGGCATCGATCCGCTTTCCCATTCGAGGTATGTCGAACTCCAGGTAGATCGAACCCTGAAACGAGGCCAGCTCACGATGCAAAATCGTTGTCTGCTCGATCCACGCGTTGCGCTGAAGATCAATCAAATCGAATTCATGATGTCGCGTCATCGCGCCAAGGATTGCATCCGGAGAAGCCGCACAGAAATCCGCGATGGTGGCCTTGTAGTAAGCCCGATTCACAGGCCGGCAGTATAAGCCATCGACCATGGACAATATGAGTTGTTGTGCTGAATCCCGCAATGCGCGGCTAACGTGTCAACCTTCCTTTGGCTCACAATTCCTAGTACAGTGGCAGCGATGAAATCTACCATCGCGCTCGTTTTCATTGTGGCCGCGGTTTTCACGATGCCCGCGGCGGGGCAGCTCGCGGCGCCCAATGCAGCGGGAGTCAGTCTGGGACACATCCATCTTTATGTCAGCGATGTTCCCGCGCAGCAGAAGTTCTGGGCGACGATGGGCGGCGTTCCTACCGCGAATCAGAGGCTGGAGATGATTCAGTTTCCCGGCGTTTTCATCCTCCTTCGCAGGGGCGAGACCAGGGGCGGTACTGTCGGATCGATCGTGAATCACATCGGCTTCGTCTGGAAGGATCTGCCGGCTGCGATGGCGAAATGGCAGGCTGCGGGATACAAGATCGAGCAGGGTAGCGATTCCAATCACGGCTACATTCTTGGTCCCGACGGCATTCGACTGGAATTCTCCGGCGATCCGTCGCTCTCAGTTCCCGTGAAGATCAATCACATTCATTTCTATCCTCAGGATGTTCCGGCGATGAAAGCCTGGTACGTGAAGGTCCTTGGTGGAGTTGCCGGCAAATTCGACGGAACCGATTGCGTCGACGTTCCTGGCGCGAGTCTTGCGATGTCGCAGAGTGAGACAAAGCTCGATCCCACAGCAGGCCGCTCACTCGACCACATCGGCTTCGAGGTGAAGAATCTGCCCGACTTTCTCAAGAGGATGGAAGCCGAGGGCGTCACCATCACTCAAGGTCTGACCGCGAGCGCTTTCGTCAGCAAGATGCGCGTCGCATTCATTGCGGATCCATGGGGAACGAAGATGGAGATTACTGAGGGCATCGCGCCGTAACCGCCGGATCTATGAAGCGCATCCTTTATATATGTGCGGTTCTGGTTTTGATCGCCACCTCTGCTTCTGCACAAACGAATCCATATCAGGCCCATCAAGCTTTGTTGAAAACTTACTGCGTCTCCTGTCACAACAGCCGCTCAAAGGTTGGCGGTCTCGTGTTGGACAGCCTGAACCTCGAGGCCCCGGCGGATAACGCCGAGATCTGGGAGAAAGCGCTGCGCAAGCTGCGTGGACATCAGATGCCGCCGCCCGGCAGTCCACAACCTTCGCAGAAGGATGTGGATGCGTTCGTCGCGTGGATGGAGAACACAGTCGACACTCATGTCAGTGGACTGAAGGCGGGCCGCGTTCCAATCCAGCGTCTGAACCGCACGGAGTATGTCGCGTCGGTGAAGGCACTCACCGGTGTGGAATTGAAAGCGACGGACGTCCTGCCGCAGGACGGCCAGATCGACGGATTCGACAACATCTCTGCTGCCTTGACCGTGTCACCCGCCTTCATGAGTCAATACATCACCGCTGCCCGGCAAGTTGCGAAGCTCGCGATCGGAAATCCCAATCCAACGGTGTCGAGTACGAAGTACGCCATCGCCGCCAATTCAAATCCCGACGTGCCTCTGCCGTTGGGCACTCGTGGCGGCATCGGTTTCAAACACAACTTTCCAACAGACGGTGAATATCGGATCACCATCAATGATCTCGGTGTGGGCATCTACGCCTCGACGCTCGAGAATCAGAGCACGCTGGTCATCATGCTCGATGGCAAAACGGTGTTCCGCCAAACGATCGGGGGCCCGGATGATTGGCAGCTTCACGCCAAGGGGCCCAGGGGACGCGCTCAAATCATGGAGCGTTTCTCAAAGATTCCGATTCAGGCTGAAGCCGGTGTGCACGACGTGGTCGTGGCGTTCATCGACCGTTCGCATGTGGAGTCTCCGCACAATATCGCGGACCCATTTTTCGACGAACTGACCAAAAGCTGCTCCTGCGCGCCCCCCGGCCGGAGGAATAAGCTTGTCGACGGAGTTGTGATCAGCGGTCCGTTTAACCCCAGGGGTGTTTCCAAAACTCTCAGCCGCGGCCTTATTTTCATTTGTGATCCAAAAGCAAAGGGAGAGTCCCCATGCGCCCGTCAGATTACTGAAAATCTTGCGCATCACGCGTACCGCCGGCCGGTAACCGCGGATGAGGTGACTCGCCTCATACGGTTCTATGACGCCGGACGCAAAAGCGGAACCTTCGATCAGGGAATCGAGCAGGTTGTGGCAGCGATACTGGCCAGCCCGAATTTTCTCTATCGGGGGATTTGGGGAGATCCAACTCTCACCGATCTGGAATTGGCCTCGCGACTTTCGTTTTTCCTCTGGAACACCGGCCCCGATCAGGAACTGCTGTCGCTCGCAGAGTCGCGCGGCTTAACCAAACCCGGTGTGATGGAAAGACAAGTACGCCGCATGCTGGCCGATCCGAAGTCTTCCAGTCTGGTTACGAATTTCGCGATGAAGTGGCTGAACCTCGACAGCCTGGAATCCGTGAAGCCCGACCCCGTGTTGTTTCCTGGCTTCAACGATCAACTGCGTCGTGATTTTTCCACGGAGGCGGAAGCTTTCGTCAGCAGCATCCTCCTGGAGGACCGTAACGTGGTGGATCTCCTCACCGCCGACCACACATTCTTGAATGATCGTCTGGCTCGTCATTACGGCATCGCGGGCGTCTCGGGCCCGCAGTTCCGCAGGGTCACACTCACCGATAAGGAGCGTTTCGGCTTGCTGGGCAAAGCTGCGGTGCTGATGCGGACTTCCTATGCCGACCGCACTTCTCCCGTGCTGCGCGGAGCATGGGTGCTCGATAAGCTCATGGGCACGCCGCCCGCGCCGCCTCCGCCGGATACCGCCACCGATCTCTCGCAAAAAGCAGGCGAGCAGGCGAAGACGGTAAGGACGCGGCTGGAGCTGCATCGCGACAAGGCGACCTGCAAAATGTGTCATGGCGTGATCGATCCCACAGGTTTGGCTCTCGAGAATTTTGATGCGATTGGCGCCTGGCGGACAGTTGACGGACAGGCGAAGGCTCCGATCGATGCAAGTACGGTGTTGCCGAATGGAGTCTCGATCAATGGCGTGGTGGAACTCAGGGCGCAACTCGTCGATCGCCCTGGGGCGTTCGTGAATGCCGTGACCGAGAGGTTAATGATGTACGCCATCAACCGCAAACTCGAATACTTCGACATGCCGCAGGTGCGTTCGATTGTTCGCACGGCAGCGAAAGAGAACTACAAGTTGTCGTCGATCGTTTTGGGAATCGTCAACAGCGACGCGTTCCGCAAGCAGGCGGCAGAATGATCGCGGGCGTGGGGGGACCGGCCGCCTGTTAGGAGGCGGCGAAGCCGCGTACCGCAATGAAGCGGACGGTGGGCCCGACGCTTATAATGAACGGAACACAGATGTTCATCACGAAGAAACATATTTCGCGGAGATCGGTACTGAAGGGCGCGGGAGTGGCTCTGGGCTTGCCATTGCTCGACGCCATGGTTCCTGCCGCCACAGCACTCTCTCAAACAGCCGCGGTTCCTAAACTGCGAATGGGCTTCTTTTATATGCCGCACGGCGCAATCATGTACAACACGTCGCATGGTCCCGCGATGGACAAGTGGACGCCCAGCGGCTCCGGCGCCAATTTCAAACTCAGCCCGATTCTTTCTTCGCTCGAGCCGTACAAGAAGTACGTTTCGTCTTTCGGAAATCTTGAGAATGCGTCCACTGCCGGCTCGGTTCACTCTTTCACTCCTTCGACGTGGCTGAGCTGCACTCGTCCGGACACCGGCCGCACCAGGGCGCACATGGCTGTGACTCTGGATCAGGTGATCTCGAAGATCATCAGCCAGGACACGCCGCTGCCCTCGCTCGAAGTGTCGTCGGAGACGATTGTTCAAACGTCGGCGGGCAATAACAGCATTTATACGACGTTGTCTTTCCGCGACGCGGATTCGCCGCTCCCGATGGAAACCAATCCGCGCAAAGTCTTTTTGCAATTGTTCGGAGAAGGCGACACGCCGCAGGAGCGCGCCTCGATCAGCACTCAGACCAACAGCATCCTCGATCTCATTCTAGACGACACAAAGAAGCTGCGAGGCCGGCTCGGAAGCGGCGACCGCACCGTTCTGGACGGATATCTCGAAAGCGTTCGCGAGATCGAGAGGCGAGCGCAGATGAGCTCGGCAAAGGACATTTCATCGCTTCAAATTCCCAATGCTCCTGTCGGAGAACAGGAGGACTTTGCCGAGCAAGTCAAGTTGATGTTCGACCTGATCGCGCTTGCCTACCAGGCCGACCTCACGCGCGTGGTTGCCTACGTCATGGCGGCGGAGGGAACGAACCGCACGTACAACCACATTGGAATTTCAGATGCCTTCCACCCTATGTCGCACCATGCGAACGATCTGGACAGGCTCAACAAACTGGCGAAGATCCAGACCTGGCACGTAGAGAAGTTCGCGGAGTTTCTCGCGAAGATGTCCGCGACGCCGGACGGGCAGGGAACTTTACTCGACCACTCGATTTTCATGTTCGGGTCGAATATGAGCAACAGCGATCTGCACAACAACTATCCGGTCCCGAACATCCTGGTTGGTGGTGGAAACGGTAAATTGAAACTCGGCGGGCAGCACCTGGCGCTGCCGGAGAAAACGCCGATCGCGAATCTCCACCTGACGCTGCTGCAGAAGGCCGGAGTCGAGCGCGACAAGTTCGGCGACAGCACCGGCACGATTTCGCAGATTTAGCAGGCGGCTTCCATGACTAAACCGGACATTCTTGGCATCGCGCCGTTCTTCATCGTAAGGAATGTGCCCACCGCGCTGGCGTTTTATCGCGATCGTCTCGGGTTCGATGTTGCGTTTCAAGGGCCCAGCGAAGACGACATCTTCTTCGGTATCGTCCAGCGGGGTGGAGCGACGATCATCTTGAAAGCCATTGGTGTCGAGCCCGTACCGAACTACACGCGAGATATCAAGCAAGGTATTGCC
>CAZWGA010000133.1:0-7485 GCA_964633285.1 uncultured Solibacteraceae bacterium | reverse complement strand
GCCAGCATCGACAAATTTATGATTGTAGCACAGGTACTTAGCCCGTCAACGGGGCACAAGGCAAAAAAATTGCTAAGAGTTTCTCTGGCGGAGGACTTCATAAAGAACCACGCCGGCGGCCACCGAAATATTCAGGGATGCAATCTTGCCTCGCATGGGCAGGCGTACCAGCACGTCGCAATGTTCACGCACTAACCGCCGCAGTCCGCGATGCTCTCCACCAAGGACGAGAGCCACCGGACCTGAGTAATCAAAAGCCGTCCAGTCTTTCGATCCCGCCGTGTCCACACCGACAATCCAGAGTCCCCGCCGTTTCAGTTCCTCGATGGTATTAACAAGATTTCCGGCGCGGACAACCGGAACATACGCTGTCGCGCCCGCCGAGGCCTTGACCACCGTGGAACTCAACGGAGCCGAGTGCCGCTCGGGAACAATGACGCCGGTTACGTTGCAGGCGTCAGCGGTTCTCAGAACTGCGCCCAGATTGTGCGGATCTTCCACGCCATCAAGAATCACAACAACGGGCTTTTCTTTCTTGAATAGAACTTCAAAATCGGCGTAAGAAAGCGCCGCCGAGATCGCGATGATCCCCTGATGGACCTCGCCCCCGGCCAGACGGTCAAGAATCGGCCTCTCTTCTCTGCGTACAGGTATGTTCCGCTTCTGCGCGAAATCGAGGATCTCTTTCACCCTGCCGGAATGCGACTCGCGCGCAATGTGAATGCGTTCGATTGGAAGCTGATTCGAAACAAGCGCTTCATATACTGCGTGAATTCCGCAAATGCGATTATCCATAACGCTGGATGAAAGCATTCACGCGTTGCTTGCAACCGGAAACCTGATTGAGATTCAATCGCGCAGCAGTTTCGATAAGCGGAATCAATTTATCCAGTTCGGGCCCCGATGATTTTGCGGTGATCGCAGCGCGCAGCGGATGAAACAACTGCTTGCCCTTGCGCTTGGTATTGTCCTTGAGCTTTCCCGAGATGGCGCGAAAGTCATCGAAGGTCAACTCGTTCCTGCTTTCCAGTTCCATCGCAAATTGTTTTATCAAAGCAATCGCACCGGGATCATCAAGCGTGTCCCGGATTTCCGATGTTTCATCCAGCGAAAACGCGAGCACGTTCTTCAGAGCGGCGGAAACATCGTCACCTTTGTCGATGCCGGGCACCACGGTTTCCTTGACCAGCGAGAGCCAGGCCTCGCGATCACGCGCAGGCATCCAGCCGGATTTCTCGAGTTCCGCTGAAATAACGCGGTCTGTGGACAGGCTTGTTTTCCAATAATGCCGATTGATGAAGTTCAGTTTCGTGACATCAAAAACCGCCGGACTCTTGTTGACTCGATCAAGGCGAAACTGCTGCACGAGATCCGCGGGTGGAACAATCTCGCTGCCTTCGCTCACAGGCGACCAGCCAAGCAGCGCGATGTAATTCATCAAGGCCTCGGGCAGGTAGCCTGCTTCGCGAAACTGCGCTATTGCCGTTGCTCCGTGCCGCTTGCTCAGCCGCGTGTGATCGGGGCCGAGGATCGTGGACAAATGCGCAAACTCCGGAAGCGGACGATTCAGCGCTTCATAGATCAGGACCTGCTTGGGAGTATTGGACAGGTGATCGTCGCCTCGGATCACGTGTGTGATGTCCATCAACGCATCGTCGATGACCACGGCAAAGTTGTATGTGGGCCACCCGTCCGACCGCAGAAGTATCGGATCGCTGATGACATCGCTGGAAAACTCCATCGCGCCATGAACGATATCGTTGAAGCGAATGGCTCCTTCGCGCACCTTCAAACGAACAACTGCAGGTTCGCAGGCACGCAATCTTCCTGCAACAGCGCCTTCGCTGAGAGACCGGCACGTGCCGGGATACTTACGATCCGCCTGGCTTTCGAGTTGTTCTTCCGAGCAGAAACACCAGAACGCGTGACCCGTTTCAATCAGGCTCAACGCATGCCGGCGATAAATCGAAAAACGTTCGGATTGCCGATACGGAGCGTGCCGTCCCCCGATGTCCGGCCCCTCATCCCAATTCATGCCGAGCCATTTCAGATCAGTGTAAATTGCGGCTTCGGATTCACGCGTCGAGCGCTGTTGATCCGTATCCTCAATTCTCAGGATGTAAACACCGTTGTTCTGCCGCGCAAAAAACCACGCAAACAATCCGGTGCGCACATTGCCGACGTGAAGTAAACCTGTGGGGCTGGGAGCAAACCGGACTCGGACCAGGTTTTTCATTCGAGAAATACCAATGCCACGGCTTCGGCCGCGATCGCTTCCTCTGTGCCGACAATACCGAGGTGCTCCATCGTCTTCGCTTTGACGTGCACGTTATTCGGCGGGATGCCCAGCACCTCCGCGATTTTGGCGGACATCTCCGGAAAGTACGGCAGCAGTTTCGGACGTTGAGCGAGGATGTTGGAATCGATATTTCCGATCTCGTATCCCTTTTTGCGAATCACTTCGGCGGTCTTCTTCAGGAATTTCAAACTCGAGATGCCTTTGAAGCGATTATCGGTGTCGGGAAACATTTCGCCGATGTTGCCCAGACCGCATGCGCCAAGTAAAGCATCCGTGATGGCATGGCTGAGAACATCGCCGTCCGAGTGTCCGATCAGACCCTTTTCATGCGGTATTTCAACACCGCCGAGCGTCAGCGATGTGGAGGGTCCGAGCCTGTGCAGATCGAATCCAATGCCGATCCGGAATTTCACGATCGTGCCTTTTCTTCAGCGGTTTCTTCAGCAAGAAAAGCGCGGGCCAGCGTCAGGTCCCCGGGGCGAGTGATCTTGATATTGCGTTCCGAGCCGCGAACAACGGCAACCGGATGCCCCACTCTCTCGACAAGGCTGGATTCGTCCGTGCCATAGTATTCATCTTTGCGGGCGCGCTCGAAGGCTTCTTTCAAAACTTCGATTCGAAAAGCCTGAGGTGTCTGGGCAAGCACCAGATGTTCCCGGGTCAACGTGGATTCCACAACATCTCTTTCGACCTGCTTGACCGTTTCGACAATCGGAACGGCGAGAATTGCAGCGCCCGTGCGCTTCGCCTCCTGGATCACTTTGTCGATATCTTCCAATGAAACAAAAGGCCGGACACCGTCATGAACGGCAACGACATCGGTTTGGGGTTGAAGGTGCTGGAGCCCCATCGCGACGGAATCCTGCCGCCGCTCGCCTCCTTCAACGACAGTTATGGATTTTTGGAAGCCCGCGGATTTCACAAGCTCGCGCACTTCATCGAGCGCTTCTCTCGGCGCAGTCACAATCACATAATCGACTGCGCTCGACGAATCGAATTTGCGAATCGTATGAACGATGATGGGCGCGCCGTTCAATACGAGAAGCTGCTTCGGACGATCCGTCTTCATTCGCCGGCCAAAGCCGGCTGCAGCAATGATGGCGCCAACTTTCATGAAGACAAATTAATGTGAGACTTCGGTTTGAGCCTGCCGCTCGGGCGCGCGCTCCGTCCGCGCATCAGGTTGGCCGCCCCGTTCCTGCCGTTCGTCACGCGAGGGATGATGCGGCATGTCGCTGCGTTTCTCTTCGTACCGGCCAAAAATCATCTTTCCTGCCGTAGTCTGGAGAACGCTCGTGACGGAGGATTCGACGGTCTTGCCGATCATCTTCCGCGCGTTATCGACGACCACCATCGTTCCATCGTCGAGATACGCAATGCCCTGATTGAATTCCTTTCCTTCTTTCAGGATGAACACCTTCATCGTTTCACCCGGCAGATAGACAGGCTTCAGCGCGTTTGCGAGTTCATTGATATTCAACACTTCAACGCCGCGAAGCTGGGCCACTTTATTCAGATTAAAATCGTTCGTCACAATCTTCGCGTCCAGTTCCCTGGCCAGTTCGATCAGCTTCATGTCGACTTCGCGAATCTGCGGATAGTCGTTCTCAACAAATTGCACGTTGATGCCTGCCATCTTTTGAATGCGCTGAAGAATATCCAGTCCCCGCCGGCCGCGATTGCGCTTCAGCGAATCCGCAGAATCCGCAACCTGCTGCAGTTCACGCAATACGAAATGAGGAATCACCAACTGGCCATCGAGGAACCCGGTTTCGCAGATATCCGCAATGCGGCCGTCGATCACAACACTCGTATCGAGAATCTTGTAGGATTTTTTCGGCGGCCGTTCTCCGCCAAAAACTCCGCCCAGCGCTGAAAGATTCAGCAGATCACCCTTGTTGGCGCCGACAACCAGACCGACATACGCCATGAGAAAGAGAATGAAGAGCTTGATGAATGACAACGAATTCGTATCAAAAACCGTGTCGGTCAGCATGTGACTGATCAACACTGCGCCGATGATCCCCATGATGGAGCCGACAGCGGCGCCAATAAGCCTCTTCAGCGTTGCGCGTTTGAGCCGGTGTTCGAAATAGATAATGCCGATTGCGCTGCCGAGACCGACAACTAATGCATAAGGACTTTGAATTCCGAACGGATGACTGTAATAAGCAACCAGCGTCAGCGTGGCGGCGAAGATCAAACGCACAACCACAATGTCCACAAGATAGTTTTGCTCCTTCCCGTGGACATCCACCGCCGTGGCGCGAGGAGGAGGCGGCGATTTAGCTTCTTTTCCTCTCATAAGACACCTGTATTTTTATGCAATCAGAAGGAACAGGAAACGACGGAAACCACTCCCGGGCGGATTATAAAGCAAGGGTATAGGCAAATATACTCAATTGTGGCCGTTAGAACCCAAAGCCATCCTGGGCCTGCTTGAGATCGCGGACACATAGCGTCTCGATCGTGGACCTCAAATCCGAAGCAATAGGCTGGGATGGAACAACCGCGCGTTTAAAGCCAAGTACTGAAGCTTCCTTCAACCGCAGCTCCGGAAACATCGCCGGGCGAACTTCACCTCCAAGCCCGACTTCCCCGAAAACAACCGTCGAACCCTCGATAGGACGATTGAACAGGCTGGAAAGAATAGCTCCAACGATCGCCAGATCCGCCGCCGGTTCCTCGACCTGCAGGCCGCCCGCCACATTGAGGTAGATATCCTGATCCCACAGATTCACGCCGAGACGTTTTTCGAGCACTGCGGCAACCAGGGCAAGGCGTTGAGGATCCACGCCGGTCGCGAGACGCCGCGGCGTGCCGAAATGCGTTCGCGACACCAGAGCCTGGATCTCGATCAACAGGGGACGCGAACCTTCCATGCAGCAGAGCACAACCGATCCGGGTTTCATCGATTCGGTCTGCGAAAGGAACAAAGCCGACGGCTTTTCCACCGGTTTCAACCCACCCGACACCATCTCGAAGATGCCGAGTTCGTTCGCCGGGCCGAATCGATTCTTGATGGTTCGAACGATACGATGCGGATGCTGGCGCGGTCCTTCGAAGTAAAGGACCGTGTCCACAATGTGCTCCAGAGCTTTGGGACCCGCAAGGGCTCCATCTTTCGTGATGTGGCCGATCAGAAACACCGGGACATGATTCTTCTTTGTCCAGAACAACAACTGCGAAGCCACCTCGCGGATCTGGCCGATACTGCCCGGAGCCATTTCGAGTTTTTCGCTGAAGGTCGTCTGAATCGAATCGATGATCACCGTCTTCGCATTCAATTCCTCGGCAGCCGCGAGAATCTTTTCAACCGACATCTCCGCATAAATATGAAGTCCGCCTGTCTGCACATTCAGCCGCTCGCCCCGCATCTTGATCTGCTGCGCGGATTCTTCTCCGGATGCATACAGCACAATGCCCGAACCGCTCAGGTGTGACGCGACATCGAGCATGAGCGTGGACTTTCCGACTCCGGGATCCCCGCCCAGAAGGACCAGCGCGCCGGCAACTACGCCTCCTCCAAGCACGCGATCGAATTCAGGAATTCCGGTTGAGACGCGCGGCGTTTCAACACCGGAAATTTCCGTGAATGGAACAGGAGAAGAATCCCAACTGGCCGCGCTCGCGGGAGCGGCAGACGCCACCTTCTCTTCGACAAACGTGCTCCACTGCTGGCATGAGGGACACCTGCCGATCCACTTGGGCGAAGTGGCGCCGCACTGCTGGCAGACGTATTGAGTCCTGGGTTTCATCGATTGCGGGACAGTATCAGTTGATATCCAGCAGCGTTTCGAAACGCGTAAACTCGCGCAGGAACGCCAATTTCACAATACCGGTTGGCCCGTTGCGTTGCTTGGCGATGATCAATTCAGCGAGCCCTCCGTTCTCCTCGCTTGGCTTATAAACTTCCTCGCGATAGATAAACATCACAAGATCGGCGTCCTGTTCGATCGAACCCGACTCACGCAAATCCGACAATTGCGGCTTGTGGTCGCCCTGGCGTTGTTCCGGAGCGCGGCTCAACTGAGACAATGCAACGACAGGCACGTTCAATTCCTTGGCGAGCGCTTTCAGCCCGCGTGAAATTCCCGAGATCTCCTGCGTGCGGTTTTCAACGCGTCCGTATCCGGACATCAATTGAAGATAGTCAACAATGATCAGACTCAAACCGTGTTCGGCTTTCAGCCGCCGGCATTTTGCGCGCATCTCCATGACGGTGAGCGTGGAAGAATCGTCGATGTACATCGGCGCCTGAGTCGTCTTCCCGAGCGAGTCGATGAGTTTGCGGAAATCATCCTTGCCGAGATATCCCGTCCGCACCTTATGAGCATCGACGCGGGCTTCCGCGCAAAGCATTCTCATCAGCAACTGCTCTTTCGACATTTCAAGGCTGAACATGCCGACGGGAAGCTGCCTGTGAAGCGCCACCTGCTGCGCGATGTTCAAACACAAGGCGGTCTTCCCCATCGATGGACGCGCGGCAAGAATGATCAGATCCGAAGGCTGCAAACCGGAAGTGAGCCGGTCCAGGTCGCGAAAGCCCGTCGCGACTCCCGTGATCATCTCGCGTTCCGTATAAAGTTTTTCGAGAAGCCTTGTCGCGGAAAGCTCCATCTCCTTCACCGAAACGAAACCGGTTCTCGTTCGCTTTTCGGAAAGATTGAAGAACGACTGCTCCGCGCGATCCAGAATTTCTTCCGCCGGATCGGCCTGATCGAAACACTCGCCCATGATTTTGTTCACGGCATTGACCATCTGCCGCAGCAGCGAATGATCGCGAATGATTTCGATGTAATGATCGATGTTGACGAGGTTCGGCACGCCTTCCATCAGGCCCGCGATGTAGGCGATGCCTCCGGCCCTCTCGAGCTGTGCCGCGCGGTCCAGTTCTTCCTGGATTGTGATCAAATCGATCGCTCGCGACTTCTCGATCAGCTCGCACATCCTGCCGTAGATGGCCCGATGAGCGTCGAGATAAAAGTCTTCCAGCTTTAAATTCTCGAGAACGCGATAGTAGTTTTCGTTGTTGACGAGAATGGCGCCGAGAACGGATTTTTCTGCTTCGATGTTATGAGGAAGTGTTCGTTCGAGAGATTGACGAGACATGAAGAAACCTCGCAAATCAAAATTCGGAATTCGGATTCTAATCCTGAATCCAAATTCCGAATTTTCAATTCCGA
>CAZWGA010000132.1:0-8777 GCA_964633285.1 uncultured Solibacteraceae bacterium | reverse complement strand
CGCGCTTTACATTGGTCACAGTCAACGGAGGCGAAATCTTCGTTCGAAGTGACTTGCGGGAGATCCTTTCCATAATCCTGGCCAAGCACCGGTGTCACCTTTACACCAACGGCACCTGCATCACGCCGGAAATGGCGCGCGATTTAGTGGATATGGGCGTTACATCCATGGGCATCTCGGTGGATGGACCGGAGGAAGTGCACGATTCAATCCGCGGGCGTGGGTCCTTTGGTCGAACGATCGATTCAATCCGATTGTTGATGGATCTGAAGAGACGCCTTGGAAAGAACCGCCCTCTTCTCAATCTGAAAACTACGATTACAGATAAGAATGTCTACCACCTCTCCGAGATGGTCCAATTTGCCGAGCAGCTTGGCCTGGACTACTGCACTTTTCAAGTCCTGAATAACTCGATCCATATGGGCGGCGTTTCATTTCAATACAGTCTGGATTACTCGCAGCCACCGCCGCCAATTACAAACGTTCCCTTGGCGGTTCTGCAGCAGCAGTTGGACAAGATCCGGGAGTTGGCATCGAAGTCCCGCGTTCGTGTGAGGATACTGCCCAAGCTGCCTGTGCCATCAATTCTCAAGCACTACGCCAATCGACTCGAGCCGTCCGGTCACACGTGTGTCTCCCCCTGGACCACGATGTATATCTCGCCTTCGGGGTGCGTTTATCCATGCCTTAACTATTATGTAGGCAACATTCGCGAGCAGTCGTTTCGAGAACTGTGGAACAGCGAGCGCTATCGCCAGTACCGAAAGAGGCTTCTTCGGGACGGGCAATTCGCCGACTGCATCGGATGCTGCGATCTCTTCGAGAAGAAACGAGGCAACTCACCGCTTTTCGGCCTGAGCCATGATCGTCGCCCCGCGTCCGACTGCCGATTCCAAAAAGAGCGAACCGGGTAGACACAAATGAGAAAGAGTCGTCGTAACGGTGTCCTTGGTTTTCTATAACTTCCGAACACTACCGAAAACTGCCGAGAAAACATCTGAAACCAGCGACCGGCGCGGGCTTGAGCACGCTCGAGAGTACCGAACTGTTACGAAGAACGTCGAAACAAAACTGGCAACAAACTGGCGACAATGCCTCTACGTGTAACCGCTTGAAAAGCAGGTGAAGCTGCGGGATACTCGGCCCATGAGCGTTGCAGCCATTCGAAATGAAATACCTTCTCTGTCTCCCGAAGAAAGGGTGAAATTGATCGATCTACTGTGGGAGTCACTCTCCGAGCCCGAACTCAAGTCGCGCGAGACCGCGTGGGCAACCGAGTCCGAGCGGCGCATTGACGCTCTTGACGCGGGCAAGCTTGATGCGCGGAATGCCAAAGAGGTCCTTTTCGATTTAAGAAAAACTCTGCGGAAGTGAAAGCGCGCTTCCTTTCGACGGCTGAATTAGAACTCAAGGAAGGGATGGAGTTTTACGAATCGGCACGCGAAGGACTCGGCGCGGAATTCCTGGCTGAAGTGGAGGCGGCAATAAGTCTGATCGAGGCGCACCCTCTATCGTGGACGGCCTTGTCTCCCCGAACTCGTCGATGCCGAACCCACCGTTTTCCGTATGGTCTTTTCTATCAAGTCAGGTCCGACGAAATCTTGATTGTTGCGGTGATGGATCTCCGTCGCGATCCGAAACGTTGGGAGCATTTCCAGTAAACTGCTCGTGGTCCGGCCGACTGTACTTTGGCATACTGCCGTTCAATTTGTTCATGTTTCAAAATCTATCTTCGGCTGCGTACCGAAGCGAAACTGTGGCAAATCGGAAGGCAGTTTGTGAGTGCGGACCCGCCGCATCGCGCAACTGTTTTTGGGTCTTTAGGGGGCGGGCGGCTTTTGGGCGCTGTAGGGTAAAATGGATTCAGTTATGAGCACTGCAATCGACAAGCTTTTGAGCCGCGATCCCAATGTTTGTGGTGGCCTCCTGCGAATCGATGGAACCCGTGTGACTGTCCATCAGATCGTAACGTGCTATCAACAAGGTTTGACTGCCGAGGAAATCGCGGAGCAATATTCCCACATCAATCTTGCGCAGATTTACGCCGCTCTGACTTACTACCACGCGAATCGTGAAGAAATAGATCGGGAACTCGAAGCGGAAGTCGCCGACTGCCTGAGACTCGCAAAAGAATTCGGCCAGCCGAAAGAGTGAAACAAAATGCACAAGGCAGTGAATAGCAATGTCTGAAACCATTCCCATCAAGGAAGAAGCACGGCGCCTCATTGACGAACTTCCAGAGAATGCCACGTGGTCCGACTTCGCCCGCTTGGTCATTGAGCGGCAGCGAGTGGAGGAGGGTATTGCAGACTTGGATACCGGAATTACCTGGACGAGTGACGAAATTCGGAAAAAACTTGGCATTCCGAAGTGAAGGTTGTCTGGTCTAACCGTGCGCTAAATATTCTCATCCGCGCGCTGGCCAGTTCGACGCAATGAGCATCATGACACAACCCGCGTTCGCGTTCGGCAGTCCCGCACTAATCCCAATGGGAGGACTCGCGGTCCCTAATAACGCTCACGGAACTTACGATGTGATGCCCGATGGCAAGCGGTTCATCGGCACAATTAACGGCCCATGGGCAGAGGACGTTGCGGCAAGCACTCCCCAAATCCAGATCGTGCTCACCTGGTTTCAAGATTTGAAGCCGCGCGTTGCGGCACACTAAATGGCGGGCAATTGGCACTCCTGACGGCCGGCTCGATACTTGGACCATTCGAGATTTTGAACCTGATCGGTTCGGGTGGGATGGGCGACGTCTATAAGGCGCGCGATACGCGGCTCGACCGGTTGGTGGCGATCAAGGTTTTGCCTCCTCAACTATCCCAACGCGCCGAGACTCGTGAGCGATTCGAGCGCGAGGCGCGCGCGATATCGAGTCTCAATCATCCGCATATCTGCACTCTTCATGACATCGGCGAGCAGGACGGAATTCATTTTCTTGTCATGGAGCACCTGGATGGCGAGACTCTGGCGAAGCGCCTCGAACGCGGCCCGATTCCAATTGATGAAACGCTCCGGTATGCCGTGGAGATTGCAGACGCGCTCGATAAGGCTCACCGCCAAGGGGTGACGCCGGGATCTGAAGCCAGGCAACATCATTCTTACCAAAACCGGCGCGAAGCTTCTGGATTTCGGACTTGCGAAGTTAAAGGCCCCCGCGGTCTCGGATCTTCAGGCGTCAAATCTTCCGACAGCCGCCGGAGTATCCAATCTGACAGCGGACGGAACGATCCTCGGCACGCTGCAATACATGCCGCCGGAACAGCTCGAGGGCCAGGAGACCGATTCTCGAACCGACATCTTCGCGTTCGGCGCGGTTCTCTATGAAATGTTGACAGGACACAAGGCATTCGAAGCGCGAAGCCAATCCAGCGTGATTGCCGCTATCATGCACATCGATCCACCAGCAATCTCGACCTTCCAGTCAACCACTCCACCGGCGCTGGATCGCATCGTTAGGATTTGCCTCGCGAAAGATCCCGACCAACGGTGGCAGACGGCCCATGATCTCGGATTGCAACTGCAATGGATCGCCGAAGGCGGTTCTCTTGCCGGCGTACCTGCGGCCGCGGCCGCGCGCCGAACGAGCCGCGACCGTCTGCCGTGGATTCTGTTTGCGGCCGCGCTGGCGTTGGTTTTGGCGCTGACCGTCCCCGCGACGCGCTACTTCCTGCCGAACCCAACCGGACAGCTTCGGCTTGAAATCGATACGCCTCCGCTTCTTCCTAACGACTATCAGATATTGATATCGCCGGATGGACGCAAAGTCGCGTACGTGGCTGCTTCGGGTGAGAAGCGGATGCTGTTCGTCCGTCCCATCGATTCCTTTACCGCGCAACTCATTCCAGGAACCGAAGACGCCCTCCAACCCTTTTGGTCTCCCGACAGCCGGTATATCGCCTTCGGTGCGAGTCTGGCCGCAAAGCTGAAAAAAGTCGATGTCATTGGTGGCATCCCCGCGCAAACCATCTGTGATCTGGACAGCACGACTTTGAACTTCGGCGGCGGAACATGGAACGCCGATGCGTGATCACATGTCACCTTTACGCAGCGGCGGTTGTGGCAACAGCCGTGGTTGTCGTGGATTGGGACGCAGGCGGAGTTCCTGCGACTTTGCGTGCTCTGACGTGGGGAATTGCGCGGGCGCTGGCATACGACGCCAGCTTCCCGGAATCCCCCTTGAACACATTGGCAACCAGAACATCGAAACGCCGTAATGCATCCTGCGTCGATGCCATCACCGTATTCCAGCGTTGAATGGCCGCTGAACGTTCGGCTTTGGCTTGTGCTTGCTCGCGGGCGGCCTTCTTGAGATCGTCCACGACCGCACTAACGCTTTCCGCAAATTTCGGCAGTCCGAGCTCGATGAAATCCTTCTTCATCGAATCTGCGCCTTGAGCCACCCGGTTGGCCGAGTCGATCAGTGTGTGATCGGACGGGTTGACCGGCAGCTTGATGTCCGGGCTATGCAACGCGCGAGATACCCGGCCGGCTTGCAGCAGATAGGCCTTGAGGGCGTTTCGTGCCGCCTCCTTTGCAGTCTGGGTGGTTCGTATTGTAGCTTCCGCCGATAGCCGGTTGCTCGCTTCCTCCGATAGCACCTTCACTCCGGATTCGAGAGTCTCCAAAAGATCCGATACCGACGAAGACCTGGGAAACAAACTCACGCTGCGGTTTGCAAAATCGGCCACGCGCGTGAGCATTTCAAACGTTGTGTTCTTGCGATTCATACATCCTCCTTTATGGTTGTGATCGTTAAACGTTTCGAACTCCCTCCCGGATCTCCGAACTACCTATCCGGTTGCGTTCTGCATAGGCACGACACTCGCCAAAATCGAGGAATGATGACGGACATCTGTTTTGAACTGCTTGCGATGGTGGGCAAAGACATAACTCTGCGAAGTGAGACGTCGGCGTCCGGATACTGTGACATAAGTGTCTCGCAGACACTTTATAGGGACCACCGGAAGCGTAGTCATTTCAGTTGCACTCGCCTTGGACGTGCTCGGCGCCGTAGTTATTTCACTTGCTCTCATCCGGAAGGCGCGCGGCGGTGTCGTTGAGGTAGTCGGCGCAGGTTCTAATGGAGCCGGAACAGATTTTTCGCCCGCAGGCGCAGCCATTTTGCCGGCCGGCGAGTGTCTTCTCGCGGTTGGAACAGGTTTCTCAAGGGCGGTTCACACGCAGTTCGCGCATCAACCGGTATAAATGCCGGCGGTTGATGCCCAGCTCGCGCGCGGCCTGACTGATATTGCCTCCGGCTTTTTGCAGCGCCTGCTCGATTGCCGTTTTCTTGCTTTGATCGACAAGGGTTTGCATATGGGAGCCTGGCTCGTCCAGATCGGAACTCTCGATGACATCGTCGGGCAGGTCCTCGGGTTCAAGCAATTCGGATTTGCCCACGACCATGGCGCGCTCAATAGCATTCTGAAGTTCGCGGATATTCCCGGGCCAGTCATAACGCAGCACGAGCTTGAGCGCTTCGTCGGAAATTCCCTTCGTGGGCTTGACGCGAGTGTACTGGAACTTCCGGATGAAATGATCGATCAACTCGGGAATGTCCTCACGCAATTGGCGAAGCGACGGCGTGCAGCATTGGATGACGTTGAGGCGATAGTAGAGATCGGCGCGGAAGTTTCCGCGCTCGACCCAATCTTTAAGATTACGATTGGTTGCCGCCACTCATCGATCTTGCTAGCACACGTGAGCCTAAGCTTTACGTTGTTGAGAATGAATTGGCAAGCCACGAACCCCTGCGACACATCGCGGTCCAGATTCTTGAATTCTCACTTTCCTTCGAGGCGACGCCCAGTCTTGTAAAAGAAATCGTAAAGGAAGCGCTACGGGCGCAACCCGCAGCGCTCGCCCAATGTGTTTCATCTGCAGAGCGCTGCGGTTTTGAGAACATCGACTATCTCCTCGAACGGATGATCTTTGGATCTAACAGATTCAACGCCCTCGTGATCCTGGACGAACTGGACCCGGAACTTGAAACGGTGCTGATCAGCCGATTCAAGTTCCCAGTCGAGATCCTGACCCTTGAGCGTTATGCAGGACCGAACGGAGAAAGAGTCTTTAGGTTTGATCCTTTTCTCGCTGACATTCAGCCGGAAACAACGCCTGCTCCTGCCGTCGTCCCGACACGAAACATGGACCCTTCAGATCTAGATACGGTTGTCGTACCGGCACGTGATGAAGGCTTCACCGAGGTTTTTCTTGGCCAAAATCGTTGGTACAAAATCCGAATGCACAGCAGCATGATTTCGAAAATCAAATACATTGCTGCATATCGCGTGGCACCAGAATCAGCGATCATTCACATCGCGCCGGTAGCGTCAATTGAACAATGGCCGGATACAAATAAATATGTTGTGAATTTTGCCGAGCCCGCGAGTTCGATTGGTCCCATCCGCCTTTTGAACGGGGGAAGCGTCCGTCCGCCTCAAGGTCCGCGCTATACCTCCCATATCAGGCTCAGAGAGGCAAAGAACCTCGACGAAGTGTTCTAGCGGTTTTCTCAAGTGTAGTGGACCATTTTCGCCCTGGAACGAGCACAGCATTGATCGGATGAAGAACCGACCGACTAGGCAAGGCCTTCTTAAGTGACCCAAGAAACGGTGCTTAGAATAGCTTCGGTCGCATCCGGCCAGTCGGGTCGAATGTATCCAGATTCGGTTGAATGCTTCATAATGCAAGCATTTGGAGGGAGTGCGATTAATGCCACGACCCACGAATGTGTCTCCTGCTTCGTCAAAGGCAAATGATGGTGAATCGAAGATGAGTGGTACTAACCACGTCAGGCCCAAAGCTTTCAAAGAAATAACTCCGAGAAACCTGCTTTCTTTCGGTCCCAAGACCGCTCCTCTGAGCCTAAGAAACCTCAATGTGCTTATAGGTCCGAACGGCTCGGGCAAATCGAATCTGTTGGAAAGCATCGCTCTCCTTCGCAGTGCGTCGAGCGATTTACGCCAGGTAGTGCTAAAGGGAGGGGGAGTTTCGGAGTGGATTTGGAAAGGAGAACCGCACGGCGTGGCTTCGGTTACGGTGGTAGCCACCAGCGAGAATGGCGGGCCGGCCCTCAGGCACATGATCTCTTTCAGGGCGGAAAAGCAAACTTTCAGAATTGAAGACGAACGGATCGAAAACGAATTCCCCGATGAAGGAGAGCACGGTCCGCATTTTTATTATCGATACCAACATGGCAAACCAGTAATCAATCCAAGGAATGCAACGGCGCCGCGCAAACTCAGTCGCGATACCATAGAGCCCGACCTTTCTATTCTTGCCCAACGCCGCGATCCTGAAACGTTTCCTGAGATCACTTTTCTAGCCGGTCTCTATGATCGAATTCGCCTTTACAGAGAGTGGTCGTTCGGACCGGACACGGTTTTCCGCAATCCGCAGAAAGCGGATATGCGGAATGATCGACTTGAGGAGAATTTTTCCAATCTAGGCTTGTTTCTCAATCGTCTTCGCCTGATCCCGCGAGCAAAGGCTGCACTACTCAATGGACTCCGGGATTTGTACGACGGGTTAACTGATTTCGAAGTCAGCATAGAGGGCGGTAGCGTTCAGGTTTTCTTCTCCGAGGGAGAATTTACTATTCCCGCAACTCGACTGTCGGACGGAAGTATTCGTTACTTGTGTTTACTCGCGATTCTGTGCGATCCAGATCCTCCTTGCATGATCGGCATCGAAGAGCCGGAACTGGGGCTGCATCCAGATTTAATCCCAAAGATTGCCGATCTTATGAAGGAAGCGTCAACCCGGACTCAACTCATTGTTACGACTCACTCTGACATCCTCATCGATGCGCTGACCGATAATCCTGAAGCCGCCATAATCTGTGAGAAACATGCCGGGAAAACTTCGTGCCAGCGTCTTGAACAAACAAAACTGGTGAAGTGGCTTTCGTCATATCGCCTCGGCCAACTCTGGACCAGAGGTGATCTTGGAGGCACTCGCTGGTGAGTCACATCTTTCTTGAGGGTGGGGGCGAGTCTAAGGAGTTACAGATACGCTGTCGGGAAGGGTTCCGAAAGTTGCTGGAACGCGCGGGCTTTAAGCAGCGAATGCCGAGGACGAGTGCGTGTGGAGGAAGAGATGGAGCATTCAAAGATTTTCGAATAGCGCACGAAGACGGAGCTGCGGCCGAGTTCGTGGCAATGATGATTGATAGTGAAGACCCATTGAACAATCTTGAGGAAACGTGGGATCACTTACGGAAGCGGGATAATTGGCAGCGACCTACAAACGCTCAAAACGACCAAGTTCTGTTGATGACCACCTGCATGGAAACCTGGATTGTTGGCGATCGCGATGCCCTCTCGGCGCACTACGGTGCGAAGCTACAAAAAACGGCTTTGCCATCTCTGACTGATTTAGAGAATCGTTCGCGTCATGTGATTCAGGATGCTCTTTTTCACGCTACGCGGGACTGCTCGAATGCGTATGAGAAGGGAAAACGATCGTACCAGATTCTCTCAAAGCTAGATCCCAACGTCCTTCGAAAGCATCTTCCAAGTTTTGCCCGGATTCGACGGATTCTCGACGCAAGACTTTAAGCGTCAGTTTGGTATTGTGAACAGCTGACAAAGTACTCGCGTGGAGGCGTCGTCCGAGTTCCGTCCTGATGAAATGACCTGCTGCAGTATTGATGGGGAAACAGAGGAGAAGAGAGCCGCTCCAAGCACGATCTTCAAAGAGCTTGCTGCGTTGTCGGCGGTCTTCACTTTTCTCGTTCGCGAGGAGGAGTTGCTGCAGAATCCCGTTC
>CAZWGA010000131.1:0-9244 GCA_964633285.1 uncultured Solibacteraceae bacterium | reverse complement strand
GTGTCTGTCCCTGAATTACCCTCTGCCTCTTGTCAGTGTATCCAGCGCTTTGACCAGGATCGGCCTCGCTTTTTTGAGCTCCTGCTTTCGGGACGCGACAATCTTCCGCAGTTTGCTTTCGCCTTTCGGCGTGATGTAAATGAAGACAAAACTCCGGTGAAGCGTGCTGCGTTGTCTTCGGATCAATCCGCGTTTCTCCAGACGGTCAATCAATTCGACAGCGCTGTGGTGCCGGATTCCGAGGCGCTCTGCCAGGTTGCCGACCGTCGGTTCAATTCCTTCCGGTAGTCCTTTCAGGAAAAGAAGCAACCGGTAATGCCCGGGCTCGAGTCCCGCTGCGCTCGCGGCCTGATCGCTCAGAGTCAGGTACCGAAGAAGCTGATAACGAAACTCCGCGAGAGCTCGATAGTCGGAAAGTGTGACGCCAAGTGTTTTTGAGGATTTGTTCATAATAAAAACGGTCGAATTGCATCCGATATCGTACGACGATATTGATATCGTAGTGCGATATCTTTTTTGTTGAAACCCTTCTTTTCATCGGCTATGATCCCAATACTCAATCAGGATGATTGAGCCCATTGACATTGACACTTTATCCAAGCCTGCTGCTTACCCGAGTTCGCGGCAGGCTCTTTTTTTGGCTCAAAACCCCAGCGTTCCGAAGTTCGGAGTCTTTCCGTCCTGAATGTCCTTGATCCAGATCTGCAGGATGGTCTCGCCTCGAGGCCACAACGGCAGGCAGTTCTCCAGGTACTGAAGGACCGCAGTCCGCTCGCCTTTTTCCAGCAGTTCCTTTGCGAGAACCAATATCGGTCCCGCGAGCGCCACATCATGAGCAGCCAGCGGATTTGAAGATTCGATCAGATATTGTCTGGCGCTTTCGAGGTCGCCCTGCCGAAGAGCAACACGGCCCAGAAGAGTGTTTGCGCGTTGTTGCGCCGGCCTGTCTGAACTCGTCAGATAGACCCGGGCAAGTTGCGCCGCCGCGGGGAAATCGCCGATCTTGAATGCGGCTTCGGCCATTTCTCCGGAAAGCGCCTGGCGCGCGCCCGGGTTCGTCGTCAATTCGAGCACGCGTTTGTATTCTTCCAGCGCTCGCGCCGACGGATCGGCGATGCTTTCACCGGGAATGCCGAACATGCGGTACAACCGGGCGAGTTCGTTGGGCCACTCGCGATTGTTGGGTTCGCTTTGGGAAATGCGATGGATGAGCTGGTCGGCTTCGACCGGATCTTTTCCAAAGAAGAATTTTTCGGCGTTCTTGAGAACGTTCAAATCATCATGATGGAATTCCAGATTCCGGTTCCAGAGCTCGAGGATTCGGACGTTGCCTTCGGGGTCATCCGGCAGATCGCGCAGGCTGGGTTCGGCTGTGGACGCGTGTTCCGGGTGATTCTCAATCATCCACAGGACGTGCGAACGGAGACGCAGCCGGTCCGTCGGTGTGCGGCTGTTCCACGCGTAGTAGCCGATCAAAGTGACGCGCTCGTCGATTTTGTCCGGAGTCTTTCGAAGATTCGCTTCGATCTGATCGACATTGGACTTTAAAAGACTTTTGCCGGAATAAAGGAGCAAAATCGATCGTACGGATTCAGGCTGCAGCAGTCCCAGAGCGTCCAGGGCATTTCCGATTGTGCCCGGCGGACGTTGTGATCGCTGAGTCAGAGCATATGCGGATGTTTCGAAGGTGCCCGCGAGCGCGAAAAAGAGGGCAATCGACAGATTCAAGCCACATCGCATAACGTTAGATTGACACATTCTAATCCGATCTTACAGCCTGTGCTAAAACTCGAAAGGGGATTCTTGATGCGCCGATACCTGACGATTCTTCTACTGATATTGTGTGCCGGTTGCAGTGCCGGCCAGCCGCCCGCGGCAACCGCTCCAGCCGTACCTCCAGTGGACTTCGAGAAGCTCACGAACGATCTCCTTTACGCAAGCCTGGCGTTTTCACCAGTGACGGCGACCCAGACGGGATATCACCAGCACAACGGACTCCAACTCGACGAATTGCTCGATGATTACAGCGCAGCCAGCATCGAACAGCAGCGGAAATTCTTCGAGGATTTTCAGCGCCGCGTTCAAACGCTGAATCCCGAATCGTTCGACAAGGAGCAACGCGCGGACCTCGATATCATCAAGAACGATCTCAATCTGTCACTGCTCGAAATCAATACGATCCAGAGCTACAAACACAACCCGACGGTTTATGTCGAACTAGCGGGCAACGCACTCTTTACCCCGTACGTCCTCGAATATGCTCCAAAAGATAAACGATTCGAACACATCATCAAGCGTCTTGAAAAAATGCCCGCGCTCTTCGAACAGGCCAAAGCGAATCTGACCGATGCGCCGGAAGTGTGGAATCGCGTGGCTCGAGAAGAGAACGACGGCACCATCAGTCTTATCGAGAAAACTCTGCGCGCGGAAGTACCGGAAGCCCGGAAAGCGGACTACAACAAGGCGGCAACCGTAGCAGTGCAGGCCTTGAAGGATTTCAATTCTTATCTGGAAAAAGAGCTCTCGAAAAAAACCAGCGATTGGCGTTTGGGAAAAGAAAAGTACGCCCGCAAGTTTGAATACGTTCTTGCGACGGGAAAGACACCCGAGCAACTGCTTTCGGAGGCGGAATCGGATCTCAAGGCGGTTCGGGCGGAAATGGAAAAGCTGGCAGCTCCGAAACCGGTCAAGGAAGCGCTGGATGAGATTGCCAAACAGCATGCCACGCCGGACACCTACATGGCTGCGGCCAGGAAGACTCTCGAGCAGGCAACGGCCTTCGTGCGCGAGAAAGATTTGATAACGCTGCCGACGCGCTCCAATTTGCAGGTCATCGATACTCCCGAGTTCATGCGCGGCATTTACGCCGTCGGCGGGTTCAATCCCGCGCCGCCTCTGCAGCCGGAACTCGGCGCGTTTTACTGGATTACTCCGATTCCCAAGAACTGGAAGCCGGACCGAGTCGAGTCGAAGTTGCGCGAGTACAACAATGACGGCCTTCAGCACCTGACCATTCACGAAGCCATGCCGGGCCACTACGTTCAGCTCGAATACGCCAATGACGTTCAACCCAAATCGCGCGGGTTGTTGAGAAATGTTTTCGGAAACGGACCGTACATTGAAGGCTGGGCGGTGTACGCGCAGCAGATGATGACCGATCAGGGTTATTTGAACAATGATCCCGGTTTGCGCCTGACGCTTTTGAAACAACTGCTGCGGGTTCTCGCGAACACCATTCTCGATGTGCGCCTTCAGACGATGGGAATGACCGATCAGCAGGCGCTGGACCTGATGATCAACGACGCGTATCAGGAGAAGGAAGAAGCCACCGCCAAGCTTCAGCGGGCGCAACTGTCATCGTGCCAGTTGCCGACGTATTACGCCGGCTGGAAGGGTTGGCTCGATGTGCGCAGCAACGACAAGCAGCGAAAAGGGAACGCATTCTCGCTTAAGGAATTTCACGAACGGGCGTTAAAGGAAAGCGCGGTGCCCTTACCGACGCTGGACCGGTTGCTCGCGAAATAGGGTCCGCTTGACGACGGGCGCAAGCTGGCGCAATTCATCCATTAATTCCGAGAACATTTCGGGAAGGAGCGCCTGAGGCCCGTCGGAGAGCGCTTTTTCCGGCTGGTCGTGGACTTCAATGATGAGGCCATCCGCTCCGGCTGCAATCGCAGCGCGGCTCATCGGCGCGACTTTGCGGCGTTTGCCCGTGCCGTGGCTGGGATCGACCAGAATCGGCAGATGCGAAATGCGTTTCACTGCCGGGACGATCGAGAGATCCAGCGTATTCCGCGTGTGATCGGCGAATGTGCGGATTCCTCGTTCGCAAAGGATGACCTGATAGTTTCCTTCCGACATCACATATTCCGCCGCAAGCAGAAAATCATCCAGCGTCGCGCTCATCCCGCGCTTGAGAAGGACGGGTTTTCGGGCGCGTCCTGCCGCCTTGAGCAGCGAGAAATTCTGCATGTTCCGGGCGCCGAGCTGAATAACGTCGGCATATTCCTCGACCTGGCGGACGCTTTCTTCGTCGATGGCCTCGGTCACGATCGCCAGTCCCGTGTGGCTGCGCGCCTTCGCGAGGATTTTCAATCCTTCGAGGCCAAGGCCTTGAAAACTGTACGGCGATGTTCGTGGCTTGAATGCGCCACCGCGGAATAAATGAGCCCCGCAGGCACGCACTTTCTCAGCGATCCGCAGTGTCTGCTCTTCGGACTCGACTGCGCACGGTCCGGCAAGGACCGTGATTTCACGGCCGCCGATCACGACGTCGCCGATCTGGATTTCCGTGTCGTCCGGCTTTAATTCCCGGGTTACCAGCTTGTAGGGCTGGGTTACGGAAATCAGTTCGGCGACACCCGGCATGTCCTCAAAAATGCCGGGCTCGACCGGCCCGGTGTTCCCCGTGATTCCAATAGCCGTTCGATTGGCGCCCGACAGGGCGTGTGCTTTAAACCCAAGCTCTTCAATTTTCCGGCACACCCGCTCGATGTCCTCGGGCAAAGCGTGCGCACCCATCACGATCAGCATAGAAGCCGGATTCTACCACGTCGCCGGAGACCCGCGCCGGGCGAGGGATTGCGGTTGCGGCACGGTTTAGAGATAACGCCTGAAGTCAAGACTCCGGCACCGTGCGAAAGTGCCCGATCCTGATGGGTTTAGCATTCTGCTTTGTTTGTCCGATAGCCCTGTTTTATAGTGTTGGCCCTTATGGGCGACCACGGGCGCTTTTTCGGACTGATCTGTTCGCTAATGCTGGCAGTTCTGGTGACGGTGGCTTCAAGGTATTGGGAGCCGAAAATCGAGATGATTCCGCCGATCCCGCCGCCCCGGATCGAGCTGCCCAAAACAGAAGTCGTCGAAGACACTATCCAGAAGAACCGGACGCTGGTCGCGACGCTCGTCGATTACAACGTTCCGGTCGCAATCGCAAACGACGTGGCGGATCTCATCAAACCCGTTTTCGATGTGCGCAAGCTTCGATTTGGAAATCCCTTTCGTCTGGAGAAGGAAAGCGACGGTACTTTGAAGGCTTTCGAATACAAGATCGACGACGAAAGCGTTCTGAAGGTCAAGAAAGGAACTGATTCGTACGAGGCGAAGGTCGAGAAGCTCGACCTCGAAGTGCACGAACGAACGATCTCCGCAGAGATTCACAGCTCGCTCTGGGAAGCTCTCTCCGATCTGCCCAGGCGCGAGTATCTCGCCGGCGAACTTGCAGAAATCTTTCAGTGGCAGGTTGACTTCAGCACAGAGATACAGCCGGGCGACCAGATTCATCTGATCGTGGAAGAGTTCAGGCACGATGGAAACATCGTGAAGTACGGAAGAATCCAAGCCGCGGAACTCGTCAATGCCGGCAGGCATTATCAGGGATTCCGTTTCAACGACAGTTATTACGACGCAAAGGGCGTTTCGCTGAAGCGCGCCATGCTGGCTTCTCCGCTGAAGTTCACGCCGCGAGTGAGTTCCGGATTTACGTTTCGCCGCATGCATCCGATTCTCGGCAGAGAGCGCGCGCATCTGGCGACGGATTATGCGGCGCCCTCAGGCAGCCCTGTTGTCGCGGTAGCAAATGGAGTCGTCACTTTCGCGGGCTGGGATAGTGGATACGGGAATCTCGTCAGGATCAAGCATGCGGGCGGGCTATCGAGCGGTTATGCGCACCTTTCGCACATCGCGGCGGGTATCCGCGCGGGCCACGCCATCAAACAAAGCGAACTGGTCGGCCTCGTTGGACAGACCGGGCTTGCAACAGGTCCTCATCTTCATTTTGAGATGGCGAAGAACGGCACCCCTATCAATCCTGTTCCTGCATTGAAAAAGGGCGAGCCCGCGCCGCCTATCGAAGGAAAACTTCGCGCCGAGTTTGCAAAATCCATTGAGCCTGCGAAACTGAGATTCCACTCTAACTCCCAAGAGTCTGCAGTTGCTCGTCGATAAACTTTGAAACCTTTCTATTTTTGACCGCATCCCGGATATGCATTAACGCATTCCGGGTCTGATCGTATTTCTGCTGATTCTCGCTGACGCTGATCATCAACATCCAGGCCTCAAGATAATCCGGTTCGACTTCCGTGGCCTGACGCAGGTGTTCCTCAGCCTGAGCATTCTTTTTCTGCAGGTAATAGGTTTTTGCAGCGTAGTAGTGCGCAAGCGGATTCCGCGGATTCGTGCTGAGTGCCTTTTTCAGAATTTTCATGGCTTCGGAATATTCGCCCTGTTCGATCAGCGCGATGGCGATATTCAGGTTGATGGCGAGATTGCAATCGTCGATGTCGCGCGCGCGGCGCAGAAACATCAAAGCCGAGTCGGGGCGGTTGTACAGGATGAAGATGGCGCCGAGGTCTTCCAACGCTTCCACATATCCCGGATAAGCGCGGATCGCTTTCCCATACTCCATTGCGGCCTGATCGAGTTGTCCGTCGCGGTGAAATTCAACTGCCCTCAGATACGCGTCCCGGGCGGCATCCGGCACTTTTTCCTGAAGTGCTTTGAGGGAGACGGTAAATGTGTGGTTCGGTAACAACCGCGTCTCATTGCGGTAGGTATGAAGAATCACGATGGAGTAGTCCGTAGCGCGGCGATCCGATTTGAAATCGTACTCAAGCTTTGTACGGATATACAGCGGGGCCGAAATGATGAGGTTGTACCTGTCTTCGGTCAAGCCATCGATGATGAACTCGCCGTTCTTGAAATGTTTTCGCGGGAGCAGTTCCGGCTTTGACCCCAGATGCTTGATCGTGATCGTGAATTGAGGCACCACGGTTCCATCTTTGGTGATGACGAGTCCTTTGACGGTATGCCGCGTTCCGGCGTGCGCTGTGATCGTGAAGAAGCAGAAGAGGAGAATGGATAAAGCGGCGGCCTTCGTGAGCTTCATGCTCCTTGTCAGAGCATGTGAGTGACCGAATTCTCAGGAGACTGGTTTTCCGAGATCTACAAAAATGGGAACGCCGGTGTGAACCTCGACGGTTTGCGACCAGACCACTTCTTCCGCGCCGTTCGCGGCCTGAACCAGAACCTGATACGTTCCGAACGGGATATTCTTGAATTCAAATTGACCGTTTGGCCCGGTGTCCTTGATAAACATCGAAGCGCCGTCGCCGAGTTCCCGGCGCATCGTGGATGTAACCGATCTCAGCGATTCGACGTGAGCGGCGCGGTAGAACTCCATGATGCGTTCCTTGTGGGCGGCGAACTCGGGTTTGTAGGCTTCCCAGTAATTGTCCAGCCGCTGCTGAACCTGTTTGTTCCAGAGTTCGGTGTATTTGGGCGGCAGCAGCACGATCCGCGCGTTCGCGGCAGGTTGGCTCCCGTTCGGGAGCTTTACGATTCCGACGATTGTTCCGGTTTCGGTAACCTGAAAAAATCCCAGGAGGACCGAAAAAACGAGAACGAGCACCTCAACCTCCGGCGGCAATTTACCACCGAATGCGAGCCGCCGCTACAGCAGTCTTTCAAATTCTTCAACGCCGGTCACCGGTTGCCGGCAGGTGAAATTCTCGCAAACGTAAGCGGTGGGTTTCCCATCAATCGGAGGGCGATTCTGCAGAAGCGGGATCTGATCTCCCGGACCTGCCGCCACGACGGTGCGCGGCAAATATCGTTTTCGGAGCGCACCCAGGAACGCCTCCGGATTTCCCGCCAGCGCGATTTCCTTCGACGGCCCGACATGGAAATCGAGCGCCGCAAGCATCCGCCCGAATCCCGAGGCGTATTGTTTGAATAGCCCGGAGACAGCCGCGAGAACCAGTTCACCCTTTTCGCGATAGACGGGCCGGTCCAGCACGGCGGCCATTCTCAACAAGACATCCGCCGCAACGGAATTGCCTGAAGGTGTGGCATTGTCGAAAAAGTCTTTAGTGCGCGCAATCAACGCTTCGTGATTTTTCGAAGTAAAGTAAAAGCCGCCGCCTTCCGGATCCCAGAACTGTTCGATCATACGATCGGCAACGTCTGCGGCGGCATTCAACCATTTGGGATCCAAAGTGAGCTGGTATAAAGCGAAGAGACCGTCGCAGACGTTCGCGTAATCGTCAAGATAGCCGTTGAAACGGGCCCGGCCGTCTTTGTAGCTGTGGAGCAGGCGCTCGCCGTTCCACATCACGGTCAAGATGAAATTCGCATTCGCTTCGGCAACCGCGCGATAGTCCTCGCGTCCCAGAAATGCGGCGGCCTCGGCGAAAGCGCGCAGCATTAGGCCATTCCAGTCGGTGAGAACCTTTTCATCCCGGCCGGGTTTGATCCGTGGTTCGCGTGCCTTGTAGAGCTTCTTTTTTCCGGCCTCGACTTTGGTTTCGAGTTCTGCGAGCGGGATCTTTTCCAGTTTGGCGAAAAGCTCGGGCTCGCGCGAAACATTCAGGATGTTTCGTTCTTCGAAATTGCCGTGAGTCGTGACATCGAAGTACCTCGCCAGCAGGTCCGCATCATCACCGGTGACGCGCTTGAATTCGTCGAGCGTCCAAACATAAAACTTTCCTTCGACGCCCTCGCTGTCTGCGTCCTGAGTCGAATAGAAAGCGCCGCTCGCGTCGCGCATTTCCCGGACGATGAAATCAAGAGTCTCCCGGGCGATTCGCTCGTAGAGAGACGTTCCGGTGATGCGATACGCGTCGACATAAGCGCGCGCGAGCAGGGCGTTGTCATAGAGCATCTTTTCAAAATGCGGCACGAGCCATCGTTCGTCTGTCGAGTAACGGTGAAAGCCGCCGCCGGCCTGATCGTACATGCCGCCGTACGCCATTTTGTCGAGGGTGTGTGTTGCCATGTGCAGCGCATGATCGTCGTTCGTTCGCGAATAGTAGCGGAGCAAGAAATCGATGCTCATTGCGGGCGGAAATTTGGGAGCGCCTCCGAACCCTCCATCACGCGGATCGAATCGCGCACTCATTCCCCGATACGCAATGTCCAGGACTTCCGCGTCGATGGAATCGAGTTGACCTTTACTCACAGCCTGCCGGTTCAGGTGTTCACGGAAGCCTTTTGCATTTTCGAGAATCTCACCGCGCCGGGTGCGGTACGCTTCAGCGATCGTTTCAAGAACTCGCGGGAATCCCGGCCTGCCATAACGATCTTCCGGCGGAAAATACGTTCCTCCGAAAATCGGTTCACCGCCAGGCAGGAGAAAAACCGTGAGCGGCCAGCCGCCGCTGCCGGTCATCATTTGAACGGCCGTCATGTAGATTTGATCCAGATCCGGCCGCTCTTCGCGATCGACTTTGATGTTCACGAAGTTGTC
>CAZWGA010000130.1:0-9469 GCA_964633285.1 uncultured Solibacteraceae bacterium | reverse complement strand
AGGTTTATTTGGCGTCAATTACAATGAAGGAACTTTTGGAGGCTGGCGTCCACTTCGGACATCAGACCAAGCGTTGGAATCCGAAAATGAAACAATACATTTTCGGTGAACGGAACGGCATCTACATCATCGATCTTCAGAAGACACTCCGCCTGTTCAAGGAAGCGACCCAATTCGTAACAGATCTCGCAGCTCAGGGAAAAACAGTTTTGTTTGTTGGAACGAAACGTCAGGCTCAGGACGCTATTGCCGAAGAGGCTCTGCGCTGCGGCATGTTTTTCGTGAACCAGCGATGGCTGGGAGGGTTGCTCACTAATTTCGCAACCATTCAAAAATCCATCAAGAGATTAAAAGAGCTGGACGGCATGGCGACCGATGGCCGCTACGAACTTCTTCCGAAGAAGGAAGTCACGCGGTTGGAGCGCGAACGCAAGGCTCTCGAGAAGAACCTATCCGGCATCAAGAATATGCCGGGATTGCCGGATGCGATTTTCGTCATCGATTCCAAAAATGAAGAAATCGCCGTCGCCGAAGCGCGAAGGCTGGGAATTCCGATCATCGCCATCGTGGATACGAATTGCGATCCGGATTTTGTCGATTATGTCATTCCCGGCAACGATGACGCTCTGCGTGCCATTCGTCTGTTCGCTTCGAAAATTTCGGAATCCGTCATCGAAGGCCAGGCCGTCAACAAGGACGCGGGTTCCCGGCCTCCGAAGCCGGAAGGCGCTGGCGAAGAGGAAGTCGTTACACCCTTCGGGAGAAGCAGGGCCGAACGGACCCACGTTGCCAGCGACGAGGAACCTGTCGAGACGCCGAACGAAGCGGCAATAATGTAATAAAACCGGCCACAAAAAGGCACAAAATCCACAAAAGTCTTTTTGTGTATTTTGTGCTTTTTTGTGGCTATTTTTTTGTTCAGATTTAGAGTGAGAGGATTAGTCATGGAAATCAATGCACAGCAGGTCAAAGAACTCCGCGAGAAAACCGGGGCCGGGATGATGGATTGCCGGAATGCCCTGGTGGAATCCAAGGCCGACATGGAAGGAGCCATCGTTATCCTGAGAAAGAAGGGACTGGCTTCAGCGCAAAAAAAAGCCACCCGCGTTGCAGCCGAAGGAATGGTCGGGCATTACATTCACGCGGGTGGAAAATTGGGCGTCCTTGTGGAAGTCAACTGCGAAACCGATTTTGCGGCGCGCAGCGCTGAGTTTCAGGCTCTTGTGAAAGATATTGCCATGCACGTTGCCGCACAGAATCCGTTGTATGTGCGCCGCGAGGATGTGCCGGCCGAAGTGCTCGAGAAGGAAAAAGAAATCTACAAGGATCAGGCGCGTGGTTCCGGCAAGCCGGAACACATTGTCGATAAAATCGCCGAAGGAAAACTCGAATCGTATTACGAAATGGCCTGTCTTTATGATCAGAAGTTCGTTAAGGATCCGGCCCTGAGTGTGAAAGACTTGATCAATAATCTTGTCGGCAAAATCGGAGAAAACATCCAGGTTCGCCGCTTTTCGAGATTCAAAACCGGCGAAGGCCTGGAGAAACGGTCCGCGGAGTAATGTCAAAATACAACCGCGTTCTGCTGAAGCTCAGCGGCGAAGCGCTGATGGGCGAAAAGAGTTTCGGAATCGATCCGGAAATGGTTCGCCGCATTGCCGCTGAGATCAAGGACGTGCATGCGCTGGGCGTTCAGATCGCCATCGTTATCGGTGGCGGCAACATCTTTCGGGGACTGGCCGCCAGCGCTCAGGGTTTCGATCGTGTAAGCGCCGATCACATGGGTATGCTTGCGACCGTAATCAACGCTCTTGCCGTCCAGGATGCCCTGGAAAAGATGGATGTCTACACGCGCGTGCAATCGGCCATCGAGATGAAAGAGGTCGCCGAAATGTTTATTCGCCGCCGCGCGATCCGCCACCTCGAGAAAAAGCGTGTTGTTATTTTTGCGGCAGGCACCGGCAATCCTTACTTTTCGACGGATACGACCGCGGCGCTGCGCGCGAATGAAATCAAAGCCGACGTGATTCTCAAGGCAACCAAAGTGGATGGGATCTACGATGCAGATCCGGTAAAGTTCCCGAATGCCAAAATGTATTCCCGGATATCGTACATCGATGTCCTGACTCAGGGGCTGGCCGTCATGGACAGCACGTCGATCTCCCTCTGCAAGGACAATAAAGTGCCGATTATTGTTTTTAACATCAGAAACAAGGGTAATATTCGCCGCGTCATCGAAGGAGAGACTATCGGGACAGTGGTTTCATAAGTCGGAAGATGAGGGCAGCATGGCGATTAAAGACGAAGTTGCGCAAATTCGTACACGAATGGAAAAAGCGATCGAGGATATTCGCAAAGAACTGGCTTCGATTCGAACAGGCCGGGCTTCGATTTCCATCCTCGATAACATCCAGGTGGATTACTACGGAGTTCCCACCCCCATCAACCAGGTTGCACAACTGGGGACGCCCGATCCCACGCTGGTTACCGTTCAGCCCTACGATGTTTCCCTTGTCGGGCCGATCGAAAAATCCATTCGCGCGTCCGATCTCGGATTGAATCCTTCCAACGACGGCAGGCTTATCCGGATTCCGATTCCCGCCCTCACTGAAGAACGCCGGAAGCAACTGGCCAAGCACGTTCACAAGGTTCTCGAGGAACATCGCACCGCGGTCCGCAATATTCGCCGTGACGGCAACGATCATTTGAAGAAGATGCTCAAGGACAAGTCGATCTCCGAAGACGACGAGAAACACGCACTCGCCGAAATCCAGAAACTTACCGACGATCACATCCACAAGCTCGAAGAAGTCGCGAAGAAGAAGGAACAGGAAATCCTGACCGTCTGACGTATGAACGTGGTTCGATGGCTGTGTCTTGCCTTCATTCTGGTTCAAACTGAGAATCCGTATCGCGGCATCACGCATATTACCCGCACCGAAACAGTTCCACGAGCGGTAACCATGCATATTGTGACGGTCGATTTGCGTGCGCGCGGCATTCGCTTCAAGCTGACATCACCGGGCGGTTCGCGTGAGACCGTGCGCCGGACGACATTGGATTTCCTGGTTCAGGAACACGCTCAACTCGCCGTCAATTCACATTTCTTTCTTCCGTTTCCGTCCGATGACACAGACGCCAACCTTGTTGGTCTGGCCGCATCGGAAGGCAAGGTGTATTCGGAATGCGAGAATCCGGAGCAATCCTACGCGATCGTCGCTCGTGCGCCGGCGCTGAACATCGATTCCGGGAATCACGCGAGCATCGTTCATTGCGATCCGCGAGCCGCCGGCGGCAAACATGTTCTCGAAAAAGTTCAACTGTGGAACACATTCGGAGGATCCGCGCAGATCGTTACGAACGGCACGATCACTATTCCGGAGTATCGTGATGCGCAGCATCCTAACGGACTCCTGACTGCGAACAACGACTATTCCAATGCTCATTCGTGGTACGACATTCCGCGTGCGCGCACTGCCGCAGGATTGACTCGAAACAATCGGACACTGGTTCTGTTCACTGTGGATGAAATCGGCAGTGGTGCATCACGTGGCGGGGGCATGACCGTGAAAGAGGTTGCGGAAGTGCTGCTTCGGGATTATGCCGTGTACAACGCGCTCAATCTGGATGGCGGCGGTTCGACCTCGCTTGCGATCGAGGATTCCGCCAGTCACGCGGCGCGCCTCGCCAATCATCCCTCCGATTCCACAACGGGGCGGCCGGTTGCGAGCAGCCTCGCTATCTTTGCCGGGACTGCTCGCTAGAACGACAACTTCAGCGTCTGACGGGTATTGGTCGGGATTACTCGGAAGCTGGAAGCGACTTGTTGGAGTACTCCTTAACGATCTGCTTTTGATAGTCGTTCAGCAAGGACAAAAGGTTCCGCTGATTGGCCTGCTGTGTGTTCTTCAGCGCCTTCTCGGCAGCGTCAAGAGCAAGGACGGCCATTTCCGTTGTCATCGGATCGCCTTTTGCGATCGCGGCAGCCAACGCTTCCTCGGCGGATTGCACATTCGTGTGAAGAGTTTGAATTTCTTTGGTCTGAGCCAGAAGCAGAGCATGAATTCGAAATACCTGAGCGTCCGAAAGATTCAAGTCCTGGGATCCCAGTTTTGCGGCCGGCGCTTGCTGCGCATACCCTGTGAGTCCGGCCGAAACGATTGCCAGCATTACCGCCAGCGCCAAATATGTCATTCGTCGAAGGTTCATAGTGTGAGTCCTTTATATGATGTCGTTCGTTTTATTAACGGTCTCTAACCGCCCATTTTCTTTATTCGCTTACTAAATACGTTCGGAACGAGCAAAAGGATACACAGGTATATAGGCAATTACCTTGTGCGGGTTTTCACAATTCGAGGTCAGACGCAGCAAACTGTGCCCTGCCACGGGCTGTGGTGCGGCCGCTCTAAAGAGGATAGGCAGGAATACGGAGCTGCCGGGCAGCTTTCAGCATCCGATCGTCGTAGGTTGCCAGACGAATGTGCTGGCCATTTGACCGGAGAAACTCGATTGAGGCCAGGTGGAGCGCGTCCAGAGTACGCACAGGAGATGGAAATGTTTCAAGAGCTCGATCGAGAATCGGCGAGATCATTTCCACGAGCGCAATCCTTCCAATGAGCTGCCTCACTATTTCCGAATGTGTCGGAATCAGCTTTCTGGCATGAATGCGGTTCCAAAGCTCGTATTCAAGTAGCCGGCTGGAAATCAAGGATTCTTTCCATAACGTTTCCGGGGGCGTTTTGTCTTCAGCGAGCAGGTGGGCGAGTGCGACCGACGTATCGAGATAAATCAACGATCCTCCCGATCCCGTTCAAGTTCGTGCATCAGCTTGCGGAATGTAGTCGCGGGTAATCGCGGTGGTACTCCGGCATTTGCCAGGGCTGGAGTTTTGACCCACCCTTTACGGACAGCTTCAGCTAGCAGAGCATCCGTGATTTCAGGGCTGCGGTTTGGACTCGGCGGCCCGATCTGGGCCACAACATGATCCCGATCCGTTACGAGAATCGTTTCACCGGCAGCAGCCATTCGAACATATTCACTCAATCTGTTCTTAAGGACTTTGAGGCCGACAGCTTTCATATAATGCAAGGTAGCTTCCGGTAGCTACTTTGTCAATGCGCAGATCGGCTTGGATATTTGCAATTCCATTGTGCCTAGACGCGCCAGCGCTTGTTTGGAGGGGTTCGTTCCGATACGGCGAGCCGCATGTTGGGATCCGCATTGACGTCGATGCCGGATGTTTCACCGCGCATGAGCAGGGCGGTTCCCGCGGCTGCAATCATTGCCGCATTGTCGGTGGTGAGAATGGGCTTCGGAAAATAGAACTTGAGGCCGACTTCCGCAGTTCGCTCGGAGAACACTTCGCGAAGACGGCTGTTGGCGGCGACGCCTCCCGAGAGCATGATGGATCGCGGTTGAAGTTGATGCGCGGCCTTGAGCGTGGTCGACCAAAGCATGTTCACGACGGCTTCCTGAAAGCCTGCGAGCAGATCGAGCCGCAAAGGATCCTCCTTCAGGCGTTCATTTTCTTTGATCATCCTGAGAACCGCTGTTTTGATTCCGCTGAAACTGAAATCGAGTGATTGATCGGATATTTTCGCGGGTGAAAATGCAATGGCCCTGCGGTTTCCTGTGCGCGCAAGCCGATCAATGACCGGTCCGCCCGGATATGGAAGCCCCATAAGTTTCGCGACCTTATCGTAAGCCTCGCCTGCCGCGTCGTCGCGTGTTTTGCCGACCAGTTTATATTTCAAATGTCCAAAGTCACCGGATTCTGATTCCACCCAGAACAAATTGGTGTGGCCCCCTGAAACGACGAGCGCCAAAGCCGGAAACTCCGCGCCGGGATGTTCGAATGAAACGGAGTAAATATGCCCTTCGATATGATTCACAGCGGCGAGCGGCTTCTGTTTCGAGAAGGCCAGCGCTTTCGCGTAAGTGAGACCGACGAGCAGCGATCCGATCAGGCCAGGTCCGGAGGTGGCGGCGATTCCATCGATTTCGTCCAACGTCACACCGGCATCATGGAATGCCTGATCCACAATCGGGCGAATTTTCTGCAAATGCTCCCGCGATGCAAGTTCAGGGACCACGCCTCCGTACGGAGTGTGTGTCTTCACCTGGGAATAAATCACGTTGGAAAGAATTTCTCTTCGGTCCCGAACGACCGCGGCGGCCGTTTCATCGCAGGAGGTTTCAATACCAAGGACGAGCATTACAAATCTTTCAACCGTGCAAGACTCTCAGAGTACGGCGGCAGTGCGACTCCTCGATCCGTAATGATGGCGCTCACAAATGGGTGAGGCGTGACATCGAACGCCGGGTTAAACACTGAAACCCCTTCGGGTACGACGCGGATGCCGGAGATGTGAGTGACTTCGGTGGGATCGCGTTGTTCGATCGGGATGTGAGAGCCGTCGGGGATGTTCAGGTCCAGCGTGGAGAATGGCGCGGCCACGTAAAAAGGAATCTCGTGCTGTTTCGCGAGAACGGCAACGCCATATGTGCCGATCTTGTTGGCGACATCCCCATTTGCCGCAATGCGATCAGCGCCGACGATCACGGCATCGACGAGGCCCTGGCGCATGAAACTGCCGGACATGTTGTCTGAAATCACCCGGACGTCGATGTCGTCCTTCCACAGTTCCCAGGCTGTCAGGCGCGCTCCCTGAAGGAACGGACGAGTTTCGTCCGCCAGAACACGAAGGCGTTTCCCATTCTCGATCGCGGCGCGGATGACGCCAAGCGCGGTTCCGTAACCGGCCGTGGCGAGCGCGCCTGCATTGCAATGAGTGAGGATCGTGCCTGACTGCGGCAAAAGCTCCTGGCCGAGCCGCCCCATCCGCTTGTTGCTTTCGATATCTTCGGCCTGGATTTCGAGCGCCTCGTGTATCAGGCGATTGGCGATCTGCTGCCGGTCCGTGTCTTTTTCCGCGATTTCCTTGAAAACGCGTTTCATGCGTTCGATCGCCCAGAAGAGGTTCACGGCTGTCGGACGCGTGGATGCGAGCGTCTCGGTGATTCGCCTGAAATCCTCTCGAAGCGCTGCCATGTCGCCGGCCCTGGAGTCTCGAATGCCAAGAGCCACGCCCATTGCCGCCGCCACGCCTATTGCAGGCGCACCCCGAATCACCATCACGCGAATCGCATCGGCAACTTCTTCGTAGGTTTTGAAGGTTGGGTATTCCTCAACGGCAGGTAGTTTCCGTTGATCGATCATCCGTACACCTTCGTTCGTCCACTCGATGGTCTTAATCATATTCCGACGTTATTCTAGTGTAGTGTCCCCTAACACTACACTAGCATCATGAACGGATGCGTCATTTCAGCGCTGATGACAGGTGCGGGTAAAACGACAGTCTCGCTGGGTCTGCTGGCGGCCCTGAGGAAGCGCGGGATTGCCGTCCAGCCGTTCAAGATCGGACCGGATTTCATCGATCCCGGATTGCACCGGATCGCTGCCGGAGTGGTTTCACACAATCTCGATGGATGGATGGTCTCGCGCGAAGCCAATCGGGAATTGTTCGCGCAGGCCGCCGCGGGCTGCGACTTCGCGGTCGTCGAGGGGATGATGGGACTTTTCGACGGGTTCGATGGAACATCCGAGTCGGGCAGCACTGCCGAAATGGCGAAATGGCTGGGCCTGCCGGTGATCCTCGTTATCGATGCTCAAGCGCTGGGACGCAGCGCTGCGGCGCTCGTTCGCGGTGCCCGCGATTTCGATCCTGAAGTGAAAATAGCGGGAATCATTTTCAATCGAGTGGCGGGAGAAGGACATTTCACAATCCTGTCGGATGCAGTGAAAGATATGCCGATTCTGGGCTGGCTGCCGCTCGAGCCGTCGATCGTACTTCCGGAACGGCATCTGGGATTGGTGACGGGAGAAGAGGAACTGGCGGTTTCCAGGATTCGAGCCATCGGCGATTGGTTTGAACAACACATCGATGTTGATTTGATATTGAAATTGGGGCCTCGTTTCAAAACTCATTACTACATGCCGGCCAAGCATGTAGTCGCGGGTTTTAACCCGCGTTCTGATCTCAGAATCGCGTTAGCCCATGACAAGGCGTTCTCGTTTTACTACGAAGCGAATCGACTGGCGCTTGAAGCATCAGGAGCGAAGATCATCGAGTTCTCGCCGTTGAACGATAGTGAAATGCCCATGGCCGATTTCCTTTACATTGGCGGCGGATACCCTGAACTCTACAGCCGTGAACTGGAAGCGAACACCACAATGCGTTCTTCCATTCGCCATTACATCGAATCCGGCGGGAGGTTCTACGCCGAGTGCGGCGGCCTGATGTACCTTGCGGAGTCGATCGATGGATCCCGGATGACTGGAATTCTTCCAATCAGAATCGAAATGACCGGACGGCTCGTTGATTTCGGTTACTGCGAGCTCGAAACGAATGTTGATTCCATCCTCGGGCCGGCAGCAACGACAGCGCGGGGTCATCAGTTTCACTATTCGCGGGTTGTGGGCGAACCCGGCAGTCTGTATACGGTCCGGCAGGGCTCACGAAAATACTTTGAGGGATTTGTTCTGCCCAATGGAGTCGCTTCTTACGTTCATCTGCATTTTCTGTCCAATCCGGCGCTCGCGCGAAATATGTTAAATTCGTAAATTCTCTCTGGGGAATTATGCCGAACAACTACGAAGCCGTTATCGGACTGGAGTGTCACTGCCAGCTCCTCACGAACTCGAAGCTCTTCTGCTCGTGTTCCACGAAGTTCGGTGAAGCGCCGAACATGAATACCTGTCCGGTTTGTCTTGGCCTGCCCGGAGCGCTTCCCGTCCTGAATCGCGTGGCTGTGGCCATGGCAGTGCGTGCGGCTCTCGGTTTGAACTGCAAAGTGAGTACGGAATCGCAGTGGGCGCGAAAGAATTATTTCTATCCGGATCTGCCGAAGGGATATCAGATCTCGCAATATGACCGCCCGCTGGCCCAGCATGGTTTCATCGAGATTCTGGTTGATGGAACGCGCAAGAAGATCGGTGTTCAACGCATCCACATGGAAGAGGACGCCGGCAAATCCCTGCATGACGGTTTTCCGGATTCAGCGCGGTACACGGCGCTCGATTTCAATCGAAGCGGCACGCCCCTGATCGAGATCGTCACCGATCCGGACATCCGCTCGTCCGCTGAAGCCTACGATTACCTTGCGCGTCTGAAAGAAATCCTCGAGTACCTCGATGTGTGCGACGGAAACATGGAAGAAGGCAGCTTGCGCTGCGATGCGAATGTTTCCGTCCGCAAAGCGGGTGAACAGAAATTCGGAACGCGCACCGAATTGAAAAACATCAATTCATTCCGATTCGTCCGCAAGGCCATTGATTACGAACTGAATCGACAGATCGATGTCGTCGAAAGCGGCGGCCGCATCGTACAGGAGACGCGCCTGTGGAACAGCGATGAAGAACGCACGGTTTCGATGCGCAGCAAGGAAGAAGCGCACGACTACAGATACT
>CAZWGA010000129.1:0-10139 GCA_964633285.1 uncultured Solibacteraceae bacterium | reverse complement strand
TGGCTCTATCCCCGAATCACGCTCGCGCTGATTTATCTCGAGCAGCGCAGGTACAGCGATTCGGAACAGGCGTTCCAGCAGGCTCTGCAGATCGATGCCGAAAGCAGCACCGCTGAAAACGGTCTGGGCCAGTTGTATCTGGTCCTTTCCCGATACGATGAATCCGAACAGCGGCTTCAGAAAGCGATTGAATTCAATCCCGGCAATGCCTATGCGTATCACAACTACGGCCGGCTCTACCGGCGCCGCGACAGACTGGCCGATGCCGAGCGGATGTATCGCACGGCGATTCTTCTCGAGCCCGACGAACCGGCATTCCAACTGAGTCTTGGGGAAATACAAAAGCAGCAGGGAAGACTCAATGACGCGCAGACGAGCTTTGCGAAGGTGGCGAATCAGGCGGACAGCAATCTGCAGGTCCTTCAGTCGTACACAACATTTCTTGTCGATCAGAAAAAGAATTCCGACGCTCAGAAGATTTTTGATCAGGCGATGAAAAAACTTCCAAAGGATGCCAATGTCCGCGTCCTTTATGGCGCCTTCCTCCGCAAGATTGGAAAAGCAAGCGACGCCGAAAAACAGTACAAGAGCGCGATCAGCATGGCGTCCGCCAACACGTTCGCGCACACGGAACTGGCTTCCCTGTATCTCGAACAGAAGAAAACCGGCGATGCCGAACGCGAACTGACATTGGCATCGCAGGCGGATCCGCTTTTCGGCGCTCCCGAAATGCTCCTGGGAAAAGTTCGAGCGGCACAAAAACGTTATGAAGAAGCGCTCGCACAATTTCGAAAAGCACTCGAAGTATCGATCGAACCCGCGCAGCAGCAGGAACTGAAAGAACTGATCGCCTCCGTTGAACCTGAAGTTGCGGCAGGCCGCGCCGCCAACGCCAAAAACTGGAACGATTACGTGGCGTCGCTGAAGGTCACTCCCGATTCGCCGAAAATCAAAAGCGACATGATCGCGTTTCAACTCGAACATCCGGTCGAAGCCGACACTTCCTCATTGCCGCCATCCGATTTTTCAGCCGCGCTCAACTCGACATTCTGGAAAGAACAGCTTCAGGCCGAAACTCTGTGGCGATCCGGACAAAAGGACGCCGCGGCAAAGCAGTTTTCGAATTCGCTCGAAAAGCTTGCGGGTCCGGAAAAGAGACTCGTCACGAGCACGGCGTTCAACGACAAAAACGACGCCGGCGGAATCCATCAGATCGTTTATCGATGGGCCCTGCGTTTGATCGAAGGAAAGGAATATCGCGAGGCCCTTGCGTTGATGGAACTTTCGGTTCGGCAATTCATTTTCGGGATCGAACCCAATTCATCGCCGCTGGTGATCGACAGCCTGATGTGGCCGCCAGATGTCGCCGACCCCAAAGAAATCAAAGACTACGATGTTCAGCATCGAAAGGATCAGCGCGCTCACGAGATTTACGCCGCAGCCCATGCGGGCCTTGGCGATTCCCAGGCATCGCTCCGATACCTCGCGGCGCTGGAAGAACTGGGAGCGCCGTACTACATCCTGCTCAGCCAGATCCAATGCCAGACCGGCAATTGCGCGGCGGGAAAACAGACCCTACAGCAGGCACAAAAAAAATTCCCAAAAGACAAATCCATTGAAGATGCGGTGCGGAGGCTGAAATAGTGAAGAGGTTCTCGTGTCTTTGTGTCCTGGCGTCTCTGTGTTTTTTCATCGTGGCCACAGCCATCGTCGTCGCCGACACAATGACGGGCGAGGTTCGCGGCGGCGTCATCGATACGGAAACGAAGAACTCGCTGCCCGCCGTCTCGATGAAACTTCAAAATGTCGATCAAGGCTGGACAAAACAAGGCCAGACCGATGCCGACGGGAACTACGTTTTCCTTCAACTCGAGCCGGGCGCATACACGCTGGTCGCGGAAAAGACCGATTACTATCCTCACGAAGAAAAAGGAATCCGCGTTCGATTGAATCAGCCTCGGGTTGTGATTCCACCGATTGCGCTGCGCAAGACCGTTTCGACTCCGACACAACAGATCACGGTTCAGGGTGAACAAACAAAAATCGCCCTCATCGATCTCACGTCACCGGGCCCGAATCAGACCGTCCTGGCTTATCTCAGCGAGACCGGCCTGACTTCGATGGTGGCGCTCGGCGATTCGAGTGTGCGCTCCAACTACGATGACTCGCTCGTCCACGCGCTGCCTCTGCGAGGCGGACGCAGTTTCGATCAGCTTTCGCTGTTCTCGCCAGGCGTCTTTCGCGTTCCTGCTTCTTCCGGTGAAGGACCGGCAGTCGGCATTGGCGTGGGCGCAACGGGGCAGTTCTCCGTTAACGGTCTTCGCAGCCGAAGCAACAACTTTACCGTCGATGGATCCGATAACAATGATGAAGACATCGGCGTTCGCCGTCAGGGCTTCGTCAGCCTGACGCCCCAGAGCATCGAGAGCGTCAAGGAATTCCAGATCATGACCGCCGGTTTTCCCGCCGAGTTTGGAAGGAATTCAGGATCGATGGTCAATGCGGTTTCACGTTCGGGCGAAAACGACATCCACGGCAACGTGTACGGATTCTTCAATCCCAATGCCTGGAACGCGTCGAATCCTTTCGAGCATCCCTTCCGCGACACGATCAACGCGGCAAAACTGAGCGGCGGCCAGTTCACCGGCAATGATTATTTTCACGCGCAGTACGGCGGAGTCGCAGGCGGACCGATCATTCCGAAAAAGCTTTTCTACTTCGGCTCACTGGAAGGACAGAACACGCACGGAGGCGTAATGCGGCATTTTGTCGTGCCGTCTGAAAACGAGCGCGGCCTGAGGACGCGGAATGGCCTGGTGAAGGCCGGCGATCTTGACGATTTCTTCGACATCCGGAACATTGCGTACTCTGCCGCGGCGGGGAGGGGAGTCTTCTCGCTCTATCCGCTTCCGAACGATCCCGGAGGGCCTTTCGATTCCCATGACTACGCTCAGGTCAAGCGGCATGAAGCCCGCGGCGCCATCGCCTCGTCGAAGCTCGACTGGTACATCACTCCAGTGCACAGCTTTGCTGCGCGGTACAACTTTACAGACGATGACTCAGTGCTCCCTTTCACAGGCGATGCCATCAACTCATCGTTGGCGAACAACACCCGGACGCAGAATCTTTCCCTGTTCCTCAACAGCACCAAACCGAATTTCGGCAATGCCGCTCGAGTCTCATTCGGACGAACGCGTCTGCGTTTTCCTCAAGACAAAAGCAGTCCGTTTCTCTTCGGATCGGCGCCTGCTTCCGGCCTTCCTCCATCCGTTGCGAGTGCGATCACGACTCGCGACGGTACGTATGGCCCCTTCGGCGTCACCGGAGCAATCGGGCAATTGTCGATACTCCCGTACAGCAGTATCGGCATCGATGTTTTCAATTTTCCCCAGGGCCGCGTCGACAATACGTTCCAGATCGCAGACGCCGTCACATGGACGCGATCGAAGCATGCCCTGAAGACCGGCGTCGAAATTCGACGGTCACAGTTGAACAGCTTTGCGGATCGCAACAGCAGGCCTCTGCTGATTTTCGGAAACGGCGTCGTTTCCGATGTGTGTGTCACCAATTCGCAATGCGTATTCGGAACGCCCGATGGAATTCTGAGAGGAACGGATCTCGCGGCGCTCGGCGCGCCGGCCGCATTCCTGCAGACGATCAGCACGAACGCACAGGCCGACACGACGATCGGGCTTCGATTCACTCACTACAATTTCTTTGTCCAGGATGACTGGAAGCCGTTCAGGAAACTTACCGTGAATGCCGGACTGCGATATGAATTGAACACGGTGCCGGTTGAAGTGAATGAGCGAATTGAACGGACATTCCATCTGGATCCGCAGCAATTCGGCCATATGCAGACTCAGGGCGCTACCGCTCAAAACGCATCCATCATCCGCGCCGGCAATCGCGCATTCGATGCGGCGCTTCAGGCCCTGAGCGGATTCCTGAATGGCCGGAGTGAAATCTACGATCCGGAGAACAAGAACTTCGCGCCACGGATTGGAATGGCGTGGGATCCATCCGGCAACGGCAAAACGGCGATCCGCGCGGGTTACAGCCTCTCGTACGACGCGCATCTCGGCGCGGTGACAAGCCAGTCCCGAAACGTCTTTCCGACATTCGTGCCGTTGAATCTCGATTTGAATTTTCTCAAACCGCCGGACAACATTCTGCCGGGCAGCTTCATCAACGGTCCGGCCTTCCTGACATTTATTCCAACGCAGCAGCCGCTCATTCGTCCCGGCACGCTCAACGTATACAACCTCGGAGGCGATGCATTCGCCACGGGCCTCGGAACGCTTTTCGCGCAGACGCAGCCTGCGCCGGGATTGAATCTCAGCAGCAATGGCCTCGCGTTCACATTGCCCGAACGCGCTTTCGAAACGGGATACGCGCAGCACTTCATGGCATCTGTTGAACATCAATTCGGCGACAACTATCTCGCATCGATTCACAGCGTCGTTACGCGAGGTTTGCATCTGCCGCGATTCGTCACGCCGAATGCGGGCCTGGTCTCAACGCCGTTCTTAAGTTCGTCAAATGCGAATCCGCTGACGCTGCTCGATTTTCCTCCGGGCGTTCCGCAAACACAGGATCACCGCCGCTTCGGGGACCTCGGCGCGTTTACGCTTTTTCAGGATTCGGCAACTTCAGATTACGATTCGCTGCAGCTTGCGTTTGAAAAACGCCTGAGCCGCGGATACCAGTTTCGAGCGAACTGGACATGGTCGCACGCCATCGATCAGGTGTCGGATCCATTCGACGGGCGCTCGTTCTTCTCCCTGCCGCAGGACGGCGCGCGTCTCGATTTGGAACGCGCGTCGGCGAACTTCGATGTCCGCCATCGGCTGACCGGATTCTTTGTCTGGAAGATTCCCGGCATCGCGGGAAAGCGGATTTTCTCGAATTGGACTCTCGCAACGACCGGAGAATTTCAGACGGGTCAGCCGTTCACTGTGAATACAACATTCGATCGCAACGGCGACGGGAACTTGACCGACAGGCTGAACTCGCTTGAAGGTATTGAGGTGCGTCCGGGCCAGGCACAGTCCATCCTGCTATCGCAGCGCGGGCCCGCGCTGGCCCCGCTCAATTCCGACGGCCGGATATCGCGTAACAGTTTCCGGGCGCAGGGAATCTCATCCATAGATATGGCCCTTTCGCGAAGTTTCGTGCTAAAAACAAAAACGCTCGATCTTCGAATGGAGACGTTTAATCTCTTCAACCGCACGAACTACGGAATACCTGTGCGATTGCTGGAATCGCCCGGATTTGGCCGCAGCTTTGATACGCAGCTCAATCCCCGATCGATGAGATTGTCATTGAAGTTGAGTTTTTGATGAACCGATGAGGAAGGAATTATGACGATCATTAGCGCGCTGATTTTCGTTTCGCTGCTGAGTCCGCAAAACAATCTGCCGGCAATTGGAGTGATCGTCGAAGCGACCGGCGATGTCGTCGTCGTGCGCGGCGCAAAAAGAGAACCGGCGAGGCTCGCGGACAGTCTGTACCCGGGCGATCAGATCGTTACGACGACCGGCCAGGCTTCATTTTTCTTCTGCCCTTCCTCTGAAAAAGCGAGCATCAAGAATGGCGCGCGCGTGGAATTGAACGCCAACGCGATCGTCACTCGCGGGGGCGCCGCGCCCACGAAGGTGCCGGCGCGCTGCTCGTTGCCGAAAGTCGCACTGGGCGCGGAAAACATGGAGCACGTGGGCGGAATGAGAGCGCGCGGCAATCCGCCGATAACGATATTTCTGGGCGGCCCGATTTCCACGCCGTTCCCCACATTCGAATGGGTCGCGGTCAGCGGAACCATGTCCTATCGCCTGATCCTCAATGACGACAACGGCAACGCGCTTTGGGAACAAACAACATCGGCTTCGTCTCTCGTCTATCCTCAGTCCATGCCCGCGCTCAAACCCGGCAGTTACCAATGGGAAGTGCGCGCTGAACGCGACGGCAAAATCATTGCCGACCAGAGCGCAACGTTCGACGTCAAACCCAATGCGGACCTCGCGAAGCCGGCGGCCCCCGATGCCGCAAGCAGGCTCGCTCACGCCTTCCAATTAGAGGATGCCGGATATTACGCGGAAGCGGCTGCGGATTATCGGGCAGTGCAAAAAGCGTATCCCAACGATACGCGGTTCAAGCAGCGGCTGACCTGGCTGTACTGGAATTCCGGGCTGATCGCCGCCGCCAACGACCTTCTCGATAAGAAATAGCGCAGGGAATAAAAGGCGGACGCCCCTTGAACCCACCATGTCCGCCCGGCATGATTTTTAGATATGAAAAATCGTGCCGGTTTCCTCGCTGTAGCGGCCATGCTGCTCACCGTTTCCGCTTCCGCCTTTGCTCAGTCTTCCCTTCCCCATTTCGCAGTTGGCGCAAAGGCCTCAACTCTGGGCGTCGGATTTGAAGGAGCGACCGCAGTTACATCAAGCTCCAATGTCCGCGCGGGATTCAACCTGTTCAATTACTCACGAACGTTTACGAAGGATGGCGTCAATTACAACGCAGAATTGCAACTGCGTTCGCTGCAGGTGACCTGGGACCAGTATCTCTTTGGCGGGTTTCACGTCAGTCCCGGATTGCTCGCATATGACGGTAATGAGGTCCATGCAACGGCCACGGTTCCTCCGGGCCAATCGTTTTCGCTCGACGGCACCCGATACTTCAGCAATCCATCCAATCCGATTACGGGCACAGGGAAAGTCGATCTTCGAAAAACAGCCCCGATGGTTCTCGTTGGCGTCGGCAATCTGCTGCCGCGAAACGGCCGGCACTTCGGCTTCAACATCGAAACCGGAGTCGTTTTTCAGGGCTCCCCCGCGACAACACTGAATCTGAGCGGTTCGGCTTGTATCGCGAGTCCCACCGTTGGATGCCGCGATGTCGCCACCGATCCGACAGTTCAAAGCAACGTGCAGGGCGAACAACAAAAGCTCAACGACGATTTGAAACCCTTCAAATACTTTCCGGTTGTTTCTATCGGTGTGAGTTGGAAGTTTTGAAATCCAGACGAACCTCCGGAGCCCGGCCGGGCCCACCTGCCTTGCCCACCAAGTTCGGACCAAAGCGTTTGGTCTTCTGACTAAAACACTTCGTCCTGTTACCATCGTCGCGTGAAGAGATCGCTAAAACGCGCGCCGCGCTGCATCATCATCGCCGGACCCAACGGCGCCGGAAAAACCACCTTCGCCCACGAATTCCTGCCAAAGTACGCAAAAGTTGTCCACTTCGTGAACGCCGATCTCATCGCGGGCGGTTTGTCTCCGTTGAATCCGGCGGGCGCGGCGATTCCAGCCGGCCGCCTATTCCTGAAAGAACTCGATCGATTGGCCGACCGTCGCGCCGATTTCGCTTTTGAGAGCACGCTCAGCGGTCTCGGCTATGTTTCGCGATTGAAGCGCTGGAAGAAGAAAGCTGGATACCGCGTTGAGATTATCTATCTCAAGTTGCCGTCATCGCGAATCGCTTTGATCCGAATCGCAGCGCGCGTTCAACAGGGTGGCCACGCAATTCCGAAGTCTGATGTCGTGCGCCGGTTTCAAAGAAGCTGGCCAAACTTCAAACGCGCTTATCAACCGATTGCCGACGCCTGGATGATTTACGATAATTCTGAAGATAAGCCGATACTGATCGAAGAGGGACCATGAAGAAGGTGAAGGTATCCGCGGAAAACAAGCGATTCTTTGAATCCGTTAAACGTGCTATGCCCGCCGCGGCACGCCGCGCCAGAAGCATCGCCAAGATGCACGGCACCCCAATCTTCGTCCTAGAAAACGGAAAGATCGTCGCCAAGAAACCTTAGCTTGTCTCCAGCGTCAGATCACCATTTTTCACATCTGTTTCAGCTCAACATTCGATATTTCTGTCCATCCGTGGCTCAATTACGACAGCCTTGCGTCAATTGATGTATTCAAACGTTGGGACGTTGTAACATGCCGCTTGGCTGGATTTTCCCGCTGCATTTTAAAACGAGATTCTCCAATTAGCGCTCGGCGAGTATTGGTAGCGATTAGGACGTGGACGTGGTTGATGCCGACTAAACTGGATAAACAGATCCAAGAGGCGTTGCAAAGAATTGCGACCGAAAACAAAAATCAGAAGTTTGACTACGATGCATACATAAAGGCTTTTCAAGGGAGCGCACGGAAGAAGGCGCAAGCCGTCCTCGACTTGCTCGATGACGCGAAAAGTCCGTTTAAGGGCCTTCGTCCGGTCTTTGTCAGCATTGGGGGAGGCGACGGAGAAGAGATTCGGACGTTGCTGGCAAGCTCGACCGCCCGAAGGGGAATTCTTGTTGAAAAGGTAAACGCTCTGGCGGATGCGGCACGTGAGAAGACTTCTGTGGGACACGCGACTCTTAGAGTCCTGGAGGGTGACGCGCAAGAGAAGACTAAAGACGCCATCAATTTGGCACACCAGTATGTTAATGACAAAGAAGGAGACTTCGTTGCAGTCTCTTGTCACGCTGTCCTGCACGAACTCTTTGATCGATCGCGCGAAGAATTCGACCCTCTGGCTTTTTTCTCGGATATTTTCTCCGACCCGTCGATCGGTACTTGGTTTACATATCGAGAACCCGGTGTTCCTGAGAAATGGCCCAATACGGTCTTGATCTCCGCCAACTGTGATTCTCAGTCGCTCCTCAAATTGAGTGGAGCGATCACCATGAGGCACAAAGTCCTTCGGGATCTGACTCCCGCCGCACGCGTGATTGGTGACCATCTGAGAGTCCATCGGACTCTGGGAATGGAAATGCTCGCTAAACTTTTCTATCTTCACGACCTGAACCACGAAATAGAAGAGCGCTCCACTTCTGTGGACCACATACAGCTCACAAGTCAGCTGTGGCTTGCGTTAGGGAAAAAGGCGGATTCCAGGGTTCAAAGCCTGAGTCAACCCACTGACTCGTTTGTAGACCTTTGGCAGGATTTCGGTGTTCAGGTTTTTGGGTTGGGCGATGGTGGTGCCCAATACCAGTTGTCTATCGCGGAATCACAGACTCGCGTTCTGGCTTGGAGAAACGCTCGAACTGAACTGCCGGAGCAGGTAACCGCACCTATAAATGACCCGATCAAAATGGAGATTGAGGTTACGCGCAGGGCTTTCAAATCTGGAGATTTTGCCGCGTCCCACGGCCTACGAACAGAGGGTTAGGGAGACTCGCACCATTTCAATGGAGTTGGCTGGAACGGTTTTTAAGTTTTTGCCCACCAACTGATTTTTCCTTGCCCACCAGCGAGGAGCGTTGACGTGATGAAGGGTTGGAACCCAAAGGGAAAAGGGCCACTTCGCAGTAGCTTTCAGCATACGCCCGAGAGGATTCGAACCTCTGACCTTTGGTTCCGGAGACCAACGCTCTATCCGGACTGAGCTACGGGCGCTCAATAAGTTAGGAGTATATAACAGTCCCCTCACGGGAAATTTGTCAGATTCTTTGCAGATTTCCAATTTGTAATCCGCGTGAGGCATGGACGAACCCGATTTGATTTGCTTCCCGTGTTTCTTCACTAAGGAAACTGAACTTTTGTGCCCGATGATGTGCTCAACGTGGAAATCCGCCGAGTCCGGAAGGCGGCAATACTCGCATCGCCCGCCGGCACGCTGCCGCACAGCTTCGCGCTGAGCGGGAGTCATGCTGATTCAGATTGCTTGAGGTAGAGTCGCGCCTTGGATTGGAGCACGGCCAGCAGACCGCGCAATTGAGCGTATGTTTCGTATTCTGCGAATTCTTCGGCGGTAAGCAGTCCTTCGTTTGCTTTGTCGGCGAGTGCCTGCCGGCGTTCCGGCGTCGGCCCGGCCAGTTTCAGCCCGAGAATCGAGCGCGCGCTTGCCTCATTCAATGTGCTGCCAAGCCGTTCGGCTAATTCGGAAACCATCTTCTGTGCTTGAACCCATTCTGGAAACACTGCCATTCCCATGCTCGAGATTATGACTCGGATTTTTGGGCGGATGAAAGAACGGCGGCGCGCACAACAACGAATCTCATTTCAGCGTGAGTTTCATAGGAGTCCCGTCGATCTTGAGGAACTGCAAATTGCCCAAAGTGGTTTGGCCCGCGACGCCGTTAAATAGGATGAATTGTGTCGAATACCCACCTCCATCGACGATTTGTGGAAACAGCATTG
>CAZWGA010000128.1:0-10188 GCA_964633285.1 uncultured Solibacteraceae bacterium | reverse complement strand
CCGGCTACGATGCGCGTTTTTCAAATCGGTTCGTCAACGGCACGGCATGATTGACCGTTAGGATTCGGCCGCCCATCCTTTGCCCATTCAATGAATCGACCGCTTCCTGTAAACGCCAATCCTCTTTCAAGGTGACGAAACCGAAGCCGCGCGAAAGCCCCGTCGATCGATCGCGAATGATTTCCGCCTCGCCTGCAAGGAAACCTTGCGATTGAACCCATTGCTGAACTTCCGCTTCGGAAGAGCCGTGAGGGATGTTGCCGATAAACAGTCTGGCCATAGGACCTCCTTCAGAAGGCCAGAGCATACAAAACGGAACGCGCCCACCACATAGGAGGAGTTCTGTTAGCGGCATGCAGGTTTGTCCTACGAGACTAAACGGCGATGAGCTTCTTCTGAATGGCGTATTTGACGAGCTCGACGCGATCGTGCACGTCGATTTTTTTCATGAGATTGTGCTTATGCGTGTCCACGGTCTTCACGCTGAGATTCAGTCGTGACGCGACCTCCTTCACCGACAGGCCTTCGGCCAGCAGCTTGAGAATCTCGCGTTCCCTGTCGCTCAGCCGATCGTAACTGGTTTGCGGACGGCGCGCGCCCTTTACATAGCCGGCAACAACTTTCTTCAGAACAACCGGACTAAGATACTTTTCCCCTTTCTGAACGATCTCGATCGCATACATCAGTTGCGACGCGGGAGCATCTTTCAGGATGTATCCGGAAGCGCCGGCCTCGAGGCAACGCGCAACAAGCTCTTCTTCATCATGCATGGTCAGAAAAAGAATCTTCAGCCCGTTGTCGAATTCCCGAATGCGGCGCGTCGCTTCAAATCCGTTCATGTCGGGCATTGAAACATCAATCAGGAGGACATCCGGTTTGAGTTTCTTTACCATGTCCACAGCCTGCCTGCCGTCGCGCGCTTCGCCAACAATTTCAATCGGCGATTCGTTACGAAGAATGGCCTTCATGCCTTCAACGAAGAGAGTGTGGTCGTCACAGATGAGGATTCGGGTCTTACTGATGCTCACGCCAATATTAATAAAGGATAGGCAATTATTGCACAAGTGGCGCAGCCATTGCCTGGCTGGATTTAACCCCTACATTGTCAATTCGATCCAGAAGCGGCTGCCATGACCGGGCCTGGATTGGACTCCGACTCGTCCACCCATAAGTTCGACCGCTTTCCGGACGGACGGCAACCCCAGGCCGATGCCTGGAAACTCCTCTTCGGAATGAATTCTCACAAAAGGCATGAAAATGCGCTGCTGATCCTCAATCGAGATCCCGATACCGTTGTCATCAACTTCGATTCGGCACAAGTCACGATTCATCGACGCCGACACCGTGATTTCGGGTTGAATTCCCGGCGGAACAAATTTGATCGCATTGGAAAGCAGATTCGTCAGCGCGATTTTGAGGAGCGTGGGATCCGCCTGAATGATTCGGGGTTTTCCTTTAACTTTGATCGAAGCGTTACGTTGTTTAACTTCGCCCTGCAGGTTTCTCAAACACGTTTCGATGTATGCGCGAAGATCGAGCGGTTCGTATCGTACTTCTCCGCGCCCGAGCCGCGAGAAATGAAGAAGCGAATCGATAAGCTCGCGCATTTCCTCTGCGGCCCAGCGAATACGTTCCAGGTCCTGCCTTCCTTCTTCGGTCAGCCGGTCTTTTCCCGATGACGCAACGGCCTCCGTAAACATCGTAACGGCGCGGATGGAGGCCCGCAGATCGTGAGACATCGCCTGAATGAAGGCCTCGAGGTCTTCATTCCGGAGTTTCAATTCGAGAGAAGTACGTCGGGCACGCAGAAGGATTTCGACTCTCGCCTGCAGTTCCAGTTTGGATACCGGCATAGTGACGGACTCATCCACGAACTGCCAGAGATTCGGCATGCGCGACCAGATATCCGAGTGCGGCGTGACCAGAAGCACCGGAAGAATTCCGGGCTGTTCTTCGTCACGCCGGGCCTCAAGCTCGCGTTTGAAACGGCTCAGGCTTGGCGTGTCGACGATGCACAGATCAAATGCTTCTTCAAGAGGTTCGCCCGGCTGGTGTTCGCCTATGGAATGGTACGCGGACAGAAACGCATTCAGCAGGCAACGATTCTCTTTGCTTTCGATGATCAGGATGATGCGAGCCATGCAAGCCGTGGCCTCACGCGGCGCCGGGCGCCACCTGAACTCCCGTGCCAGTCAGGCGCATGGGATAGTATCCCGCCTGAAAATCCGAACCGCGGAATTTGGTTATACGGATTGTGCGGCCTTCAGGTGAGCAGTCCAGTTGGACGATCCCGTCGACATCGCGCTCACATTCGCGCTCGTCGGACGCAACAACCAGTGTCGCGCCATGCTGAGTCGCATAACGAAAGAAGGATTGCGCGAGACGCCTGTGGTGGAAGGGATCCGAAGCGAGATTGCGGAAGTGCCCAAAACCGTCCAGAAAGATGCGCTGGGGCTTCGCATCCTGAATCGCTTCGGAAATCTGTTCGGTCATCGGTTCGCGTTCGACTTCTGCGGGCGAAAAGATATCGTAGGTCTGCATCGCGGAAAAGGTTTCTGGCGCAGGCGTGAGGTCCAGGAACGCAACTCCATCGAGATTCAATCCCAGAGCCCTGGCGTCAGCTCGAATGTTGTCCTCGGTCTCGCCGAAAGTAATGAGAAGCCCCCGCTCGTTTGCGGTCTTTCCCGCCGCGAGGATATGCAATCCGACGGTAGTCTTGCCTGTTCCGGTCGCGCCGTGAAGCAGGTAAACGCGGCCGGGAAGGAGGCCGCCGCGAAGAATATGATCAAGGCCGGGAATGCCGGTGGCGATTCGCATGATGTTTTGATGTCAAATGGCCTGTGTAGAGGGAGCATTGAACATGGAGATCGGAGCATTTGACATCCTTATTCCTCCACTTCACCCCGCCCGCCGGTAGCACAACGGTTGTTTCACCGCAATCGACAGTTCCTGGACGAAACTGAGATTTCCGGTCGAGGGGATTTCGAAATTGCTGCCGTGCAGCGTGAACCTGCCGGATTGGAGCGAATTCAATATCGATCGTGATTCGAGTTCGGGAGCATCAGCGACGACATAAACGGGTCTGCGGACCTGCGAAATCCGGTGAAGGTCGATCCCGCAATAAGCCACTGCTTTCGTGTTCCATAAACGCACTCTTCGAAGCAATCGGAAGGAATCCACTCGGGGCACGTGGATTCCGTCATATCGCCCGTTCCACACTTCAATTCCATCGAGCTTATTGCGGATTGAACCGATCAGGTTGATACTGCCCAGCGGCGGATGCGCAAGGACGGCAATTCCGCCGGCATCGTGAATCGCGTCCACGAGCTGCTCCATATTCTGAAACCGCACGCGCTCGGTAATGCCGTATCCAAGGATGTGAAGGTCGCCGCCATGCAATGAGAACTCGAGACCCGGAATGACGGCAAATGAACTCGATGAAAGGGATTCGCACAACGCCACGTATTTCTTCATTCGCTCCGCGTCGAACACTTCCGCATGATCGCTCACCGCGGCGAAATGCATTCCGGCGGACGCAAACGTCTGCGTCAACTTCTCCAGTGGTTCATCTCCGTCGGAGAAGACGCTGTGGACGTGAAGCACACCTTTGAGCAACGGCATGTCCGACCTTACCGCACAATCTTGAACATCTCTTTAACTTCAGCAGGCACTTCGCCGTCGCGCGTCTCTTCCTGTTTCCTGACAACTGTCTTCAATCCCACAAACGCGAGATAGAGGATTCCCACAGTTGCGATTGTTGACGTGAAAATTACCCATGCCATACCGATTGCTTCGTAGATGCTCATTTCCTGCGCCTCCAATGATGGACTCCATTCGTGAATTTCAGCCGACGTAATGCCATTGCAACTGAAGCACCACGCCCGGCCTATGCATCCACTTCGACAACGCTCTCTCTGGAGACGCGAGCCGGCACAGTGTTTTGAATAAAACATTTGTGCCAATGCTCAAAAACGAGCAGCGACCATACCTCCTGAAATCCGGAAATCTTGCCCTTTTCCTGCCGACTTACAATTTGCTCAATAGCTTGCGAATTGAAGAATTCCCTGCATGCCGAATTTTGCGCGAGAAGCGTTTCGCGCACAAAATCACGCAATTCATGACGGAACCATGCAGCCGCCGGTGATGGGAAACCCTTCTTGCTTCGATTCAAAATCGAGGGTGGTATGACGTTACCCATTGCGTGCCGCAAAATCCATTTTCCATGGCTATCCCGTACCTTCAACGAGTCGGGAAGAGTGGCAATAAACTCCACCAGCTTGTGGTCAAGGAATGGCACCCTGAGCTCGACTGAGGTCGCCATGGTCATCTTGTCGGCTTTCAGCAGGAGATCTTCGGGCAGCCATACTTTCGCATCCACGTAGAGCATGCGATTCAATGGCGAAACATTTTGTGCATTCTGAAAATACGCTGCAAAGATTTCGTCAAGACGCATCGATGATTCCAGGAATCGTTCAGGCCCGGCGAGCGCCAGTTGCGTTTCCATGGAAAGCCCCTTCACGACGCCGCGATAATGATTTTCGATCGGGGTCGCCGCGCGGCGCAGGTAGGAACGCGCGCGATCGCCCACGGGCAGCTTCGCAAGAACTGCAAACGTTGCGGCCAGAGATCCGGCGCGATTACGCATTTTCTCGAGCGCGAGAATCCGCCGGTACAGTGTGTAGCCCGCCATCGTTTCGTCCGCGCCTTCACCGGAAAGAACCACCGTGATGTAATTGCGCGCCAGCTTTGAAATGAAATACAGGGGTATGCAGCTCGGATCCGCCATGGGTTCGTCGAGGTGAGCGACCATCGCCGGTATCGCATTCCTGAAATCCCGCGCGGTTAAACAGAATTCGTGATGCTCCGCTCCAAAATGCGCCGCTGCCTCGCGCGCATAAGAAAACTCGTTGGCTTCTTCGATCTCGGCCATCGCCGGGCCTTCTGCCTCGTAGCCGACGCTGAATGTCTTTACACGCTCACCACCGGTGATTTTGCTCATCAAGGCCAGCATTGCGGTGGAATCGAGACCACCGCTCAGGAAAACGCCGAGAGGAACTTCGGAAACAAGGCGGAGGCGAACACTTTCTTCGAGGAGAGAAAGAAACTCCTGGGATTCGTCCAAGCCTCCAGCGCTCGCCCTGCCCTCCCTCGAATGGAGAGGGATGTCCCAGTATTTGTGAATCTTCAATCCTTTTGCATCAATCGTCATCCAGTGACCGGGCTGAAGTTTAAAAATATTCTTGAACATGGTGCGAGGGCCGGGAACGTAGCGCAGGGCGAGGTACAAATCCATCGCCTCACGGTCAATCTCGCGCGGCACTTCAGGATGCTGGAAGAGTGATTTGATTTCGGATGCGAAGGCGAAGAATTTTTCCCCTGCGTAGTAGTAGACCGGTTTGATACCCAGGCGGTCTCTCACCAGCAGCAGGCGTTTCAGACGGCGATCCCAGATTGCGAATGCGAACATGCCGCGGAAATCTTTCATGCATTCAAGGCCATATTCTTCGTATGCATGAACAATGGTTTCGGTATCGGAACGAGTCTCGAATTGATGGCCGCTGGAGATCAAATCTTTGGTGAGATCGGCGAAATTATAAATTTCACCGTTGAAAACCACGACGGCGGAGCCGTCTTCGTTGTAGATAGGCTGTTTGCCTCCGCTCAAATCAATGATGCTCAGGCGGCGATGACCCAGGCCTGCGTTTCCTTCGATGAAGTAACCGTGGGCATCCGGTCCGCGATGGACCTGGGCCTCCGTCATGCGTTCGATCAGCCCCGGATTTACTTTTTCAGAAACGTTGAAATTGACGATCCCGCAAATCCCGCACATATACTTTTCCTTCACGCTCTCCGCGTTCGATGACCATCCCGTCATCCCAGACATGGGCCTGAACGTAAGGGATGGCTTCGGAGTTTTCAAAAATCATCTCGCCCGCATAACTGAATGAATGAGCATTCACAGCCAGCAATCGCTGCAGACTGCCGTTGTGCAGCCGCATCCAGAAAAATTCTCCGCGCATTACGCAATCGACAAGGTGGAGCTCGGTGTCTTCGTTGCACATCACCGCAATGTCGTCGTAATCGCCGTCGCGAATTGCCGCCGCAGTCGCGCGATTCGTATTGGCATTGAATCGGCGGGAGACTGCCGGCTCGCTTCCCGGCATCAGGAACGACATCATCGATACCGGCGCAGGTTCGTACATGGACGCACACAGCACCGGACTCGGTTCCATGGCGCCGTAACGTTGTGATGTCCATCCTTGAATCGGATCGGTCTGTCCGCAAATCGCGCTCGCCTGCATCGCTGAAGAACCGTAGAGAAACATCTGCAGACCGGTGTCCCCGATTTCCGCCCGGCATTCGACTTCGCCTTTGGACTCATCACCGCCGATGAAGAGCTGCGCGCCGGGTGCGAAGTGATAAAGAAAATCGAACCGGTGTTCACCGCTGCCACGCAGGTTGTCGAGCACGATCCAGTAATTGGGCCTGATGAAAATGACCCGCCGCCGGAAATGGATCTGTTTCGCCGATGTTGCGGGGCTGTCCCGTTCCGCATCGATGTAGTCGATGTCGGTGAGTTCGAGTTGATTGCGGAGCCGGGCAGTCGCTTTTCGCTTCCACGCAAACGTTCCGCCAGGTTCCGACGGACTCTGACCATCGACGATCACGGTGTTGTGCGCATGCGCTGAACGGAAGTAGCCACGCCACTCCGGTTTGCAGTTGTACACATATGTTCCCGGGTCGATCAGGATCTCCCGGCCATTGCTCGACAGGGTCAGGGAAAGCGCATCATCATGCCCGTGGCCTCCGGTTGGAAGGCCAAGGCCGCCGCAATCGAAAACCAGGTGGCTGTCGCTGGAATCCCATCCGGATCTCTGCACAAAATATCCGGCATCCGGATAGGACCGGCGAACCTCCGCAGGCGGCTCCGCCTTAAGCAATTCAAACGCGTGCCAGCCCTCGGTTCCGAGTAACCACAGAGATTCTTCGTGGAATTCGCCGCTTTGATGCTTGAAGTCCGCGCGTTCAAGAAATAACGCGGCGGATCCGAGACCGTCCGAATAAGAACGGTAATCCGGAAAAGCCAGCGCCAGGAAACGTCCGCCATCGTCATCTCCAAGCAGTGGAATCGTTCCGTCGGAACGCTGGACTTGAAGAATGAACTCAAACATCTGCGAAAGGCGCGACAGCATCCACTGCGGAAACGGCGCGCCCTGGCCGTGCGCCAGAATGGCGGTCTGGAGATAACAATCGGCTGCGTAGCAGTGATAGCAGGACGACAACTCGCAATAGACGCCGTCAGGCGAGACCTGCCGCTCCATTTCATTCATCAACACCATCGCGCCGAATTCCCGCCAGCGCCGCGCGCGGGGAAGTTCGCGGAAGACCATGCCGGCGATAAACAGTGCGGCCGCTTCGCAGATGAGATGGGTGTTCGGGCTCGTATATACGGACGGGTAACTGTAGATGTGATCGCACTGCGCAAAAAGCGACGCCATGATCCGGCGGGTGCTGCGCTCTTCGAGCGATTCCGAAGTACGAAGCAGAAAGATCGTCCACATCCATGAGACGGTTCGGATCGCAATCTCGAGACTCGATTGCCAGTTCACGCCGCATCCGGCGCGATTCTGCTCGATCCAGCTTTCCATCTGCGCAACCGCTTCACGCGCGTAGGGTTCGTCTCCCGTCAGGAAATATGCCTGCGCCAGGCGGGGCAGATGCTGATGGCGGTTTAACTCGTGAATGACCTTGGCATCCGCATTCGGATGATGGACCAAGTCGTAATCGGCCCAGTAACGCCGCGGCCATTCATAACCCGATACAGGATCGCGGTGCCAGTCAATGTCGCCGCCAAGGGCGAGATCCGAATAGCCAAGCAGGTCGAAGCGATGTTCGCAAAGCCGTCCGGCTCTCTCGAGGGTCCCTTCCATCCAATCCGGAAAATACTCACTGATGAATTCTGCAGTCGCCTTCCGATTTTGAGTCGATGAATAAAACCGCCTTGCGGGTCCAAGATGCAGATAGGTCTTGATCGAGCCGCCATGGCCTCGAATCAAGGCCGCGAGCTCGGGATCCCTGGTGCTGCCTCTATGAAAACGCAGCCGGTCCGCCTCACGGCGAACACGCTCGCCAAATCGGCTCGCCAATTCAACGCCGGACATCCGGCTTAGCTTATGGAGTTTTTCAAGCATGGCTGTTCATGGATCTCTTTCTAAGTGCTCTCTCAACTGCTGCAGTCAATTCGTTCACATCGCCGGCCTCAAACAGGAATGTTCCCTCCGGCCTCGTTCCCATGTTGCTGGCGACGACCGGGATGCCGAGTGATTGCGCTTCCCGCACCGAGATGGAATCGCCATCCTGCAATGTCGCCCGCACAAACACCGTGGAGCGCGCCATCAACGCACAGCACAGATCATGATCGACATCTCCGGCGAGCATTATCGCGTCGCGCAAACCTTCACGCTCCACGAGCGCTGCGGCCCTGGCGCGTTCCGTTTCATCGCCGCTCCCCATAACCACGCATCCGATTTCCGGGCGCCGGAGGCGAAGCTTCGCAACTGCATTCACCAGCAAATCGAATCCATATTCCGGGCGGAAGAACAATACGGTGGACAGGACCGGCCTCCGTCGTTCGAACCATGCTCCAATGTTTTCGGGCAAACGGATGTCCGGCGCATCAAGCGGAAGAAAAGCGGGGTTGATGTTCAGTTGGCGGCGGGGAATTCCGAGGCCGGTTATGCTTTCGGCGATTTCGTCGTTCACGCAAACCACGTTGGAATACAAGACACACGACATCCGCGCCAGAAGCCGTTTCAACGCGGAGGCGCTCTCAAGGTACGACGGCACAAATCCCGAATGAAGCGTCAGTGTGGCGCCGGGACCCAGTTGGGCAGCGAGACCACAGGCAAGGGCCACCAGCCAGCTCTTGATGTTATGACCGTTGGTGTGAACGCTCAGCGACCAGTCATCGGACGCGTGCCGGATGAGCTCTCTTGCAAGACCCGTCCCACCGGAGATCCGGATATACGCGTTGCTGGCCGCAGCCCGTGTATCAATGTTCAGTACATTGGACCGCAACCCCGCCCGCTTCAGGCGCTCGTGCGCATTCCGCACGTGCACGGATATTCCGCCGTGCGGCGGAGGGTACGGTCCGACAAAGAGCACTTTCATCAAGAAATCTCCTGCACCAGAGCTCAAACGTGATCAACGTCCAAAGCTGGAGATCCATCGGGCGCCCACGGTCGTTCATATTAATGAGGCGCTCGACATACGATTTTTGGATAATCCCCCGCTCGACACTTTTCCTGGAAAGCAGGAGATCGCGCACAAAGGGACTGAGCCGGCCGCGAAACCATCGTCCCAGGGGAATCGCAAAACCTCGCTTCGGCTTGTTGAGAATTTCGTTCGGTACAATTCCCTCCATGGCTTTTTTGAAGATGTACTTGGTCGTGAGGCCTTTCAGCTTCAGTTCGGGTGGAATCGTCGCGGCAAATTCGACGAACTTGTGATCGAGAAGCGGAACACGCGCTTCGATCGAATGGGCCATGCTCATCCGATCGACTTTGGTCAGAATGTCGTTGGGCAAATAATTCTTGATGTCGAGATATTGAAGCTGTGAAAGCCAGTGACCGGCGCTGTTCTTCACACATGCCCGCCAACCTTCACGAGGATCGTGATTCCGAATTTCGCGCCATGCATCCGGCTCAAACAGGGATGGCTTGTCGAACTCGCGAACAAGCATGCCTGCGTCGAAGTAACGGTCCCATCCTTCAAGGGCCAGGTGGCGAAGGAAATTTCGCCCCTTCATTCCTTCGTGCATCATGCTGCCGGCAAAGCCAGCCGCATGGCGCAACGGTGAAGGGATCCTGCCGAACATTCGTTCGCGGCTCTCGACCACATACCTGTCGTAGCCCGCGAAGAGCTCATCTCCTCCGTCTCCCGACAGGACGACAGTGACGTGCTCGGCGGCGAGCTTCGAAACCATGTAGGTTGGAATAGCCGAGGAATCTCCGAACGGCTCGTCGAGATACCACGCCAGATCGTTTACGAGGCCCAGAACATCAGGATCGATTACCAGCTCATGATGATCCGTGCCGAATTTGCGGGCGACGAGGCGCGCCTGATCGAGCTCGTCGTAATCCTTTTCGGCAAAGCCGATCGAAAACGTTTTCACAGGACTCGCACTGA
>CAZWGA010000127.1:0-10282 GCA_964633285.1 uncultured Solibacteraceae bacterium | reverse complement strand
GCGGAGCGGGACCCGGCATCATTCGCATCACGTCGCCTGCGGGCAAGCTGCTCGGTACGATCAATCTGCCGGTCTACGGCGGTGAACCCAAGAGACAGATCTGTGCGACAAACGTCGCGTTCGGCGGTTCGGATGGCAGAACTCTATTTATGGCAGGATGCGATTCCGTCTACACGATTCAGTTGAAGACAGCCGGGATCGTACCGGCGCATAACGTGAACAAGTAGCGTGTTCGGGCGGGCGATTACACGTAGAACAGAGAAACATTGCCGGCTATTTCACAGGAACGCGTTGCTGAAGCTCGGTAAACCAATTGATCACCACATTGATCTGTGATCCCGCCAGTTCGGAACTGGTCTGTTGCACTTTGAGAAATCGCTTTCCGTCAGGGGAGACGTCGTAACCAGAGATGTAATTGGGACTCTGCAGAAAGCGGCCGGAAAACAGCGTGTGTGGCGAGCCGGCGCTGAACGACGGTTTCGTTTGCACATCGACAGCCATCGTTTTGTCGCCTTCGAGGTAGAACAATTCTTTTCCATCCCGCGACCAAACGGATTCGATTCCCCCATTTGTTGAAACTTGAGTTTTGCCTCCCGCTTCTTGAAATGGGCGGACGTAAACTTCCAATTTGCCGGATTCGTTGGAGGTGTAAGCGATCCAGCGTCCATCGGGCGAAAAATGAGGAGCGCCGGCGCTTGCGAGGAAAAGCTTCGCTTTGCGGTCGCCGGCGATGGGCATTACCCACGTATCGCCGCCTGTCGAGGGATTGGTTTCCATGTATGCGAGCCATTTGCCATCGGGCGACCAGGAAATCGGAGTCTGGACGGCTTCACCCGTGGTCAGCCGTTCCTCTTCGCCACTGCCATTGGATGCTTTCCAATAAACGTTCCGAAAGCCGGAACGTGTTCCGCGGTAAGCGATATGTTTTCCATCCGGCGTCCAAAGCGCTGCCTGGCTGCTTCCGTTCGAAGTGAGTGGAGTCAACGTAGTCCTGGCAAAATCGTAAATCCAGATCGTGTACGCCGGTCCTCGCGTCTGAACTGTCGCGAACCGGCCGTCTGGCGAGATACTCGCATTTTCATATCCGCGTAAAGGCGCCGGTAATGCTTCGACGGTTCCTTTGCGGTCCACCCACACCAGACGGCGTTCAGAATCGCGATCACCGGACAAGTAACCGAGTATGCCCGCATCCGACACCGCGTATGCGGCACCCTCGCCCAGTTCATTGATTTGCACATTCAACGGCATCGCCGATCCCGTTGGCTGAAGCCGCGAAAGATCAAACGGCAAAGCCATCAGGCTTCCCGCCTGCGTATAAATGACGTATCCCGCGGACACATAACGCGGTGTGCCTCCTCCGCGAACAAGAACCTGCCGTTGACCGTTTGCCAAAACCAGAAGCTCGACGTTCTGCTGATCAAACCCGGGCCCTGTCCATGTGGTAAAGAGGATTGCTTTGTTGCCCGGCAGAATCTGAGGCCAGCGATGACTGACTTCACCTTTGCCGCGATCCAGTGTCGTGACCGTCTGTAGAGTTCCGCCCGACGACGAAATCTTCGACAACCCCGCGATGTTGGACGGCGCGAGGTAGATTGTTTCATCGGATCCCCAACTGCCGCCCACACCGTTCGGTGCGTCGCAAAGAGTTTGAGGCGAGCCGCCAATCAATGGAGTCTTCTTGAGCTTGCCCTGTGCGAAGAATCCAACCCATTGTCCATCGGGAGAAAAAAACGGACCGCTGGCGCCTTCCGTTCCATCGAGCGCCTTTGCGTCCAGACTCTCCATTTTGCGCAGGTACAGGCGCCCGCCGCTTACATAAACAAGATGGGCGCCGCCGGGCGATATCGCAAGCGGAGGGCCGGCGGAGTACGCGACCTGTTCTCCCGCGGGCAATGCGACAGTAAGGCGAACGACCGAAGTCGGAGCTCCCGGACGGTTGGTTTTGTATGTCGAAGCGGCGAAGCCAACCATGACTGCGATGACAGCGATGACACCGGCCTGCCAAACGGGAATCCCTGGGGTGCGCCATTTCTTTGCGGTCTCCGTTTCTGAAACAACGGGATCTGCCGGCGCATCATTGTCCGCAATCCACTGCAGTTCGTATTGAAGATCCGATGCAGTCTGCCACCGCCTGCCGGGTTCCTTCGCGATACATCTCTTCACAAGGTGATCGAGCTGCCGTGGTGTCATCGGCTGCGTGGCGGAGATCAAAGGCGGTTCGCGCTCGAGAATCGCAGCAATCAAACTTGCCTGGCTCTTCGCTTCGAAGGCCTTCTTGCCCGTTGCCATTTCGTAGATGACCGCCCCGAGAGCGAAGATATCGGTTCGCGCGTCCGCTTCTTTGCCATCGAGCTGTTCGGGCGCCATGTACTGAAGCGTGCCGAGAATCATGCCCTCGCCGGTCATGACCGCGTTGGTCGGCATCGCCGATAGGGACGCAGCAGGTTGCGCATCCTGCTTCAATTTGGCGAGCCCGAAATCCAAAAGCTTGGCGCCGGACTTCGTCAGCATGATGTTCGATGGTTTCAAATCGCGATGCGTCACACCCTGACGATGCGCTTTGTCGAGCGCGTCTGCGATTTGAGCAGCGATCTTCAAAGTCTCATCCAGTGGCACGGCACCGCGCACGATCCGGTCCGCAAGCGTCTCGCCTTCTATGTATTCCATCACCAGATACGAAGTGCCTTCGTGGCGCCCGATATCGTGAAGCGTGCAAATGTGTGGGTGATTTAGTGCCGCGATGGTCTGTGCTTCGCGCTCGAAGCGGGCTTGCAGTTCGGGCTTGCCGGAAACGTGCTGCAGAAGAACTTTGATCGCGACTGTACGGTTGAGACGAGTGTCGCGTGCTTTGTATACCTCGCCCATTCCTCCGGCGCCGATGGGCGACAGGATTTCATACGGGCCGAGCAGCGTGCCGGAAGAAAGGCTCATGATCGGGTGGGGATTATACACATCAAGAGCATGGGTAGAGGTTTTAATTGCCGCTTCCAAGATGGTGCGTAATCTCGTAGTGGCCCCGGTTCGCGCTCGGTCGCCCTCCAAATCGAATCGATATCCTCCTTCGTGGTAGAATTCGGCCCAAATTCGCCGTAAATCCCCCGGAGGATGGAGTAGATGACGGACCTGTTTTCATTCCGTGGAGCACTGAGAGCAAGCCTTGCCGGCATAGCAGCGACGCTTTTCCTTTCTGTGCCGTTGCGGATGGCTCCACAGCAGAGTGATTCGGCGTCTGCGGCACGTTCTGCGGCTACCTCAAGCCAGCGCCAATTCCTTGATCGCTATTGCGTAACCTGTCACAACGAGCGCCTCAAGACCGGAGGCTTGAGTCTGGAGCGGCTCGATGTATCCAGGCCCGGCACGCAACCGGACGTGTGGGAGAAAGTCGTGCGCAAGCTGCACACCGGCGTGATGCCGCCACCCAACATGCCGCAGCCTCCCGAAGGGGACCGTGCCGCGATGATGACGTGGCTGGAAACATCGCTCGATGCGGCATCGGCGGCAAAGCCAAATCCCGGCCGGACCGAAACACTGCGGCGCCTGAATCGAACCGAGTATCAAAACGCGATCCGGGATCTGCTGGCTCTCGACGTCGACGCGGCCGCGCTTCTGCCGGCCGATGAGAGCGGTCAGGGTTTCGATAACGTCATCGTCGGCGATTTGTCCCCGACGCTCCTCGATCGCTACGTTTCAGCCTCGCAAAAAATCAGCCGCATGGCTGTCGGCAGGATGGAGTCTTCTTTACAAAACGATTTCATTCGCTTGCCCGCAGACCTCACCCAGGAAGAACACGTCCCCGGATTACCGATGGGAACGCGCGGCGGCGTGTCCGTGTCCTATATGTTTCCTCAGGACGGCGAGTACGACATTCAGATCTGGCTCGCTCGCGATCTGGCCGGAAGCATCGGCGGATTGCGCGCGAATGTTCCGCACGAACTGCTGGTGCTGCTCGACCGTGAGCCTGCCGGGAGTTTCACGATCCAGAAGACGCCCAACAGTGACGACACGACACTCGACAAGAATTTGAAACTGCGTGTGCCCGTGAAGGCAGGTCCGCACAACCTCGGCGTCACGTTCGTCAAAGAGGGTTCATCGCTTATCGAAACCGCGAGACAGCCCACTCAGTCTCGTTTCAACGAGAGGCGGCATCCGCGTACAGCGCCCGGCATCAGTCAGTTTTCGGTGACCGGACCTTATGGGGCTGAAGGCGCTGCCGACACACCGAGCCGCCGGCGGTTATTCGTATGCCGGCCGGCGAGCGGGCAAGACAAAGAAATCGAAGAAAAGTGCGCCAGAGAGATTCTCTCGACACTGATGCGGCGCGCGTATCGCCGGCCTGTCACTAAACCTGAAGTGGATGAACCGATGAACTTCTTTCGCGAAGGCCGCGCGGAAGGCGATTTTGACGCCGGAATCGAAAGAGCGCTGAGTGCTGTGCTCATCAATCCGGATTTTCTGTTCCGCGTCGAAAGCGACCCCAAAGACGCAAAGCGAGCTGCGGCCGGCGGTGCCTATCGAGTCAGTGATCTCGAACTCGCATCGCGATTGTCGTTTTTCCTGTGGAGCAGCATCCCGGACGATGAATTGCTCGACTCGGCGATTCGCGGCAAGTTGAGTCAGCCCGGGGAGCTCGAAAAGCAAGCCCGCAGAATGCTCGCCGATCGGCGATCGTTCAATCTCGCGTCAAATTTTGCGGGACAGTGGCTGCGGCTGCGCAATGTCGACGCCGTCACTCCGAACTTTGCTGTTTATCGGGACTTCGATGACAACCTGCGGCAGGGCTTCCGCCAGGAGACCGAACTCTTCTTCGACAGCGTGCTGCGCGAGGATCGCAGTGTCCTCGATTTGATTCGGGCGGATTACACGTTCCTCAACGAACGCCTGGCGAAGCACTACGGAATTCCAAATGTCCACGGAACTCGATTCCGCCGCGTGACGCTCGCACCTGAGAGTCATCGAGGTGGCTTGCTGCGGCAAGGAAGCGTGCTGTCCGTGACGTCATATGCGACTCGCACGTCGCCGGTACTTCGCGGAGTCTTCGTATTGAAGAATGTCTTCGGTGCGCCGCCCCCGCCTCCACCTCCGAATGTGCCGGCGCTGGATGAGAGCGCGATCGCGGCCAATCTTTCAATGCGCGACCGTCTGGCGGCGCATCGCAGCAACACAGTCTGCGCGAGTTGTCACCGCACGATAGATCCTGTGGGCTTTTCGTTCGAAAACTTCAACGCGGTGGGACAGTGGCGGGATGCGGAAGCCGACGGACAACCCGTCGATGCCTCGGGAGCTTTGCCCGGCGCCGGAGAGTTCAAAGGAATCGATGGACTGGAGAACGCGCTGTTGCGCCGTCCCGAACTGTTCGCAGCGACTTTGACGGAGAATCTTCTGACGTTCGCGCTGGGTCGAGGCGTCGAGTATTACGACGCCCCTGCTGTTCGCAAAATCCTTCGCGACGCCGGGAAAGACAGGTATCGATTCTCGTCGTTGATTCTCGGAATTGTGAAAAGCGTTCCGTTTCAAATGCGGAATGCGAACAATCTCTCCCCCGGTTCACTGGGAAGATGAGAGGCATTTTTGAACAAGTACGTAGTCGCGGGCTTTATGCCCGCGTTCAAGTTCTCAGAAGGAGATGGTGATGTTCATTACGAAGAAGGCGATTCCAAGACGCACTTTCCTGAAGAGTGCGCAGGCTGCGCTCGCCCTGCCTCTGCTCGACGCCATGATTCCCGCTGTCACAGCATGGGCCAGGACTCCCGCAAAACCGGCGCCGAGGCTGGGATTCATCTTCATCCCGATGGGATGCGATCAGGCGCGATGGATCCCGCAAGGCCAGGGCGAACTCCGGCAGCTCTCGCCCATCCTCTCTTCGCTGGAACCGGTCAAAAACAATGTGACCGTCATCACCAATACGCGATTGCAGAATGCGTATCCAGGTACACATGACACATCCAACTCCGCGTTTTTGAGCGCGGCTTTCGCAAAGCACACCGACAGCTCGGATTATTTTTCAGGCATAACCGTCGATCAGATCGCAGCGAGAGAGATCGGCCGCGACACGCAACTGGCTTCGCTGCAACTGGCGATGGACCTGAACCCGCTGGCTGGTGTGTGCAACAACGGTTACGCGTGCGTTTATCAGAACTGCCTGTCATGGTCGTCGCCGACAACACCGCTACCGTCCGAAGCGCATCCGCGCATTGTGTTCGAGCGTCTCTTCGGCGAGGGCGGCAACGCGGCCTCACGCCAGTCGGCGCTGCGAAATCGAGGAAGCCTGCTGGATTCTTTCAGCGTGGACATTGCAAAGCTCAAGCAACGGGTCGGGATTCCCGATCGCGTGCGTGTGGATCAGTATCTCGATAGCGTTCGCGAAGTCGAGCGCGAGATCCAGCGAGCCGAACGTGCAGCGACGGATCCCAAACTGCGTGATCTCGATCGGCCCGTAGGCGTTCCCGCAGAGTTCGCCGACCATGCGAAGCTCATGTTCGATCTGCAGATTCTGGCCTTCCAGGCGGACATCACGCGCGTCGTCTCATTCCAGCTCACGCGCGAGCAGTGCAACCGGACGTATCCGGAGATCGGCGTTCCGGACCCGCACCATCCCATCAGTCATCATGGCAACGATCCGGAGAAGTTGGCGAAGATGGCGAAGATCAATACATTCCACGTTTCGCTGTTTTCAGATTTCCTTCAAAAGATGAAAGCCACTCCCGACGGTGACGGATCGCTTCTCGATCACTCCGTTTACATGTACGGCAGCGGCATGGGCAATCCCAGTCTTCATGATCACGATAACCTTCCGATCATCGTTGCCGGCGGCGCCGGAACCGGGCTGAGAGGCGGCCGGCATATCCGGTACGAGAAGGCAGTGCCGCTGGCGAATCTTCACCTCACGCTGCTCGATCGGGTTGGGGTTCATGTCGATTCATTCGTGGACAGCACGGGAAAGATCGAAGATCTCTTCGCATAGGGTGGGCCGGCGCTAAGAAAATAAGGAGATGGTATGAAATCCATCTCCCCAGTGTGGGGGGACCGGCCAGCAGTAATGAGGCCGCGAAGCGGTGTACCGAACGGAACTGGCGCGAAGCGTGAGCCCGACAGGGCGAAACGTCAACTAAACGGTGGGCCCGACGCTAATAAGAAGGAGACAACATGTATTGGCGAAAACAAATTGGGATCATGCTCCTGGGACTCGGACTTGCCGTTCCTGCTGCCGCGGCAGAACGTTCGCCACTTGCCGACGCCGTGGAAAAACGCGATCTGGCGGCTGTTCGCACGCTGCTCCAGACGGGAATCGACGTGAATGCCGCCCAGGTTGATGGAACCACGGCACTGCATTGGGCAACATATAACGATGATGCCGAGACTGTTGCGTTACTCGTGCGGGCGAAGGCCAATGTGAACGCCGTAAATCGTTATGGCGTGGTACCCCTGGCAGAGGCATGCACGAACGGCAATGCTGCAATCGTGAAGCTGTTGTTGGAGGGTGGAGCCGACGCGAATGCCACCATGAAAGGCGGTGAAACCGTCCTGATGCTGGCGGCGCGCTCCGGAAATGCCGATGCGGTCAAAGCACTCCTCGCGCGCGGCGCCAAACACGATGCACGTGAGCGGCACGGCCAGACCGCGTTGATGTGGGCGGCGGCTGAAGGCAATACCGCGGCCGTCCGCGAGCTCATCGCGGCCGGAGCCGACATCAAGGCGACACTGGATTCAGGGTTTACGCCGTTCTTCCTTGCCGTGCGTGAGGGCCGGCTCGATACGGTGCGTGAGTTTCTCAACAGGGGTATCGACGTGAACGCGACGGTACAGCGTCCCGAGAACGCTCCCAGATCCAACGCCGCCTCATACGTGAGGCCGGTCGACCGCGGTACAAGTCCGTTGCTGATTGCAGTGCAGAATGGCCACTTCGAGCTTGCAATTGCACTGATTGATGCGGGCGCCGATCCGAACGATGCCCGTTCAGGATTCACTGCACTCCACACGTTGAGCTGGGTACGACGGCCCGATTCAAGCGACAACAGCGATCCCGCACCTGCAACCGGGGAAGGGCGTCTCACGAGCCTCGAGTTCGTGCGTGAAATCGTAAAACGGGGAGCGAACCCGAATTTCCGGCTGCCGAAAGGCGCGCCGAAGCAGCCCGACACATCGTCAAAAATCGAGTCCGATGGAGCCACGCCGCTTCTCTTCGCCGCCGATCGCTCCGACGTTCCGCTGATGCGCATCCTCATTGAACTGGGTGCGGATCCTTTGTTGCCGAACTTCAACAACACTTCACCGCTGATGGCTGCAGCCGGTCTGGGCACAACGGAACCGCTGGAAGAGGCCGGCGAAGAAAGCGAAGCTGTGGAAGCAGTGAGTATGCTGCTCGACCTCGGCGCCGACATCAACGCCCGGAACAACGACGGCGATACCGCCATGCATGGCGCCGCATACAACATTTATCCGCGTGTCGTCGAACTGCTGGGGAAGCGTGGAGCGGATCCGCAAATCTGGAAGAACCCCGACAAGTTCGGAAGGACACCACTATTCATCGCCGAGGGTTATGCCGGCCGTCTCCCGCGTCCCGATCCACCGACCATCGAGGCCGTGACCAAATTGATGCGCGCTGCCGGCCTCTCGACGGAAGGCGAACGGCCGAAGGTGGTGGATATATACGAAAGACCCGCACAGCCCGCCAAGCCTGCCGTAGTCGAGAAGCAAGAGCAGAAGTAAAAGTCGAAAACTAAAACTGTCCAGTCCCGAAGGGAGGGCAACCTTATGGGTAGCATTGGCTGGACTGTTTTCGCCGGAGTACTGCCTCTTCTGATCGCCATATCCAGTTCCGCGCAGATATCGGCGGTCTTGGAGTCAAGAGTCCGGCCGACCAACTCTGAGATATCGCCGACTAATCCGTTATCTGTTTAGGCGGCACGGAATTGCTGGACCATCCATCGTAGAATGACGGTGTGGCTGCGAAGAAGACGCTCCGGCAAGTTCTCAGTGGTAACTCCGATGCAACGATACGTTTTGATGACCTATGTTCCATGATGGAGAGCATCGGTTTTGCAAAACGCACGAAGGGCAGTCACAACATTTTTCGAAAGACTGGTGTCGAAGAAAGAATCAATCTCCAACGAGATGGGAATAACGCTAAACCATATCAGGTAAAGCAAGTCCGTGCCGTTCTTTTGAAATACAAGCTCGGGTAGGTTCAATGAACAAGTACGAAGTCATCATTTATTGGAGCGAGGAAGATAAAGTCTTCGTTGCAGAGGTGCCAGAACTTGCGGGTTGTGCAGCGCACGGACCTACGCACGAGGCAGCCCTCGCCAGCGCCCAGGAAGCGATTCAACTGTGGATCGACACGGCGAAAGAATTTGGCGATCCGATTCCCAAACCGAAGGGGCGTCGACTGGTCTTCGCCTGATTCCGAAACCGCCGAACAAGCCGATGAACCCGACGCCTTGCTCGCAAAAAACGCTGGGCGCGGGTTAATCGGCAGGCCGTTAGACCCACTCTTTATGATCCAGTTTTTGGGCATTGATCCCGGCGGCGAAAACGCTATGGGCTGGTGCGTTCTTACGCTTGATCCAACAGGCTCGCAGAGGATCGAGAGTGGCGTCTGCACTGGTGTCGCCCATTGCATTGAGCTGGTTGCGCGACATATTCAGGGGGCTCCAGTCAGCGCTGGGATCGATGCCCCTTTGTACTGGACCCGGAGTGGCGACCGAGTCTCGGACAGAAGAATCAGGCGAGCGGTCGTTGCCGCGGGTGGTAATGGCGGCACCGTCAGTCATGTCAATTCCTTACGTGGTGCGTGCCTTGTCCAAGGCGTATTGTCTGCGGCGATATTGCGCCAACAGTGGAGCTCAATCACTTTTGACAGAGGCGCACCCCAAGGCACTCCTTCGTGTTTTGCCTGACGCCCGCGAATTCCTGACGATGGTATACTCTGCGGGTATGAAAGCAACTACCATCAAGTTGGATGGTTTAATACTCGAAGAATTGATGGCGGTCAAGCGGCCGGATCAGAATCTGACCGCTCTGGTCCGCGAACTGCTTCGAGCCCAGATCCATAAGTCGAAGATGGCGCGAGCAGCCGAAGAGTACACCGCGTTTCTGAATGAGAATCCGGAAGAGTCCAGGGAACTCGAGGCCTGGGCTTCCGTTCCTCTGGATCGTGAACCTCCTGTTCGCCGCAAGAAGAGAGCATGACTCGCGGCGCTGTCATCTGGGTGGATCTGAGGGACGCCTCTCCGCCTGAAATGGGAAAGCGGCGGCCGGCCGTCGTTGTTTCAAATTCTGTACA
>CAZWGA010000126.1:0-10418 GCA_964633285.1 uncultured Solibacteraceae bacterium | reverse complement strand
CGGCGTGCTCCATGTCGAGACCAAACTCTCCAAAAAGATTCAGCTTCCGCTGGCATCGCGATTCAAGATTCTTTCCCGGCTCGATATTTCCGAACGCCGCCTGCCGCAGGACGGACGTATCTCGATCAAGATCGAAGACCGCGCCATCGATTTCCGTGTTTCGACGGTGCCTGCAAAGTTCGGCGAAAAGATCGTCATGCGTATCCTCGACAAGAGCGGATCGTTGCTGCCGCTGGACAAGATCATCGTCCACACACCCACAGTTGAAAAACTGCGGTGGATGATCGCTCAGCCTTACGGAATTATTTACGTGACGGGCCCGACGGGTTCCGGCAAGACGACCACCTTGTACAGTTCGCTGAACGAAATCAATTCACCGGAAATCAATATTTCGACGGCCGAAGATCCGATTGAATACGATCTGGCCGGCCTCTGCCAGGTTCAGACTCACAAGGATATCGGACTTGATTTTGCCCGTATCCTGCGCGCATTCCTCCGCCAGGACCCGGACGTGATTCTCGTCGGTGAAACGCGTGACCAGGAAACCGCAAAGATCTCGGTTGAGGCAGCGCTCACCGGACACCTCGTCTTCACCACGCTCCATACCAACGATGCTCCCGGTTCATTCACACGACTCGAAGAAATGGGAATCGAACCATTCCTGATGGCCAACTCCACCATCGGCATCATCGCGCAACGCCTCGCGCGCCGGCTCTGCCAGAATTGCAAGAAAGAGACGGAAGTTGACGAAACAACGATGGGATATTTCGGTTATACGAAGGATAACGCCCCTCCGTTCTTCAAAGGCGAAGGTTGCGAAAAATGCAATCACACGGGCAAAAAAGGCCGCGTCGGAATCTACGAACTTCTCGTGATGAATGAAGATACGAAGCGCGCGGTCGCCCGGGGCGCGAAAACGGATGAGATCCGCACCATCGCCTGCGCGGGCGGAATGAAGACGCTGAAAGAATACGCGATGATTCTGATGGCGGAAGGCCTCACCAGCGTCGATGAAGTGCTGACCAACCTCGTCGTCGGGGGTTAATCCGCCGCCGACGGCGAAGCTTCCTTATAGAACCTGTTGTATTCCTCTACATCTTCGCGGCTGCCGATGATGAGCGGCACTTTGTGATGCAGCGATGCCGGTTGGACATCGAGAATTCGTTCGAACCCTGTTGAGGCAGCGCCTCCAGCCTGTTCCACAATCATGCCAAGCGGTGAGGCTTCGTAGAGCAAACGGAGTTTTCCCTTTGGACCCGGATACAGGAAGATTCCACCCTTCAAGAGATTTCTATGGAAGTCGGCCACGAGCGAACCGATATAGCGCAACGTGTACGGATGCCCGCGATCCTTCCGGTCTTCCTTGACGTATTCAATGTATTTCCGCGTGCCTGCGTCCCATTTCGTTACATTGCCTTCGTTGATACTGTAGATTTTTCCACGCGAAGGCGTCGTGATGTTCTCGTGAGAGAGCAGAAACTCGCCAAGGCTGGGATCGAGTGTGAATCCATGCACGCCGTGACCCGTCGTATAGACCATCATCGTGCTTGAACCGTAAATGAAATATCCCGCGGCTACCTGGTCGCGGCCGCGTTGCAGGCAATCTTCGGCGGTTCCGTCGCCCGTGTTTTTGGTAATTCGCCGGTGGATCGAAAAAATAGTTCCGATGCTGGCATTCACATCGATGTTCGACGATCCATCCAGAGGATCGAACATCAGGACGTACTTCCCTTTCTTGCTTTCCTTCGGCAATGGGATGATGTCTTCCGATTCTTCAGATGCCATGACGCACAAATGGCCGTTGTGCGCCATCGCGTGATAAATCGTGTTTTGCGAGAATTCATCCAGCTTCGTTACCGATTCGCCGTAGACATTCACATTCCCGGTTTCTCCGAGAATCGTAACGAGGCCTGCCTTGTTGACTTCCCTCGAAATAATTTTGGCTGCAAGAGTCAGACTGTTCAGGAGAGCTGTGAAGTCGCCGCTGGCCTCGGGATGTAACCGCTCTTCGTCAAGGATGTGCTGTTCGATCGTTGTTATTTTGCCCTTCATACGTGGATCACCTTATAACGCTGCCGCTCTTCTGGCAACGGGGTGCTTATTTGCAGGCGAAATTGGCGGCATCGTTCGTATCGCCGGATCCCTTGTATGCAGCTACCTGAGGATACGGGCACAACGGCCGCGTACGATCGATTTTTCCCTGAGTGAGATGTGAAGCCGTAATCTGCGCCGGCGCTTTTCCTTTCTCGACCCATTGATCGAGCGCCGCGATTCCGTCAAAGGTGTCCGTTCCGTCACCGCCGCGGCAGTGATTCATTCCCGGAATCATGAATAACCGGACTGCGTTTTCGGTTTTCGATTTTCCACCGAGAGCATCAACCACGCGGCCGTAATATTGCACCGTGTTCATCGGCGCGATTCCGGGATCACTCCAACCGTGATACATGATCAATTTCCCGCCACGTTCCGTAAACGGCTTGAGATTGGGATTGATTGCGTCGATTGCCGGACCCGCTTTCTTTTCGGCAAGCGGAACATCTTTCTCGGGATTGAACGTCTTGTAATCCCAATTTGGATTTTCCAGCACGATGTACTTGTACAACTCGACGGCGAGAGACATGGGCTGTGCCCCTGCAAGACTCGACCAGCCCAGTTCACTTCCCGGCTCCAGGCCGGGAAACACATTCTTTGGTCCGGAATAAAGTTTCCGGACGGAGTCCACCTGCGCCGCCGTCAGACAGGAACCGGCATCGCCTTCCTTGCACAGAAGAACTTTCGGATCGAACTTGCAGCGTGTGGGATCCTCGAGGACGCGATCTTTGACACCATCGAGAGCGTCACATTGCTGAAGAACGGCATCGTGAATCACAGGAAACTTTGCAGGCGGAATGTAGCTGGTTTCATCCTGATGAACAACGGCGGCGCTCCACACCTGCTGTCCCTGCAAATGCGATGCGTAGATTGCCGGAGCGCCGGCCAGTATGCCGTCGTAGTCCGCGGGATAGCGTTGAGCTTCGGTTAACGCCTGACGGCCTCCTGTCGAACACCCATTCCAATATGAAAGCTTCGGTCCATTGCCGTAATACGCACCGATAATGGATTTCGCGGCAACTGTCATTTCGTGAACCGCGCGATAACCGAAATCGATGACTTTCTCGGGATGGCCGGTAATGAAGTTCGCGTTGTTACCGGCATGACCGGTATCGGTGCTCGCCGCCGCATAACCGCTTGCGAGCGCCGTGGCCATGGCTCCGTAACCGATCGTTCCCGCCCATGCTCCATTGCCCACGGATTGAAGCTTGCCGTTCCATCCGGATTCCGGTAGCCACACTTCAATCTTGATGTCGGAATCGCTTGAAGGTTTCAACGTAGCGGCAACACGGCAAAAGGCGGGCAGGTTTTTGTAGGGATTCGCGCTGCCTTGAAGAGGAGTAAAAGCGCCGGCTGCAATGGGCTGTGCGAGTGTGATGGAGGCATCGGAAAGACCGAGAGACTTTACGTTTTCGCAGGAAGCGGCGAAGGCCGCGTGCGCACAGACGAGGACAATTAACGAAAGCATCATTATTCGCATGGCGTGGCCCTCAATCTCAGCCGTGTTGCCTTTGTGATTATTTGCACACGAAGTTTGCCGCGTCGTTGGTGTCTCCAGAACCTTTGTACGACGCAACCTGAGGATAGGGGCACAGAATGCGCGTGCGATCCGGTTGACCGTTGGTCACGTGAGCTGCGGGAATCGAATCGGGCGCTTTGTTCTTCTCCACCCACTGTTCCAGCGACGAAAGCATGTCGAAACTCGCGGGTCCGTCGCCGCCGCCGCAATGGCCCATTCCCGGGACCATGAACAGGCGATAATTGTCCTTCACCTTGCCGAATCCGCCCATCGTATCGAGCACGCTTTGGTAGTATTCGACGCTGCTTCCGGAAGGAATCTGCTGATCGGCCCAGCCGTGATATTGAATCAGCTTGCCGCCATGCGCGAAGAACGCTTTGAGATTGGGATCCATCGCATTGATATTTCCATTCTCGATCTTGTCCACGGCCGCCATGTCCGCGTCCCAGTTCAAAGTCTTGTAATCCCAGTTAGGATCTTTGAAGACCATGTACTGATACATCTGCGTCCCGATACCGAATGGTTGCTGGCCTCCAAAAGTCGCCCAACCCATCTCGCTGCCGCGTTCGAGTCCGGGGAAGATCTCTTTCTTTGTGCGGGAATTGAAAACAGGAACGTACATTGTCTGCGCCGTCTTTACCTGTGCGGGTGTTAAACAATTCGGCGCGTCGCCGGCCTTGCATTCGAGGACTTTGGGATCGAACTTACATTGACGGGGATTCTCGATGACGCGATCCTTTACTCCGTCGAGTGCGTCGCATGCCTCGAGAGCCGCATCGTGGATGATTCCAAATTTGGTTTGTGGAATGAAGTTTGCTTCGTCTTTGTGTTCGGCCTGCGCGATCCACACTGAAAATGCCGCACGGCCGGTGGCATTCAGAGCAGGCGCTCCAGCAACAATCCCGTCGAAATCTTCCGGAAACTTCTGTGACGCTTTCAATGCCTGCCGGCCGCCGGCGGAACAGCCGGTGAAGTAAGAGAGACGGGCGTTATTTCCATAAAAGGCGGCGACGATTGCTTTCGACTTCACGGTCATTTCGTGAACGGCACGATATCCGAAATCGATGAGCTTCTCCTGATTCTGCATCCACGGTCCACCGCCTCCGGTATGCCCTGTGTCGGTGCTGGACGTGGCATAACCTTTACGAAGCCCGGTCGCGAGGGCATTGGTATCGATATTTCCGTTCCATCCGCCATTGCCCGTCGCCTGATACTTGCTGTTCCAGTTCGCAGCGGGCAGCCACAGTTCCATTTTGATATCGGAATCGGCGGTGGGTTTCAGGGTCGCCGACACGCGGCAGAATGCAGGCAGATCGGAAAAGCCGGCAGCACCGCGGCCTCCACCGCCGGCAGGAGCAAAGGCGCCGGCTGCAACGGATTGCGCCATCGTGATCGTCGCATCCGGAAGCTTCAGGGACGCGAGGCTCTCACAGGAAGTGCCGGCTGCTGCCGCCGGAAAAACGGAAAATGCAAGAATCGCGGCTGCCAGGCCGGCAATCGCCAGAACATCGATCATTTTTTTTGTGGCCATGTGAATGTCCTCGGGTTGTTTTTGCTGCTCAATTTGGTCTGAAACGCGCATGCGTGTCAATAATTACCGAAGGGTAATGCCCGGCGATTTTTCGTAAGCGGCGCCGATGCGGCATAACTGATCGAGCGTCTCCGCAAACACATCAAAGAGCAATTTCAATTGATCGATGTCCTTGATCACGCCGATGACGTGGAAGCACAACTCATCGACGCCTTCCGGAAACTTTGTGCCGAAGTAGCCTTCGTCGTCTTTGACTTCGAGATAAACGTTGTTGAGGCTCGAAATGAGGCTCCGGAGCCGTGCATCGGAGAACAGCGAGACGGCCTGCGATGGCTGTGTTCCCTTGATGATGAAGGCATCGTCAAAAGCGGGATCGCCTACTTCGATATCCTGCATGCCAAACCATTTTCCGATGTCGCTGAAGATTCCGTGCCGGTAGATCGTAAAACGAAACCCTTCGGGGTTGATATACGGAGCGCGCATGCGTGTGAAGACGACTGCCGCCTTGCCGGTTGAAACGACGTAGGTATCAAGGGTCAAGGTCCATTCGCCGTGCGTCACTTCCACCTTGTCCGCTTTCAGGAAGGGACCCTCGATAAAGCGTCCACTCACTTCCTCGCTGAGTTTTCGCCAGACTTCTTTTTTGCTCGGACCGAATATTTTGCGAAGCATGTTATTGGGATACCCCGGACATCCTGGCGAGAACTTCAAACACGATGGCGAAATCACGATGATCGAGGCCCATGCCGCGAGCCGCCGTTAAGAGTTCGTTCGTGGCGGCGGTGGTCGGGAGCGGTACGTCCACCTGGCGTCCGAGTTCAAGCGCCAGGAGCATGTCCTTCTGCATCATGTTGACGTTGAACCATGCCTCGTCGGGCATCTTCAGAACGAACGGTCCGCGATACTGAACCATCGGAGATCCGATCACACTGTGAGTCAGAACATCGACCGCAATTTCCCGGGGAATGCCGCTCTTTTCCGCCAGCAATACGCCCTCGGAAAACGCCGTCATTTGAACGGCGAGACTGAGGTTCGTGGCAATCTTCATCACGAGAGCGAGGCCGTTGTCACCAACGTGCGTTACCTTGGGTCCGAGATCGAGTAGAACCGGCTTGACGCGTTCGAATGTCTCCGCGCGGCCTCCCACCATAACCGAGAGCTTTCCCTGCTGCAGGGTGATGACACTGCCGGACACGGGAGCATCAACCATATCGGCACCTTTCTCACGCACTTTGCCCGCAAGCTCGCGGCTGACGGCGGGACTGACCGTACTCATCTCGATCCAGCATTTTCCTCGAGTGAGACCTTCAAGCATTCCGCCGGCTCCGTTTGCAATGCCGTTCAAAGCCTCGGAGTTCGTTACCATCGAAATGATCACGTCCGCCGACCCGCACACCGCGCGCGGCGAGTCCGCCCACTTCATGCCGCGGTCGATCAGCCATTGTGCTTTCGATTTTGTGCGGTTGTAGCCCGTGACGGTGTGGCCTTTTTCAAGCAGCCGATGGACCATCTGGCCGCCCATGACACCTAGTCCAACGTATCCAATGTCTGGCATGCGTCTCCTCGAAGGCGAAGAGCCTAGCATGAAGATACGAAACAAGTGAATATGACATCGCGATCAAATCCCTAACATTTGACATCTTTCGAAACATCCCTGCCCGGTTGACAGTAGATAGCCACGGCCTGTAGTGTCTCGCACATGCTTAAGGTCGGATTCATCGGACTCGGGCGCATGGGCCAGGGAATGGCGGGACGTCTGCTCGGTGCCGGTCACGACCTCCTTGTTTATAACCGCACACCGGAAAAAGCCGCGGGCCTTGTAGGGCAGGGCGCGAGGGCGGCCAATTCGATTTCCGCCGTGTGCGACGGCCGCGAAGTGGTTATCACGATGGTGACCGATGATGCGGCAGTTCGTGAAGTCACGTTAGGACCGGGAGGAATCCGCCAGTCGCTGGCATCGGGCGCGGTCCATCTGACGATGGGAACACACAGCATCGCGGAAATCCAGAATCTCGCCGCCGTTCATGCGTCCGCGAAACAGGCTTTCGTCGCAGCGCCGGTTCTTGGCCGGCCCGATCTGGCTGCTACCGGACAAGTCGGCATTGTGGCCGGAGGTCCCCAGCCTGCCATTGAGAAATGCGCGCCACTTTTCGAAGTCATGGGACGGCGCACCTTTCACGCAGGAGCGAAACCGGAGCATGCGGCAATTACAAAGCTCGCGAACAACTTCATGCTGGGTTGCGCGATCGAAGCGATGGCGGAAGGATTCGCGCTCGTCAAAAAATATGATGTCGTACCGCAGGTGTTCTATGAAGTCATGACCGAAAGTCTGTTTGCCGCCCCGGCATACAAGGTATACGGAAAAATCATGGTGGACGAGTCGTACGATAAAGTCGGATTCACGACACTCCTCGGCCTCAAGGATTTCAATCTCATCATGGCCGCCGCGGATCAGGCTCGAGTTCCACTCCCCAGCGGCAATGCATTTCGTGATCGACTGCTTGGAGCGGTCGCGCATGGTGAGGGGGAAAAGGATTGGGCGGTCGTGGCCCGGGAGCAGGAACGCGCAAGCGGTTTGAAATAGAGAAAATGAAAGTTGGATTCATCGGTCTGGGTCGAATGGGCAGAGGGATGGCGCATCGCATCGTGAGCGCGGGCCACGATCTCTCCGTCTACGACGTCATGCCGCAGGCGACAGTCGAACTGAAAAATGCCGGGGCTCGCGTCGCTGCCTCTGTCGCGGATCTCTGCAGGGATCGTGAAGTTGTCATTACGATGCTTGCCGAAGACGCCGCGGTTCACGATGTCGCTTTCGGTCCGTCGGGAATGTGCGCGTCGCTGCCTCCGGGCGCGATTCATATGGCGTCGGGAACCTATGGCATCGATACAATCCGGGCTCTCGAGAAGGCTCACGCCAAAGCAGATCAGATTCTGATTGCCGTACCGGTTCTCGGCAGGCCGGATCTCGCCGCAGCCGGACAATTGGGCTTTGTCCCGGCCGGACCCGAAGCCGCACTGAAGAAGTGCGCACCTTTGTTCGAGATCATGAGCAAACGTGTTTTTTATGCGGGAACGAAACCGGAATCGGCGAGTGCCATCAAACTCGCAAACAACGCGGTGCTCGGATGCGCAATCACTGCCGTTGGCGAGGGACTATCGCTGGTTCGAAAATACGGCGTCGAGCCGCAGGTGCTGTACGAAGTGATGACTTCAGGTTTGTTTGCAGGCGCGCCTGCCTATGTCGGATATGGAAAGACGATGGTCGATGGAACCTACGACAAGGTCGGGTCACCCATCACCATCGGGATGAAGGATGCAAATCTGATCGCTGCTGCTGCGAATATCGCGCGCGTGCCCATGCCGAGCCACGATGTTTACATCGAACGCCTCCTGGGAGCGCTGGCGCACGGCGACGGCGATCTGGATCAGGCCGTGCTTGCGCGTGAGCAGGCACGCGCGAGCGGTTTGGAATAAAAGTTTCAGGAGTAAAAACGATATGGATCTCGGTAAAGGTCTCGGTCATCTGACGTATTCAACTCTCGTTCATCCCGGCGACACATGGGACGACATGTGGCACAGTCTCACGACGTACGTCCCGAAAGTGAAAGAACGCTTTTCGCCCAACGAGTCCTTCGGTATCTCACTGAGACTCGCAAATGCATCAGCCGAACGTCTGGTCAACGATCCCAAAGAACGCGACAAGCTGAAGAAGTTTCTCGCCGACAACGATATGTATCTCTACACCGTTAATGCGTTCCCTTACGGACCGTTCAAAGGGCGCATCGTGAAAGAACAGGTGTATGAGCCCGACTGGCGCAGTGAAGAACGGACGCAGTACACAATGAACGTTGCAGAAATCCTCGGCGATGTGGCGCCCGAAGGATCGGCTCCATCGATTCAGAGCGCGCCGCTGGGATTCAAGCCGCGCGTTACCGGTCCGGATGTCGTCGACAGTTACACCGATCATGTGCTGCGAGTTGTCGCGCGCTGTGTCGAGATTCACGCGCGAACCGGTCGAATGGTGGGGCTGTCGCTGGAACCTGAACCGTTCTGTTTTTTGGAAACGACGGATGAAGCAGTCGATTACTTCAAGAATCATCTCTACACGGGTCCTTCGGCGGCTCGAGTGGCGAAGCTCGCCGGCATCCCGATTTCTGAAGCGCACATTGCGCTCCGGCGCCATGTCGGCGTGGTCTTCGATATCTGTCATCAGGCGGTTGAATACGAGAATATCGCCGAGTCTCTTCAGAAACTGGTGGACGCGGGAATCCCCATTTTCAAACTGCAGGAAGCCGCAGCGCTGTATATGCCGCACGTGACGCAGGACGTCGTGAATGTGCTCGGACGCTATGCCGAGACGATCTACCTCACGCAGACCATGGAAAAGAAGGAAGGAAAATTCAACCGATTCCTCAACCTTGAAGACGCGTTCGCCGCGTGGAAGCCGGATTCCGGCCCTCGCGAATGGCGCACGCACATCCACGTGCCGGTTTTCCTGGACGACCTGGGACCGTTTCGCACGACGCGATTCGCCATCGAAGATGCCCTGCGATATCACAAGGCCAACCCGGTTTCACGCCAACTCGAAATCGAAACCTACACGTGGGATGTGCTGCCGGACAGCCTGAAGACGGGAGACATCGTCGATTATGTCTGCCGCGAACTGGAGTGGGTCAAAGGCCAACTGGTCTAAAGGGTCCGGATCAGCGAAAATTTCGGATCGGCTGCAAGGCATTCCGCCTCGGGAGCGCCGATTTCCTTCCGCACGATGTTGGTTCCCCGTACGAGCGCCACAGTCTTATAAAACGCGTGACGGCGGCTCATCCCTTCTCGTCCCATGCCGCAATCGGTACAAACCGCCAGCCGGTCGGGAGTGATGAACTTGAGGGCCTGACGCAGAAGGTCCGCCACTTCTTCCGGACTTTCGACCTGTAGTGTGTGGTGATCAATCACACCGATCGCGATCTTCTTACCGGTGATTCCCTTGCAAACCGGTTCGAGATCCAGCGCATTCGAGCTCTTCATTTCGAAGGTGATGAGATCCGCGTCCACCTGATTCAAGACTTCGAGTGCGGGCTTGTACGATTGAACATGCGCGAACATCCGCTGTTGCGATGGATTTCCCCAACAGGTGTGGCACCAGACTTCGGTCTTCGCGCGAAGTCCTTTCACGGTGTTGTTGAAGACCTTCAGCATGAAATCCCGCGTAATGTCATTGTTGGCCACAGGGCGAGACGCAAGCAAGTGAAGCTGAGGACATTCGATTTGAATTAACTT
>CAZWGA010000125.1:0-10556 GCA_964633285.1 uncultured Solibacteraceae bacterium | reverse complement strand
TACACGCACTTTGAAGAAATCTGCGAAATCATGCGGGCCTACGACATCTCGTTCAGTCTCGGCGATGGATTGCGGCCGGGCTCGATTGCCGATGCCAACGATGAAGCGCAGCTCGGCGAGCTTGCCACTCTGGGAGAATTAACGAAGATCGCATGGAACCGTGACGTCCAGGTCATGATCGAAGGTCCGGGTCATGTGCCGATGCATTTGATCAAAGAAAACATGGACCTTCAGTTGAAGCTGACCCATGAAGCGCCTTTTTACACGCTGGGGCCTCTCACCACCGATATCGCCCCCGGCTACGATCACATCACGAGCGCGATCGGCGCAGACATGATCGGCTGGTACGGAACAGCGATGCTCTGCTACGTTACGCCGAAAGAACATCTCGGATTACCGAGCCACAAGGATGTGAAAGACGGCGTCATCGCCTATAAAATCGCCGCACACGCGGCGGATCTTGCCAAGGGACATCCCGGCGCGCAGGAACGCGACAATGCGTTGAGCAAAGCCCGATTCGAATTTCGCTGGGAAGATCAGTTCAACCTCAGTCTCGATCCCACGACTGCCAGGGATTTCCACGATGAAACGCTTCCACAGGATGGAGCCAAGCTGGCGCACTTCTGCAGCATGTGCGGCCCCCAGTTCTGTTCGATGAAAATCACGGAAGAAGTTAAGGAAGCCATGGACCAGAAGAGCGTGGAGTTTCTCAAAGCCGGTGGGGACATTTACCTCAAACAGTGAATAACAGGCGCATCCCTGCCTATGCCGCGCTTGGAGTGCTGTTCGCAATTTCTCTGATCTATCACGCCCGTGAGATCGCGGATCGAACCGAATTGTTTTTGCATGGCGAGCAGCACGCTCAAAGGCCGTTCGATATGGCCTTCCATGAAATGAAAATCGACAACGTGAGGCCCGAGGCGGAAGCCGCAGGCATTCACGCCGGAGACATGCTGGCCGGCATTTCCGGCCGGCCATTTGCCGGCGCGGTCGATTTCTACGCTCCGTTGAAAGATGCCCGGCCCGGCGATCGGCTGGACGTCGAGGTTCAGACGCCGTCGGGTCAGACTCATAGGGCAACAATCCAACTCCAGCCGCGAGAATCCACACTCTCGTTCGTAGACGCTGCACAACAGGTCATTGGCGACCTTGTGCCTGTTCTTTGTCTCGCTCTTGGCTTCTGGGTTGCCGCTGTTCGCATCGCGGATCCGCTTGCGTGGATTTTTCTCGCTCTGATGATGTCATTCGCGGAGTTTTTCGGAGCGGGTCTCTTCGTCAGCGTGTTCGGCTACGACGACATTTTCCAACCCTTGATCGCCACCTACATTCAATTTTCAGCGAATGTGTGGGGCGTCTGCATGATGTTCTTCGGTATTTATTTTCCCGAGCGCTTCTATCTCGACCGCAAGTGGCCGTGGGCAAAATGGCTGCTCGCCGGTCCCATCTTATTGCGGGCAATTCAGCTCTCCATTGCGGGCGGCCTGGCTGGAAAACACCTGGCAGCGACCATGGCCATCGAGAGCTTTCTGCACCCGGGCGTGGGCATGATCATCGTGAACATGCTCGCCATCAGTTGTTTTTTTGCATCGCTCGGACACAAAACATTCAGCGCTCCGAACGCCGACGCGAGACGCCGCGTCCTTTTGCTCTATGCAGGCGCCACTGTCTCCGTGACGCCCGCGTTCATTGTGAGCCTGGTCAATCTTGTCCGCGCCGGGCAGCCGTTCGAAAGATCCACATGGACCACGGTTACTTTGTATTTGATGCTCATCGGATTCCCGCTGACGATGACGTACGCCATTCTGGTTCAGCGCGCAATGGATGTTCGCGTAGCCATCCGGCAGGGTTTGCAGTATTTGCTCGCAAGCAAGTGCGTCCTCGTCCTGCAGGTGCTGTTGAGCGCAATGGTCATCTTTACGGCAGCATCGTTGAGCGCCGAAGGTCAGAATCGTCCTCAACGAATTCAATTGATCGCTCTTGGAGTCGCCGCCGTCGCGCTCATACAACGATTCGCAATAAAAGTTCGAGCATGGATCGATCGCCGATTCTTCCGCGAAGCCTACGATGCCGAACAGTTATTAAGCGAACTTGCCACCAAAGTAAGGACGATGGTGGAAACGGGCCCCTTGCTTCAAACCGTGGCGGAGCGCGTTTCAGACTCGCTTCATATTCCGAGAGTCGCAGTCCTTCTGAACGGTGGAAACACTTTTGAGATCGCCTACGCCCTCGGATATGGAGCCGTTCCCAGCATTACCATTCCGGCGGATACGCCGGATATCGAGAAGGCGGCCAAAGAACAACTGGAAGCTGAAGTCGTGTTGCCTTTGTCGCTGAACGAGAAAATCCTTGGCATCCTCAGCCTCGGCCCAAAGAAATCGGAAGCGCCGTATTCGAGGGCGGACCTGCGCCTGCTGGGTTCTGTTGCAACACAAACCGGACTCGCGCTTGAAAACAGCCGGTTGACGGCAGCAGTAGCAGCGGAAGTTGCGCAGCGCGAACGAATGAATCGCGAACTCGAGATCGCTCGTGAAGTGCAGGAGCGGTTGTTTCCGCAGGATCTTCCTCCATTTTCAGGAATTGACTATGCCGGAGCCTGCCGGCCCGCCCTTGGCGTCGGCGGCGATTATTACGACTTCATTCCGTTGTCTGAAACAGAAATCGGGATAGCGATCGGCGATGTTTCCGGAAAAGGAATCCCTGCGGCATTACTGATGGCCAGCCTGCGCGCTTCGCTGCGCGGCCAGACGATTCGCCGCGAGACCGACCTCTCCATCCTGATGGCAAATGTGAACAAGCTTCTCTTCGAAGGTTCAACGTCGAACCGCTATGCCACGTTCTTTTACGCGGAGTACAACGTTGTGTCGCGCAGATTTACTTATGTGAATGCGGGTCATAATCCTCCCATGATTTTCCGGAAAGGAGGCCACGTCATTCACCTCGAAACAGGAGGACCGGTCGTAGGTCTTTTACCCAGCTTTCCGTACGCCCAGTCCACTATCGGACTCTCTGCGGGAGACACTCTGGTGGCATTTACCGACGGAATCAGCGAAGCGATGAATTCATCAAATGAAGAATGGGGGGATGACCGGCTGATTGAATGCGTCAAAACCTCAACCAGCCTTAACGCACAGCAAACCATCTCGCACATCATGGCCGGCGCCGATGCCTTCACGGCCGGCGCCAAACAGCATGATGACATGACAATCGTCGTCATGAAGATCGCCTGATTCCGGTTAGTTCGGCGTGGGTCTCTCCACACTATCGATAACGATGACGTCGCGTGGCGCCTTTGCCTTCTCCAGTGTCAAGCCAAGCTGTTCCTGGAGCGCCTGGACGATGGTCGAAGTAACAGGAATATCCGGAGGCTCACCGACCGGCGGCCCCAGATTGACTGCTGCCGTCGAGTCTGCGTCGACGGCAAACTCGAGAACGAAATTGAACTTGCCCGTGATTCCAGTCTTGTCGAGGAACCTCGTCCCGCCGAAAACGACGCCGAGCATCTGAGGGAGCGCGCTGAATTCTTGTCCGCCGGCGCCGAAAACGGTGTTTGGGCCGTTGCGTTCAATACTCATTCCGCAGTAAGGCTTCTCGCCACGGCGCACGGCGTCAGCGCGGGAAGGTGGTTGTGCTCCGCGCCCCTGAGGTGGCGGCGTGCATCCTCCCTCCGGCATCGGTTTGATCTTGAGTCCGCCCTTTGCTGCTGTGAGAGCGTACGCAGGGACCTGCACGGTTTCCATGTGCACTTTCAGTTGAAAGCGCCGCGTGAGAAGCTCGCGAAGCATCGGCCCCGACATCGTCGCTGCATCCGCCGTTCCGGCCGCCACTGTCTCGATCGAATAGCGCTCGGATCGGACCCAACTCGGTCCACCTTTGACGCGAAGTCCGTCCTCCACGCCAAGACCGTAAACATTATCCATCTGCAGGCCCCGCCGGTCGGGGCCGAGACTTCCGTTGGTCAGGAAATCAAAATTTGCCGGACCGTAGCCCCAGGCCGTCCGGATCAGCGTACCCAGTGTCATGCACAACACATGGGTTCGTCCCGGCGTCATGCGGAAGCTGTTCATACCGCCGCCACGACTTCCTTCAGGAACCGCAGGCACGCTGTCTGCGTCACACGGCTTGATCGACGCCTCTTCGAACTTCGGTTGTGGCGCGCTCTCCTGCGGTTTCGTGCCGGCGCTGATTTGCAGCGCAACCACCACAGTAACTGTCAAAACCACAAGACACAGTTTCAATCCGATACGGTTCGCCATAATCTCCTCAGTTTCTACCTAGCGTCGACAGTTTGAAGGCAGGAAGCAAAATTGTCACGGGTTTGACGAACATGATTCACAAAGGTAAGTCCGGCCGGCCTTCCCAATTCATGGACGGAGAACCGATTGCCTCCGTTCTAATTCCGCTCGGCCTATCGATTGACGTTCGTCTGCCGGGGCCACGCGTTATCAAACGGCAGCGTGCTGTCACCGGCATAGAAATAAAGATTGTGGCGCAGGGTTCCTCCCGGAGCGGTTTGGGCAGGCCAGACGCTTTCGAACACTTTCACTCGTGAAAAATATTTCGAGAGCAGATCGGCAAGAGCCTTCGTGGAAGGAAACTCGTATTCGTGATGCGAGAGCTGAAGTTCTCCTGTCTCGTGCGCCGCAACCGTGTAACCGGTCACGATTCCTCCAGTCTTCAACCTCGCTCGAATCGAATTGAAGATCGTGCTCATCTCCGTTTCTGTGAAGTGCTCGATCGCGCCGTTCCAAATGACCGTGTCGAAGGAGCCCGCAGGCATTTCCGTTCGAACATCGCAGACCTTATAAGTAATATTTGGCGCCGAATGATAACGGCGCGCGAATCCAATCGCGATTGGATCGAAATCAACCGCAATGACGCGCTCTGCCCGGCCGCTGTGAAACATGTGAGTATAGTAGCCGTCGCCACAGCAGAGATCGAGGACCTGCGCGGCCTCAGGAATAGCCAGAACGCTCACAGTTCCCCGTTCGGCGAGAAACGGCTGCTGGAGGCGCGTCCAAAGCGAATACATGGTGGTGTTCTGATCGTGCCATTCGGGAGTCGGCGGAATTCCCCACTGCGCGCGGAACAACGTGAGGTGAGCGAAGTCCGCAAACCGGCGGGACAGAGAAGCAGCCCACCGAAGCGGGACGAGAACGTTTTCTTTTCCCGCCACTCGAGTACAGATCCATGCGAGCCGGCGTAGCATCAGCACGCGAGTATAAGGGAAAGGCGAGTTTTTACATTACTTCGAGTTGATGACCAACCCCGGCTCAATGATCACGCGAGTATAAGGAGGCACCGAACTCGTCAACCAGACGTTGCCGCCGATAACCGATCCGGCGCCGATGACGGTGGAACCCCCGAGGATCGTTGCGCCCGCATAAATGACAACATCATCTTCGATGGTCGGATGCCGCTTTTTCCCGCGGATCATTCGGCCTTCTTCATCCTTCGCAAAACTCAGGGCTCCGAGTGTGACGCCCTGATACAGCTTGACGCGATTTCCAATAACTGTCGTCTCACCGATCACGACGCCTGTCCCGTGATCGATAAAGAATCCGTTACCGATCACGGCTCCCGGATGAATGTCGATTCCCGTTACCGAGTGCGCGTGCTCGGTCATGATTCGCGGAAGCAAAGGAATGCCTTGCAGATTCAACTCGTGAGCAAACCGGTAAATCGTAATCGCAAAAATCGCCGGATACGAGAAGATCACTTCATCGATGCTCTTGGCCGCAGGATCGCCGTCGTACGCAGCCTGAACATCCAAGGACAGACGGCCGCGCAAATCCGGCATCTTGTGAAGGAACACAAGGGCCTGCTCCTCCGCAATCTCGTGACAATGAGCGCACACATCATCGGCGGCTTCGCATTGCGGCCGGACACTGCGATAGATTTCCTGTGTCAGCCGCGAATAAATCGAATCGAGCAGATCTCCGATGTAGTACTCGATGTTGGAATTCTCGACATACTTTCGCCCGAAGTATCCGGGATAGGAGACTTCGAGAAGGTCGTCGATGATCGTGATGACGGAATTCTTGTCGGGAAGAGGCGTAACCGCAAGATGCTCGAGCTTCGGCTGAAGGCTTCCAAAAGTCCCCATGATCTGCCGCGTGATATCGCGGATCTGTTCGCGTTTTTTCAGATGCTCGTGCATAGGTTCTATATGGGCCAATTCTCCAACTGCTTTTGAATATCCGACATGAACTGATCGGCAACGGCTCCATCAATGACGCGGTGATCGAAAGACAGCGACAGCAGAATAATCGGCCGGATGGCGATTGCGTCATCGATGACCACGGCCCGCTTCTTAATGCCGCCCATTCCCAGAATCGCGACCTGAGGCTGATTGATGATGGGTGTCCCGATGAGGCCGCCATATAAACCGGGATTGGTGATCGTGAATGTCCCGTCCTTTACATCATCCGGCGTGAGTTTCTTGTTGCGCGCGCGCTCGCCGATATCGTTCAGCGCTTTCGCAATGCCCGCCATGTTTTTCTCATCGGCATTCCTGATTACGGGCACAATCAACCCCCACTCCAGATTGACTGCGATTCCAATGTTAATCGGCCGCTTGTAAACAATCGTGTCCCCATCCAGCGATGAATTGACGATCGGAAACCGCTTTAACGCATTGGCGGCAGCCTGGACGAAGAAAGCAGTCACGGTCAACCGGCCTCCCGATCGTTCCACATCCGCTTGTTGCTTTTCTTTCGCCTTCAGGATACGCGCGCAGTCCACTTCAAAGAATGTCGTAACGTGAGCGGAAGTGCGGCGGCTTAAGATCATATGCTCCGCAATGGCCTTCCGCATTGGCGTCATCGGAACGCGCTCGACATCACCGCTGAATTTCATGGCGGGAGGCGCTTGCTGGGCTGGAGCCGCAGGCGGACGCGCCGCGCTCTGTGGTTTGGACGGAGAACGCGGAGCCTGTTCGATGTAGCTCAGAATATCGCGCTTGGTAATCCGGCCGTTGATACCGGTTCCCTTACCGCTGAAAGCCGCCAGATCGATACCATGTTCTTTAGCGATGCGCCGAACCAATGGCGACGAATGAACTCCGGAGTGCTCCTGGTCCGGCAGCTCTTCGCCTTCTTCCTCTTCCGCCGGTCCGGCGACGGGCGCAGGTCCTTTCATCTCCCTGGGAGCTTCTTTGGGAGCTTCTTTCGGCGGCGCCTTCGCCTCGGCCCTGGACTCGTCTTCCGAAGCGGGCTTCGCCTCTGCAGGTTTCGCGCTTCCGTCGCCGATCACGGCAACAACGGTGTTGATCTGAACGGTCTGTCCTTCTTTAACGAGGATATCCGTCAGAACTCCGGAAGCCGGAGACGGAATTTCCGTATCGATCTTATCTGTGGAGATTTCAAACAACGGCTCATCACGCTGAATTTTATCGCCTTTTTTCTTGAGCCATTTCGTAACCGTACCTTCAAAGATGCTTTCCCCCATCTGGGGCATTTTGACTTCAGTTTGCGGCATTGTTGTCCTGCTCAATATGCGTACAGCTCGCGAGCCACGCGAACGACATCTGAAGCTTTGGGGAGAAAAAATTCCTCGAGCGGCGGGCTGTACGGCACGGGAGTATCCGGCGCGGTGATACGGCGAACAGGTCCATCGAGGTATTCAAAGCCTTCATCCGAAATGATAGCAGCCAATTCGCCGGCAAATCCTCCGATTCGCGTGTCTTCGTGAAGGAGTATCACTTTGTTCGTTTTCTTCACGGACTCCAGAACGGCTTCCTTGTCAAACGGCAACAGAGAACGCAGATCGATGACTTCCAGGTCGATACCTTCTTTTTCAAGTTCGTTTGCCGCTTCCAGCGCGGTATAGACCATCGCGCCGTAAGTGACGACCGTAATGTCGGTGCCATTCCTGCGAATGGCGGCCTTTCCGATGGGAACCACGAAGTCCTCGGAAGGAAGCTCTTCCTTTACTCGGCGATAGAGAAATTTATGTTCGAAATAAATGACAGGATCCGGATCTCGAATCGCGGCCTTGATCAATCCCTTCGCATCATAGGCAGTCGCGGGACACACGACTTTCAGACCTGGCGTGTGCACATAATACATCTCTGGATTCTGCGAATGAAATGGGCCGCCATGGACGCCGCCTCCACTCGGACCGCGCACGACGATGGGCACACCCGCTCCCCAACGGTAGCGGCACTTCGCGGCAAAATTCGTAATCTGATCGAAAGCGCAGGAAATGAAATCGGCAAACTGCATTTCAGCGACGGGACGCATCCCCATAAGCGCTGCGCCTATCGCCGCGCCGACAATTCCGGACTCCGAAATAGGTGTATCGATGATGCGCCATTCACCGAAACGCTCCAGCATTCCGGCGGTGACTTTGAATGCGCCGCCATAGATCCCAACGTCTTCGCCGAGGACGAATACACGTTCGTCCTTCTCCATTTCTTCCCAGATTCCCTGGCGAATCGCTTCAACGTAGGTAGTGAGGCTCATTCGCCCTCGTAATAGACGTCTGTCAGACAGTCTTCCGGCTCAGGAAACGGATCCTTTTCGGCCACCTGAATGGCTTCATCGATTTCCTGATTGATGCGCAATTGAAGATCATCGATTGCGGCTCGTGTAATGAATCCGCGGTCAATCAGGAAGCGCTCGAATCGATTGATCGGATCGCGCTCTTCCCAGAAGGCAAACAACTCGGGAGGAACATAACCCGCATCATCGTGCGCGGAGTGTCCCGTCATGCGAAATGTTTTGCATTCAATCAGCGTGGGCCCGCCGCCCGCACGGGCTTTTTCGATGGCACGCATCGCGGCATCCCAAACGGCGAGAATGTCATTTCCATCCACGATTTCGCCGGCCATGCCATAGGCTTCCGCACGATCCGCGACATTCTCTACGGCCATCTGGCGTTCGAGTGGCGTTGAATACGCATATTGATTGTTATTGCAGATGAACACGACCGGAGCTTTGAACACGGATGCCATATTCACGCCTTCGTGCCAGTCGCCGCGGCTTGTCGCTCCATCACCAAAAAAACACAACACGACGCGATCCTGGCCTCGCATTTTCATCGACAGCCCGATGCCGGCCGCAACCGGCACGTTGTCGCCCAGCATGCTGACAAAGGCGATCAGATTCTTTGAAAGATCGCCCATGTGCATGTTTCCTTCTTTGCCTCGCGTAGCGCCGGTTTTGCGCGCCATGTATTGCGCAAGAATGGTCCTCAGCGACATACCCCGAATCAGGAATGCACCCATGTCACGATGCGAAGGACACACGACGTCGTCCTGCCGCAGATCGATGCAACTTCCTACCGCGATCGCTTCCTGGCCGCGTCCGACATAAACCCCACCGACGATCTTGCCCTGGCGATAAAGCTTCCGTTCAATGCGAAACTCCAGTTCGCGCGTCAACTTCATGTAATTCAGCATGTCGAGAAGCGTCTGAACGGAAGGAAGAGTGATCGGCGGTACATCCCTGGCGAGCGTGTGCGAGTTCGTGGAATTCACATTCATTGGGATCTTAAAAATCGACGATACTCCAAAGAACCATGCTATTTCAAGGCAACCTCGGAGCCCTTCCTCCATATTTTTCCAGCTTTTTCAGGTCAAAGGGCTCGTGCTCGGGGTTTCGTTTGAACCCTCTGTAAATGGCATGGCAGGAATAGCAGACTGTGACTTCACTCACCCAGGAATAAACTAAAAAATCGACCAATGCGGTCAATCCGAGAACGCCCATCGCCCATACCGGCCGATTCCGCGCGACAAAATACAGACTCGCCGCAATTCCTGCAGCCACAATACCGATGCCCACTTGTCGATTGAAGTCCTTCTGAATGTACAAAGTGTCGTGGCCGCAGGCCCCGCAGGCCTTGACGATACCGTCATCCAGCATCGATGGATCCACAGCAATAGGAATATCCCGGTCGCAATGCGCACAGCGAACATGCCCGGTCCGGGGGGGCGCTATCTCAAGGGCAGTTTCGCAGGCCCGGCACTTGAAATGTATAATCGGATTCATGAAATCCCTGATTCTGGTTCTAATGGTTGCGACGTCCGTCCAGGCTCAGACGCTGGTTGAAGCGGCGCGGTACGAACGGGAACGGCAGGCTGGACTTAGACCAAAGCGAGTAATGTCCAACATCACAGCCGGCGACACCGCGGCACAAGCTCCCGCTCCACCTCCATCTGCAAACAGTCCGCAGGCCGCGGCAAAACCCGAACCTCCCAAGCCTCCGGTACCGAAGATCGATCCAGTCAAGGAATACAACGACCAATTGACCAAACTCCGCACGAAGGTTCGCGATCTTCAAGATCAGGAAACCGCGCTTCAGCTTCAGATTGGTCAGCTCAACACCCAGATTTACGCACCCGTTGTCGATCAGGCGGCGAAGGATCAGGCGCTTGCGCAAGCGGGACAGGCTCAACAGAAACTGATGGCCGTGCGAACGGAACTGGACCAAACAAAAAAGACCCTGGATGCATTGCAACTGCAGGGTCCTCCGAAGGAAGCCAAATAAAGAAAGGGTGAGCGATGGGGATCGAACCCACGACCACTGGAGCCACAATCCAGCGCTCTACCAGCTGA
>CAZWGA010000124.1:0-10638 GCA_964633285.1 uncultured Solibacteraceae bacterium | reverse complement strand
TTTAGTGGGAGAACGACTGAGTCATATGGTCATTGGTGGTCATTGGGTCAGTGGGTTCTTGGACAAGTTCATTGGACATCGCACAACAGGCATTCGACATTTGACAAGTTTTGGACCCCGTTCATTTTATTCACAGCCTCTACGACCGCCGCTACAGCCCGTCCGTTCGTGCTACATTACCTAGATGTTCAAGCCGATATCCGACAAAGTGAGCTTGCCGGATCTCGAAAAGGAGATTCTTGCTTACTGGAAGACCCACCGGATCTTTGAAAAGAGCCTTGAAGGCCGGCAGAATGCGCCGGACTACACCTTCTACGAGGGCCCGCCGACCGCCAACGGAAAACCCGGAATCCATCACGTTTTTGCCCGAACGATTAAGGACCTCGGTTGCCGCTACCAAACCATGCGCGGCTATCAGGTCCACCGCAAAGCCGGATGGGACACCCACGGATTACCCGTCGAAATCGAGGTCGAAAAAAAGCTTGGGCTGAAGCACAAAGGCGAAATCGAAAAATACGGAATCGCCAGGTTTAATGCCGAATGCCGCAAGTCCGTCTTCGAATACAAGGACATGTGGGAGGACCTCACATGGCGTATGGGCTATTGGATCGACATGGATCACCCATACATCACCTGTGAGAATGACTACATCGAATCGGTATGGTGGGCGCTCGACCGCTATTTCAAAGAAGGGCTGATCTATCAGGGTTTCAAAGTCCAGCTTTATTGTCCACGCTGCGGGACCCCGTTGTCCTCGCACGAAGTTTCACTCGGATATCGTGACGTCCAGGATCCTTCGGTCTATATCAAGGCGAAAATCAAAGGCGAACCGAACAGCTACTTCCTGGTATGGACGACTACGCCCTGGACGCTGATCTCCAACGTCGCACTCGCTGTCAGTCCGAATGTTGAGTACGTGAAAGTTAAAATCCCTCTCCCCCTGGGAGAGGGCGGCCGCGAACAGCGGCCGGGTGAGGGTCGCAATGAGTTCCTCATCCTCGCCAGAGAGCGTCTCTCGGTCATTCCTGAGGGTGCCGAAATTGTCGCCACCATGCCCGGCCGCGATCTCATCGGAAAAGAATACGAAAGGTGGTTCAGCTTCATTCCAGTCGACAAGAAGGGCTGGTACGTCGTCGGCGGTGACTTCGTCACGACAAGCGACGGAACGGGCATCGTTCATATGGCGCCCGCGTACGGCGAAGACGATTACCAGGCTTCGCTCAAGTACGACCTCCCGATGATCCAGGCGCTTGATGCCCGAGGGCAGTTTACGGAAGCAGTTCCGCCGTACGCCGGAAAATTCTTCAAGGCTGCGGATCCTGAAATCACAGCCGACTTGAAAGCTCGCGGCCTTCTGTTCAGGAAAGAGACCTACACGCACAGCTATCCGCACTGCTGGCGATGCGACACGCCGCTGCTCTACTACGCGCGCAAATCGTGGTATATCCGCACAACCGAGTACGCGAAGAATATGATCGCGTACAACAAGCAGATCCACTGGTATCCGCCGGAAACCGGTGAAGGCCGATTCGGAAACTGGCTCGAGGAAAACAAAGACTGGGCCATTTCACGCGATCGATACTGGGGAACGCCTTTGCCGATCTGGATCTGCGAGTCGTGCGATGCGCGCCGGTCTATCGGATCCGTCGATGAACTGCGCCGGGAGGGCGCGGCGCTTCCTGAGCCGCTCGACCTGCACAAGCCCTACATCGACGCCGTCACGCTGAATTGCGCCTGTGGCGGCGAAATGCGGCGCATTCCAGAGCTCATCGACGTCTGGTTCGATTCCGGATCGATGCCGTTCGCGCAATGGCACTATCCGTTCGAGAATCAGGAAACGTTCAAACACTCCTTCCCTGCGGACTTCATATGCGAAGGCGTCGATCAGACGCGTGGATGGTTTTACACGCTGCATTCGATCAGTTCGTTCCTGTTCAAGGAGCCGTGCTTCAGGAACGTGATCGTGAACGATCTCGTCCTCGACAAAAACGGCCAGAAAATGTCGAAGACCCGCGGAAACACGGTCGATCCTTTCCAGGTCATCGGGCAATACGGCGCGGACACCGTTCGATGGTTTCTGATGGCATCGAGTCCGCCGTGGAAGCCGAAACTGTTCGACATCGATTCGCTCGCGGAAACGCGCCAGAAGTTTTTCGGCACGCTGCTGAACACGTTCAAGTTTTTTACCCAATACGCCAACATCGATAAGTTTAACTACAGCGAGCCCGATGTTCCCGTATCCGATCGTCCCGACATCGACCGGTGGATTCTCTCGGTGCTGAACACGGTCACGTCGGAATACATCGAAGCGATGGATTCATACGACCCCACGCGAGCCGCACGGCTCGTGAGTAACTTTACGATCGAGCAGCTCTCGAATTGGTACGTACGCCGGAACCGGCGCCGCTTCTGGAAGAGCGAGCCGGGACGCGATAAGACCGCTGCGTATCAAACGCTCTTCGAATGCCTCGTCGGGATCACGAAAATGATGGCGCCATTCGCGCCCTTCCTGTCGGATGAGGTTTACCGGTCGCTGATGCAAGAGACGCGCCGCGAAGCTTTCGCCTCCGTTCATATCGCGCCCATGAGCGAATCGCGAAAAGAGCTGATGGACTCGGAGCTCGAGCGGCGGATGGACATCGCCCAACGTGTCGTCGGGCTGGTGCGCTCGATGCGCGCAAAGACAAATCTCAAGACGCGTCAGCCGCTGACACGAATTGCCGTTCCCGCCTCTGAGGAAACGAGACGGCTGATCGAGCAAATGAACGATGTCATCCTCGAAGAGATCAACGTCAAGGCTATCGAATTCATCGACGAGTCTTCGCCGATCGTGCGCAAGACGGCCACCGCCAACTTCAAAATCATCGGGCCGAAATTCGGCAAACAGGTCAATGCCGTCGCAAAACGCATCAAGGAGATGAGCTCGGCCGAGGTTGTCCAACTCGATCAGTCAGGCTCGTTCACAGCCGAAGTGAACGGCAGCGCCGTAACCATTTCCCGCGAAGACGTTTCCATCGCAGCCCAAAGCATCGAAGGATGGCTCGTGGATTCCAGCGAGGGCCTGACCGTCGCCCTCGACACCACGGTAACTCCCGAATTGCTAAACGAAGGGCTCGGCCGTGAGTTCGTGAATCGCGTGCAGAATATGCGAAAGGATGCAGGCCTCGAAGTAACGGATCGCATCCGGATCAACTTTGAAGCACCGGCCCGCCTCGCCAACGCCGTCACGCTTCTATCCGACTACATCAAGTCTGAAACTCTCGCCAGTCAGATAAATCAGGGCCGCGACAGCGCCGAACACTGGGAAACCTGGGAAATCGACGGCGAACAATGCAGTATCGGCATTTCACGGATTTGATAGTGCAGATGGGATATCCGAGGATTTGAGATTTTTTTCCGGATATCCCACAAGGGCTATCCCATCCCCGCTCTCAAATCTGCTACCCTTATAAGGTTTTGGTCGAGCCGAGGTAGCTCAGATGGTAGAGCGCGGCCCTGAAAAGGCCGGCGTCGGCGGTTCAATTCCGTCCCTCGGCATGAATCGTCTCATTGCTTCGATTTTTTGTTCTTTCGTTCCTTCTCAATCTCTTTCGGCACTCGTTTTCCGACGTAAGACCGATCGGCGTCGAGAGGAAATATCTCTCTCCGACCATACGAGTACGACGCAAATAGCCAAACGTGTGGACCTGTTCATCTATGCTAAATTGAGCGCAAAACGAATTGCTTCGCACACCTCGTTCAAAACAGATTGCGGCAAGTTTCCGAGTTTTCGTTCCAAGCGAACTGTCGGGATTGAAGCGATTCCCTAGACGTTTGCGATTGAGAGTTCATTGAGGAACTAGCTTCGGCAGTGGAACCTCATAGCGACTCTGACGATTCTGCGTCGTGAGGGGAACGTAAATAGCGAGTGCTCGCGGTGGATCAGGATCTGATCTCGAAACAATGATGACAGGCCGGGTCTTTGCCGCAAGCCCAAGATCAGCCAACCAAACTTCACCTGGTTGCGGCTTCATCCAGGATGTCCAGCACGTCTTGCTCGACAGACCTCGATCGGCCAAGATCGAGCGCATCATTGTCTGCCAGTTCGATGATCTCGACTACGCGCCGCCGAACTTCCTCGGCGGTGGCTGCTTCCCAACTCTGGAGCTTTTGATCGAGTTTCTCGGCGAGAGCATCCATATCCATTGATGTTCCTCCAATTGCGCTTATTCTACCGCGCCGGTCCACAATGTTTAAAAGGGATGCTGGCAACGGCAGTTTGTCATTGGCACGGTTAATAACAAACTACTTTACATCGAAAAGTACTACGCACTATACTCGCTCTATGACATCACACGTGTTTGCCGATACACGCAAAACCGCGAACAAGTCGCGTATTTTAAGAGCGGAACATATGGGTATGTGTTTCGGCGTGCGCGACGCGATTCATCTTGCGCTCGATCAGGCGCAGGCGGGACCGATTACCATCCTGGGAGATCTTGTTCACAACGCAACCGTCACGGCCGAATTGTCGGACAAAGGAGTCTGCGCTACGCGGGATCTCTCCGCAGTCCGGACGAAGACCGTCATGATCACGGCGCACGGCGCGTCCGATCGAATGATCGCTGCTATACGCGATCGCGGTTTGAACGTCGTCGAGGCCACCTGTCCGCTCGTCCTTTTTGCCCATCGCGCAGTGAAATCGCTTGTCCGCGACGGGTACCACCCGGTTATCATCGGCCAGCCGGGCCATGTTGAAGTTCTTGGATTGACCGGCGACCTGGATGCGTTCGATATCGTGATGGAGGACGCTGACGTGCTGACTATGGCCGAACACCCTAAAATCGGGATTGCTGCACAAACGACGCAGCCTATCGACAAAGTCGAGCGCTTTGCCGGCCTTATCCGCCGCCGGTTTCCGCACTCCGACGTGCGGTTCATGGACACGGTTTGCCAACCTACAAAACAACGCCAGAGCGCGGCTCGCGAACTGGCCGAACGATGCGATGTCGTTATCGTGATCGGCGGCGCCAGCAGTAACAACACTCGCGAGCTCGTCAGCACTTCCCGCCGCGAGTGCTCACGCGTGCACCACGTTCAGACGGACTCGGATTTATGTGGAGAATGGTTTCGGCCCGGCGACGTGATAGGCGTCACGGCTGGAACGTCCACGCCGGATTCCACAATCGATGGGGTGGAGGCGCGCATCCGCGAGCTTACCCAATGAAGCCTGAACTGGGAGACCGTCAACGCTTTATTCTCGTTTGGACATTTGCCGTGGCGATGGGATGGCTCGAGGCCGCAACCGTTTACTACCTGCGCGTGATGAGCCATCGCGTGATTCCCTATCAGCCGAACCCTCTCCCCCTCGGCGCCACGCTTGGGATCGTCGAACTCATTCGCGAAGCGGCAACCCTGGTGATGCTGCTGACGCTTGGGATACTCACCGGCGGACTACGCCGTGCCGGCCTGGCATATACCGCAATCGCATTTGGCGTCTGGGACATCTCCTACTATGTATTTCTGCGGATAATGACCGGATGGCCGGCGTCGTTGTTCGACTGGGACATTCTGTTTCTGATTCCGCTCCCATGGTGGGGCCCTGTAGTCGCCCCCATGACGATCGCGGTGTTGATGATTGTCTGGGGAACGCTGGTCACCCAATCCTCTCCGAGACGCACCGGAACAACATGGGCGACGCACGCCTCGCCGATTGCCGGCATCGGACTCGCTCTTTATGTGTTCATGGCCGATGCGATTCGTGTGTTGCCGCAGGGCCTGAAGGCAACGACCCAGTTGCTGCCGACCGCGTTCAACTGGCCGCTGTTTGGAATCGCCCTCATCCTGATGGGAATTCCAGTCGCAAACGATGCGGCGAATGCGCGTGCGGCACGTTCCTCTTCCCGGCTTTAAGCGAGGGCCGGAATCAGCGGCGTACGAATCCCGCAAATGGGTTCTTGCCCATGGCATTCCTTTTTTTGAGCCTACCTGTTAGTATCCCTTGTCCGCTTTTGTTTTCATGAAGGTATTGGTTTTATTCAGGCGGGTCGTGGTTTTGCTGCCTGTGGTGGTTTCTTCGGGCTGTCTTCACGCTTTTACTCCTCCGGTTCAAGCGCCTGATTTGTTCTCGCCCACAAACACAGCGTTCCGGGTACCGTCGAATATGCTCGACCCGGGCGTTCGCCGGGTCCGGCGGGTTGAGATGAATCTCGATATTATCGACAGGCAAGCCAAAACTATTGAAATGGAGTTTTTCCCCAACGTCAAACTGACGGTGAACTGGACAAGCGTGACGCCCGGCCAACCGGCATCGGTCTGGACGGGAAAGGTGGCGGGCACGCCTGGAGGCGATGCCTTCATGACGGTGTCCGGTAAAATCGTTACCGCAAACTTCAATCGCGGTAACGGCATGATTTATCAAATTCGAACTGCCGCGGATGGTTCGTGGTGGGTTCGCGAAATCGATCAAAAGGAGTTTCCCCAGGAATCGCAGCCAGTGATTCCAAATCCGAAATGAAGTCGAGAAAGTTTGTTCTGGTTGTTTTTTCCTTAATCTGTGTTGCATCCCTGGGAACCCGCACCGGCGCCCAGACACGCGTTCCTGAACATTACCTGCGCAAACGGGGCGTCACGAGGGCGCGCGCGATCACTCTCGATCGAGGCTTGTTTACAGCACCGGCCGCCGGCCGCAGGATAAAGCTGGATCTCTTCGCAGACGCAAGCCTCTCGGTCACCTTTTATCAGGTAGAGCCGCAGGGCAAGGGAACGGCATGGTATGGGAAGGTGGATAACGCATCTTACGGGAGAGCGACATTTGTTTCGACCGGAGATTCGCTGATCGGCTCGGTGACGCGTGGCGACGGAAAGATTTATCAGATCCGCACCGACGACAACGGGGCGCAATGGGCCCTTGAAATCGATCAATCGTTGTTTCCGAATGAAACAGATCCGAAAGAAATGCCATTCGTGCCAGCGCCGTCCGAACAGATTCAACCGCAAGGCGACGCGCCCGTTGCAAGCGATGATGGTTCCATCATCGACGTTCTTGTCCTGTACACCCCCGCAGCCCGGCAGGCCGAAGGCGGTACGACGCAGATGCAGAGTTACGTGCAGCTCGGCGTCGCTGAAACCAACCAGGGGTATGTCAATAGCGGCATTATTCAGCGCATCCGCCTCGTTGAAGCGCGTGAGGTGAGCTACACGGAAGGCTCGAGCATTTCAGTGGACCTCGCCAGGCTTCAAAACCCGACCGATGGATTTCTCGATGACGTCGGAACCATCCGCAACGCGGACGCAGCGGATCTTGTCAGCTTATGGGTGGCCACAAGTGAAAACACCTGTGGCATTGGATATGAGCTCACCGATCCAACGGCATCAGCCTCGTCCTTCGCAGCGTTCGGTTTCAGCGTGATGGAATATAGCTGTGCTGTCGGCAACTACACCTTCGGTCATGAAATGGGACACAACATGGGCGCGCACCATGCCCGAAGTGATGTGGATACGAACGGCAATCCACCCCGCGGCGCATATCCTTATGCCTTCGGATACAAGCAACTGACGGGAAACCGATTTCGGACAGTGATGGCATACGATACGGGTTGCACGTGTCCACGCATCGACTACTATTCGAATCCCGACGTGATGTACAACGGCGTTGCCACCGGCGCTGATCCCAGTTCGGCGGATGCGGCCGACAATGCCATGGTGCTCAACAATACTCGAACGATTGTTGCCAATTTCCGTCCGAGCGCCGCCACCGGCCCCATCGACACGACTCCACCGGCTCTCACCATCACGAGTCATGCCGATGGTCAGAGTGTTTCAACATCTTCGATCACTCTTTCGGGAACTGCGACCGACGCCGGCAAGGGCGATAACGGCATTTCATCCGTAACGGTGAATGGGACACGAGCCAACAACGACACGGCAACGGGTTCCGGTACGGCGACCTGGAGCCGCACCATCATGCTGAGCCCCGGGATAAACCAGATTACGGTCGTCGCCGCTGATGGCAGTTTCAATCTCAACGCAACAACCGTCAGGCTGACGATCACTTCAACGGCAGCGGTCCTGTCGGCAACGGCTTCCACCTATCACGTTTTCCCTCAGGTGGCCGATGGCCGTTTCAGCGATGGCACTTATTACCGCACAACGTTGATGATTTCGAATCCCAGCGCCACGGCGGGCGCGAATTGCTCGCTTCAATTGCGAGGTCTGACCGTGCCGGGTTTCGTACTGAACTATCCGCTTGGACCCAGCGGCTGGGTGATTTCGCCAACAAGCGGCACTCAGGATTTCAAATCGGGTTATGCCACGCTTCAGTGTTCGTCCAGCGTCGAAGCTCAACTGCTGTACTCGTACTATGGAGCGAACGGAGTGAAATTCTCCGAAGCAACGGTCTTTTCTTCGCCGCCGGCCTCGATCACGAAGGTCATTGCCGACGAACGCGAGGGAGCTCAGCTTGGTCTCGCAATCGCAAACGATACGGACCAGACCGCGAATTACACGATCCAGTACATCGTCAGCGCAACGGGTGCATCGGGAACGGGCTCCCTGACACTGGCTCCGAGGACCGCTTCTGCAAAATTCCTGAGCGAGTTTATTCCAGGTATTCCGGCGAACTCGGTTTCGCAGATCCTGGTTTCATCATCGGCTGCGGCGGGAAGCATCATCGGCCTCAGGTTCACAGGCGGCGTTTTCACGACGATTCCCGAAAGCATTCGGAGCTCAGTTGGACCCACGGCGAGCACGTATCATGTCTTCCCACAGTTCGCCGACGGAAAATTCACCGACGGAACCTACTACCGGACGGCGCGCATCTATCTCAATCCGAGTGCCACTGCGCCTTCGGACTGCACGACGCGTTTCCGCGGAATGACGATTGACGGTGTCAGTACGCTCACTGTCACGATGCCGCCAACGGCGTACCTGCTTTCGATAACAAATGGGATTCAAGCCTTCCAGTCGGGATATGCCACTCTGCAGTGCTCCGCTCCACTGGATGCGCTTGCTTTGTATTCTTTTTACGCTCCAAATGGAGCGAAGCTTTCCGAAGCAACTGTGTTTTCTTCTCCCTCCGCGCCGCGGGTTCAGATCCTTGCCGACACACGCGAGGGCGCTCGAGTCGGGTTGGCGATCGCGAATGACTCCGATCAGGCAAACACGTACACAATCGGTGTATATGATTCCGCGGGTGCCTCCGTCGGCAACTCGACGCAAACATTGAGCGCGCGAAGTTCTGTCGCGAAGTTCATTGATGAGCTTGTTGCATTGCCGGCGAATTATTATGGGCAGGTGATTGTGTCCGCGGCAAACGGATCGGCCAGCATCATCGGACTCCGTTTCACGGGAAATGTGTTCACGACCATTCCTGAAACGATCCGCTAAGTGCTCTCCGGCTTGTGAAATCGCGTGCGGCTCCGCTGAGCGGATCGACAAACGAAAGCCGCCGAGCGAGAAGCTGTAGCCCGGGTTCATCCTCCCGCTTCTTCCGGATCACAGGATAGAAAGGATCGCCGGCGATCGGGTATCCAATGGATGCCATATGCACGCGCAGTTGATGTTTCTTTCCTGTTTTAGGCATCAGCCGAAACTTCGCAAACTTACGTTGCCGGCTCGTCAGTTCGATGTCCGTGACGGCGTTCACGGGCCCCTCGACGATTTGTTGACGGAACCACGGCTCGCCCGATTCCAGCCGGTTCTCAACACGCCAATGGCATTCCGAAGAAGTCGTCTCGATGTGACCGGTCGCGATGTACTCGCGCTCGATCGTGCCTTCAGCAAACAAACGATGGTAGTGGCCGCGCGATGCCGGATTAATGGAGAACAGAACCAGGCCCGCCGTTTCGCGGTCGAGACGATGCAGCGGAGAGAGATCCGGCAAGGCGGTCATTCTTTGAAGGCGCACCAGCAGTGACCGCTCGACATAGTCACCGGCAGGCGTTACGGGCATTCCATGAGGTTTATCAACGACCATGATGTCATCATCGCGAAAGACAACGGCGGCTTCCTCGATCGGCGCGGGTTCCAAAGGAACTTCTTTCCGGTAAAAGACGAAAAGCCCATGACGGTACGGTGCGTCTTCACGAAGTGGTGAACCATCACTGAGAGTCACCTGACCCTGATGGACTCGCATCCGCCACACCGACGGTTTCACATGAGGAAACCGGGCGAGCATGTACTCGAAGATTGTTCGCGGAGCCCCATCGAATTTCGGAAGATATAGACGGGAACAGCGCGTTACTTCCACGCGCGATTATCGACCATATTTTCGTAAGTCGCTCCGGGCACGGTCATGTTCCATTTCACCGTCCAGTTGTAGGTGTCGTCGAAGCGTTCGCGGGTGTAAGGCTGAGGCGGAGCATGCAGCAGGCGCCAGGTGTGAAATTCGCGGGGTTCGAGACGCCCTCCGGTCTCCGCAATGAAGTAATGAACGTACGGCGACGGATCCTTCTCGATTTCAGCGACCGCTCGCGACTGGGCGCGAAACATGGCGGCGAGCGTCTTGCCGTCGAGATCGTCGCCGGCAGCTTCGCTCCGTGTGGAATGGGATTCAATCAGGATGCGCATTCCCCACTTCTGCGCCACACTGATCCAGGGTTCCATCAAACTTGCAGCAGCAACTTTTCCGTCGCGAAGAGCTTCAAGCCGCTTGAGCAT
>CAZWGA010000123.1:0-10676 GCA_964633285.1 uncultured Solibacteraceae bacterium | reverse complement strand
CAAAGATCCCAACGATGAACGGAACGTCATCCTCGAAATCCGCGCGGGTACCGGCGGAGACGAAGCAGCATTGTTCGTCGCGGATGTGTTCCGGATGTATACGAGGTTCTCGGAATCCCAGCGGTGGAAGGTCGAGATTCTCTCTTCGAACCCTACGGGCATTGGGGGATTCAAGGAAGTCATTGCGATGATCGAAGGCAAGGGCGTCTACAGCAAACTCAAATACGAAAGCGGCGTCCATCGAGTGCAGCGTGTGCCGGCCACGGAAGCGAGCGGCCGGATTCATACATCGACAATAACGGTAGCGGTTCTCCCCGAAGCGGAAGACGTCGAAGTTGAGATCAATGAGAGCAAGGATCTGCGAATCGACACGTTCTGTTCATCGGGGCCGGGTGGGCAGTCGGTCAACACCACATATTCGGCCGTTCGAATCACGCACCTTCCGACGGGACTTGTCGTGTCCTGTCAGGATGAAAAGTCTCAGATCAAGAATCGCGCGAAAGCCTTGAAAGTTCTGCGTTCCCGTCTTTACGAGATCGAGCAGGAGAAACAACAAAAGGCCCTGGCCGACGAACGCCGCTCGATGGTGGGTACGGGAGACAGAAGCGAAAAGATCCGCACCTACAACGTTCCTCAAAACCGTGTCAGTGATCATCGCATTGGTCTGACGCTGCACCGTCTCGACTCGATCATGAACGGCGACATCAGTGAAATCATCGATGCCCTCACCACTCACTTCCAGGCCGAACGTCTCAAAAAAGAACTCGTGGCGTGACAATTCGGGAAGCGCTTCGATCCGCTGCAGAGCGTCTGGAGCTGCATCGTGTTTCAAACGCCCGGTTGACCGCCGAAGTTCTGCTGGCGCACATTCTGTCCGTCGAACGGGAATACCTCTACGGACATGATGATCGCGTACTCAAAGATGAAGAATCTGAGCGGCTGGAAGATCTGCTCTACGACCGCATCAGCGGCGTACCTCTTCAATACATCGTCGGCCGTCAGGAGTTTTACGGGCGCTACTTCCTCGTCAATCCGTCGGTTCTGATCCCCCGCCCCGAAACCGAGCACATCATCGAAGCCGTGCTGGAATTGATTTCGCGGCCGGAAAGGGCCCGGGATTTGAGAGTCCTCGACGTCGGCACCGGTTCCGGTTGCATCGCTGTTACGCTGGCCCTGGAAGTTCCCGGCTCACGCGTCTTCGCCAGCGACATCTCCGAACCCGCCCTCCGCGTGGCGCGCAACAACGCTGAACTCCTGAGCGCCAACGTGGATTTCGCCTGTATGGATTTCCTCGCGGCTATTGACGGACGATTCGACTTTATCGTCAGCAATCCTCCATATGTGAGGCCCGGCGATATCAACCGCCTGCAGCGCGAAGTTCGTGAACATGAACCCCATGTCGCTTTGTTCTCACCTGAAGACGAACTCTCCGTCTACCGCAACCTCATAACCGGCGCGGGCCGGCTGCTGGTTCCCGGAGGATATTTGCTGATGGAAGTCGGCATCGGAATGGACGAACGAGTATCGCGACTCTTCGATTCAAACTGGGAAAAGCTGTCCACGAAATGCGACCTTCAGGGTATTCCTCGAACCGTTATCGGGAAACACCGTTATTGAGCGATTGAGCGGACTGCTTTGCTCAGGATTTCCAGGTGCGGATCGAGGGTCACATGCTCGGGCTTTCTTGAGATTCTGAATTGGAACTCGGACTGGGACTCGCCAACGACGCGGCCGAGAAGCATGTCATCAGCGTAGACCGGAACTGGCATTGTAAAGGCTTCGGGAACCTCCGTCTGTTTAACGTTACCTGAAATCACAAAGCCGTTGTCGGCCGGCTGAATCTTGTAGTCCATTTCGTAGACCGGCAGGCCTGTGCCGAAAATCCACTGATCGAAAAACCAATCGAGTTTTTTGTCCGAGCGCAAATCCATTTCCGGTGCGATGTATTTCTCGGCCACGTGTTTGAAGTCCCAGGTCGATGCGGTTTTGCCTTGATACGATTCAAAAAAATCGCGCAGCATCGCGATGAATCGAGCATCCGTAGTGGATCCTTCCTGTCTCATCAACATTCGCAGCATGTGCACAACCCACATGCCCTTGTCCGAAACTGCACGGTAGCCTGTGGGTGTAACGCTGCTGGCAAGACGCTGTCCGAGCCAGATGGGCCCCGCCTTATCATCATTGATAATGCGAGCCTGACTCTCTTTCATGATTTGCAAAAACCGCGCGGGATCGGAAATGCTCTTCTCGACGTACATCCCCGCCAGGTACCGGGTGAGGCCTTCGAACAACCATTGATCATGATAAGAAGCCGGAACAACGCGACGGCCAAACCAAAAGCGCGCAATGTCCTGAACATCCGTCGAGGTAGGCCAGACGGACGCACTGTTTGCCGGTAGCGGCCCGAGAAGACTGACGAAGTATTCTCGAACCGGCGCGATTCCTTCGGGCTCGGTATTCGGGACGGATGCCCCGTGGATGTTGGTCTTGAGCTCAACATTTTCTGGAACCAACTGAATCGGATACCAGATGTCACGGCCGTCGGTAGCGCCGGAATACATAAATCGCAAGACCATGTCCTGCCCGGATTTCAGTGGACGAGCGAGCACAGCCGTCACGGAGTCCGAGTTCGGATATTGATAAAACGGTACCGGCTCATCCCCCGTCACTAAAGAGGCCACCCGCAATGAGGGTGAAAGTATGAAACTCAACACTCTTGCACCATCGACGCGGCCCTTCGTTCGAACATCGGCCCTGGCTTCCATCTGGCCGTTCGATAGAGAGGCGTCGATGTCGTAGCTCAGCACGCTCACAGGAGATTTATTCTCGTGTGCAACAGATTCCCGATTTCGAGCTTCACTCCTTTGATTGAAACTGGCCCACATGTCGGCGATGGAAGAGTTCCCCATCTCATGAACCTGGAGCACGCTCACTTCTTCAGCAGCGCGCAGATCGAAGATGGCATCAAACCAGCCGCTCTTTTCCCCATTGAGTTCAGCCAAAAAGAAAGGCTGGCTTGAGGGCTCAAGAAAATCAGCTAACATCCGCGTATTGATCAGGGTTGCCCTTTGGGCGATCTTTGGATCCCATGAGTCAAACTGCGCGGAATCCTCGGGAGTCACGTCTTCTTCGGCATGTTGGGATATCTCCCGCTTGATCTCATCGAAGGTCTTGTCGGTAAAGCGGAAAATACCGCTCTGAAACGTTTCATCCATAATCGGTGAGCCCGTAAACTTGTACATCTGTTGTTTTTCCATGGCATCCGGAGGGATGGCTACCACTTCGCCGTTTCCAATAAAAACCGCCCCCGTGACCCTGCCCTGCACGGGCTCAAGAAACGCAATGACCCCGCGATTCAAAGAAATCGATAAGGCATCGCGGCGTAAGGTGATGTCCCGGATGTTGTAGATCTGCTTTTTGTCTAGACGGATTTTCGATAGCTGCGCTAAGATTCCGTCCGCTTCACCGGACGCGGAATTTTGAGCAAGAATACCGAACACCATCGTCAACAGAAGACTGACAAGTAGTTGCATTTTGCGGAATTGTACATGAAACGATTTCTTCTCCCAATTCTCCTGCTGCTGTCCTCCACGACTGTTTTTTCTCAGGATCCTGAAACAGTCGCAACGGAAACAAGAATCTCCAAGCAAAGCGCGACGATCACAGGGGACCGCGGTCTCTTCACGATTCCAAGCGTGGAGACTCTGAACAAGGGCCAGTTCTCATTTGGCGGCGGCTGGAATTCCACGCAACGCCTGCCGAAGGATCTGGACATCAACGCGTTCCCGATCTTTCTTTCGATCGGCGTCATTGGAAGGCTGACGGTAACCGGTTCTTTTGAACCCGAACGTCAGATCACCGCTCGATCGGTGTCTCAGACGGGCTTCTATAACTCTTATCCCTTTGTTAATACCTTTTTTAATACCTGCAGATGTTCCTTCACGAAGGGCATCGGTGACACGACGCTGTCCGCTAAATATCGCCTTCAACGGCGGCGAGACAATATCGGCGGTATCAGTTTGCGTAGTTTTGTGAAGTTCGGAACGGCGGAAAAGGAAAAGGGCCTGGGTACGGGCGAAACCGATGTCGGCGCCGACGTGCTCTTCACGTCACTGCTGCCCTGGAAGTTTCTGTTGGATTCGCAAATGGGATTCACGGCAACACGCGACGGCAAGGATCCGGTTACAGGCACAAGGCTGGGTATTAAAGATGAAATGCGCAGCGGCATCGGAGTATCGTGGCCCGCGAGCAGTCCGCTTCAGGGTATTTTCGAATACAACACCGTTACCTTCGTCGGTGCCGGATCACCCAACGCCGCTAAAACGATTCAGAACCCCAGTGACCTCTCGGCCGGCGTTCGTTACTTGATGCTGGATTCCGGCATTACATTCAGCGCCGGGTATCGCAGAAACAGAAAGTTTGAACAAGCCCTCCCTTCCGCAAGAGAGCCGAACGGTTTTGTATTCGGTATCTCCTACACAAAGCCGGTTCGCGCTCCAGGAACGAACCACTTTCCAGTTCTCGCGCTGGAGGCCTCTGCCGAACAGATCAGTCCTGGAAGTTCCGCCACGATTACGGCTACTGGATTCGACGCGGACAACGATCCACTGACCTATTCATGGTCCGCATCGGGTGGAAAGATTTCCGGTTCCGGAGACAAGGTGACCTTTGATTCGACCGGACTCGCACCGGGAAAGTACACGATCCGGGCGACTGCGAATGACGGCAAAGGCGGAACCGTGACAACGAGCATCGATGTCACTGTCAGGTAAGTTTGAGATTCTTGCGATACCACTCGATGGTATGCCGTAGTCCCTCTTCAAAGCTTACCTTCGGCTCATAACCCAGCCGTTCTTTTGCTCGCGTGATGTCGGCCTGTGAATGTTTGATATCCCCCGGCCGCTGATCAACGTGAATCGCGGCGATGTTATTTCCCGTGATTCTGTTGATCTGCTCGAGCATTGAATTCACTGTAATGCGATCTCCGCAAGCGACGTTGAACGCCATCCCGGCGACACCAGGCGCAGAACACGCCAGCAGGTTCGCTTCGACAACGTTTTTGACGTAAGTGAAGTCGCGCGATTGGAGGCCGTCTCCGTAGATTGAAGGCCGCTTCCCGGTCAATACCGCGGTGATGAACAGCGCAAGAACTCCGCTGTATTGCGAAGTCGCATCCTGCCGCGGACCGAACACATTGAAGTACCGGAGCGACGCCGTTTCCAGCCCATACGATTTCGTGAAAACCTGACAATACATTTCACCAAACAGTTTTTGAGCGCCGTAAGGTGACAGCGGATTCGGCATCATTGCCTCATGTTTCGGAAGCGTGGGACTGTCACCGTACAATGACGATGACGATGCATAAACAACGCGCTTGACACCGGCGTCGCGGCACGCCATGAGCAATTTCAGCGTAGCATTCACATTCGCCTGATGAGACTTCTCCGGATCCATGATCGACTTCGGAACAGACGGTATCGCGGCCTGATGGATCACGTAGTCCACGCCTTTGAGAAATCCGGAAAGCCCGGGCTCTTTCGCCAAATCGCATTCGACAATTTCAGCGGCTGTTCTGAAAGGCTCGATGTTTTCACGCTTACCTGTGGAGAAATCATCCAGGACTTTTACGGTCTGTCCGCGACGAACGAGTTCTTCCACAATGTGAGAACCGATAAAGCCCGCTCCCCCCGTGACTACGTACGCTCCCATCAAAACCTCCCGTGAGTTCCATGCAACCGCGCGGCCTTTGAAAAGTGCATGATGCATCGGCAGGCAGACTGTAAGCCGAATTCTGTACCCAGATCTTGCGACCTGGGCGGCGATCATTCGTCTAGGCCTCAGGTTTCCCTGAGGCTCGAGCAGCCTACCCGGAAACACCGGCGGGCCGCCGTCGAACGCCGTGAGGCGTCCTGTTTCCCTATTTGGCCTTGCTCCGTGTGGGGTTTGCCAAGCCGGCCCGTTTCCGAACCGCTGGTGCGCTCTTACCGCACCTTTTCACCCTTACCGAAATCGGCGGTATGTTTTCTGTTGCACTTTCCGTCCCTTGCGGGCCCCCGAATTACGAGGCACACTGCCCTGTGGAGTTCGGACTTTCCTCGGCGGTGTTGCCGCCGCGATCACCCGTCTGCCTGCCAATCCCTATGATTTTAAGTTATTGATCAACTTCTGCAATTCCAGAGGCAAACGTGAGTGGAATTTCAACATTTCCCCAGTCGATGGATGACGAAAGGACAGCACTGCGGCGTGCAGGAAATATCGATGCAAATCTCCGAATCTCTTAATGAATTCCTTGTTCGGCCGCTCGCCATAAACATCATCGCCCACGACAGGATGCCCTATGGCACTCAAGTGCACTCGGATCTGATGCGTCCGTCCTGTTCTTATTTTCACTTCCAGGAGTGAAAAGCCACGGAACTGTTCCATTACACGATACTCCGTGAACGCCGGCCGGCCCCGAGGTCCACCGGCGGCCATCTTTGTGCGCACAACTCGATGCCGGCCGACCTTTAACTCAATCGTTCCAGCCTGGTGCGCAAGTTTGCCGTGCACGAGCGCCATATACGTTTTCTCGACAGCTCGATCCTGGAAGGCCTTCGACAGCCGCGCATGTGCCACATTGTTCTTTGCGATGATCAACAGACCGGAAGTCTTTTTGTCCAGCCGGTGCACAATTCCGGGCCGGGCATTTCCACCGGCATCAGATAGATTCTGAAAGTGAAAAAGCAATCCGTGAACAATCGTGCCGCCCCGTGTGTTGGACCCGGGATGGACGACCCGTCCGGCAGGCTTCTCGATGACAGCCAGATCCGCATCTTCAAAATAGATTTGGAGAGGGATTTGCTCGGGTGTGAGTGATACCGGCCTGAGAGATTCAAGATCGACTTCGATCGTCTCTCCTCCCCGGATGCGATAGCCCGCTTTCTCCTGATGGCCCTCGATTCGTATCGCTCCGGAGCGGTTCAGAAGCTGGATCTGGGAACGGGTGGAGTTTTCGAGGCGCCCGGCGAGAAAAACATCGAGACGAAGGCCCCGGTCATCAGGTCCGGGCAGGAGTTTCATTTCGAATGATCTCCACCGCAAGGAGGGCAACGCCGACTGAGATGGCGGAATCCGCGATGTTAAATGAAGGCCAATGATATGTACGGATATAGAACTCAAGAAAATCGACGACGAAGCCGTACGCAAGGCGGTCATAGAGATTCCCCAGGGCTCCGCCCAGAATGAGGGCCAGCGCAATTTGCAATAACCGGTTGCGAGCCGAGTTACGGACGCTGTAAGTGATAACGATGACGACGGCAAACGCGGTGAACGCCGACAAAAGAGCCGATTTCGCGGGTAAACTGATCGGGTCGAAAATCCCGAAGGCCACCCCCGTATTCCTTACATACGTTACGTTAAAAAACCCGTCTATTATCGGGATCGATTCGTTTAGTGCGAATCGGCCCTGGATGAGAGCCTTGGTCCACCGGTCCAGTCCAAAAGAAGCGATCACTAGAAGCAGGTACGACAGCCGGCCCTGGAGTTTAAATGGCATGCTCTCGAAAATTATAACAACAACCTCCAACCGGCTAGCGGCAGATGGGTGCCCTATGGTATTCTCAACAAGCATTTTTTCCACCGAGGTTTAGACAAAAGGGACATGAAACCTAACGACGACAACGATCCGCGGTTCGGTATTCTCAAGACGGGAACGACCGTTTCGGACTCTCCTTCCTGGCTGGATTCACTTTTACGCCAGATCCGGGAGCTGCGCGAAGAGCGTAAGAATCCGCCTCCGCCGGTCAAAATCACGGCGCAGCGCGATCTCAGCGCTTTGAACAGCCTTGTCGAAATGCCGTCGCCCATTCTGTCTTTGGTTAGCGATATTCGCGAAGCCGTCAACGATATTCTGCATCCGCACAAGACACAGACCAGCGTCGCGCGGGTCGAAGTTGAAGAAATCTGGTCGAAACCGAAATCCGGCATGCCTCGGTTATTGTCGCTGGGCGCACATGTCCTCGTCGTCAGTCTTGCCCTGGTACCTTGGGCGACATCGTTGCCGAAGGCGCCAAAGATCAATGAAACATCGGTGATGGTTTATACACCGGTCAACATCGTTCTCCCTCTCACTCCGGATATGAATAAATCCGGCGGCGGTGGTGGCGGCGGGCGAAAGACTCTGACGCCTCCTTCCCTCGGCAAACTGCCGCGTGCGGCGGACAAACAATTTGTACCGCCGGATCCGGAGCCGCCAAAGAATCCTGATCCGAAACTGATCGTGGAACCGACAGTTGTTGCTCCGCAACTGGCATCATTGCCGCAAACAAACCTGCTCAACATCGGAGATCCGAACGGTGTCATCGGTCCGCCATCAGCCGGTCCGGGCGTGGGTGGAGGCATCGGCACAGGTCAGGGACGAGGCGTTGGCGAAGGCAAAGGCCCAGGCGTCGGTCCTGGTGAAGGCGGCGGCAACGGTGGCGGCATTTTCCACGTGGGCGGCGGCGTTACGGCACCGACCGTACTTCAACGCATCGAGCCTCAATACTCCGAAGAAGCGCGCAAAGCGCGATATCAGGGAACGGTGGTTCTTGAAGCGATCGTGCGCCGCGACGGAACAGTCGATATTCAGCGCGTCGTGCGCAGCCTCGGCTTCGGACTCGATGAAAACGCGATTCAGGCTCTGAAACAGTGGAGATTCCGGCCGGGCATGCGGAATGGGATTCCGGTCGACGTTTCGCTCAACATCGAAGTCAATTTCAATCTGCGCTAGACGAAGACACTAAGAACACAAAGACGCGAAAGCACAAATAAGGCCGCCGGCAACGTCCCGGCGGCTTTTCTGTTTGTGATATTTTGAGGTTGGAGGTGACGCCATGAAAGACATCGTCATCATCAGTGCCGTTCGTACTCCGATCGGCAAATTCCAGGGCGCGCTGAAATCCATGAGCGCCACGCAGCTTGGCGCTCACGTTGTGAAAGCCGCCGTTGAACGCGCCGGTCTCACACCTTCTCAAATCGACGAAGTCATCATGGGGAACGTGGTTTCCGCGGGACTGGGCCAGAATCCGGCGCGCCAGGCCGCGCTGCATGGCGGCCTTCTTCCCGGAGTCGCGGCGATGACGATCAACAAAGTTTGCGGTTCAGGTCTCAAGGCCGTAGGTCTTGCCGCCCAGGGCATTCAGGCAGGCGATACGGAAATCGTTATGGCCGGCGGCATGGAGAGCATGACAAACGCGCCCTATCTCCTGCCGGGAGCGCGCGATGGTTACCGGCTGGGTCACAGCACGATTGTCGACTCGATGATTCAGGACGGCCTTTGGGACGTCTACGAAAACTTCCACATGGGAAATACCGGCGAAATCGTCGCGGACAAATATCGCGTGAGCCGCGAACGTCAGGACGAATACGCATTGAACAGCCATCGAAAAGCGATTGCCGCAATTCGCGCCGGCAGATTTCGCGATGAAATCGCTCCGGTTTCCATTCCACAGCGTAAGGGCGATCCGATTCTTTTCGACACCGACGAGAGTCCGCGGGCGGATGCCACCATCGAATCTTTGCGCGCCTTGAAACCTGCATTCAAGAAGGACGGAACTGTTACAGCAGGTAACGCCCCTGGTGTGAATGATGGCGCCGCCGCGTTGGTCGTTACTTCGGCGGCGCGCGCGGCGGCATTGGGAAAGACACCGCTGGCTCGAATCGCGGGCCAGGCCGTGAGCGGCATCGAACCCGCGCTCGTGATGATGGCTCCGGTCAAAGCGGTCCGCAAACTTATGGACAAGATCGGATGGAACCTTTCCGAAGTCGACCTGATTGAACTGAATGAAGCGTTCTCCGTACAGGCTGTCGCCGTCATGGAGCAGCTTGAACTGAACCCTGAGAAGGTTAACGTGAATGGGGGCGCAGTCGCATTAGGACATCCCATCGGCGCGAGCGGTGCACGAATCCTGGTAACGCTTCTCCATGAAATGAACCGGCGGAATGCAAAGCGCGGAGTTGCCGCTTTGTGCCTCGGCGGAGGCAATGCAGTGGCGCTCGGAGTTGAACGATAGAGGGTCGAAACTTGCTGAATATTCGAACCATTGGCGTGATCGGCGGCGGAACGATGGGGAACGGCATCGCGCACGTCGCCGCGCGATCCGGATTCAAAGTCATCCTTCATGACCTGGAGCAGAGTTTTCTCGACCATGCTCTCTCAACGATCACAAGGAATCTCGACCGCGAAGTCGCGAAGAACAAGTTATCAAGTGATGACAAGGCTGCCGTGCTCTCACGTATTGTTCCCGTCACGAAGAACGCCTCGCTTTCAGAAGCGGACTTCGTGATTGAGGCCGTCGTCGAAAACATCGATACCAAGACCAAAGTTTTTCAGGCAGTGGATGAAATTCTGCGTCCCGATGTGATACTTGCATCCAATACGTCGTCGATTTCGATCACGAAGATCGCATCGAAGACGAAGCGGCCGGATAAAGTCATCGGCATGCATTTCATGAACCCGGTTCCCGTTATGACGCTGGTTGAAGTCGTGCGCGGTTTCGCCACTTCCGATGCCACGTGCCAGGCAACCAAAGAACTTGCCCGGTCGCTGGGAAAGACCGCGGTCGAAGTTAACGACTTTCCCGGTTTTGTGTCCAACAGGGTGTTGATGCCGATGATCAACGAAGCGGTTTATTGTGTGATGGAAGGCGTCGGCAATG
>CAZWGA010000122.1:0-11927 GCA_964633285.1 uncultured Solibacteraceae bacterium | reverse complement strand
AGCGGACGATCATATGCTTCACAATATGGTTGATCGTGTAGTGGTGAACTCCGGTCCCTCTCGCAACGATGTCGCAAATATCCCGGCGCGCATGCCAGAGGAATTGTGCCGCGCTGGGATAAGAGCGATGACGCGGTTCGGCGGAAAAAACGCGATAAAGATTTCGCTCGTAGGATGCGGGCCAGTGAATCGTGTAGTAAGCGCGCTTGCGCCGGTAATACTCACGCAGCGTCTTTTTTAGTGTGGGTAATGCCTCTACTTCACGAATGCGTTTTGCGCGGGGGCGCCGGTCCGCAAGATCGATCATAATGCGATCGACATATTCCAGTTTTCGCTGCGCTCCCCATCCTTGATATTGCCGGCGCCATTTCATTCCCGACTTGAGCCACACTGCAAATGTTTCCGCGAAATCTTCTGCGGGATGGGCCTGGGCATACCAGGCATCGAGATTCAAAACATAATCCCGGCTGCCTGGTTGAGGCTGATACCACTCCGGGTAGGGAACCCGATAGGCGCCGAACGTGTCGGTCCAGCTTGTGCGTGCATGAAGACGGAAAGCGTTATCGATGGCGTGCCCGGCTTCATGCCGCAGAATCCGCATGCATTCGTTTTCCGACGCACCTTCGACTTCCAGCATCTGCGTGCGTTCCAGTTTCATCAGCCGCGGATGTGCAAGGTAGAAAGGTATTGCGAAGCCGCCGACGCCGTCTGGCGTAAACCATTCCTCTCCGAGCCAGACGTGCGGACGAAACGACAACGATCGTGTATCCAGTTCACGATAGAGCTTGTCGATACGCTGCTCGAGTTGGGTACCTCGAATCTTCAGAGGAAGGTCGCACAGCCGGAGATCGAGTAACTGCCGGTCCGTCAAGCGATCTAATCGAGGTTTCACGGGTTTATTGTAGAATCTACACGGACTTGGAAATGTATGACTTTTTTAAAACTTTTATACGCAATTCTTTTAGGCCTCGTCTTGTTGTCTGCCTGCAGTACCGCACCTCCCGTCGCCGCAAGCGCCGAACGAAAGAGCCGGGGGGATAGCGGTGCCGAGCTTCGGCAAGTTCAAACTGCCATAGCAGAAAAGAAAAGTCTCGATCAGACGGTTGTGGTTACCGGCACGTTGGCGGCGGATCAGGAGATCGTCCTGGGACTGAAGGTTTCAGGCCGTCTCGCGTCCATTTCGGTGGATTTAGGCAGTGCGGTTCAAAGGGACCAGCCGATTGCCAGGTTGGACACGACGGATTTCGAACTCCGCGTTCGACAGGCGGATGCTGCGTTGCAACAGGCCCGCGTCCGTCTGGGATTGTCGCCCGAGGCGTCGGATCAAAGCGTCGATATCGAAAAGACGGCGGTCGCCAAAGAGGCGCGCGCGGAGATGGATGCGTCAAAAGCCCACCTGGAACGCGCCCGCCAGCTATTCGAGAAGGGTCTGCTGCCCAAAGCGGACTTCGATACCACGAATTCATCTTATAAAGTCGCCGAAGCACGATATGAGGATGCCCTTGAAGAGGCGAGGAATCGCCAGGCGCTTCTCGCCCAAAGGCGTTCGGAGCTTGAAATTGCCCGTCAGCAACTTGCCGACGCCGTACTCTACGCTCCAATCAACGGGATGGTGCGGCAGAGGAACGCCAATGCGGGCCAGTATCTCGCTGCCGGCACGCCCGTCGTTACACTCGTTCAAATGAATCCCCTTCGATTGCGAACACCGGTTCCTGAACGTGAAGCCCGAAACATTCACGCAGGTCAGTCCGTACGCGTAACGGTTGAAGGAGCGCCGGGCGTGCACCAGGGTGTTGTTGCGAGGCTGAGCCCATCGTTTGACGAAGCCAACCGGACTTTACTTGTGGAAACCGAAGTTTCCAACAGTGCCGGAATACTGCGTCCCGGCGCCTTTGCGCGAGCCGAGATCGTCACTTTTACGGGACAGAAAGCGCTCATGGTGGCCCCGTCCGCGATTGCGAGTTTTGCGGGCATCGATCGCGTTTTCACTGTCAACAACGGCAAAGCATCGGAGAAGCGCATCAAAACGGGCCGTCACAGCAGCGAGGGTATCGAGGTGCTTGATGGGATCCGGTCCGGCGATCAAGTAGTTTTGAATCCCGGTAACCTGACGGACGGCGAAAAAGTCGTCGCGAAATAAGTATGCAGAGACTGGCCGAGCTTTGTATTCGCCTCCCTGTTTTCGCGTCGATGATTATTCTGTTCATCGTTGTCGTGGGAGTCGTGAGCTACTTCCAACTCGATGTGGATAAGCATCCCGAAGTCGAACTCCCCCAGATTCAAGTTCGAACCATGCTTCCGGGCGCGTCTCCGGAGGAACTGGAAGTTTCAATCACGCAGGTCGTCGAGGAAGCGATCAACACTGTCGAGGGCTTATCCGAATTGCGATCGCAATCCGGCCAGGGAACCTCCGGTGTTTTTCCGACTTTCAATCTGAATCGCAATATTGAGACGGCGACACAGGATGTTCGCGATCGTGTAGGTACGGTATTGCGGCTGCTTCCTCCCGATGCTCAACCTCCCATCATCGCCAAGAACAACAGCGACCAGAATCCGTCCGTCTCGATTGCGCTGATCAGCGACAGGCCTGTTCGCGAGTTGACGGAACTTGCGGACAAAGTCATCCGCGAACAACTGGAGCGAAGCCCGGGAGTGGGCGAGATCCGAATCAACGGCGGTCTCGAACGGGCCGTAAATGTCTGGGTAGATCCGGACCGGCTTGCGGCGTATCAGCTTTCAATCAATTCCGTGCGAGATGCGATTGTCCGTCAGAACGCGGATGTTCCGGGCGGAAACGTGACTTCCGGCGACATCGAACGCAATCTCCGAACGATTGGGAGAATGGCGAAAGCCGACGACTTCAACGATCTCGTTGTGTCGACAATTTCCGGCGCGCCGGTTCGCATTCGTGATATCGGTTGGGCCGAAGACGGCACGAAAGAACAGCGGACCTCGGCGCGCCTGGACGGAAAGCCGACGGTGACGTTGGAAGTGCGCCGCCAGTCCGGCGCCAATACGGTGGAAGTCATCGAAGGCGTAAAGCAGGCGCTCAAGCGGATCGCGGCACAGATTCCTCCGGACGTGAAGTTGCAGCTTGTAGAGGATCAGTCGGGATTCATCTACGCTGCTCTGCACGAAATCAATGTCCATCTGATTGTCGGCAGCATTCTGGCCAGCCTTGTGGTGTTCTTCTTCATGCGGAACTGGCGGGCGATGATTATCGCCGCGGTGGCTATTCCTTCGTCGTTGATCGCGGCTTTCGGAGTTATGTGGGCGCTTCATTTCACGTTGAACAGCGTAACCATGCTCGCCCTCGTTCTCATGGTAGGCATCGTGATCGACGACGCCCTTGTTGTGCTCGAAAATACGTTTCGCTTCATGGAAGAGAAACAGATGCGGCCGTTCGAGGCGGCCCGAGCGGCAACATCGGACATCGGACACGCCGTGTTAGCCACGACTCTCAGTCTGGTTGTGATTTTTGTTCCTGTGTCTTTCATGTCGAGCATTGCAGGACGGTTCCTGTATCAATTCGGAATTACCGCCGCAGCGGCGGTGCTCGTCAGCATGCTGGTTTCGTTCACGCTGACGCCGATGATGTGCGCGCGAATGCTTCGAGTGTCGGATGCCGGAGCAGGTCACGATGCAGCCTTGTCGAGGCAGGGGCTCTATCGATGGATTGATGCCGGTTACATGGCAAGCCTGCGCTTCTCGATGAAGCATCGCTACGCGGTCGCGTTGCTCGGTATCGTGGTCATGGCCCTGTCCGTGCCGACTTACCGGCTCATTCGGCAGGATTATCTTCCGACGAATGTGGACGACGGCCAATTTGAAGTGCGCGTGACTGCCCCGGAAGGATTGAGTCTTGCAGCGATGGACGATCTAATGAAGAAGATCGAAGCGAAAGTCCGGTCCGTGCGCGGCGTGAATCTTGTGCTGGGAACTTCGGCGGGCGATTACAACGGTTCGCTGAGCAATGGCCGAATCTATGCGCAGCTCGCACCCCACGAACAGCGCGTGTTTACGTGGTCGCGGCTGCTTAGCGGCATTGCGCATGCCGATCCGTTTGAAGCATTTCGGAATAATTACAGTCAACGCGATGTCATGCAGATCGTGCGGCGGCAACTTGCTCAATATCGAGATCTCAAATTTCAAATTAACAATATTCAATCGATCAATCTGAGCGCGGGGGGCGGAAGGACCGATATCAGCCTGGCGTTTCGCGGGCCCGATATCGCGAAACTTGTGGAATACGGGTCTGCTCTTGTGAATCAAGGTCCCGAGTTGGGGTTGCTGGACGCACAACTGTCACTGCAATTGAATCGGCCGGAACTGCGAGTCCAAATTGACCGCCAGCGAGCGGCGGATCTGGATACCGATGTCCAGAACATCGCATCGGCGACTCGAATTATGGTCGGCGGTGATGAAAAGGTCTCGCGTTTCCACGACGGCTCTGTGAATCAGGATTACGACGTCGAGTTGCGCCTTGCCGAAGGATCGCGCAACGATCTTGATACGATTTCCCGGCTCTACGTTCCGTCACGGACGGGAAAGCTCGTCCGATTAGACAATCTTGTGAAGGTGGAACCCGCCCAGAGTGTCTCTCAGATCAATCGGCTCGACAGGCAACGCCAGGTCACGCTGCAGGCCTCTATGGCTGCCGGATACGGCATGGCGGATCGGAACCGGGCACTCCTTCAGGCCGCGCGCGAATTGAATATGCCCGCAGGTTATTCCGTCATCGTCACGGGCCGCGGAAAAGAGCTCGAGCGTACGTTCAGCGAGTTCCTTATTGCATTCGCGCTTTCCGTGATCTTCATGTACATGATTCTTGCGTCGCTTTACGAGAGTTTGTCGCATCCGTTTACAATCCTGCTGGCCCTGCCGCTCTCGGTTCCATTCGCATTGTTTTCGCTTTGGGCAACGGGACAGAGCCTCAACCTTTATTCGGCTTTGGGAATGCTCGTGCTGTTCGGAGTGGTGAAAAAGAATGCGATCCTTCAGATCGATCACATGAATCAGTTGCGGGAAGAAGGAACACCCAAGGCGGAAGCCATATTGATAGGCAATCGCGATCGCCTGAGACCCATCCTCATGACAACCCTGGCCCTCGTTGGGGGCATGCTGCCCCTAGCGCTCGGCACGGGGCCCGGCGCTGAAGAACGCCGCGCGGTAGCAGTAGCCGTAATCGGAGGTCAAAGCCTCTGTCTTTTATTGACCTTGCTGATGTGTCCGGTGGCTTACTCCCTCATTGATGATTTGACCTCGTGGCTCAAATCCCTCTCCCTCTGGGAGAGGGCCCGCCGCGGAGCGCAGGCCCGATAGGGCGCAGCCTCACGTAAATGCCAGCGCCGGGTAAGGCGGTAAGGGTCGAAGACTCGCAAAAACCTAACGCCCTCACGTATAGTTACTTCTATGCTAGCCACACGAATCCGCCAGAAAGACGGAATGTTCTATTTCGTTTCCTTTAAAGCTCGCGACATTCTGAGCCGAGTACGCTTCACCAGCCGCTTCTACTTTGAGGGCGAAACCATCGAAGCAGAGGCCGGGGAAGACGATCCCATCGCGAAATTCATCGGATCGGTTGAACGAAGCGAAAAAGCCTTTCAACGATTGTTGAGCCGGCGAAAGGTTCGCGACATCGTGAATTTCTATGAATCGGCGGAGACACAGCCAGCCATACCGGGGAGCGTCCTGCTCTTTTCCGAAGACGTCCTGAAGTTCCGTCCGCTTGGGCAATATCAATCGATCGGCGACCTGGAGGATCCCAAGTCCGGATTCCTGATCATTGACGGCCAGCATCGTTTGGCGGGTCTTCATTTTTACGGTGCGCGCAATTCCAGCATGCTCGATCAGATTGAGGTTCCATGTGTGATCTTCGATGGGAAGACGGGAGATTTCGCGGCGGAGATGTTCGTCATCATCAACTCAACCCAGACTCGCATCAACAAGTCGCACCTGGTGGATCTCCTCGACCGTATCAGCCGGTACGACGATGAAACGCGGCTGGCCGCCGCCCTGGTTCGTAAGTTGTACGAAGAAGCATCGTCGCCGCTTCAATACAAAATCAACCGTTTGGGCGGCCGCAGCCGTCAGGAAAAATGGATCCTGCAGGCAGAACTTTTCAATGAGATCAAGAAACTCGTTGTTCAGAATGAAAAACTCTTCATGAAGGACTTTCGCGGGAAGCCGGAGCGCATTTTTGAATTGATCGCGGATTACCTGAAAGCGGTCCGTTCGGTGATGGAGCGGGTGTGGGGGGCGAACGACCGGTATAAGTTCACAAGCAGCGTCACTCTGAAAGCCTTGATTCGAGTATTGGGCGATTTACTCCTGCGGGAAGATATCGTCGAAAAGTGGCGTGAGAGTCCATCGCCGAAAGTTTTCGAGCGAGTGATCGCTTCATGGGGAAGTCTCAAGGATGAGTTTCGAAATGAAGGTTTCTACGAACGCTTTGCTGCGAAAGGTCAGATCGAACGGGTTCGCGTCATCGAACAGCGCCTCCTGCGCGAAATCGGTTAGGTTCTCGAAATTTCATCACAGAATTCTCGATATTCGTCCCACATGTTTTGGCTGTTGCCCGCAGGGGCCTGTCGAAAACGTCTACCATAATGCCCATGTTACAATCTCCGGACGTCATCAAAAGAACGCACATTCCGGAGGTCACTTTATGAAAGCATCACTATCGATTTTAATTGTCATTGCAGTCACCCTGCCGGTCGCATTGGCACAGGTGAAGAAGGAAACGGTCGCGGGCATTCAGAATCTCGCGAAGATTGAAAGCACCGTGGCGTGCGCGGGCGCCATTACTCCGGGATCGGTAGCCGAAATCAAGAAGATGGGTTTCGCATCGATCATCAATTTGAGACAGCCAACCGAACAGGGCGCCGACATTGAAGGTGAGATGGCTGCCGCCAGGGCCGCGGGCATTACCTATTACCATGTTCCATTCAACGGACAGCAGCCCGAAGCTGCCGTCGTGGATCAATTTCTGAAGGCAATAACGGCAAAAGGCGCGGAGCCCGCGTTTATTCATTGCGCCGGCGGCAATCGCGCGGCTGCGATGTGGTTCGTCAAGCGTGCCGTTGTTGATAAGTGGGACACGGATAAAGCGATGGCTGAAGCTACAGACCTGGGTTTCACCAGCCAACCGCTTAAGAATTTCATGATGGAATACGTCAAGACACATCGGAAATAGCGTTGGATAAGAATGTCGTTCTTGAATGATCTGAAGTTGGCTTTCCGCTCGCTGGGGCGCGCAAAAGGTTTATCGATCACCGTCATTCTGACTCTCGCCCTCGGCATCGGCGCCAACGCGGCAATTTTCAGCGTTATTCGCGGTGTTCTCCTTCGTCCTTTGACGAATCGCGACGAAAGCCAGTTGATCTACATCCAGCAAAGCGCTCCAGGTCTCGGCGTTGAGAATTCGACATTCTCGGTTCCGGAAATCCGGGACCTCCGGCAGCGCGCCAAGACCATCGCCGCCATCGGGGAGTTTTCGACGATTACATTTACGATGGTAGGACTGGGAGAGCCGCGGCAGATTGTTGCGGGCGTGGTCAGCGGGAATTATTTCGATGTCGTGGGCCTGCGTCCTGTATTGGGGCGGTTGTTGAATTCCGGCGATGACGGCCCGTCCGCGGCGGGCGCCGCAGTCCTGACTCATCGCTTCTGGACCACAAGCCTGAAAGGCGATCCATCCGTTTTGGGAAAAACGATCCGGCTGGGAACCCGAAGCGCGACGATTGTCGGCGTGCTCGAACCATCCGACCCCTATCCGGCGGAAACTGAATTGATAGGCAATATGGTGACGAGTCCTCATCACCTTTCAGCAACGATGGTCGAAGGACGCGAGCATCGTATGACACAGGTGTTCGGCCGGCTTGCTCCCGGAGCGACTCTCGATTCTGCGAAAAGCGAGTTGCGCGCAATTCACAGCGCAGTCATCAAAGAACACCCGGAAGCTTATTCTCCAAAGGCTGATTTCCGGATCAACGCCGTTCTACTTCGCGACCAGATCACATCGCGGGCTCGAACCATTCTGCTTGTCCTGCTGGGCGCTTCGGGACTTGTGTTCCTGATTGCCTGTTCCAATGTTGCCAATCTCATTCTTGCGCGTACCGTCAGGCGCGAATCCGAACTTGCTGTTCGAGCCGCGTTGGGCGCAAGTAAACGCACGCTGAGACGCACTTTGCTGGCGGAAAGTTTGCTGTTGTGCGGAAGCGGTGCCGCTATGGGTGTCGCCGCAGCCAGGCCGATGTTTGGCGTACTGGCACGCTATGCATCCAGGTTTTCCGTCCGAGCCGTCGATTTGACTTTGGATTCGAGTGCATTGTGGATCGGCGCCGGATTAGCATTGGTTGCTGCAATCCTTCTGGCCTTTGTACCACGCTTGCCATCCGCCGATTCGTCGCACGGTCTGGGTATTGCGAGCGGCGGTGTTCGGATTACCGGCGGAACCAAACGCAGGTTGCGAGCCTTTGCAGTGGTTCAAATTGCCGCATCGTTTGTCCTGCTCGCAGGGGCTGGAATGCTGTTGAAAACGTTATTGGCTCTCCAGGCTGCCACTCCGGGTTTTGAAACAAAGAGCGTGCTGGCGGTAAATGTGCCGGTTGTTTCCTTCGGAAGGACACAGGATCAGATCCGCAACTTCTATCGTGAGCTTCTGCAGAAGCTCACGGCGGTTTCCGGAGTGGACCGCGTGGCGATCGGAAGCAGCGTTCCCTGGCGGGATTCACAGGGAGGGCCTGGTTTCGGATTGGCATTCTCAGTTGAAGGCCGCACGCGCGATAACCCTCAGGACGATCCGCGTGCGCGATTGCGTTCCATTTCCCCGGGATTTTTCGGCGCGCTGGGAATACCGATCGCAGCAGGCCGCGACTTCAACGACGGGGACCGAAATGGTGCCGAGCGCGTCGTCATTATCAGTTCAAGTCTCGCGCAGCAGATGTTTCCCAACCAGGATCCGATTAACCGTCATTTGATGTGGACGGATGGCCTGACGAAATTCATCGGCTTGAGTACGGAGCCGCGGCGAATCGTGGGTGTCGTACAGGATATCGACGACGAGCATCTGGATCCCAAACCGATGCTGACCGTATACCATCCCTTCGAGCAGGAGCTTGGCGGCGGCCGCATTTTCGTTCATACGCGTGGCGATCCTTACACCATCGTGCCTTTGATCACGCGCACGGTTCGTGACATGTCCACAGATCAGCCCGTCGAAAAGGCAGCGACTCTGGCTGACGTTCGAACGGAAGTCCTCACACCGGATCGATTAAACACCATGATGTTCGGAGGATTCGCGCTCGTCGCCCTTGTCATTTCGATAGTCGGTGTTACGGGAGTCCTGGCCTTTTCCGTCAGCGCGCGAACGCGTGAATTTGGAATTCGTCTCGCTGTCGGTTCTAATCCTCGTGATCTGCTCAGCGCCGTGGTTATTGAAGGAATCGTCATGTCGGCGATTGGCGTGATCATCGGTCTCGCAGGCGGTTACATTCTCGCGCGACTGCTCTCCAGCTACCTGGAACAGACACAGTTGCCGGGTGCTATTCCCATCATTGGTTCAGCATTACTTTTGCTGAGTGCGGCTGCGATTGCCTCGCTGTTGCCTGCGGCCCGCGCTGCGCGAGTCGACGTGATGCAGGCACTCCGGTCCGAATAAAATCCGATAAAACCACGACTAATTTTGTCGGCCCGACGCTGACTTCCAGGATTCTCAATCCTCCAAGTGCCCTGAAATCCATGCAGCCGTGATGGTTTCGATCGTGCATTTGTGTCCGCATGAAAGCCTATCTGGTTCATTCCGGCAAGACCGGACAATGGAACGCAAAACAAGGATATCGAATATTGATCGCCGACGGCGGCGCTGTCCGATTTGATTTTCCCGAGCACTGGCTCGCGGGAATTGATGAAGGAAGAGTCTTGATCGTGGATCGTCAGCCCCCACTTGATCGATGCGGGCTTATGGTTTCATGCCGTCAGATTACAGCGCTGATGTCGCAGTTCCCGATGGATATGTTGCTCAGCGACGTGACGGAGACCGGCAACAACCGGCGGATTACTTTTCGTGGCCCGATTATTCGTATATTCCGTCCACCGCTGGAAGGCGCCTGGCGCCAGATGCTGTTCATGGATCCTCGTGGCCGCGAAGCGTGCACGAGGGTCTGTCTTGCTCGTGGAGGGCGAAGCCTTGCAACTATCGTTTTCGATTTCTGGCCTGAAGACGAAGTGCACATGCATCTACCGTGGATGACTCTTATCGAAACTCTGGCTGTTGGCGACTATATTGAAGATCCGGCGACCGGGCGGAGGCGCGAGAAACGTGGTTGAGCAGAACCTGTGGAGCCGCAAAAATCCCGTGCGTAGAAATCTGTTTGAGAAGTGCGCGTTTTCCGCGACATTCGCGGACTCCGGAATCGCGACTTTAAGGAGCGCCCGCCGCAAACTACAGCAAAACAAAAGTAGATTTGTTTGGCATTCCACTCGCATACGCGTAACGCATGAAAACAAGGATTGAAAAATTGCGGCACAGAATTCGGGCAGCCACGGGCCAGGATCCGGTATTCAATGCAAGTCCGGGCTGTCCCCCTAAGATTGAAGAAGAGCTCCTGAAAAATATCCTCGCTTACGAGACGGCTCCGAAGCGCACACTGTTTGATGTGCTTGAAGAATCCGGAGTCGAACTTGTGCGGCCTGGAAAACTCAGGGGAAGGGAACTACAGGCAAAGTTATGGGAGATCATCGAGGGACTTCTCAGCCAATCGATCATTCTCTGCAACACCGATCATCTTGACGATCACGAACTGTACACGCTTTTGTGGAGCGAGACTCTACGTCGGGAATTTGTGGTTTCGTCCGGTCTCGCGATTCGCATCGACATGACAAGAACGGGGATCGACGAAGGAATAGTGATCTACCTGACGTACTATGCGGGCGAGGATCAACGAAAGTTATACGCAGAATTCCATCCGGACATTGTGATTCCTGAACATATCGAACCGCCGCGCCGGCGTGATCATCTGATTCCGGATGTAGGTGCAGGCCACAGTGTGCTGTATTGATTCGGCGGTCATTTTCCGGCCTTGACGCATGCTTCGTTTGGAGTCATACTGCTGGTATGACTACCGAAAAGATTGCCGTAAGTCTTCCAGGCGCCCTGGTCGAGCAAGCGCGTAAAGCCGTGCGAAAGGGGCGCGCGACGAGTGTCAGCGCTTACGTTGCAGCCGCACTTGAGGAGAAATCGAAGCTCGAGGAACTCGAAGAACTCCTCGGGGAAATGCTCGCCGGGACCGGCGGCCCTCTGACGGCGCGAGAACAGGAAACCGCGGACGCAGCATTGGGGGTTTCGGCAGGCCGGGCGCCAAGGAAGAAGCATCGATGAGTGGTTTGACGCTGGATACTTCAGCGCTGATTGCATTCGAACGCAACGACCGCCGCGTTGTCGCCGTTATCGAACGCGCGTTAAAGCTGAACATCCGCCTGGCGGTGCCTGCGGGAGTCGTCGCGCAAGCCTGGCGAGACGGGCGCCGCCAGGCACGACTTGCAAGGTTGCTGGGCTCGACTATGATCGAAATCCAGGTCCTCGATGACAGAGGTGCGAGAGCTGCAGGGCAACTTTGCGGAGCGAGGCAAACGGATGATGTGATAGATGCCTCGGTTGTCCTTTGTGCACGAGGGCGGGGGCACGGCGTACTGACTTCCGATATCGACGATCTGCACCGTCTGGATTCGTCATTGCGTTACGTGCAGGTGTGAGGTTTCAAATTCAGGGATTCTGGCGGCCAGCGGAACGTAGGAACGTCTGAACGCCGAATGGGAAAACGGCAAAAAGAAAACCCCGAAGGGCGTTTGCAGTTCCTTCGAGGTTTTGTGATTAATCCCGGCAACGACCTAGTCTCCCACAAGGTCGCCCTTGCAGTACCATCGGC
>CAZWGA010000121.1:0-11944 GCA_964633285.1 uncultured Solibacteraceae bacterium | reverse complement strand
CACATCTGGCCGGTTCCCCCACGCCGGGGAGATGGATTTCATACCATCTCCTTTGATTCTTGAAGTGCACTAACTGTAGACGCCGCATGCAGGCGCTTAATTAACAGCGCCCGCCCGATTTGTGGGATGAAATCCAGGGCTACGGCTTTGGAGTTTCCTCGCTGGAGCCCGTCAGCAGCCGTTGTCCGGTACTTGCCAGGTTAACGGCCCGCGCGTTCACAAGCTTGCTTCCGTCTTTGGCAAGACTGCCCTGGACCGTTACGATGTCATCGATCTTCATGGATTTGCGTGACCAACCGAGGCGCATCAGGCTGTTTGGACTTCCCAATTCGACGGCCCAGTTGGTCACTTCGTTGGTCTTGGGATCCTTCGCATCGATGTAGAAATACGTGTGTGGATTTGTCCATTCGACTTTCGTGACTTTTCCAGTCAGCGTGACGGGTTTCGCTGCGTCGTATTCCGCGGCGAAAGAGTGATGTGCCGCGGATGGGCCCGCGGCAATGATCGAAAGAAGCACAGCGGCAGCAAGCAAAGCTGCGCAACGCATGTTGAGACCTCCGGAGTTCGATGTTGTCAGCGGCTAAGTATGTCCTTTCCCGCGCCGCCGCTGCAAGGTTAGAATCCGCGGAAGAAAAGGAGTGGAAATGATCAGCAACGTCTCGCGTGTTTTCCTTCTGGTTCTGACAATGGTTTGCGCAATACCCTTGACCGCTGCCGCCCAGTGGGATCCCTATCCCTCGAAAAACATGCCGCGCACTCCCGATGGCAAGGTCGATTTGAATGCTCCGCCGCGAAGAACCGCTGATGGAAAAATCGATTTGCAGGGTTTCTGGATGCCGTCGGACAACGTCCGGCATCTGCTGAACCTCGCAGCCGATCTCAAGCCCGAAGAAGTTCCGCTTCAACCATGGGCTGCGGCTCTCTACAAAGAGCGCATCGATACCAACGGCAAGGATCATCCGGGTGTGCGTTGTTTACCCTCGGGCATACCGGAAAAGAACAATATTCCGGACGGACTTAAAGTCGTGCAGACACCGGATGTGCTGGTCTTCCTGTACGAGTCGCGAACAATATACCGGCAGGTGTTTACCGATGGACGTCCGCTGCCTAAAGACGCGCAACCAACCTGGATGGGATATTCCATCGGTCATTGGGACAAAGATACTTTCGTCGTCGAGACCATTGGGCAGAACGGAAAAACCTGGCTCGATATGCGCGGCCTGCCCGGCACCGAATCTCTGAAAGTGATCGAACGATATTCGCGCCCCACCATCGGAACGATCAATATTGATGTCACCATCGACGATCCGATGGCTTACACGAAACCGTGGTCGGTAAAACTGAGTTGGAAACTCGTTCCCGACACCGACCTCATTGAAAGCATCTGCGAGGAGAACAGCAGGGACCTGCCGCACATGGTCGGAAAGTAAGCTTGAAATTCATTAACGGTGTGAAACGATCAACAGTTTTTTTCATAATCGGCCTGCTGGTGTGCGCGTCTGCTTTACAGGCGCAGAGCGGCGCCGGCGCGATCACCGGAACTGTTACGGATCCGGACGGAGGCGTTGTTTTCGGCGTCACCGTTCAGGCGAAAAACGCGGCCGGGAAAATCTTTACCGGCGCGACGTCGCGCGCGGGGGGCTATACCATTCCGCGGTTGCCGCCGGGATTGTATGAAATCATCGTTCCGACGGTCGGATTCAAATTTGATTCGTACTCGAAGAAAGACATCGCCGTTCAAGCGAATCAAACGGTGCACTTCGATATTCCATTGCCCTGGGGAAATCAGGGAGTGCTTGGCGACGACGACTACCTGGTTCTTCATAACCGGTACTCGAACCTGAAAGGCCCGGCTCCCAGGACCGCGGATCGCAAACCCGATTTTTCCGGCGTCTGGATAGGCACTCAGGAAACCGGCCCGGAGAAACCCGCAACGCTGGCGTGGGTCGGACCCGTCATGGACGAGCGCGTCAAAAACAATTTCCGCGACATGCCGAGTGCCGATTGCTTGCCGAACGAAATTGTTCCGTCGTCTCCGATCGTTTATAAGGTTCTGCAGACTCGTGGGCTGCTGGTTCATCTCTTCGAGGGCGTGCCGGGTTACAGGCAGGTCTACCTCGATGGCCGTCCCCATCCGAAGGATCCCGATCCCATGTGGATGGGGCACTCGGTCGGCACGTGGGAAGGCGACACGCTTGTCATCGATACGGTCGGCTTCAATGACAAGAGCTGGCTCCCGAACAACATGCCGCATACCGATAAACTGCACGTGGTCGAACGCTACCGGCGTCCGGACCTCGCGCATCTCAACATCGATATCACTTTCGAGGATCCCGGAACGTTCAGCAAGCCGTGGCATATGCGCGTTGTCTGGGAACTCGCTCCCCGCGAAGACGTGACGGAATATGTTTGCGAAAACAACCGCTACCGGCAACTTGCGGGACCGAAATCAGAAGCTCGTTGAACATTGCCTGAGAGCAGGATTTCGCCTATTCTCTCAACCATGCAAACTAGAAGAAATTTCATGAAAGCGGCGCTCGCGCCCGTTCCTTTATTCATGCTTCGTGGAGCGCTCGCTGCGAAGATTGATTCTGTGGTCAACGGGGTCCATCTCGGCGCCATCACGTACACTTTCCGCCAATTACCGCGAACAGCGGGCGCAATGGATGCGGTCGATGTGATGATCGACGCCTGCACGCAATGCGGAATCGGCGAGATCGAATTGTTTTCCCCCGATCTCGAGCCCAAGCTGCAGCGTGAAGAACTGCGCAAGTGGCGCGTCTCGACGCCGATGGATCACTTTAAGGAAGTGAAAAAGAAGTTTGAGGATGCGGGCATTTCCTTTTTTGCCTACACCGTCAATTTCAACGACAGCTACACGGATGAAGAGCTCGACAAGGCGTTCGAGCAGGCAAAGGCTCTCGGCATCGGAATCATTGCTGCATCGACTCAGTTGACGGTAGCGAAGCGATTAGTGCCTTTTGCTGAAAAGCACAAGATCGTTGTCGCCATGCATGGCCATTCGAATATTCAGGATCCCAATGAATTTGCAACTCCCGAAAGTTTCGCGAAAGCCATGGCGATGTCGAAACATTTCAAGATCAATCTCGATATCGGACATTTCACCGCGGCCAACTTCGATGCAGTGCAGTTCATTCGCGAGAATCATGCGAGCATCACTCATCTGCACATCAAGGATCGCAAGCGGAATCAGGGCCAGAACATGCTGTGGGGGCAGGGCGAGACGCCGATCAAAGAAGTTCTCCTGCTGCTGAAGAAAGAGAAGTATCCGATTCGCGCATTCATCGAATACGAGTACCGCGGTGAAGGCACGCCGATCGACGAAGCCAAAAAATGCATGGCCTTCATGAAGGCCGCGCTCGCGTAGAGACCTACTGCTCCAGCTTCAATACACGCCGGGGATTTTCGATCATGATTTTCCGGATGATGTTTTCCGGAAAATGGTATTCCGCGAATTCTTTCTGCCAGCGCTCGGTGGTGAGCATCGGCCAGTCGCTTCCAAACAGCATCTTGTCCTGAAGAAGAGTTCGCGCGTACTGCACGAATGCGGGCGGAAAATATTTCGGCGCCCAGCCGGACATATCGACAAACACATTCGTCTTGTGGACGGCGATGGCCAGCACTTCGTCCGACCACGGCCAGCCCGGGTGTGCGGCGATGATGGTAAGTTCAGGAAAGTCGGCGGCGACATCGTCGACGTGCATGGGTTGGCCATATTTCAGATGCAGTCCCATGCCGCCCGGCATGCCCGCGCCGATGCCGGTTGTCCCCATGTGAAACAGCACGACCAGTCCGAGTTTCTGCGCGGCCTCGTAAATGGGATAAACGCGACGGTCGTTGGGAAAGAATCCCTGAAAGATCTGCTGGAATTTCAAACCGCGAAGTCCGAGTTCCGCGATTCGATGGACTTCATCGGCGGCCCACTTTCCCATGTACGGATCGACCGCCCCAAACCCGATGAACGTGTCCGGATGACTCCTTACAGCTTCGGCAATGGAGTCGTTGGTGATCGGGGGCAATCCCGTGTTGGTGCGCGCGTCTTTGCCCAACAGCACACACATCATTTTCTTCGCCCGATACATCTCCGCCATTTCGTCCAACGACACGAAATCGACCCCGGTCTTGAAGTATTTCTTCGCGGCCGCGACGTATTCGCCGTCGGCCTGTTCGTGCTCCTTCGCATTCGGATGGACGTGACAGTCGATGGCAACGATGTCCGGCGGGATTTTCAGAGTGTCCAAGATAAGGCTCCTGTAGTGATGGAACGCTACAACACAATCACATCATCATCCGGGTGCTCTTTATACACTCGTTCGACGAGTGCCGCCCGGCGCGAGAGGACAGCCTGCTGATTGATGTAACCCTTGTCCGTGATTTCGCCCGCATCGATGGATGGCGGCTCCGTCAGAAGCAGCGCGCGCGCCGGATACAGGGAACTGCCCCGGCATTCGTGACGCAACACCTTCATGCCTTCGCGCACCCGCTCTCGCGCCTGCGGGTCGTTCATAGTCTTTGGGTTTGGAAAAATCAAAAAGGCGATTTCATCACGATCGTGTCCCGCGATGACGATGTCCTGCGCGAACGGCGCCATCGCTTCGATGCCTCGAACACGCAGGGCGCCTACGTGAACGAAAGTGCCCGAGCTCAGCTTGAAGTCTTCCGCGATCCGTCCGGCAAACTCGATACCCTGTGAAGGATCCTCCGGATCCGCGAATCGTCCTGCGTCTCCCATTTTGTAAAAGCCTTCTTCGTCGAACGCCGCTTCCGTAAGATCGGGCCGCTTCCAGTAACCCGGAGTGACATTCGATCCGCGCACGCGCAATTCATACTTGCCGCCGCCGGCTTCAACCATTTTGACTTCGTATCCTGGAGTGGGAAGGCCGATGACGCCGGGCCGCAACGGTTCGTAATGAACAAGGGTGACCTGCGGCGCGGTTTCAGTCGAGCCCCATGCCGATACAAGCCGTACCCGTCTGCCCGTTTCCTGAATCGACAATCGTTCAAGGCGGTCGAACAGATGCTGCGGAAGCGCGGCTGCGGCATAAAGGATGATTTTCAATCGCGCGAAAAAAGTCCGCCGCAGCAGGGAGTCGCTTTCGAGAAACGGGAGAAGCGCGTCATATCCACGAGGCGCGTTATAGACGATTGTCGGTGAAATTTCCCGCAGATTCCGTACCGTGATTTCGATCAGTCCGGGCGCGGGTTTTCCATTGTCGATGTAGAGCGTTCCGCCGTGAGCCAGAACCACGCCGAAATCGTTGTTGCCGCCGAATGTGTGATTCCATGGAAGCCAATCGACCAGCACCGGCGGTTCTTCAGTGATAAACGGCCAGGCCTGTGTTCGCGATTGAATGTTCGAGCAGAGCATGCGCTGCGTGTTGATGACGGCTTTGGGATGTCCGGTTGATCCCGACGTAAACAGGAATTTTGCGATCGTATCCGGTTGAACTGCAGCGAATGCGCGATCCACAGCTCGTGTGTCCGCGCACTCGGTGAGGCTCGAAAACGGCGTCGCGCCCTGGACGGCGTCGATATTGCGCGTAGCCACGAACTCGAAATCATGATGCGCGATCGCGGCAAGCGGCCGCGCAAACAAGCGGGCATCGTCGGCGAACACAACACTCGGCTCGATCAAACTTACGATGGATTTCAGTTTCGAGAAATCTCTGGAATTCAGCGAATAGGCCGGCGAAACCGGAGCCGCAGGAACTCCGGCGTGCATGGCGCCGAGCGCGATCAATCCATGTTCAATCGAATTGTCGGAAAGAATGACGACCGGATGATCGACTGAAACATTCCGCGCAAGAAGCCATGCTGCAATGGCGTGGACCTTTTGACGCGTCTCAGCCCAGGTTATTTTTCGCCATGCGTCGCCTTCACGCTGGGCGAGAAAAACATCATTGGGTTTTTCATCGGCCCACTTTTCAAGATATTCGCCGATACAGCGCGCGTAAGGCCGAAGCGGTTCAGGCGAACGAAGAATGATCGTGCCGTCCTGCCGGCGCTCGACGTCCACGCGAGGAGGCAGGAAGTTGATGGGAATGAGTTCCGGAACCTTTTCCATATAATGAAACACGCATGGTATACCAAAACATTCTTCTCGAAACCACCGGTCCGCTTTCGACTCTGACCATCAATCGTCCCGACAAACGCAACGCGTTGAACCAGGCGACACGCGATGAAATTCTTCATGCGCTGGATTTTCTGACGGGCCTTTCCGATTCGCGCGTGTTGATCATCACAGGAGCCGGAGACAAGGCATTCATCGCCGGCGCCGATATCGGCGAGTTTGAAGGAAGGACTCCCCTCACGCAGCGGGAGTCCATGAAGGGCCGCCGGATCTTCGATGCCGTGGAGGACTTTCCCAGGCCCGTCATCGCCATGATCAACGGGTTCTGTCTCGGTGGAGGAATGGAATTGGCGCTGGCCTGCGATATCCGCATCGCCGGCGACAATGCGAAACTGGGCCAGCCTGAAATCAACCTCGGAATCATACCGGGAGGAGGCGGCACGCAACGCCTGACGCGCCTGGTCGGGGAAGGAAAAGCCATGGAACTGATCCTGACCGGCGACATCATCGATGCGGCGCAGGCCAAAGCGATCGGCCTCGTGAATGAAGTCGTGCCGGCTGCGGGGCTCCGCGACTGGGTCGTTGCTCTGGCCTCGCGCATTGCCGAGAAGAGTCCGGTCGCATTACGCATGGCGAAGGAAGCGGTGAAGACTGCGGCCCGCGTGAATCTTCCTCAGGGACTCGATCGTGAAACCGATCTCTTCAGCCTCACATTCAGCAGCGAAGACAAAGAAGAAGGCGTAAAGGCATTCCTTGAAAAGAGGAAACCGAATTTCAAGGGGCGCTGACAGTTTCAGCGGGTCATCCGAGCGTCAGCCGATTGGAGATTTCCTGCACGGTTGCCGCTGAAATCAGCCGATAAGACTCCACGCGTTTTGCCCTGATGTGCCGTTTCGCCACTGAATCGCAGAACACCAGGTCGTAGCTGGAAAGATTCTTCGTCTTTTCTTTTTCATCAAGGATGTGTTCCTCGATCGAGTGCCGGTTGCCGATGACCGGCGCGAGAAGCGAATGGGCCATGTGAAGAAATTCGCGGCTGATGGAAACGATTCCGATCACCGACGAATTCTTCAGCTTTTGAATCAGGTTGACATGATTTTCCGCATCCGACGTTTCCAGGACGAGAAGGGGCCTGCCTCTCGGCATCAACGGCGCAACATCCCACACCTGGCCCGGCAGACATACGACAAGCGCGCCAATGGCAGGGCCCAGGTTGGCGGTGAGCATCTGAGAGGAGCAGGACTCGGCGTTGAATTTCAGAAGTTCACGGAGTTCATGCTGCAGCAGCCGGCGCATGCCCTCCTCATCTTCGACGACCAGGACGTGATCCGGCGATTCGATCAGCAACCGCTCCCGCACGCGGGCGCGCAGTTCCTGAAGCGTGTAGCCGCGTTTCTTCGCTTCGCGAATAGTGGCGTTGATCAGATCGTCGAGGTCTTCCCGCGTGCCGTCGAACGGATGATCCAGAGAGCGAACCTTCATTCGGCTGCCGCGTTGCCTGGTAATCCACTTTCTTTCGACCAGATCTTTGTAGGCTTCACTGACTGTGTTCGCGTGAATCTTGTGCCGCATTGCGACCTGCCGCACGCTCGGGAGAATATCCCCTTCTTTCAACTTTCCTGTCGCGATCAGGAAAACGATCTGTTCGGAAAGCTGCCGGCAGATCGTGACGTCGCTCTTTCTGTCGATGCGAAGATCCATAAAGCTGTCGCGATTCTAACTGCAGATTTCGATTGCGGGATAAGGTTATCCGATCTGCGTTATCAACGACCCTGCTTCCCCTCGTCTGTCGATGGGACTTGACTCCATTGCCTGCTTTGCGGATACTTCCCATCGATAAACGATGGGAGCAGCCTTTCAACGATGACCGCATCCAAAGACTCGCCGGACCTTCTTCCCGGAACTCTCGATTTACTGATCCTCGTGGCATTGGCGCGTGGCGCAATGCACGGCTACGGGATTGCCGACCATCTCAGATCGGTGTCCGGAGATGTGCTGCATGTTGGCGAGAGTTCGCTCTATCCGGCCTTGCAGCGCCTGCTCGTCAACGGGTGGGTTAAAGCCGAGTGGGGAGCTTCCGAAAACAATCGTAAGGCGCGTTATTACACTCTGACTGCAAGCGGGCGCCGGCAGCTTGCGGTGGAACGCGGTGAATTCGACAGAATGGTTTTCGCCATTCAAAAAGTACTGCGGGCAACATCATGAGTGTTTTGAAAAAACTGCTGCGGCGTCTGCGGTACTGGACCCATTCCCGGCGCGCGGATTCGGATCTCATCCAGGAGATGGAATTCCATCGCGCGATGAAGCAGGACGAACTTGAACGCTCCGGCGTGTCTTCGGCCGATGCCGAAGCGGAGAGCCGGCGCGCGCTGGGCAACGTGCTTCGAGCGCGCGAGGAATCACGCGACGTCTGGATCTGGTATTGGCTGGACAGCGCGCTCAAGTTCAAATCGTTGCGCAAATTGTAGGGGAAACTCTGCGCGTTATCGCATTCGGAGCGGCAGCCGGACTGTTCGTGACATTCATGGTCTACATTCACGCCGTGCCGGGCGGCTCGCTGGATTTGCGCGTGTTTGGCGGAATACCTTTGATTCTCCTTTTTGTTTCTGCGGCTGCCTGCTGGCTTCCCGCCCGCCGCGCCGCCGGCATGGACCCCATGAACGCGCTACGCCGGCAGTAAATGCGCCGCCATTTTGCGTGACCTGGGCGTGAATTCCCTGTTATTCTTCCGGCCTATCCGGACAAAATTCCGATTTTAAAAACTCAAGGAGCTACCGTTATGCAACGAATGAAAGCGAGCGATTTCCCTCCCGAAGTCATGAGTCTGTTTGATCGTTACGTTCATGGCGGTATTGGCCGCCGTGAGTTCATTGACAAGGCGTCGAAGTATGCCGTCGGCGGGATGACGGCCACGGCGATGCTGGAAGCGTTGAAGCCGAACTTCGTGCTGGGCGAAGTTGTGTCTGCAACGGATGCGAGAATCAAAGGCGAGGATGTTGGTTATCCATCGCCGCAGGGAAACGCGAAAACGAGCGGCTATCTGGTAAAGCCGGCAAAGGCGAGCGGCAAACTCCCTGCGATCGTCGTGATTCACGAAAACCGCGGTTTGAATCCGCACATCCGTGATATCGCCCGGCGCCTCGCCGTTTCGGGTTATATCGCGTTTGCGCCGGATGCATTGGCGCCCTCCGGCGGATATCCGGGTGATGAAGAAAAGGCTGCTGCCGCATTCGGTCAACTCGATGGCGCGAAAAGAACCGAAGATCTTGTCGCTGCGGCGCAATTCATCAAGAAGCACGCCGAAAGCACCGGCAAACTGGGCGCGGTGGGATTCTGTTTCGGCGGCGGAGTTGTGAATACTCTGGCAGTCCGGTTAGGCGCGGATCTGAACGCGGCGGTTCCGTTCTACGGCGCGCAGCCTACCGCGGCGGACGCTGCGAAGATCAAAGCGCACATGGTTATTAATTACGCCGGCATGGACGATCGCATTAACGCCGGATGGCCGGCATTCGAAGCGGCGCTGAAGATGAACAACGTGGATTATCAGATGTTCAAATACGAAGGGACGATGCACGGGTTCAATAACGACACCACTCCGCGATTCGACAAGGCCGCAGCCGATCTGGCCTGGCAGCGCACGATGGCGTTGTTCGATAAGTACGTCAAAGCGTAGATAGAAACAGTGGGGAATTTAAGGGGGAATTTCAGGGACAGACACCAAATTCGTAGTTCAGAATTTGGTGTCTGTCCCTGAAATTCCCCCCCTTTCATTCCCCTTTCCTGCTAGTCTTCGACTTCGCGACCCAACCTTCGGCGGCGGACGGCCTTCGCCAGTTCTTCCAGCAACGGAACACTTTCTTTCCAGCCGAGGCACGCATCGGTGATGCTCTGACCGTAGACCAATTCCTTGCCGGGCAGCAGGTCCTGACGCCCGGCTTTCAAATGACTTTCAATCATGACGCCAAAGATGCGGTCTTCGCCGCGTGAAATCTGCGATGCAATATCGTGGCCGACGTCGAGTTGCCGCGCATAGTCTTTCTGACTGTTCGAATGACTCACATCAATCATGACGCGCTGCGCCAGATGCGCGGCTGCGAGTTCCTTGCATGCGTTCTCGACGCTGCCGTTGTCGTAGTTCGGAGTTTTGCCGCCGCGTAGGATGACGTGACAGTCTTCGTTGCCAAGCGTGGAAACGATGGCGGAGTGTCCCGCCTTGGTGACGGACAGGAAATGATGCGGATGCTGCGATGTCCGAATCGCATCGACCGCAATCTTCAGGTTTCCGTCCGTGCCGTTCTTGAAACCGACCGGGCAAGACAAGCCCGACGCGAGTTCCCGATGGACCTGGCTTTCCGTTGTGCGCGCGCCGATGGCTCCCCAGCTCACGAGATCGGCGATGTATTGCGGCGAAATCACGTCAAGATATTCCACGCCCGCAGGGATCTGCATATTCGCCAGTTCGAGCAGCAGTTTCCGTCCGATTTTGAGGCCGTCGTTGATCTTGAAAGTGCCGTCGAGATGCGGATCGTTGATGAGCCCTTTCCACCCGACGGTGGTTCGCGGTTTCTCGAAGTAAACGCGCATCACGATAAGCAGGTCTGCGGCCAGGCGCTCTTTTTCCGCTTTCAATTTCTTCGCGTATTCGAGCGCCGCTTTGGGATCGTGAATCGAACACGGCCCGATGATCACGAGCATGCGATCGTCGGCGCCGTGCAGGATGCGATGAATCGCCTGGCGCGCATCGTAAGTGGTTTGCGCCGCGCTTTCGCTGAGCGGAAACTCTTTCCGGATTTGATCCGGAGATAAGAGGTCGCGGATTTCCTTGATCCGCAGGTCGTCGGTTTTTTTTAAGCGGTCAGTCATTATTTCTTTCGCGTCACTCCGGTCCGAATGCCAGCAGCACGTTTCCCATGCCGGTGTTTCCCGTGCCGTATCCTGAACCGATGAATACCATTCCGCCGGCCACAGTCGCGCCCGCCTGGCCCATCGATCCACCTCGCGCCGCCACACCGTTAACGGCTTCGAATTCGCGGTTCGTGTTGAATTGCCAGAGAACCTGGCCGTCGCTGGTTGAGAGCGCGCGGAGCATGCCGTCGGAGAATCCGGCAAAGACGGCTCCGGGAATTGCAGAAGTGGCCGCGGGATTTCCGGCTCCGGTTGCGGCAATCTTTGCCGTCCATGGCCGCGAACCGTCGGACAACTGGATGGCGGCAACGCCGCCGCCGGGCTGGTTCAACCCGTAATAAACATTCTGCCCGTCCGACGCGCCCCCAAACACGATCAGTCCGGCCGCGGACGGCGGACGTTCCGCGATATTAGTTCGCCACACGACAGCGCCGTTCTTATCGAGATCCAAAGCCAGCGCAACTCCACCTTTACTGCCGGCGATGATCACATCACGGCCATCCGGCAGCGTCTGCATGATCATCGCAGCGCCGCCGAAATCATAATCGGGGCCCAGGGTCTCCGGACAGTTGTCGCCGGGTTCGCCCTTCGCGCGGCAATTGTTGATGAAGACGTCGCCTTTGAATTCCTGGTGCTGCCAGGCGATCTTGCCGGTCTCCATATCCATCGCTGTCACCGAATCCGTGCCCATTGCCGCCGGTTCGCTCACGCCGTTGCCGCTTCCCACGTAAATACGTTTTCGCTTCGGATCGACCGTCGGCGCATTCCATACCGAACCGCCCGCGGGTCCCCACAAGGTCACTCCCTGTTTGTTTTTGCCCCGCGGCTTGGGTTCGTCCTGAATAACGTATGAAGTCCAGAGCTTCTTTCCTGTATTGGCGTCGATGGCGGTCACGTGGCCGCGAAACGTGCAGCATTCGTATGTGAGAGTGGCGCCGGTTGTGGTTT
>CAZWGA010000120.1:0-12130 GCA_964633285.1 uncultured Solibacteraceae bacterium | reverse complement strand
ACTCCATGCAATTCTTCGACTGGAACGGAGTGCACCGCCGGAACATGTCGCCGCCCGAACCTTGAAGACCGCCGCCGGCTCCCTGCCAGGAACCTGTCAGGTCGGGTTTCCCGTTCGCCAGCTTCGGCGTCGGAGCCTGCGCCGCGTTCTGCTGCGCCGCCGGCGGACCTTGAGCCTGAACCGTCATCACGCAAATTACGATGAGACCGAGGATCATCACCAACGACAACTTCATACGAATCCTCACTTTCTGCCTGCCTTCTGGACACTATCTGGAACCGGTACGACAACGTAGACCTGTCCGATCTCAGTCACCTTCGTCTTCACATCGCGAACGACCGTGCCGTTCCGGCGCTCGATGATCTCGCCGGCGTACAACGCCTCGATCTTGAAGAGCGGGTTGTTCCAGTCCTGGAAATCGCTGTAGACAAATTCCGTTGTGTTCGCTCCGTTCTTTACAACGACGCGCTCCGGCAGGAAGTGATTAAGAGTTGCTGTCGCCGTCGCACCGGGGACGCCCGGTATCGGATACGTGATGATCGCCTTGTCGCCCTGCCATGACAGGGTTGTCGTCGCTTTCGCTCCTGCGGTTGCCTGCCGATCGAGCAGGGCGGCCGGGCTTTGACCGAAAGATTCGGACGTTGGCAGGCCGGCTGCGCCGGCGATCGCAGCCTTGGGTGCACCGTGAGGGCCGGCCCACAGACGGATCCGCCGCTCCTCGAGCGCCTCCGGCCGGGGCGTTGCCTTGCCCTTGCCGGCAACGATCTCCGCGCCTGGAATGTCTTCGTCCCAGGCGTAATCACCACTCATCGTTTCAACATTCTTATATGTCTGTTTATTCGGGAGAGTGCACTCGATTTGCGTCCGGTACCCGGGGATCTGGTAATTGGCCTGGACGTGATACTTCGTCAGCGCGCACGGCTGACCGTTCACCTGGATCGTGCCTCCCTCCGCGTGGTAGTCGAGCGTTTTAACCAACTCGGACTCATTCCCGCTCCGCAGCATCCCCATTCGCCATGTCCAGTTGAAGAGGATCGATTTCAGATCTTTGGCTCCATCAGCGGGAGTAAACGCCGTCCCTCGACCGCCCCGGCCACCTGCGCCTCCAGCGCCTCGACCCGCAGGACCTCCAGCCTGAGGTGCTCCCGCGCCCTGGCCCCGGGCGCCCTGGCCCTGAGCATGTCCGGACTCTGCCTGGCTCGTCGCGACAAAAAGAACGAGCGCACCCGTCACGAGCGTTTGTCGATCAAACATGGCCAACTCCAAAGTGTATTTCGTTATTCGGTATAGCCGGGATCAGTCGACCTTAAGCTTGATCTCGCGGTCCCCGAGCTGAAGATTTCTGATGAATCCCGCCGGGCTCCCGTTCCTCGCAGGAAGGATAGTCACCTTGAGGAGCTCGCCCGGTTTCATCGAAGACTTGTTGATTCCTTCCCGGGTCAGTGTCGTGACGGAGGCGGTGGTCAGAAGCCAGTCCGTCGCCTTGCCATCCTTGTCTGTGACTGTGAGCTCGATGCTCGCGTGCGGGTTTGTAAAATTCAACTTCTTGAGCACGCCCTGGAGGACCACCTCTTTGTTCAGGTCATACACACCCGCGACGGCATGATGGGCCTGCAAGACGCTGCCCGTCATTACAAGGCCAGCCACCAGGAATCCGCACATTACAAGCAGTCGAGCGGTTCGTGAACTCATCGTTGTTACTCCATTCGTTGGATTCTGCGGTTTCAATGTGCGGGAGTATGCACAATCCCGTTCAGTTAAGCGACCTTTTTATTTCCGACTCGTATCGACGTCTTAACGCCAAGGCGGGAAAGCATTGCGATCAGCATATCGATACTGAAGACTTCAATTCTTCCTCGGATCAGATCGCTTATTCGAGGTTGGGAAACGCTCAGAAGTTTGGCGGCCTTCTTCTGTGTCAAATCCGCTCGTTGAATGTGCTCGGTTAGAGTGACCATGAGAGCTGCTCGAATGTGAAGATTGGCTGCTTCTTCAGGTTGGTAATCCAAATCTTGAAAAATATTTTTGGAGGTCCTTGTTCTCAACGATTCTTCTCCTTGCGAGCCTTGACGTGCCGGCTCAGCGAAGTTTCGAACTGCCGTGAGCGTGGTACCTCTCCACTCGATCGGTTTCACTTGGCGGCATTATACAAAAATTTATATATTGCAGACAGACTTATAGACGTGAAAAGCAAGTGATGGCCGCTCTCGGGGAATTTTTCGGTTTTGTGACACTACATGCGGACTTGACCGGTATTGTTCACTCAATAGACACTCGTCATGGAGTGGTTCAGACGATTGCGAGAAGCACGAGGCAGGATGCTGGAAAAAACATATGGCCGCCCGTTCGTTCTGCCTGCTCTTGCATTCTTCGTCATACTTGCACTCACGACGACGGCCTCATCGCAAGCTCTGCTCAATAGTCTGTCGGATGATCCTCCCGGAATCTCTCCGAGTCTCGCTGCGACCGGAGGCGGTCCCTTTGCTTTGACGCTGAAGGGCGCCGGGTTCACTTCGAATTCCACCGCGCGTCTCGGCGTTACCGATCTCGTCACGACATTCATCGATGCGAATACACTGTCCGCGACGGTGCCGGGCCTTTCACTGAAGACGCCGGGTGTTTTCGGGGTCACTGTTTTTGATGCGGGGGGCACTTCCAACGCGGTCACGCTTACGGTGACTTCTCGCGGGGATGCCAACGGCAACAGCACGGTCAACATCGGCGATGCCGTAACGCTGGCTCGATCCGCCGGCGGCGCAGTAAGGCCTCCTGTTCCGGTGTCCATTGGAGATCTGAATCTGAACGACACCGTCAATATCGGCGACGCCCTTGTGTCCGCGCTCTTTTCCGGTGGACTGTTTACGAATCTCGATGTCCCGGTGATCACGCAAATCAGTCCTTCACCGGCAGCGCCCGGCACGCTTCTACAGATTACGGGAACGAAGTTCTCCTCAAACGCGTCAGACGACATTGTGGTCTTCACGAAATCGGGTGGCGGGTTTCTGTCGGTTGCGGCGGCATCCGTGACCGCGGGTACCGGAGTCCGGACGCTGACCGTGACGGTTCCGGATGGAGCCGCCAGCGGACCCGTGTTTTTGAAGCGGAAAGACACGGCGTTGCCGGGTGAGCCGATCATTCTCACCATCAACGGTTCGACATCGCGCATTTACCTCACGAGCGTTGCTCCCTTCACCGGCATAGGCGTTGGAACGGTGATTACGCTGAGCGGGACAGGATTTGATCCCGTTGCCGCCAATAACACGATTACGTTTTCCGCAGCAGGAAACTCGACAGTCACCGTTGCCGCGTCTACATCTTCAACGGCGTCACTCACGATTCAGATTCCTGCACAAGCGGTGACGGGTTTCGTTCAGGTTACGGCCGGCGCGCAAACCTCGAATCGCAAATCGATTCTGATATCGGGAACACCGTCGGCTCTTCGAGTGAACAACGTCTACTATCCCGACTCCATGGGTGAATCCGTACTGATCGAGGGCACAGGCTTCAATGCCGTAACCCCTTCCGACAACCAGGCGCTGTTTGCCACGAGTGCGGGTGAAGTTTCGGGGGCCATCGTTGCCGCGGGAAGAACCCAGCTCATCGCGCTTGTTCCTGCGGGCGCAACCGGGGTTGTTCGAGTCGTCAACACCAGCGGCACGCTGGCTTCGAATAGTTTCGATTTCATCAATGCGGCAGGAGGCGGGAATACGTCGCCGGTGGCCGCTATTGTTTTTCTCGATGCGACCAACTCACCGGTAAGAGAGTTAGTCGTCAATGAAGGCAACGTCATTTCCGCCCGCGTTCGCGTTCTCGACGGCGTCGCATCTATACGAACGGATGTGCCCGTCTCGTATTCGAGTCTGGACGTGTCGGTTGCAACTGTCGACGCTTCCGGCAACATTTCGGGACGCAGGGCCGGCTTTTCGACTCTGACCGCAACTGCGGGCGGCGTTGTTGCGACACTGACGGTGACGGTTGTTCAGGTTTCTTCGTCCACGAGCAGCGTGGATGCCACGAGCGTCGCGCAGGATCTTTCCCGCCGTCTTTATCTCGCATCGAGTCAGAATCACACCGTGCTCCTGGCCCAGGACATCAGTCAGGCGCCCTCCGTGTACGCCGGCGTCAATCAGACCGCCGGATTCCTGAACGACCAGCGATTGCAATCGCTGTTTCGCAGACCGTCTTTTCTGGCTTTCAATCAGGCAGACGGCAGCCTGTATGTCAGCGACAGTGCGAATAACGTGATTCGCCGTATTGTTCCGGGACCCGGCGGTCTCGTGGAGACATTTGCGGGCACAGGTTCCGCGGGAAATCAGGATGGCCCTGCGGCCAATTCAACATTCAACAATCCTCAAGGCGTTGCGTTCGACAATGCCGGCAATCTCTGGGTTGTGGATTCGGGCAACAACACGGTTCGGCGAATCAATCTGTCGACAAAAACCGTGCAAACCGTTGCGGGCCTGGCGGGTGCCGCCGGCCTGGCGGACGGTGACGGAGCTCAGGCGCGTTTCAACTCGCCGGTTGGAATCGCGCTGCAGGGCGAGGATGTTTCTCAACAACTCGATCGCCTTTTCAGGGGAGCAGCTCCTCCTACCGTGAAAATGCTGGTCGCGGATGCGGGCAACGGCGTGTTGCGCCGGGTCTCGGATTCAGGCCACGTGGAAACGATTGGCGTCACCAGTTTTACGTCAGCCGCGCCATCGCCGGCGAGGAATGCGCAGGCCTCCGCGCCCGCGGGGTTCAGTTTCGCCGCGCCGTCAGGTGTGGCCGTGGATCCGGTCGGAAATATTTTTGTGACCGAACCGGTGGCGGGTGGAGTGAAAGTCATCCTCAGAAACGGTTCCGTCGTACCCGCTGTTCAATCGAACACGCTGACTAATCCGAAAGGACTGGTGGCTCAGTCCGGAAAGGTCATCGTTGCAGGTACGGGTCACTCAGCTCAGGAACTTACCTACGGCAAGCCTGTCATCTCGACAGTGACTCCGGCTATCGTGTTGAACACGGGTTCGGCTACGGCCTTGATCCGGGGCAGTAATTTCGCGCCTGAAACAACCGTTCTGATTTCGGGGGTCGCCATCACCGCCGCTGAAGTGCGCGACTCCCAAACGATCGCGCTGACCGTTCCCGCGATTCCAAGCGGCCGAACGACTCTGACAATCCTTAATCGCGGCGGACTGGCTCAACAGGAGCTTATTGTTTCCTCGCGAGCGCTCGCGGATTTGCCGGTGGGTTACATCACCACGGTTGTTGGCGGCAGCACTTATATCGGCGATGGCGGTCCGGGCCCGTTGGCAGCAGTCTCTTATCCGGCCGCGCTTGCGGTGGACTCGTCGGGAAACCTCTTTATTGCGGATAGCGGACATCAGCGGATTCGCAGGCTTGATGCCCAAACGGGAATCGTCACTACCGTGGCTGGAAGCGGAGCGTTCGGAATTCCCGCGCCCGGAGGATTGGCGGTGGCGTCGCCGTTGGAGGAACCCGCGATGGTTGCCGTCGATGGATCCGGCAATGTTTATTTCCAGGATTCTATTTCGATTTTCCGTGTTGACGCGCGTACGGGAATCCTGAGCACTGTCGTAAATCTGAGTCTCACATACGGTCAACTGGCGGCGGACACCAACGGAAATCTGTTCATCGCCGACGAACTGGCCAACAAGGTTTACCGGATTGACGCCGGTTCAACGACGGTCACAACGATCGCCGGCGGGGGAACTCCCGCCGATGGACTTGGCGATGGTCTGCCCGCGGCGCAGGCCGTGCTCCATTCACCGAAACGCATTGCGCTGGATGCTGCGGGCAATATTTTCATTTCCGAGGGCAACGTCAGCGATTTCCGCATTCGGAAAATAGCGGCTTCGACCGGCATCATCAGCACCGTGACCAGCAACGTGTACTACCCCCGGGGACTGGCGCTGGACGCGGTAGGCGTGTTGTACGCAATCACGCAAAACGGAACAACACCTAATTGGGGAATCCGGAAAATCAATGTGGCTACCGGCGAATTGACAACGATCCGCGAGTATTCCGATTCTTTACACGCTCCCGTCAACCTGGCATCGGACGCCGGCGGCAATCTCTACGTCTCGGACTACTACGGGAACACTGTGAATTCGGTGGATGCAACGACAGGAGCCTTGACGGTTCGAGTCGGGATTGGTTTGCCGCGGCTGATCGGCGATAACGGTCCGGCTGTTGGAGCATCCATCTCGTCCGTGGCAAGCATCGCCTTCGACCGTGCCGGAAATCTGTTGATTGCCGATACTCTGAACGCTCGCGTCCGAAAAGTCGATACACAGGGAACCATCACCACGATTGCCGGAGACGGCCATCTCGTGTACGACGCGGCGCCCAGTTCCGGGCAACTCGCGACTCAAACATCAATCTACGAGCCCCGGATTGTGGATGCGGACCCGGCGGGCAATGTATGGTTCTATGACTTTAAGTATTTCCGCATTGACGCCGGCACGGGAGTCCTGACGAAAAACCCCGCGAACTTTAATGCGGACGACATGGCTGTCGCTCCAAACGGCGATCTCTTCCTGGTGTACGGCAACACGTACAGCGTCTTCAAAATGGATCCGGTCACAGGCGTTAATACACCTGTTGCGGGTAATGGCACGTCCGATCCGGGTGAAGGCAGCGGCGACGGTGGACCGGCAACGCAGGCTACCTTCCATTACCCCCAAGGCATTGCTGTGGATCGGCAGGGAAATATTTTTATTGCGGACGTCCGCCGTATCCGCCGCATCGACGCAGTCTCGGGAATCATCACCACGGTTGCCGGCGGCGGAAATCCCTCCGACGGAATTGGCGATGGGTTGCCGGCGACACAAGCGAAGATCTACGCCATTGCCCTGGATATCGATGCCGCAGGCAATATTTTCTTCTGCGATGGCTTCTGGAGGATTCGCCGAGTGGATGCCGCGACCGGAATCATCACGACCGTCGCATCCCTCGGAAGCACCGCGGGTGACAACATTCCAGCAAACAGTTCGATCTTTGAGGCGAAAAACATTGCCGTCGATCCTTCCGGCAACATCTACTTCACCGAACTGAACCAGAATCGGATTCGCGCGATTCGCGGTCCATTCCGCTAATTCTCGTCTTCCTTCTTTTCAATTTTCGGTGAGCCCAGTTGTCCGCCGATTTTTGCGAGGTCTGCAGGATTGGTGACTCCGATGGCGTTGATGACAGTGAGTTCCTCTGCTTCGGCAGCGATCAACAACATGCCGTCGGCGACACCGTTGGTTTTGTGCATCCAGATTTCGGTCTGCTCGTCGGCTTCTTTGGATTGCAGGAAGACTGTCCAGGCCGGAGATTTCAGTTGGTCGTGCAGGGGCTTCAAGTCGTCGAGCTTGACGGTGCCCTTTTTATCGAATTCATAGCTGCGGAGGTAGAAGCCTTTCATGCCCTCGGTGCTTTTCCTGGCAGTTCCCTCATCCGCTTTCTTGCCGTTCAGGAAACTCGTAGCGGACTTCAGCATGGATTCGTCCATATCGATCCGCGTTGTTCCTTTCGCCGACGATGCGAATTTGTCGAGAGACTTCAGATCGATCTGCTGAGCCGCGGCCGGCGCCGCGAGCAGCATGGTGATCATCATTTTCAATATCCATTTGCGCATAATTCACCGATTCCTTTCACTGCTCCACGGGCAGTTTGATCGTATGTTGTTCGGACTGGGAGAGACGAGCCTGAAGGATACGCAGCTTGGATCCGGTCAACCTGAGGCCGGCCATCAATTCGTTCTTGGCCTTCTCGCCTTCAACCTGGCGGCGATGTTCACGGTAAACCGGCACCGCGCTCAGCATCAAAACGATTGCGGCTGCAGCGGCAACCCAGTTCCAATTGACGTTCCACCACGGTTTCCGCTGGTCCGTTGCGCGTGCCCGGGCAATGACCCGGTCTGCAAAACCCACGGGCGGTTCGCGCCGCCGCAAAGACTCACGAATATCGTTTTCAAACCGGCTCATCTTCGTTCTCCTTGCGACACCGTTCCGAGATAACGCGCCGTCTTCTCGCGCAGCATTGCAGTGGCACGCTGCAGATGACTCCAGACGGTTCGGACCGGCATCTGTAACGTCCGGCTGATTTCGTCGGCGTCCATGTCTTCGCCGAATCTCAGGATCAGCACGGATCTGGGCGTCTCGGGCAGGGAAGCGATCATCCGGCGTAATCCGTCCACGAGCAGCGGATCTGTTTCTGAATGATCGGCGGCGATATCCGGCAGGACATCCACCTGCACTTCATGACGGAATCTGCTTTGCCGCCGCGTGTCGATGCATCGGTGTATGACTGTCCGGCGAAGCCATGCCACTGCATGGTTTCCGGTTCCGACCGACTTGCGCTTTTCGTAGAGTTGCAAAAACACATCCTGAGCGACTTCTTCGGCGATCGATGAATCGTGGAAGAAGTTGCAGGCAATGCTGTAAACCATCCCCTGCTGCTGCCGGACCGTATCTTCGAACTCGACTTCCGTCATTTGCCCCTCTATAGGCTATTAACGAATCGGTACGGTGATATTACGCAAAATGTTTGGCGGAAGGCCTGGGACTTTTATCCTGCGGTGTGCCAAAGTGTCTGGTATCGGCGAATCTTAGCAGGTCGATTTCCAATGGAGGTCTCATTAGATGAACGCCCGTCGATGGCCGCTTGCGTTTTTCCTGACAGTAATCCTGTTTCCCGCTGCTGCAGTACCGCAACAGCGCGTTACTTTCGATGAACAGTTGCAGCGGATTTTCGGACGCAACGAATATGCGGCCAGGAATTTCGGGCCGTCGGCGTGGTGGGAGAACGGGAATCGTTTCACGACGATTGAAAACTCCGAAATCGTTGCCTACGATACGGCGTCGGGAAAACGCGAAGTTTTGATACCGGCTGCAGCGTTGAAACCTGCGGGGGCGAAGGACTCGCTGAAGATCAGCAGCTACACCTGGTCCAACGATCGCTCGCGCCTCCTGATCTTCACCGATACGCAAAAAGTCTGGCGCGAAAATACGCGCGGCGATTACTGGGTTCTCGACGTCACAACCAAACGCCTTCATCAGATTGCCGCGAAGGCTTCGGCTTCCAGCCTGATGTTCGCGAAATTCTCTCCGGATGGAAAGCGCGCCGGATACGTCCGCGACAACAATATCTATGTCGAGGATGTGGAGTCGGGCGCGATCGTTCAATTGACCAAAGACGGCTCCGCGAAAATCGTCAACGGCACTTCGGACTGGGTGTATGAAGAAGAACTCGGCCTGCGCGACTGTTTTCAATTCAGTCCCGATGGGCGCAGTGTGGCGTATTGGCAATTCGATACGTCCGGCATCGAGACCTTCAATCTTATCGACGACACGGACTCGCTCTATCCAACGACCCATGGCTTTCCTTATCCCAAAGCCGGCACGACGAATTCGGCCGTTCGCATCGGCGTTGTGGCGTCGGCCGGCGGCGCAACGCGTTGGATGAAAGTTCCGGGCGATCCTCGAAACATCTACATTGCGCGGATGAACTGGCTCAGCGATTCGTCGGCTGTCCTGCTGCAGCGGCTGAACCGGCTTCAAAATCGCAATGATGTTCTGATTGCCGACGCGAAGTCGGGAAGTGTTCGCGAGATTTATCACGACCAGAGCAATACATGGATTGATCTGGAAGACATTCAATGGGTCAACAACGGTGACTTTCTCCGGACGAGCGAGAAAGACGGATGGCGGCATGTGTTCCGCGTTCGTAAAGACGGAACGAATGAACGCCTTGTGACGCATTTCGATGGCGACATTCTAAATGTCGTCTCGGCCGATGCGGAGAACGGCTGGCTGTATTTCATCGCGTCACCGGAATCCGCGACTCAACGGTTTCTCTATCGATCGAAACTGGATGGCTCCGGCAGCGCGGAGCGCGTCACCCCGGCGAATCAGCCGGGCACGCATACGTATCGGATTTCTCCCGATCATCATTGGGCGTTTCACACGTACTCGCGTTTCGATGTTCCGCCCATTGTCGAACTGATCAGCCTCCCGGATCACAAATCCGTTCGCACGCTTGTGGACAATGCCGAACTGAGGATGAAAGTTGAAGCGTTGACCAGGCCGGCAGTCGAATTCATCAAAGTGGATATCGGCGGCGGAGTCGTCCTCGACGGCTACATGCTGCGTCCCGCGGATTTTGATGCAACGCGAAAGTATCCGCTGTTGATGCACGTTTATGGTGAGCCCGCGAGCCAGACCGTCGTCGACCGGTGGGGCGGGAATCAAATGCTGTTCCACCGCGCTCTCGCCAACGAAGGCTACATTGTTGCGAGCGTGGACAACCGCGGAACACCCGCGCCGCGCGGCGCCGCGTGGCGCAAAGTTGTCTACGGCACTGTCGGGGATCTTTCGTCGAAGGAACAAGCGGCGGCGGCGCGTTTCCTGGCGTCGAAGTATCCGTTCATCGATTCGTCGCGAGTTGGAATCTGGGGATGGAGCGGCGGCGGTACGAACACGCTGAATGCGATGTTCCGATTCCCGGATGTATATAAGGTAGGAGTTTCCGTCGCTCCCGTTCCGGATCAAAAACTCTACGACACGATTTATCAGGAACGTTATATGGGTTTGCCGGACGAAAACGCCGCCGGCTACAAGGCAGGCTCAGCGATCAACTACGCGGAAGGCCTCAAGGGCAAACTTCTCATCGTTCATGGGTCCGGCGATGACAATGTTCACTATCAAGGCACCGAACGCCTCGTGAATCGCCTGGTCGAACTCGGAAAGCCATTCGACTTGATGGTGTATCCGAATCGAACGCATTCGATCTCAGAAGGCAAAGGCACGACCCTGCACATCTACAGCCTGATCGCGCGCTATATTCGCGAGCACCTGTGATCATGCTAGCTGCGAGGTTTGCGCGGGAAACTGGTATACTCGCGCGCACTGTTGCAACTCAGGTCTGCAAAAATCTCCGGCGATGAGTCAAGAAAGCAATATCGATTTGCTGATCAAGGCGCGGGCGGACATTGATGAAAAGCTGCGCCAGCACAAGTCTTCTTTGAGCATTTTATTTACCGACGTTGTCGGTTCCACTTCCTATTTTGATCGTTATGGAGATACGGCCGGCTTGCTGATGCTGCACCGGCATGCAGACCTGGCTTCGAATACCATCGCAGAGTTCCAGGGACTGGTCATCAAAACAATCGGCGACAGCGTGATGGCGGAATTCCCTGAGCCTGCATTGGCCGTGCGAGCGGCGGTTGAGATTCAACTTCGTCTTTTCCAGATCAATCGGACCATCGCCAGGCGCGAGCAGCTTCAATTGCGCATCGGCATCAATTCCGGAATCGCATTCCGTCACGGCAACGATGTCTATGGCGATGCCGTGAATGTTGCAGCCCGCATTACCAAACGTACGGGGCCGGCCCAGATCCTGATTTCTCGTTCCACGCGAGACCGCATTCTCGATGACAAGGACTTATCTTGCCGGTGGCTCGGCAAAGTAACCATGGAAGGCAAGGCTGCAGCCGAGGATGTTTTTGAAGTCATCTGGACCGACACCGCCACGTACTCCGGTCTTCGCGAAGATGTGACCGCGGCTGTGACGCGCGGAGAACTTACCGTGCCCGGGTTGAAGGTGGAAGACTTGCTTCAACCGGGCCGCAAATCCACGCCGCTTCCTCCGGATGAACAAAGCACCCTGCCCGGGCTGACCCCGCCGCCGCAGGTATCGAGTGAACGCTACGAACTGCTGGATAAAGTGGGCAGCGGCGGCATGGGCGTTGTCTATAAAGCTCGAGACAACGATACGGGGACGACAATTGCGATCAAGGTCCTGCATTCCGAAATCACGGGCAGGTCCGAGTTGATCGAGCGCTTCAAGACGGAGCTGGTCCTGGCGCGAAAGATCACGCACAAGAATGTTTGCCGCGTGTATGACTTTAGTCGATTGGGGAATTCTGCAGCGATCTCGATGGAATACATCGACGGTGAAAGCCTCCGGTCGCTGCTTAGCCGCGTGCAAGGGCTTTCGATCCGTCACGGCATGACGATCGCCCGCCAGGTTATTGCCGGCCTTGCCGAAGCGCACGCCGAGGGAGTTGTCCATCGCGACCTCAAACCGGAAAACATTCTGATTGCGCGTGACGGCACCGTGAAGGTGATGGATTTCGGCATCGCCC
>CAZWGA010000119.1:0-12457 GCA_964633285.1 uncultured Solibacteraceae bacterium | reverse complement strand
AACGCAGGTTTTCCGTCATGGGCGGCGCGTTCACGATTTTGCCCGGATTCATCCGGTTTTCCGGATCGAAGGCGGCTTTCACATCTTGGAAGGCTTTATAGATTTGATGCCCGAAAAGCTTTTCGTTCAGATGGCTGCGTGCCAGGCCGTCACCGTGTTCTCCGCTCATGCCGCCACCGAATTCCATGACGAGATCGGTGATCTCATCGGTCATATTCTTCATGACCTGAATGTCGCGCGCATCTTTCGTGTTGATCAGAGGCCGGATGTGAAGGCAGCCCACACTGGCGTGGCCGTAGTAACCGGCGCTGGTGTTGTATTTGTGAATGACGTCTCGAAACTTCACAAAGAATTCAGGCAGCTTCGATGGTTCCACGGCGCAGTCTTCGACGAATGCAATCGGCTTGCGCTCGCCTTTCATTCCGAGAAGAAGTCCAAGGCCGGCTTTCCGGACTTTCCAGATGCTGGTCTGCTCCGCTGGATCGAACGCGCGCACGTAGGCGTACCCGGCCTTTTCGCGCTTAAGGGCCGCCTCCATGGTATCGAGTTTGGATCGGACTTCGCTTTCACTTTCTCCGTAGAATTCCACAAGAAGCAGTGCGGCCGGATTGCCTTCGACGAAGCCCATCAATCGCGAGATCTCGAGGGAATTCCTGCCAAGATTGATGATCATGTCGTCGATGAGTTCGATCGCGGCTGGTTTGAACGGCAAGATGATGTCGCTCGCTCGAATCGATTCCACGATATCCGCAAAGTGCACAACGCATAAGGCAGTCGCAGGCGGACGGGGTTCGATTCGAACTTTTGCTTGGTGGACGGCAGCAAGCGTGCCTTCAGATCCGACCATGAGTTTTACGAGATTGAACTTTCCATTCCGAACGAATTCGTCCAGGTTGTAGCCGCTGACGCGCCGCATGATCCTCGGGAACCGGCGGTCGATTTCGTCGCGATTGGTGCGAACGATGTCCGCAATTCGGCCTTCCAGTCCACCGCGCGCGACTGCTTCTTCGAATTTCATTTCGCGCAAAGTCCGGCCTTCGCCGGAGGCCAGAACCACTTCCATTTCGAGGACATGGTCGATCGTTTTTCCATAAAGGATCGAATGCGAACCGGCGGAGTTATTCCCCATCATGCCGCCGATCGTCGCGCGATTGGCAGTTGATGTATCCGGGCCGAAAAGAAATCCCATCGGCTTCACGTGCAGATTCAGTTGTTCTTGAACGACACCAGGCTCGACCATCGCCCACCGTTCAGCTGTATTCACCTCGAGGACGCGGTTGAGGTATTTCGACATGTCGATGACAACAGCTTCCCCGACGGTTTGACCTGCAAGGCTCGTCCCGCCCCCTCGTGGAAGAACGGGTACTTTGAAGTCCCGCGCGATTTCCATCGTGGCAAAAACGTCTTCGTGCGTGCGCGGGATCACGACTCCGATCGGTTCGATTTCATAAATGCTGGCGTCGGTGCTGTACATCAGCCGCGAAGCCCGATCGAAGCGAACTTCGCCCTGGACGCGGCTTTTCAGCGACTGGTAAAGATCTTCATTCATAAAGCGCCACAGTTTAGCACGGCTCGATTTTCCATTTTGTGTCGTAGAATTCGTGGCCACGGAAGTCGGTGTTATGTCTGAATCTGCTGCAAATCTGAATGATCAAGCTGTGAAGCTTCAAAGGGAGGGAAAGTATCTCGAAGCCGATGTGCTGTATAAAAAATCATTGGCTATTTGGGAATCCATCCATGGGTCCGAAGATCCGTTAGTTGCGCAGAGTCTCGCGAATCGAGCATCACTTTACAGGACCATGGGAGAACATCACGAAGCCGAGCGCATTTTCCAAATCGCGCAACGGATTTGGACAAAGCGAGGTTTCCCCGAAACTTATAACGAGCCGGTTTGGGCGGACCAACTTGAAAGAGATCGGACTCTCCGCAATTTTGGTGCAGATGTCAGAAGCCTGCGGAATCGTTTGGCGCAGAACAGTCCCGCGGCTCGGACGGAAATGGCAGAAACCATTAGAAAGCTTGGTCCGTGGTACCACAACGTGGTTTTTGCTCCGGGCGTGTCGAGCAATCCCTCGAATCCAGATTATCCGGCAAGCCGGTGGCGCGTTTTGAACGAGATCATTCCGAAAGATCTACGGGGAAAATCCGTGCTGGATATTGGATGTAATTCCGGATTTTTCTCCCTGGAAATGAAAAAGCGCGGAGCAGATCGCGTGATGGGCATAGACATCATGCCGCATCTGCTGGCGCAGTCGCGTTTCGCATCGCATTGGTTCGATCTTCCGCTCGAGCTTTATGAGTGTGGAGCGTATGACGTGCAATCGCTCAACGCCAAATTCGATATCGTGATCTTCATCGGGGTGCTCTATCACCTAAAGCATCCGCTGTATGCGTTGGAACAAATTGCGTCGGTTTGTAACGAGACCATGTACTTCCAATCGGTGATCCGAGGTCCGGCCGGAGATATCGACCCGCGCGATGATTATCCTGTGAACGAAATCGCGGCATTCGATCAGCCGGCTTGGCCGAAGCTGTATTTCATCGAAAAGAAATTTAACGGCGATGAAAGCAATTGGTGGTTCGCGACTCGAAGCTGTCTCAAAGCCATGCTCAGAACGTCAGGCTTTGGCACCATCGACGATACATCGAATGCGGAGATTTTTTTCTGCCGGAAATCATAAGCCGCCAATTACACGAATGTGCTAAGCATTAGCGTAATCCGCGTAATTGGCGGCTGACCTTACTCTACGGGTTCTCTGCGGACTTTCTTGCGGCTGCGCTTGCGGGCGAGTGCTTGCTTGATGCGTTTCTTTTCTCCAGGTTTCAGGTAGAAGGAGTGTTTCTTGACTTCCTTAATAATGTCTTCCTGTTGAACCTTTCGTTTGAAACGGCGCAGCGCATTTTCGATGGACTCGCCATCCTGAATCCGAACCTCGGCCACTAAGAACACCCCCAATCCGGTTGCGATAGACTTTTGATTATCACATACTTCGGCAGTTATGGCGATGTGTCCATTGTGTTCCGAACGTACGGGGAAGCGCTATTGTCCAGCGGAAGATACGCATATATGCGCGGTATGCTGCGGAACAAAACGCGAAATTGAAATCGACTGTCCTTCTTCATGCCCGTATTTGAAGGCCAGCCGTTCGTATGAGTCCGAGAAGCGCGTGCCCGATCCGGAATTGGCGGCGCGGGTCCAGAAATACGACAACACATTCATCAACAAGTACCATCAGATTCTCGATGGCATAACTTTTTCCGTGGCAGAGGAGCGGATGAATTCTCCCTGGCTGGTCGACAACGATGTTATCGAGGTGTTCAAAGCGCTATCAGCCACACTGAAGACACTTTCAAGCGGAATCTATTATGAATCGTTGCCGGACGGTCCCGTGCGGTTGTCTTTGTTTCGCCGGATCAAGGCATTGCTCGATGACTTGATGCAACCGGATCCGAAAGTCGATCGAAGGTCCCTGAAAGTTACCGAAGCCGTTGACATCATGGATTTCCTTACTTTCGCCGCTCAGGTGAATTCCAGTGTTCGCCCCAAAAGCCGCCGCTACCTGGATTGGATAACGGAGATGTCCGGAATCAGCCCGCAGGCGCAACAGAGCGGGCTCATTGTTCCGTGATTCTGTGAAGATTCTTGCGATCCGTTTTGCGCGCCTCGGCGACATTATTTTACTTTTGCCCGCCCTTTCATCTTTGAAGAGCAGTTTTCCTCAAGCGAAGTTGTCGTTGCTTACAGGACACCGGTGCGCTCCGATTGCGGAATTGTGGCCGGATATCGACGACGTTATTTCAGTGGACAGAGTTGCCATGCGCGACGGGTCCAGCCTGCGCGCACTTGGCGATATGGCAATGCTGGTCCGCGAAATCCGGCAAAAGCAATTCGATCTCGTGATCGACTTTCACAGTTTCAGAGAGACGAATCTGCTGACCTGGTTGTCGGCAGCGCCTGTGAGGATCGGGATGAAGCGGTATCGGGAGCCGTATCTGAGATTTTGTTTTAACCGGGAGCCTGTGATCGAGGATAAGAGCCTCCACGTGGCGGAAATGTTTCGGAGGGTTGTGCAGGAAGTGGTGGCCGGCCTGCCGTCACCCGCCGCGCTTTCAACGCGGTTGCCCTCTGCCGAAGGGAAAGAGCCTGCGTTGGTGGTGCCGGCTGACGTCAGGGATTGGGTCCAAAAAGTCCTGCCGGGAGGTCTAAAGCTCATCTTGTACGTGGCTGCGCCGGTGAAAGAAAGGATGTGGCCTGCGACATCGTTTGCTGAACTGGCGGATCATGCCGTTCAAAACCTTGGCGCGCGTGTCGTTGTTGTGGCCGGACGCGAAGGTCCGGAGCCGGCACACCACGTTCTCAAAGCAAGCCGGAATGCCGGCAGCCTGACACTGTTGGCCAATTTGAGTATTCCTCAACTGGCATCCGTGATTGCGTCGGGTCATGTTCTCGTCAGCAACGACACTGGCCCGATGCATATTGGAGCGGTTTCAGGCGTTCCAACTCTTGGCTTGTTCAGTGTCGGTTACCCCGAACATTTTCGGCCTGTCGGACCGAAAGACCGGTTTCTTCGAGCGAATCCAATCGAGGAAATCCAGGTAGTGAACGTCATTCGAGTCGTGGAGGAAATGTGGCGGGCCTAATCCAGACCTTCGATGCTGATTTTTAGAGAACGCAGAAACTTCAAGTCCTGAGCTGTAACTTTCAGTTTCATTTCTCCGCTTTTCAAACCGCTCGGGTTGGGTTCTTCGGTTCCATCCGTTTTAGATCGCTTATTGAATCCGATCGTTGCTTCGAGAACGAGAAAGACGTCGTAGCCGGCGTTTCGGACGTTCTGGATGGCTTCACTGATGTCTTCGGACTCCGAGAGGGCTCCGTTGATGGCTTCTCCCAGTTCCTTCATCAGTTGCTTGAGGTTGTCGTCCAATTGCAAACCGCCTCCTCAAGGGCTTTGACTGAGTCTGAAAAACATCCTACGCACAATACTTTAATTTGGTCAATGACACAATTTCAGTGCGAAGGAGGTCCGATCGGGAAGGGCAAATTCGAAACAAGGGCTGGACCTCCCGTGCCGATCCAAATCAGATCCATGGCTATTTTCGACGCAGCATGATTCACCACTGGTGATAGGCTACGTCTTGTCTTTCAACCCGGTCTCAATCCATAACTCAATGATGAGCACTTTGGTGGCCGTTAGGATGACCTCATGCCCCTTCTAAGCGGGAAGCTCAAAATCATTTTTGGTGACTTTCTCAGGACACTACGGCAATTGTGGTTGGAGTTCATTGGAGGTATTTTTCTGGGGCTGGGCCTGCTGTTCATACTGGCCGCGATCCAAGAATATCGAAAATACGTCAAGAGTCCCGCAATCGGCTCCGGCCGCCTGCTTCTTGTTCTAGGCACTTCTGTTGTGATGCTTTTTTTTGGCCTTGAAAGTTTTTGGCGATCCAGGAAACCCCGTTAGTGAGCGCGTCGAGCTATAAGACCCGAACCGACCCCGAACTCATTGCCATGTGTCTCGGCGGCGACGGGCTGGCCTGGGAAGCGCTGATCATGCGCTACCGCCGTTTGATTTACTCCGTTCCTGCACGATTCATGTTTCCGTCCGCCGATGCCTCAGATGTGTTTCAAGCCGTGTGTTTGAAACTTATTGAGCACCTTCACCAGCTCAAGGATGAAAGCAAGCTGAGCGCCTGGCTGATTACGACAACAACTCGGCAATGCATTCACCTCAAAGCCTTAAAGGTTCGCGAAGTGACAACCGATGAAGACTTCGAAGAACCGGCGGCGCCCGGCGATAACATTGAGGAATTGCGGATTCTTACTGAACAGGAACAAACCGTTCGCGAGGCTGTCAACCAGTTGCCACAACGATGCCGAAGTCTTATTGAGCTGCTTTATTTTGATCCCAAGTCGTTGAGTTATGAAGAAATCAGCATCCAGTCGGGAATGCCGGTTCCCAGTATTGGACCTACTCGGGCCCGCTGCCTTGAGAAACTAAAAATGATTTTGCGGCGCCAGGGAATCAAATGATGTGGAAATCAAACTTTTTGTATTTTTGGCAACCCCTTACCTCTCTATTGTTTGTTGGAGAAAGTAGAGCGGATTGGGGAGCCACGAGGTGGGGAATATGCGACACGTAAGTATTGAAGATGTTTTGAATTACGTGGAAGGTCAGACGCCGGAAGCCGAAAAGTCAACTTTCGATAATCACGTCGCCGGCTGCAGCCAGTGTTCAGATCTGAAGCAGGAATTTCAGTCTTTTCTTACCAGGCTCCATCAGGATGCTTCCTTTGAACCGCCCGCGGATGCGCTTCAGTGGGGCTTGAATCTGTTCCAACCTATTCAGCAACGGCCCGAAGTCAGCGGTCTGCGAAAGATCATTGCCTCCCTTATCTTTGACACCTTTGATCAACCGATTCTGGCTGGCGTACGTGGAGTCGCTGAGGCTCCTCGTCAATTGCTTTTCCGTGCGGGTGACGTGGACGTCGATGTCAAAATCGAAGCCATGGAAGCCAATGACCGGATCAGCCTTGTCGGTCAAATATTGTCTCCCTCGACAAAATTCTTCGATAATACTCCGGTGAAACTGGAGTCCCACGGTACTGTTCGTTACAGCACATGTACGAACCCCGTCGGTGAATTCTCGTTCGACGAGGTTCCGAAGGATACCTATCATCTCTCAGTGGAACTGCCCGAAGGGCAAGTCACACTGTTTTGTGTCCACCGGGGCAACTCCTAAACAAAAATAGTTTCGAATTACGCCACGTAAGGAAACGTGCGCCGGTTGGAAATGACTCCTGAAGAGTGTCTCGCGGCTCTGTCACAGATGCGGGATGTTGCCGAGCAACGGCTGTTCATCTCGAATGCCACACGTGTGATCAATCAGGCTCTGGTGGAGAGCCTCTCCGAAAAGATTCGCGAACTTCTTCCCAGGGATCCGGAACTCGCGCAGGTTCTGTCCGAAACCAACCTCTATGTCGCTTCGGTAGTCGATACTCCGCTGGCCTGGGCATGGGCCAATCGTTCTCGCGCCCATATTCTTCACACCATGCGGAAATCTGTGGATGCCATCCCGTTTTTCGAAAAAGCCGTTGAGCTTTTTGAACAAGTCGGCTTGAGCGGCGAAGCCGGACGAACGCTGGTCGTTCAAATGGATTGTCTGATCTATCTGAGCCGCTATGATGACGCGCTCCTCGCTGCAGATCGCGCGCGCACCGCGCTCGAGAAGTCAAACGATACTCAGTACATGTCTACGCTGGAAATTGCCCTCGGGAATGTTTACTACCGCCTGAATCGATATGGCGAATCGCTCGCTCACTACGATCGCGCAAAAGGAGCTCTTGAAAGCACCGAAAACTATCTGGCGATTGCTTCGATTGGTCTCAACCGCGCCTATGTGTTGACCGAGATGAACCGGTTTGATGAAGCCGTCCAGTCGTTTGAGCTGACCAAGCAGCATTGTGAACGCCATCAGATGGTGCTTTGGGCCGCGATCGCAGATCGAGGAATTTCACAGATGCACTTCAGGCGTGGAAACTATTCGACCGCGCTGCGAATACTCGAACAGGTCCGGCGCCGTCACGAGGAATTGAACGATGCCCGCCGCGTCGGTCTTTGTGACATGGATCGCGCGGAGATTTACCTCGAGCTGAATCTCTTCGATGATGCCGCCGCCAATGCCGAGCGAGCGTTTGAAACATTCCAAAGGCTGGAAAACCGCTACGAAGCGGGAAAGTGTCTTACGTATAAGGGCATCGCTGAATTCAAGCTGCTCCACGATAAAGAGGCCGAAAAGGCGCTGATCACTGCTCGCGGCATTTTTCGCGAAGAAGGAAATAAAGTGTGGGTGGCCGTCCTTGATCTGTGGCGGGCTCAGCTTCTGACGCGGCAGCAGCAGTTTTCGACGGCACAGGAATTGGCTCAGCATGCCGCCGAAGTTTTTGAACAGGAAAAGGCGCCGGCACGAGCTGCAAATGCCCGTGTCTTATCCGCTCAAAGCTGGCTGGAGCTGGCGGAAACGGCGCCGGCGCTCGAGGAAGCCCAGAAGGCGCTCGACGGAATTCGCGGCTATCATGCGCCCTGGGTTTCGTATCAGTGTTACAACACGCTCGGCCGTCTCAAGGAAGTCAACGGTTCGCTCGACGAGGCCGAGCAACTCTACCTTAAAGCCATTGATCAGATGGAGTCGTTGCGCGGGAACATTCGACTCGATGAATTGCGAATGTCGTTTGGACGCGACAAGTATCAGGTTTACGAAAACATCGTGAACGTCAAGCTGGCCAGAGACCAGAAGAAGGCCGCATTCGAATTTGCTGAGCGTTCGAAATCGCGAACTCTGATCGACCTTCTGGAAAAGAATCTGGAAACTGTATGGGATACCGGAGTTGACGAATCGCCTCGACTGCAACGCATTCGTAAAATCCGCGAAGAACTGAACATCTTTTATAGCCGTATCAATGAAGTCGGCGCTGCGTCCAGGACAGGAGCGGCAGACTCCGGAGCCCGGGATGAGATTGCCCGCCGTGAGCATGAACTAGTTGAGCTGCTCCGCGAAGTGGGGTCTGAAAAATCGGGATGGGCAACGCTTCAGAATATGAAAATTCCGAAGGTCGAGGAAATTCAGGCAATGCTCCGTCCTTCGGAAGTTCTGGTCGAGTACTATTCGATTGCCGATCGATTTCAGGCTTTCATCATTACGCGCGACCAATTCGACATCGTGCGGGATCTGACGACATCGGCTGCCGTACGGACATCCTTGAAAGGCTTCCAGTTTCAGCTATCGAAGTTCAGGCTGCACCCGGCTTACATCGAATCGCATGCCGAGACGCTCCTGAAGGCAACGCAGTATCATCTTCGCGAGCTTTATCGTCAGTTGATCGAGCCGATCGCGCCATTCATCGACAGGCCATCTCTCGTGGTCGTGCCTCACAACATCCTTCATTACGTCCCGTTTCAAGCGTTGTACAACGGCTCCAGCTACCTTATCGATTCACAGGATATTGTGCGGGGCGCCAGCGCATCCGTATTGAAATTCTGCAGGGAGAAAAAAATCGAGCGGACCGAACAGGATCTGGTTCTCGCCGTCGCCGACGAATTGACAACCCACATCAATGAAGAAGTCGAAGCGTTGCGCACTCTGCTTCCAAAGGGATTGTTCTTCGTCGGCCGCGAAGCCCGCGAAGACAAGCTGCGCCGCTACGGCCCGACTGCGGGCAAGCTGCATATCGCCGCGCATGGAATATTCCGCGCGGACAATCCAATGTTCTCGTCGTTGAAGCTGGGCGACACGTGGCTGAACCTCTTCGATATTTTCAATCTTCAGCTCGGCGCCGAATTAACGGTGCTGAGCGCGTGCGAAACCGGAACAAGCACTGTATGGGAAGGTGATGAACTGCTGGGTCTCGCGAGAGGCTTTCTCTACGCGGGAACTCCATCGCTGGTTGTCAGTCTGTGGACCGTCAACGACCGCTCAACGGCGGAACTCATGCGGCACTTTTACGAAGGACTTCAGCGCGGAGTTTCAAAAGCTCAAGCGCTTCAGCAGGCAGTGATTGCAGTGAAATCGGAATTTCCTCATCCATACTATTGGGCCCCGTTTCTCCTGATGGGCAAATCGTAAGGCGCCAAAATGCGCTAAGCTAGCCCTATGTCCAACACGATCGATAAGCCGGGTGAATATCCCTATACCCGTGGTATCCAGGCCACGATGTATCGGGGCCGGCTCTGGACAATGCGGCAGTATGCCGGTTTCGGTTCCGCATCCGAGACCAATAAGAGATTCAAATATCTTCTCGCGAACGGTCAGACGGGGCTATCGGTTGCGTTTGATTTGCCCACACAGCTTGGAATGGATTCCGATCATCCTCTTGCAGCAGGGGAAGTCGGGAGGGTCGGGGTCAGCATCGATACCCTTCACGACATGGAGACGGTTTTCGACGGAATTCCGCTCGATCGGGTTTCGACCTCGATGACAATCAACGCGACTGCCGCCATTCTGCTCGCGATGTATGTGGCCGTGGCAAAAAAACAGGGTGTGCCGCCGAAGGCCGTCAACGGCACCACGCAGAACGATATCCTGAAGGAATACATCGCCCGTGGGCTCTATATCTATCCGGCGAAGTTCTCGCTCCGCCTGATCACTGATATTTTCCGGTATTGTCAGCGGGAAGTTCCGAACTGGAACACCATTTCGTTCAGAGGCTATCACATCAGAGAAGCCGGTTCGACAGCCGTTCAGGAGCTAGCTTTCACATTCGCAAATGCGATCGCATATGTCGAAGCCGCGCTCCAGACCGGTCTTGACATCGATTCATTTGCGCCGCGCCTGTCATTCTTCTTCGATACGCACAACGACTTCCTTGAAGAGATCGCCAACTTTCGAAGCGCGCCCCGGCCTTGGGCTGCGATTGCAAGAGATCGATTCGGTACAAAGGTGTCAGGATCATCCATGCTGCGATTTGAATCGCAAACGGCGGGATCGTCGCTTACCGCTCAGCAACCGGACAACAACGTCGTGCGTGTGGCTATACAGGCTCTGGCTGCAGTGCTCGGTGGCACTCAATCGCTGCATACCAATTCAAAAGACGAAGCACTGGCGATCCCCACCGTGGAAGCTGCGCGGCTGGCGTTGCGGACGCAACAGATCATCGCGCATGAATCGGGCGTTACGAATACCGTGGATCCGCTGGGCGGTTCATTTGCGATTGAAGAACTCACCGGCAGGATTGAGGCGGAAGTCCGCGGATATCTTGAAAGAATCGACAATCTCGGCGGCATGCTCAAAGCCATCGAGAGCGGATGGGTCCAGAACCAGATCCACGAAGCGGCCTACAGCTACCAGAAAAACATCGAACAGAAAAAGAAAATCATAGTCGGCATCAACGAATATCGTTCGGGAGAAGAGCAGAAGATTCCCATTCATTTTTCGGATCCTGCGCTCGAAGCGGCGCAAATTGAAAATCTTAAACAAGCTCGCGCGGGCCGGGATGAAGGATCAGCCAGTGAAGCCGTTCGAGTCCTGGAGGATGCCGCGAAGGGTTCCGATAATCTCATGCCTTACATTCTGCAGGCGGTGGAGTCGTATGCGACGATAGGAGAGATTTCCAACGCGTTTCGCAGGGTTCACGGCGAGTATCAGGAGGCTCTCGGGATTTGAGCAACGTTCTCGAAGTCCGAAACCTTAAAACATACTTCTTTACGGATGAAGGCGTCGTGAAGGCCGTCGATGATGTGTCGTTCACTGTCGCCAAAGGACAGACACTCGGACTTGTCGGCGAGAGCGGCTGTGGCAAGAGCGTAACGGCGATGTCGATCGCTCGTCTCATCAGTCCTCCTGGACGAATCGTTGGAGGTGAGATTCTCCTGAACGGCCGTAACCTCACTGCGCTTTCCGAACCGGAGATGCGGCAGGTGCGCGGGGCGAAAGTTTCGATGATTTTTCAGGAGCCGATGACGGCGCTGAATCCGGTTCTAAATGTGGGATTTCAGATTTCGGAAGCTGTGCTCGCGCACGAAAGGGTTTCTAAACGAGAGGCTCTCGCCCAAGCAGTTGAAGCAATGAAAGCGGTCTCTATTCCCGATCCCGAAAAACGCGCCAAAGATTATCCGCATCAACTCTCCGGCGGCATGCGCCAGCGCGTCATGATTGCGATGGCGCTGGTTTGCCGCCCAGAGATCGTTATTGCCGATGAACCCACAACAGCGCTCGACGTCACGATTCAGGCTCAGATTCTCGAACTGCTCGGCCGGCTTCGCGAACAGTATCAGCTTTCATTGATTCTGATTTCGCATGATCTCGGAGTGATTGCTGAAGTCGCCGAGACAGTCGCGGTGATGTATGCGGGAAAGATCGTGGAAATCGGTCCCGCAGCGGATGTCTTCCATAACTCGAAGCATCCCTACACCGAAGGTCTTCTGCGTTCAGTTCCGCGCCTGGGCGCGAATGTCGAACGCCTGCACACCATTGACGGAATGGTTCCCAATCTTCTGAATCTTCCCGCGGGTTGTTCTTTCGCGCCGCGTTGTTACAAGAAGACTGTGGAGTGTACTCAGTCGGAAATTCAGCTCGAGCATGTTTCCCATCAGGAGGTCCGTTGTATTCATGCCTGATGCGGCTGCGCCCTTTCTTTCCGTTCAACATCTGAAGAAATACTTTCCGGTACACCGAGGCGTTCTTTCGCGGGTTGTTGCGCACGTGAAAGCCGTTGACGACATCAGCTTTGATATCCGGCAAGGTGAAACCTTGGGGTTGGTCGGTGAATCGGGTTGCGGGAAAACCACAGCAGGCCGTGCCGTTTTGCGATTACTGGAACCCGATGGAGGAAGCATCCGATTTGACGGCGTCGATCTGCCGTCACTGGACAAAGAGGAACTCCGCCGCAAACGCAGCAACCATCAGATCATCCTTCAGAACTCATTTAACTAACAGAAACAGCTACGTCAAATTAGTATCATTAA
>CAZWGA010000118.1:0-12745 GCA_964633285.1 uncultured Solibacteraceae bacterium | reverse complement strand
CCGCGCGAATCAAAGGATTCGGCCCTCGGGGACCCGCTCCCTATCGCTGTGCGCGCCTAAGCCCAGCGGACCGTCCTCAACACCAGTTGCAGGCCCGATACCGTAACACTGAATGCCTTTGCCGCGCAGGTAAGCCATGTCCGTCGCACCGGTGCTCATTGTGGGAATGGTCGGGACTTTGTATTCTTTGGTCACATTGGCTTCGAGCGCCTTGAATGCGTCGGAATCCAGTTTCGCAACCGAAGAACCCGGGCGCGTGTCGCGCGACGTCCAGGCCACATCGACGGCGGGATCGTTGACGATCTTCCTGACCTGTTCAAGGAATTTCGCAGGATCTTCATCCGGCAGCGTGCGTACGTCGAGCAGCGCCTTCGCTTCCGATGGAATCACGTTGATGCGATAACCGGCATTGAATTCGTTCGGTGAAATGGACGTTCGAAGCATCGATGCGTGCCGCGGTTCAGATTCGAGAAAGTGATCGTCCGCCGCTTCAACCTTCTTGCGATCGCTGCTGAGGATGTCCCGATACCACTTCGCTTCGGCCGGAGCCGAGACTTCAGCCAGCTTTGCGAAGTAGGCGCCTGTTGTGTCGTTAATGCGGATCGGTGTACGCCATTTGGCCACAGCGCTGACGGCATCCGCGAGGTGTACGACAGCATTCGTCTTGAGCGGGATGGAACCATGTCCGGCAACGCCGTGCGCCGTCAATTCGATTGCGCGCGGAATTTTTTCGATGGTCTGAACCGTCGCATATCTCACCTGACCGCCCTGCCGCGTAACGCCTCCGCCTTCCGCTATGCAAAACTCCGCATCGATTTCCGGGAAGTGCTGATTGACCATGTACTGAATGCCGACGCGCGTGGTTCCTTCTTCACCTGCTTCAAACAAGAAAATGACGTCACGGTCCAGAGGTACGTTCAGCCGTTTGAGATTCAATGCGGTCATCAAAGCAGAGACGACATTGTCTTTGTCATCGACAGTTCCTCTTCCGTAAACATAACCGCCGCTGCGTGTCGCCGAGAATGGAGGGAACGTCCATTTCTTTGGATCAACATTGACAACGTCGGTGTGGGCCATCACCAGCAACGGCCGCTTCCGTCCATTTCCCTTCAATCGCGCGACGACGTTGGGACGATTCGGCTCCAGCGCGAAGATCTTCGTTGGGATGCTTTCTTTTTCGAGCACCTGCTGCAGATAGTCCGCGGCAGGCTTCTCGTTTCCCGGCGGATCCATCGTGTCGAATCGCAGCAGCGCCTGATAATGCCGCATGGTTTCGTCATCAAATGTTTTCCAGTCCGGCTGCAAACTGTTTTGTCCGGCGGCGATGGTACACAGGACGAGGAGAACACAAAGGCTGGCAAGAAAAATGAAAGTTCGCATGCAGGGCAAGATACCACTTTCGGCCGGAGGGCCCGATTAGAAATCGAGCCTTCCTCCATCGAACTCGATGCGGCCGGTGGGATGCTCACTCCGGTTTGGCGAGTTTCTTTCCGTCCGGACCGACCTGAACTTCGGATTCCTTCGAGCCGTTCTTCACAACCGCTTCGTAGGCGACAAGCTTGTCTTTTTTGGTAAGGGTTTCGACCAGCGTGATCTTGCCTTTGCCTGCAGCTTTTGTCAGACCGTCCTTCACTGCCGCCGGCAACGAGGCGAGGTCCACTTCTTCCTCAACCTCGACAATGTTTCCCTGCGGGTCCATCAAGATGTCCTTGGCATGCCCGTTGACGGTCAGCTCGGCTTCGTAGAAGGTCTTGCCGTCCTCAACTTCTTTGGCAAAACCTTTAATCGTTGCACCTTTGCTTTGCGCCGCAACAGTTTTCTCGACGGCAGCCGGGAGATCGGACCGCTTGATCTCGTTTTCTTTCTCTTTGGCCAGTAACGCCGCACTCGTGATCAAACCCGTGAAAAGCGACGCCAGCGCCAGCTTCTGGAGTAGGCTCAAGGGAGTCTCCTTTTTTATTAGCGTCGGGCCCACCGTTTACTTGACGTTTCGCCCTATCGGGCTCACGCTTCGCGCCAGTTCAGTTCGGTACACCGCTTCGCGGCCTCATTACTGCTGGCCGGTCCCCCCACGCAGGGGAGATGGATTTCATACCATCTCCTTTTTTCGTGAGGGTCGAAGTCTCGGTAGACCTCCGGCCCTCACCTGATCGTCACTGTTTTATGGCGATAAACCAGGCCGCAACGATTGGGCCTTGCGGTCCGCGGCCACGCCCGGCAGGCGGCGCGCCTGCAGCGGGTGCAGGAGCAGGACCACGTTCGGGCTGGAACAGGTACGCATTGTGAGTGTTCGGATCGACGGCAATCGTCTTGGCTCCGGCGAATGTGGACGGAGTGCCCACCACAGTGTACTTGTCGGCCGAATCCTGATGCACCACGGTCACGTTGCCCTCGCCGCCATTCGGAATGTAAATCAGCTTCTTCGAGGGATCCCAACCGAGTGCGTCAACGCGGGTACCGTTCTGAATGCTGGCAACGACCTTCCCTGTGCTTGCATCAACAACAACAGACGTATTGTTGCAACCCGAGAAAATGCGGTTGGTCGCTTTGTCGTATGCAATGCCCGTGGGTCCTTTGCACGGATCCAGCGGCCATGAGGCTGTCGCTTTCCAGGTTTTGACGTCGATAACCTGAATCGTGTTCTTGACCTCGTTATTGACGAAGATGTGGCCCTTGCCATCGGCTGCAGCGCCTTCGGGCGCGTTGTCCTCGAGCTCGGCCGTACCGACGATGTCGCCGGTGTTGGGATCGATCGCAGTGAGCGTGCCGATCGGACGGCTGTGATTCGTGAGGATGATCTTATCGTCGGGTTCATCGTACATGATGCCGTCGAGCCCGCCGCTGTCCACCTTAATCTGCTTGATCACGGCAAACGTCTTCAGGTCGAACATCGTGACGGTCGAATCACCGCCGTTCGTCGTAAAACCATGACCCGCCTTCGTGGCGATTCCCGCGCCATGCACACCAGGCGTGTTTGGAATATCGCCGAGAACCTTACCTGTAGCACCTTCGACGACCATCATGTGTGTGCCGCGCGAAACAAATACACGGCCCGTCGCCGATTCGACGGCAACATAGTCCGTGCCGCCGTCGCCTTTGATGTCCCACTTTTCTACTTTGAACGTTTGCGCGTACATCACCGGCGCAACAAGACTGATTGCGGATAAAACCGCAAGAGCCATCATTAAACGTTTATTCATACGTGCCTCCGAATTCGGTATGCTCAAACAGTCCCGCAATTCTAGCTTGTTTCGAGTTGCATGAGAGATTACAAAATGACGACAACTGTACGCACTGCTTTGGCGCTGCTGCTGACTGTTCCATTCATGCGGGCTGCCACGGAGTCACAAGCTCCTCCACAAAAGATCGATGTGTCCAGGCTCGGACCACAGGTTGGGGAGCGCGTGCCCGATTTCGCCCTCGCGGATCAGAACGGCAAGACCTGGACTCTGCAGTCCATCATGGGACCGAAAGGCGCGATGCTCGTGTTCTTCCGGTCCGCAGACTGGTGACCATATTGCAAAACACAGCTCGTGGAGCTGCAAAGCCGGGCCCGGGAACTTCGGGAAAAGGGATTGGGATTGGCCGCGATCAGCTACGATTCGCCCGCGATTCTGACGGCCTTCAGCAAAGCACGCGGCATCACATTTCCACTCTTGTCGGACGCAGGATCGGCAACCATCAAAAAGTACGGAATCCTGAATCCCGTTCCGGAATGGGCTGTTGGACCCGACAAGGACAATCCGGCTGTCCAGAGTGAAATTCAAAAATACGTATCCGTTGTACGGCCATCGGCTCAAATGATCGGAATAGCATTCCCGGGAACGTTCATCCTGGATCGACAGGGCCGCGTGACATCGCGGTACTTCGAAGATTTCTACATCGAACGAAATACCGTTTCGGGCATCATGATGAAACTTGGCAACAAGGCCGATGCTGTTGCCGGCACCAGGATCTCAACCGGACAACTGGAAATCACGACCTATCCGAGCGATTCCGCAATTGCTCCGGGAAATCGATTATCGATCGCACTTGACTTGATTCCGCATCAGGGCATTCATGTCTACGCGCCAGGCGCAAAGAGCTATCGCGTGATTGCGCTGAATCTAACGCCACAGCCATTCGTGCGGGCGCTGCCGGTAAAGTATCCGGCGTCACGGATCTATTTCTTCAAACCTCTTAACGAACGCGTGCCTGTTTATGACAAACCTTTCAGGCTGGTGCAGGAAGTTATCCTTGAAGGAACGCCTCAAGCTCAGGCTGCGCTTCGTGGAAAGGAAGCGGTAACGATCGCCGGGACGCTTGAATTTCAAGCGTGCGATGACCAAATCTGTTTCACTCCCGCGTCGGTTCCGCTTTCGTGGACATTCACCCTGCGTCCCCTGGTGGTTGAACGGCCAGTTCTGCCGAGATGACCCGCTTTATTGCGCCGCCGCCACAAGGCATCCCACCGGAATGGGTTTCATAAACAAATCCACAAAGTGGCGGGTCATCATTCTGATCTGCGCAAGCCAGGTGCTGGTCATGGCACTCTGGTTTTCGACAACCGCGGTTGTGCCTTCGCTGCAAAAAGAACAAACCCTCACACCGTTTCACATTTCTCTTTTGACCAGCAGCGTTCAGGTTGGATTTGTTGCCGGAACGCTCATCAGCGCGTTTCTCGGTCTGGCAGACCGCCTGGATCTGCGGCGATTTTTCAGCGCCGCCGCAGCTACGGCAGCGATTTCGAACCTTCTGATCCTGACATCGAATCCAGGATCGTTGAAGATCCCCGCGCTGCGTTTCATCGTTGGAATGTGCATGGCCGGCGTCTATCCGGTAGGAATGAAGATGGCCGCCAGTTGGGCTGAACGCGACATGGGATTGCTGGTGGCATTGCTTGTCGGCGCATTGACGCTGGGATCCGCAACGCCCCATTTCCTGAATGCCGCCGGCGGCCTGAACTGGCGATGGACCGTTGTGCTGGCTTCCGCGTGCGCTTCGCTCGGCGCTGTGTTGATTTTGTTTACGAAGATCGGCCCCAACTTTGCCAAAGCGCCTCAATTCCACCCTCGATTTGCGTTCACAGCCTGGACCTCGCGCGCGCTGCGCTTTGCAAATCTCGGCTACTTCGGCCACATGTGGGAGCTTTATGCGATGTGGGCATGGATTGGCGTTTTTCTTCAGTCCAGCTTTCAACTCACGATGGATGCGAATGCGGCTTTTACGTTTTCGAAGTTTGCAACATTCATCACCGTTGCAAGCGGCGGCCTGGGTTGCGTGATTGCGGGCTGGCTCGCCGATCGTATTGGCCGGACGACGGTCGCGATGTCGGCCATGATTCTCAGCGGCACCTGTTCGATACTCGTTGGATTCCTGTATGGAGGAAATCCTGTGCTGCTGGTTGCGTTGTGTCTGGCGTGGGGAATCACGGTCGTTGCCGACTCGGCGCAGTTTTCCGCAAGCATCGCGGAATTATCCGAACCTTCGCTTATCGGAACGATGCTTACCATTCAAACCAGTACCGGATTTCTTCTCACTCTCGTCACGATTCATCTGATCCCGCACATGGTCGAAGCCGTCGGATGGAAATACGCATTCGCGCTTCTTTCCATCGGCCCTTTTCTTGGAACTCTCGCAATGGCGCGACTTCGAAATATGAAAGAAGCGCTCGCTCTCGCCGGCGGCCGCCGATAGCCATTTGACATACCGAACAAATGTTCGGTATAAAGAACTGTCTCCCGGTACTTCGATGCAATCGGCAATACTTCGCGCCCGTTTGGAATCCGCACTCGGTGAGCGGATTTCATCGCCTTTTACCGATCTCGACAGACGTGTCCTTGAAACCGTTTCTACCGGAATTCCTTCTCTTGATGCGCTGACTGGAGGTTTATCTCGCGGCGCGATCACTGAAATTTTTGGGCCGCCATCTTCGGGCCGCACTTCAGCCATGAATTCGATTCTTGCCGAAGCGACATCCGGCGATGAAGTCTGCGCACTGGTCGATGGGCGCGATGCATTCGATCCGAAATCCGGATCGTCATCGGGCATCGAACTGAATCGATTGCTTTGGGTGCGCTGCCACAAACTCGATGAGGTATTGAAATCCACCGACCTTCTGCTGCAAGGCGGCGGCTTCGGTCGGATCGTAATGGATTTGACGGATCTTCCGCTCTCGGGCGTCCGATCGATACCGCTCGCCTCCTGGTTCCGGTTTCAACGCACCATTGAAACCACTCCCACCGTTCTCATCGTGATGAGTCCTGAAAGCCTTGTGAAATCGGCCGCCACGCTGGTGCTGCGAATGGAAATGAAAAGCGCGGAGTGGTCCACGTTTTTAAAAACCCTGAATACGAATATCGAAGTCGTTCGTTCCCGGAGAAGTTCCGATGTTCGCGTGCATTCACATTCCGAAAGCGTCGGATGGCGTCAATACCATTTTGGTTGATTGCGCCGGCACATTTTCGCCGCGAGTTGAAAACAGTTCAGCAGGCACAGTGGTTTTCGATCTGGAAGGATTGGAGCGCCTGTTCGGATCGTATTGGGAAATTGCCACACAGGTTGCGGATCGCATACGGCCGCTCGGACTCGAGGCGAACATTGCCGTGGCATCGAATCCGGATGCCGCAATCTGCGCGGCGCGTGGATTTGCCGGCATCACTGTATTAACGCGCGGAACAGAAGCGGCGCGACTTCGCGATCTTCCACTCACGGCGCTTTCACCTTCACCGGAAATTCTCGAAACGCTCGATCGCTGGGGGATCCGCACGCTTTACGCATTCGCGCAACTGCCGGCGAGGCAGATTGCCGAACGATTCGGACAGGATGGCGTCGCACTGCATCAACTCGCGCGAGGCGCCGGTTCACGGCCGTTGAATCCTCATGCCGATCCGCTGCGTTTTTACGAAATAACGGAACTCGATTATGAAATCGCAACGATCGAGCCGCTCACATTCATCCTGTCGCGGATGCTGGAAAACATTTGTTCGCGATTGCGCTCGCGGAATCTGGCGACTCATGAAGTTCATCTCTGGCTGGGAACAGTCGAACGGATTTTAAATCTCCCACTACCCGTAAGAAATCCAAAGCTGCTTACAAGATTACTGATCCTCGATCTGGAATCGCATCCGCCCGGCGCGCCGGTACAGCGCATCAGGATTGAAACGATTCCGGCAAAACCGCGAGTCACGCAAAATGGATTGTTTGTTCCACGAGCGCCGGAACCGGAAAAACTGGAACTGACACTGGCGCGGCTGAAAGCAATCGTGGGTGAAGGCAATGTCGGGTCCGCGGAAGTCGTGGATACCCATCGGCCGGATGCATTCCGGATAAATAGATTCAAGTTGAATGAACGCGGGTTAAAACCCGCGACTACATACCATGCCCATGTTTCATTGCGTCTATTGCGTCCTGCGCTGGAAGCTACGGTTCAATTGCGCGACGGCAATCCCGCCTGGATCGGTTTTCACTGCCTTCATGGATCGATCGTGACGGCAAGCGGACCATGGCGAACATCAGGCGACTGGTGGCGGCCCCACACATGGGATCGCGAAGAATGGGATATCGAAGTTCGCGATTTGTTATATCGAATTTATTACGACGTGCACATGGGCCGCTGGTATGTCCAGGGAGTGTACGATTGAGCGCGCGTTACATCGAGCTTCATGCGAATTCCGCTTTCAGTTTTCTCGAAGGCGCTTCCCTGCCGGAGAAACTCATTGGAGCCTGCGCCCAATATTCAATGCCCGCGATGGCCCTGATGGACCGCGACGGCGTTTATGGCGCGCCCCGCTTTCATCTTGCAGCAAAAAAAGCCGGCATTCAGGCGCACATCGGAGCCGAAGTGACTTCCACCACCGGTATGCGTTATCCCCTTCTCGCCAAAACCCGCCAAGGCTATCAAAACCTCTGCCGCCTTCTGACATTGATGAAACTTCGCGCTCCTAAAGGCAAAGGCGCGGCCACGGAAGATGAATTGGCCGCACATTCCCGCGGACTCATTTGTCTTACTGGCGGTGAACATGGCCCGCTTACAAAAACCATTCCCATCAGGAACGGCGGCCCGGCATTGGAGCGCCTTATCGGTGTTTTCGGCCGCGAGAATGTTTATATCGAACTGCAGCGCCATTTCGACCGGCGGCAGGAAGCCATCAACCAGCAGGCGATTACGCTTGGGAAAAAATATCGACTTCCACTCGTTGCAACGAATGGCGTCCGTTATGCCCAGCCGCGCGATCGCGAGATTCTCGATGTTTTTACCTGTATCCGGAATCATCGAACACTTGAAACCGCAGGAAGGCTTCTCGCGACAAACTCCGATTGTCTTTTGAAAACTCCAGAGCAGATGGCGAAGCTTTTTCACGATATCCCTGAAGCGATCGCCAACACAGTGGACCTTTCGTCGCGGCTGCAATTTACATTGAAGGATCTGGGATACGAGTTTCCCAAATATCCCGTAGACGGCAACGACACGATGGCGTCATTCCTGCGCAAGCGTACCGGGGAAGGCGCGCTTCATCGATTTCATCCGTATGACGAAAAATCCCGGCGCCAGATCGAGCGCGAGCTTGCGCTCATCGAAAAGCTGGGACTCGAAGGCTATTTCCTGATCGTTTGGGACATCGTTCAATTCTGCCTTCGAAACAACATCCTCATTCAGGGCCGCGGCTCGGCTGCGAACAGCGCGGTTTGTTATGCGCTCGGAATTACGGCGGTGGATCCGGTAAAGATGGGTCTGCTGTTCGAACGTTTCCTTTCCGAAGAGCGCGGCGAATGGCCCGACATCGACCTGGATCTTCCCAGCGGCGATCAGCGGGAGCGCGCGATTCAGTATGTGTATCAGCGATACGGCGCGCTTGGCGCCGCGATGACGGCGAATGTGATTACGTATCGTGGACGCTCGGCGGCGCGTGAAGCCGGCAAGGTGCTCGGATTCGATATCGAAACGCTGGACCGGCTGGCAAGCCTTGTCGGCCATTTCGAGTACAGGGACGAATCGGACACGCTCGAAGTCCAATTCCGCACCGCGGGATTCGATATGCGCGATCCGCGCATCCTCAAATTTCTCGAATTGTGTTTAAGTCTTCAGGATCTTCCCCGGCATCTTGGACAGCATTCGGGGGGCATGGTGATCTGCCAGGGCCAGTTGGATTCGGTCGTTCCACTGGAACCCGCGACAATGCCGGGCCGCAACGTCGTCCAGTGGGATAAGGACGATTGCGCGGACATGGGAATCGTCAAAGTCGATCTCCTGGGACTGGGCATGATGGCCGTGCTTGAAGATTCGCTGAAGTTGATCCGGGATCATTACCACGAAGACGTGGACCTTGCGCGCCTGCCACCCGATGATCCGGCTTCATACGCCGCAATGCAGAAGGCCGACACGGTGGGAATGTTTCAAATCGAAAGCCGCGCGCAGATGTCGTGCCTGCCTCGAATGCGTCCCGATCATTTTTACGACATCGTCGTGCAGGTCGCGATCATCCGGCCCGGCCCGATCGTCGGCAACATGGTCCATCCTTATTTAAAGCGCCGGCAGGGGCGCGAAAAAGTCACTTATCCTCACCCGGCGCTCGAACCTGTTCTCGAGCGCACGCTCGGTGTTCCTTTATTTCAGGAACAATTGCTCCGAATGGCCATGATCAGCGCAGGCTTCACCGGCGGTGAAGCCGAGGAACTGCGTCGCGCGTTTGGTTTCAAACGATCCGAGCGGCGCATGAAAGAAGTCGAAGTGAAATTGCGTGAAGGAATGAACAGAAATGGGATCACCCATGACGTTCAGGATCAGATTATCCATTCGATCACTTCATTCGCCTTGTATGGATTTCCGGAATCTCATGCTGCAAGTTTCGCTCTCATTGCGTATGCAAGCGCGTATCTGAAGTGTCACTATCTTGCGGCGTTCACCGCCGCCATGCTGAACAATCAACCGATGGGATTTTACAGTCCCGCCACGCTTGTGAAAGACGCACAGTTGCATGGATTGAAAGTTAAACCGATCGATGTGACGCAGTCGGATTGGCTCTGCACGATCGGGAAAAAAGTACAGGAATTCGCCGGTGCGTCCCCGGAATTCTTCATGCGCATTGGCTTGCGCTATGTCAAAGGGATGCGGGAATCCGTGGCTCATGCCATCGTCCGGGAGCGCGAACGCGCGCCATTCACATCCATCGAAGATCTCGCGCGGCGCGTCCCCGAACTGCAAAAACGTGAATTGATTTTTCTGGCGGAGATCGGCGCCTTGAATTTTCTTCAACCGGAAAACCGGCTTCATCGCCGCGACGCTTTATGGCAGGTGGAGCGCGCCTCCCGCCGCTCCGGTCCTTTGCTGGAAACAATCGAAGAATCTGAAGGCCCGTCGCCACTTGAAATGATGACTGCCGAAGAGCGCCTTGTTGCGGATTTCCACGGAACGGGAATGACCGTCGGGCCCCATCCCATGGCCTACTATCGAGCCGAAATGAACATCAGGGGCGTGCTTCGTGCCGCTGACCTTGCATCCATCCGCAATGGAACATACGTCCGCATTGCGGGAGCCGTCATTGCCCGCCAAAGACCGGGAACCGCAAAAGGTTTTGTTTTTCTCAGCCTTGAAGATGAAACCGGAATTTCAAACGCCATCATTACTCCCGATGTCTTTGCGCAAAATCGTTTCACAGTGGTGGGCACGCGATTTCTATTGATCGAAGGACGATTGCAGAATGTCGATAACGTGATTTCAGTGAAAGCGGCACGTGTGGAGAAACTGAGTGTCAGCGATGCGGCTGTGGCATCGCATGATTTTCATTGAAGAGGGAAGATTACAGGGACGCACCCTCGAATTCTGAACTACGAATTCGAAGGTGCGTCCCTGTAATCTTCCCTGAAATTTTCGCCTTTCTACTTTCTGCGTCGAATGCCGGCGAGACCGGCCAAACCGGAAGCCAGAAGCAATAGAGACGCGGGTTCCGGGGTCGAAATCTGAGACGACGTCTGTTGAAGTGCTTCCATCCGGCTCGAACTCTGGCCATCCGGAGTCATATCATCCGGAATCCAGCTCTGACCTCCGTCGATGCTTAATTCCGTAAATATATCGAAGAAGCTGTCAATTCTGAAATTACCGTCCGCGAGATTCGTGACGTTTGTCGTCACTCCCAGCGACGGGCGTGTCGGACTTTCGCGGAGCATGAGTGTCTGGCCGTTAACGCTGCCCGTGAGATCCAACTGCAACATCTCGGTGTCGAAAAATCGCTCGTTTGTAGACGCCGAAGGCTGCGCAGGTGACCAGGACTGGCCACCATCCACGCTTAGTTCCGTGAACACATCAAAAAAACTATCGATATGGTAGTTTCCCGTGGATCCGCACACGGACGTCTGGCCTCTTGACGGCAGCGTTGGACTCTCCCGGATCATCAGCGGTCCAAAAGCGGTATGCGTCGTGAGAGTCATCGAAAGCATCTCGGTATCAAAACTCTCGCAACCATTAGCAAACGCAGTCGTGCTGAAAAGCACGATCAAACAACTGAATACCATCAGTGGTAATACTCGAACACTTTTCTGGCTCATAAAACCCCCTCCCAGGCGGTCTTTGATAACGTGGAGCTTCAGCGTCTTAGCAAGCCGCCAACCATCCAAATGAAAACAAGAAGTTAACGGGTCAGAACGCCTCCCGAACGCGTTGGAATCTGTATTGTTTTCCGACGTTGCCGGCAATCGAACGCACGAAATCTGCGCGCTAACCGGGTTTATTTCACGGAGGATTGCGGGAATATTCGGGGATCGTAAAGGCCTTTTACGAAATCGCGACTCGATTCGTTTGAGGAGGCTTCTGATCGTGACTGCTGCTTTTCTGCTTTCGGATGAAATCCTGAATGCCCGCGCCAACAAGCCAAACGGCGCAAGCGCCGATCGCAATCAACGAGAACCAGCGGCCATACAGACCTTCAGGAGAGTAAACCTCGGTCGCGTCATGCAGAACCGCGCTGTTCGGCAAAACGCCGGCTTCCGAAAGTTCATGGAACGAGTAAATACCAATCTGGAGCATGAAGAGCAAAAGAAAAATCGCCGTGACCTGGAAGAATCGGCGGATATTGATGAAGCTTCCAAAATTCACCCAGCACCATGAAATCGCCGCCGCGCCGATCACTCCAAGCACGACGCCGGTTACCAGTTTGGGATCATGAATCTGGAAAAGCATGAGAACGGTTTCCATGCCTTCTTTCGTGATCATGACCAGCGTGAAGAAAAACACTCCGGCGAAAGCCAACCGCTTCGAAGTGCGCGATGAAATCTGACTGAGTTTCGATTCCATTTCGCGTTTCATCTTCGAGCCCGCTTTCCACATGTGCAGAACAAGAGACCCTACCAGCACAATCGTCACAATACCGAAAATGCCTTCCCACAATGCCTCGTTCACGCCGCGACTCAACATGTAACCCAGTCCGGCGCTCGCGATGACGGCGGCCGCGATACCCCAGTACATTGCAGGAACCAGGCGGTGCTGCCCGATCCGCCGAAGATACGCAAGAATGACGCCGACTATCAGGAATGATTCAAACCCTTCGCGGAAAACGACGATGAATGCCTGCAACATGGGACGCTCCTGTAAATGAAAACGATTCTCATTATCAACGAACCGCAGGCTTAACGCAAGGGGAAATTCAGGGAGGGGGGGGAAATTCAGGGACAGACCATTTAAGATTGGAGAACCCAATATTTGAAATCTCAGATCCCGGGTTCTCCACTCTGTTACGAAAATAAACCTTCCGATTAAGCGGTTTTGTTTTTT
>CAZWGA010000117.1:0-13267 GCA_964633285.1 uncultured Solibacteraceae bacterium | reverse complement strand
CCCTGATTCTATTTCAGCCTGGGTGGCGGAACTGGCAGACGCACCGGACTTAAAACCCTACACCGCCCTCTTTTTCGTCCTCTGAAATTTCAACCCGATATCGCTGAAACCCTTGTCTGGAGCGGGTTTCAACGGTATCGCGCTCCAACTCCCTACAAACCGCTACAACTCGTTTTTGGACAGTTTTAGAAGAAAAAGTGGCAAAAAAGTGCAAAATGCTGGAGCCCGATTTCTCGACGAATAGACGACGGTTGAGACCCTTTTGATGAGTGTGAATGCGCAAGGCGGTGCTCCAGATGAGTGAACTGCCGGCTGGACTTTACGAATCGCTACTCTACGAGGAACTGCGCGACATCCTCGCGAGACAGCCGGAACTGCGCTCAGTATTTGGCAAGATCGAGGCCGATGAGGAACCCGCACGTTATGCCGCCTTCTTGATGCGCGTCGTGGAAAAGGCGTTGCGCCTGGAGACCGATTCCACGGTTCGTCTCCAAATCTGCAATGCGATCCTCGACTACCTTGCAGGAGATCCGAGGAGGGAGTCCATTTCTCGACAGCGCTTGGTCCAAAGCGCCAAGCCGTTACTGTTGGAGATCACTCCGAATCGATATCTAACGCAGGGAATGCCACGGCCGGAAACGTCGTTGTCGGAAAGCAGTCTCTTCACTGGATCACCCACCGATCCCCAATTGGTGCACGAACTATTGCAGGAAATGATTTCCGCTGACGGCGCGGATGTACTGATTTCCTTTATCAAATGGTCAGGGCTTCGGCTCTTAATGCGAGGCTTTGAAGACATGGCCGATCGCCATGCGCCTGTGCGCATCATTACCACGTCGTATATGGGGGCTTCTGATCCCGAAGCGATTGAATGGCTCGCTCGCTTAACCAACGTTTCAATCAGGATTTCGTACGACACCGAGAAAACGCGACTCCATGCGAAGGCGTACCACTTTCATAGAAAGACGGGATACTCCACCGCATACATCGGATCGGCGAACATGTCGCAAGCGGCCATGACCAGAGGTCTGGAATGGAATCTGAAGATTACTACCCAGGATTTGCCGCACATTCTGGAGAAATTCGAAGCCGAGTTTGAGACGTACTGGAATAGCCGAGAATTCGTGCCGTTCAATGCTGCCGAACCGCAAGCACTGCGAGAGGCGATCCGTCACGCGCGAACCGGATCATCTCTAGCGCCTGTTTTTTTTGATATCCGACCGCATCCATTTCAGGAACGCATTCTCGAAGCTCTTGAAGCGGAGAGAACTGCGCACGGTCATTCGCGAAATCTGATAGTCGCGGCTACCGGAACCGGAAAAACGGTAGTCGCAGCCTTTGACTTCAAACGGTTCTATGAGTCTCGAAATCGTAATGCCAGGCTGCTATTCGTGGCCCACCGCCGAGAAATCCTTGAACAGGCGGTTAGCACATTCAGGGGCGTTCTGAGAAAGCCGGACTTCGGCGAACTACTAGTTGGCCCCCATAGAGCTGAACGCGTGGATCACCTCTTTTGTTCAGTGGACATGCTTCGAAACCGTCGATTGTGGGAGCAAACGGGCAGGACTTTTTACGATTTCGTCGTCATAGACGAAGTCCACCATGGACCGGCCACGAGTTATCGAAACATCTTTGACGAATTCACACCAGCCATTCTCTTGGGCCTAACTGCAACTCCTGAACGTATGGATGGCCGAAGCGTTGCAGCCGATTTCGGCGATCGTTTCGCTGCAGAGATTCGGTTGCCGGAGGCACTCGACGAAAAGTTGCTTTGTCCGTTCCAATACTTCGCCGTCGCCGATCCAATTTCCACGGCTGACGACACTTTCTGGAGAAATGGCCGGTATGATGAACGGGCTTTGGAAAATGTATACACGGCCAACGACGTCCTTGCTCTGCAGCGGGTCGACGTCGTTCTCACGGCGTTGAGTCGATTTGAACCAAACGTCTCCCGGGTCAAAGGTATCGGTTTTTGCGCGACTGTTCGCCACTGCGAATACATGGCAGATCGGTTCAATAGCCGCGGAATAGCGTCGGCCGTCCTCGTGGGAGATACAGACCAACAAAGCCGTGCGCACCTGCTGGATGAGCTACGTGCCGGTCGGCTCACATTCCTCTTCACGCGCGATGTCTTGAACGAAGGCCTCGATGTTCCTGACGTCAACACACTGCTGTTTCTCCGGCCAACAGAAAGCATGACCGTTTTCCTACAGCAGCTCGGCCGCGGGCTTCGTCACGCACCGGAGAAGGATTGCGTCACTGTCCTCGACCTCGTGGGTCAAGTCCATCGACGTTATCGTCTGGACTTGAAGTTCAAAGCTTTGCTCCCAAAGGTGCGTTTCAACATCGAACGTGAAGTCGAATTGCAATTTCCGCATCTCCCCGCTGGGTGCTCGATCCAGTTAGACAGAGTCGCACGCGAGCATGTCCTCACGAATATCAGACAGAATCTGGCAAATCTGGCTCAGCAGGTGCCAGAGCGATTGCAAACGTTCGAACAGGAGTCGGGGCAGACGCTCACCTTCAAGAATTTTGTTCGGTATCACGATTATGATCCGGCCAGTTTGCTGGCCAGAGATTCATGGACTGGCTGGCGCTCACGAGCGCGTCTGGTACCAAGATCAGCGGACCCGGATCAAAACACGCTACGATCGGCTTTAGTGCGTGCAGCTCAAGTGAATGGTCCGCGTGAGGTGACGATGCTCCGCACGGTTGCATCGCACCTGCGCGCGAATAACGTCGACGATGCGCTTGCGTCGGCTGAGCCATTTGCTTTATCGAAGCACTACCGATTTTGGGGCAAGTCGGGGTCTGACCTTGGATTGTCAGGACTTCACGATTCCTTCAGGAAACTTTCAGAAAACCCCGCGTTCCTCGACGATGTCATCGAAGTGCTGGATTGGGCGGATTCAGAATCGCGAATCGCAGGTACGTCTGTAAATCTCCATTTCGCGTGTCCACTTGAGCTTCATGCGAACTATGGCAATAACGACATCAAAGCAGCACTTGGTCTGGCGACATTCGAGACAGCAGGACAAACGGGTGTTGGACTGCTCCATGCACCTGAGCACAAGGCTTACGCTGTTCTGGTTACGTTCCAAAAAACAGAACGGGAATTTTCACCGTCCACGATGTATGCCGATTACCCGATTAGCCGTGAGCTGTTACATTGGGAATCTCCTTCCAATACGAGTCAGGCAAGTGAAACGGGACAGAATCTGATCCTTCACAACGAACGTGGCCACACCATCCTGTTATTTGCGCGGAACAGCAAAAGGATCGACGGACAGACTATGCCTTTCACTTTTCTTGGTCCAGGCAGCATCGTTGAGTTCCAAAAGGAGCGTCCAATCCAAATGATTTGGCGTCTTGCTCATCCGATTCCTGCCCTGATGTTTGAGGAGAACCGTCGCGGCGGTTAGCAACGCGTGAGGACTTCACTTTTGTTTCGCCGATACATCGGAATCGATTATTCAGGGGCAGAAACGCCGACTGCGAGCTTGAAAGGCCTTCGCGTCTACGTCGCAGATGAAACATCTAGAGCGAGTGAAGTTCTGCCACCGCCAAGTCCAAGACGTTATTGGACCCGTCAAGGCATTGCGGAGTGGCTTGTCGAGCGTTTGCAGGAAGAGATCCCGACGATCGTCGGAATCGATCACGGCTTTTCGTTTCCGATTCAGTATTTCGACCGCCACAACCTTCCGAAAGACTGGCCCGCATTTCTGGACGATTTTCAAAAACACTGGCCAACAGATCAGCCACACACTTATGTCGATTTCGTGCGCGACGGAAACCCTCGATCCGGTAACTCTCGATGGAGACGTCTGACTGAGATGAACTGCAAAGCGAAATCCGTATTTCATTTCGACGTCACGGGCTCTGTTGCTAAATCGACGCACTCCGGCATTCCATGGTTGCGGTACATCCGGATGCATACGAAAGATCACGTTCATTTCTGGCCCTTTGATGGATGGAAAGTACCGGAGGCCAAATCTGTAGTGGCTGAAGTTTACCCAGCGCTGTGGAACAACACGTATCCACGCGAGGATCGAGACCCACATCAGCATGACGCATTTTGTGTGGCAGAAACGCTGCGTCGACTTGATCAAGATTCAGCGATCCAGCCCTTTTTTGTACCCGGCCTCGATGAAGGTCAGATGCACTGCGCTGCGATCGAGGGATGGATCTTAGGATTACGACCCAATTTGAATTCCGCGACGGCGCGGGACGCCAATTGCCCCTTTTGTCAGCGATGCGAATCGCATCTGGCCATCGCGAGAAACCATTTGGCGGTGGCGTTTCCGGATTCTTATCCGCTGAGCAAGGGGCACACGCTGATCGTTCCTTTCCGACACGAGGATGATTTCTTCAAACTGACGGAAGAGGAACAGCAAGCTATGCTCAGGTTAGTGCGATCGGTACGACGCAAGTTACATCGGACGCATTCACCCGATGGGTACAACGTTGGACTAAACATCGGAGCAGCCGCTGGGCAAACAATCGCGCATGTTCATCTTCACATTATTCCGCGCTATTCCGGAGACGTCGCCGATCCACGTGGAGGAGTCCGCTGGGTAATCCCTTCAAAAGCTCGTTATTGGAGTGAGGAATGAGCCGTCCAATTGCAGCCTTGCAAGACGATGCGATTGCGTTCGGAGAGAAAGTCTTCTCGCTGCTCGATGAGACACGGTATACGACAACGTACAAATTAGCGGTGCTGCTCGGATTGATCGATCTTTGCCTGGAAAACACAACCGCGGCCGGCGGACCTCCTGATCTCATCACGACGCGTCAGTTGGCGGAGAAAGTAGCGGAGATTTATTGGCCTCATACGCTCCCTTTTGGTTCGCTTAGAACGGCCACGGTGCTTCGGCAGGCGAGTGGCGGACAAGCTGAAATTCTCTCTTGCATCGAAAGATTCCGTTTTTCACTGGGAGACGGTTCGGTTCCGCTAATTAGAGCCAGAGTGAGCGCCAGCCGCGGATATTCGAAGCTCCTGGATCAGATTGAGTGGAAGCTGATTGAAATGCCATTGCCGAGATTGCAGACGATTGGCGCGGCGGTCGATTCGTTCATCTACGAGATCAACTGGGACAGGGATATCGATTATCGAGAGATCACTGCGTACCAGAGGCGGCAAGGCGGATTCGACAACAGGATTTTGCTGAGGCCACGGGTCGGAGAATACCTCGTAAGACTGAATGGGTTGCTCCGACCGCTGATCCACCGCCGTTGGGCAGCCATGGTCGCTGCATTGAATCATCAAGAAGACTCTCGCTTGGAGCATTTCTTGTTCGGTACGCAGCGCCTGGATCTGGCCGTTACGCGCGGCCCTCTGTGGGAGATCCAGCAGGGCAGGTGTTTCTATTGTCAGGAGAGGATTCGCGAGCCGAAGCAAAGTCACGTGGATCACTTTATTCCGTGGTCACGTTACCAGGAAAACGGTCTCTCCAATCTCGTAATCGCGGACATCAAATGCAATGGAAATAAGAGCGATTTTCTTGCGGCCACGGAACACATGGAGCGGTGGCTGGATCGATTTCACAGTGCTTCGCGTGTCTCCACAGATCTCGAAACGTTAGCTGGAAAAATCGAGTGGGATTTGTCTTCCCACCGTACGCTGAGCGTTGCACGCGCGATTTATCTTCGGCTGCGTGTCGACGCGAAACTGTGGCAAATCGGAAGGCAATTCGTGAATGCGGACCCTCCACGCATTTCTCAACTGTTCTTGGGCCTTTAGATCCGAGAGGTCTTGGCATCGGCGGACTGGGACCGGGCCAGCTTCAGTGCCCCGGCGGAAACTGGCGTATGAATCGGCGGGCGTGCGACTTTGGACGGCTGTAGAGTAAAATAGACTTCAGTTATGAGCACTGCAATCGATACCCTTCTGAGTCGGTCTCCGGACGTCTGCGGCGGTCGCATTCGAATCGACGGGACACGTGTCACCGTCCATCAGGTTGTAAGCTGTTATCAGCAAGGTTTGACACCTGAGGAAATCGCGGACCAATACTCCCACATCAATCTCGCGCAGATTTACGCTGCTCTCACCTACTACCACGCGAACCGTGAAGAAATAGATCGGGAACTCGAAGCGGAAAACGCTGACTTCCTGAGACTCGCAAGAGAATTCGGCCAGCCCAAAGAGTGAAGCTTTCCTTATATCTGGATGAAGATACGATCGCTCGTGCTCTAGTCGCCGGGCTTCGGGCGCGTGGCGCCGACGTTCAAACAGTTGTCGAAGCAGGGTTACGTGGTACAGGCGACGACGTCCACTTGGCATGGGCCGCTGCCAATAAGCGGACGCTGTATACCTTTAACGTTTCGGACTTCTGCAGACTTCACCGAGATTATCTAGAGAACGGCAAGGAGCATGCGGGCATTATTGTTGTGCCGCGTCAACGCTACAAAGTTAAGCAACAAATTCGGCTCCTGTTGAATCTGCTAAAAACGAAAACCCCGGAAGATATGCGTAATAGTCTGCTGTTCTTGTAGTGTGAGCCGACCCCCTGCCCGAACTCCATTCGCTACGACTTGTCTCGCATAGTTTCAGAAGAAAAAAGCACATGAGACCTGATTTGTCCATGGCGTTGAAGATAATTCTGCGTTATCTGGGCTAATAGCGGCTGGCATCGATTTCTATGAATTCTTCATGAATCGCGATGCTTCTCGACTGTTGGACCGATGTGCATTGATTCATAGCGTTGCCGCTATTAAAAGGCAAGAAGCGCTTCAGTGTTCGACTATCTTTCACCGGAAGATTCCAAGGCTGCCCAGGAATTGGCGCGACGCATCGCCGACGGACATTGGTGTCTTTTTACTGGAGCCGGCACGTCGCAGCCTTCAGGACTCCCGAGTGCCTTCCAACTGACAGAAACCTTCGCGCGCGAATTACTGCTAGGGCCGGGCGATTTTCCGAAGGGACTCGATGAAGCCTGTACGCGGTACGAAAATACCTCGGGAAAAACCAGGGGTGGCCTCATCGAGTTGCTTACCAAAGAATTAAGCACGGACGGAAAGGATCCTTCGTGGCTTCATGATCGGTTAATCGATCTACTGCAGATCAGTCCTGCCGAAATCTTCACAACCAATGCTGAAGACATGTGGGAAAAGGCGTTTTTGCGCCGCGGAATTGATTGCGTTGCCATCATTGTGGGATTGGATCTTTCGAGAGCCGACCGCCAGCAGATGGTAATAAAACTCCACGGGGATCTAAAGAACCCCGATAGTCTCGTTTTCTCGAAGAAAGACTACCGTCATTACCCAAAAGATCAGCTTCTGAGCCAGCATTTACGGGACAGCCTAGTCCGCAACTCGTTTCTGTTTATTGGTTATTCGGCAGGCGATGCGAATTTGGCGGCGGAGCTGGACAGGGTCTTTGACCTGTTAGACGGTAAGACTCACGAGCATTTCCTGGTTACCGACACGATACCCGATTGGAGGCGTAACGAACTCTTCAGAGATCACAACATGCGAGTTATAGAACTGAAGAATTACGACCGTCTCCCGTTGTTTTTGGCTGAGCTAGCGGAATCGGCGAAGACGCAATTACCTGTTCCGCGACAGCCGACCAGTTCGGTAGCGGGACTCGGGCTGACGATTGAGCCTTTGAAAGATGATCTTCTTATCAAGCTCTTCACGGATAAATACGAGCCGATACATACAGCAATAAACAATTGGCGATTGGACGATGCAGAGAAACCGTTGTCGGAATTAATTCAGGAAGTTGGAAGGCTCGATGTTAAAGCGAACGCTCATTTTCGCGACTTTTACCAGCGGCTGCTATTGGCAGCTGCAACGATCGCGTTCTGGCAAGGCAAAAGTGACCAAGCAAGAGGGCGAGTGGACGATACGTTTGCGCTTGGACCATTAAGCCTTGAACGCGCTATCCAAGCAGGTCCCGTGGTCGCAAACATCGGGGATCTAAAACTTCTTGCGCAACTCACGTTAGCTTTTCCCAATCCAAAACTTCAAGCCCTCCTCAGTTTCTTGGAAAAGTCGAGCGATGCGTTGCGCGTGCTTGATTCCGCGCCAGATGATGCTGATGTTAGGTTACTCCGCGTTCAATTCCTTCTTGATCGGTTGGGCGAAAGCAATGCACTACGAATAGCGACGGAATTGAAAAATTGTGTAGACCTCGCAAACGGAATCCCTCCTGCGCTCCTTCAGATCGCCACGTTAAGCGATGTGCTACTTCGGCGAATTGTCGACGATGGTCTAGTAGGTGAAGGCCTCGATCGAAACCAATTCCTGAAATTCGTTCGGATTCGATACGAAGAAGCGATAGCAGCCTATGACGGCCTAGGTGGATCGTTTACGGCTGGACTAACGACTGCGCTGAGCGGCGCAATGCTGTTCTTCAGGTTCATTGATGATGATGAGCGTTTCATCTTATATCGGGACCGATTAGCCCGAATTCCTAATTCAGCTAGAGGCAAGGCCTTCGCTGAATATCTGCTCGGGGATACCGCAGCTTCTTTGGAGATTATTGACGACTTTTATCGTCAGAGTGCCATTACAGTGGAGGAGCGCGCCCTACTGATTTCCAAGCATTATCTTAACCTTGGAATGCCTGAACCGGCGGAACAAGTGCTACGCGAAGTGCTGGCCAGCAATTCAGCCAGCCGCGAACGCGATCTTCTTGTCGAGGCACTGCTTCGGCTCCTCATTGACTCAAGAAAATTCGACGCCGCCGAAGCCTTTTTGCAGACCGAGGTCTCCAGTGTTCGTGGCGATTTCACTGCGATCCTGAGAGGACTTCTCCTATTGAGGAACACTGGCCGCCTAGCTGCAATTGACCACTTGCGATCAGCACTCCAGGAATATCCAAGGAGCCGTTTAATTTTGGACAATCTTTTAAGCTTACTGTTCGAAGAAGCGCGAATACGACGCAACGAGCATGACAATCGAAAATCAACATCTGACTGATTCGGAGCTTTCCGCAGAGCTTCTGACCTATGCGAAAACTCTTGTGGATATTCTGCCTACCGGTAGCGCGCGTCTACGCCTAGCTGCGGTGCTTGCAGCGTCCGGAGAAATTGATCAGGCGTTATCAGTGCTGAACGAGATCGAAACGGATGATCTTGCGGGCAGAGAAGTGTTTCTCGCTAAGGCTCAAATCTTGATGGATGAGAGTAAGCCCAAAGATGCCGCGCTCGTCTTGCAAAAGGCTCTGGCAAAAGCGAAGGAGGACCTGCGGTTGTCCATTCTTTGCGGTAAGGCGTGGGCTATTGCTCGGGAGTATGATGCCGCGATCCGCGTCCTTGAACCTGTTCTGCAATCACACGCGAACTCGACTGAACTTAACATTTTGCTCGGCCAGGTGTATCTCCAAAAGGCAAGCCGTGACCCCGCGGCAGCAAGTCTCGCCTTCGATCTGTTCAAAAAAGCGTTTGAGCTTTCACCCACAGAACCTTCGCTTCCAGCGCAACTATTGTTATCTGGGCAGTCGAGCGGACGTAGCAAAGAAGCTTGGCAGATCATCGGACATCTCGACTTACACGCGAACCCATATCTGAGGTCAGAACCCTCCGAGAAGGCGATTCAGCTTTACGTCAACAGCATGCAGAATGTTGCACGCTGGGATTCCTTTTACCGTGCCGGTCTGATTCCATTCGCAGCTTTACGCGAACAATTGCCTCGTCCGAGTTGGTTCTGGTGGTGGGCGCGAATGGCTGTTTTTCAGCGGAATTGGGAACACGATCGTCAGTCTCAATCGATTCTGATAGATCTGCCTAGTGTCGTAGATGCATACGAGCATTCACCGACTTTCGGCGCTGGCATATTGATCGATGTCACAGCGCTTCTCACAATTGGAACACTCTCAGCAACAAGAGAAATAAGTACGGCGCTGGCGGCTGCAGACGTCCCCTTGTATTTGTTTCCTGGATGTCGAGATTGGCTCAACAGAGAAATCTCTCGGTTGGAAGCAGATCAGCTACCCTCATACCGGCAACGACATACGGACGTGTTTTCGTTGCTACAGGCGGGACGTGAAAAGGTAGTTATTCAAGATCGAGTGCAAACCGCAGAACCTGGCGAAGCGACGAAACACTTCGGACCACGTGGGCTCGATACGTCAACTGCAGTGGCGGTCAACGGGTACTACCTGGACGATTATGTAGAGGCCGAAAAGGGTGAGACATTGCCCTTCCTCATATCCTCCTCAGATCTTCTTTCAACGTTCGTAAAGGTCGGACTGCTGCTTCCCGATGAGGCGAAACAAGCCACGGAAGAGCACCCAGAACCCTTTCGAAAAAGCACAGAACCGAAATACATCGATTTGAGTAAACCGATCGTCGTTTCAGAGCCCGCGATTCTCGCGTGGTACGGCACTGGCTTCCTGCGTCGATGGATTGAAGGAGACGTGCGGTGGCCAAAACTCGTGATCGGTCCTTATGCCTGGTCCCAGCTGGACAGTAATCAGTTCGAAGCGACACTTTATCAAGAAGCGCTTGATAAGTGCCTCAAGGCGGCTGAGGTTGTCGAAGAATTGATAGTGGAAGGGAAAGCAACAGAACTTCAGGCTAAAACGCCCCCTCCTCTGCAGGGCGGGCCTGTGTACGATTTGTGGAAGTCCGCTTTGGAGATTCTACAGCTCGCTAAGGAACACCAGTTGGCGGTATGGGCGGACGACCTATTTATGCATCTAATTTTGGACCGTCGCGGGCTGTTGTCAGCTGAGAAAGAGTTCGAAGAAGCAGCGCGAGCCGTTCGTGCAAACCATGGACGAATCCGCGTGCTCTCAACAGAGGGTGTGCTCGAAGCGCTAGCGGAAAAGGGCGTGCTCGAAAAAGACCGCGCGGGTCAGTTATGTTGGCTGCTGTTTTCACACGGCTATCGCGGGCTGCAGCTCGGCCTCGCTTTGAGGTGGTGGTTAAACCAAATCGGATACTCGTCGCAGCAAATTGCCGTTCCCTATTCTCGCCTTGTCAACGATTTTGCGAAGTTTCCTACTTACTTACCAGAAGGTCTACCGCCTGACAGGTTAGCCGTGTTTTCAACAACAGCTATGGTCAGCCTGGGAAGTTCATTAATTGCGGAGCTATGGACAGCTCATGCAAATGCGATTTCCAGTGCTGACGCGGAGATCTTTGCTGAAATGCTCGCGGCCGAGATTCAAAATGCGCTCAACGCGACCGGCCCATCTGAACTGAGCTTGTATTTTTGGCCGTCTTTATGCGGCCAATTGGTTAGCCGCTCGATGGATTTTCAGCGGCGACTCGAATCTCTTCGTTGGTTGGGTCGTGCTGTTTCCAAGGAGCCGGTTACAAGTAGGCGCGTTGATATCGTACGTGCGCTTGAAGATTTGGTTTTGGACAGCCTCGATATTTTCGAAAAGAACGTTCCGAAGAAGGCCGCTCGCCATAGCTTGATGCGATTCATGATTCCACTTTCCGAGACGCCGTTGGTTAACGACATGAATCCAGACATGCGGAGATTCTTGGGACATATTCTGAAGCTGAAGAACCTCGGCATGGGTTCTGTCTTAATGAACGTGAAGAAACCAAATGAACCGGAGTTTACGATCGAACTCCAAGAGAGTGAGCAAGAAGCTGCCGCGTTAGAAACCCTGAGACGCGCCCGTTCAGATTCCGAATTGCAGGTTGGAGAAGAGGTCGGTGGTTCATACGTCAAGACCAACGTCGAGAAAAAAGACCCCCAAGGCAATAACCTCCCCATCCCCTTCACGGTTTCATTGATGAGATTGTTATTAGTTGCTGAACCCGATTTGCAAGCGGCGATTTTCAAGCACATGTATCCATATCTGAGAGTCGCTGATCCAAAACTTGCTCAGCAATTGACAAATCTCTTCAACCACCAATTCGGCAAGAGTCGATCAAAACTTATGGACCGCATTGCTCGGGCCTATATTTCAAGTAACTATTTTCATTTGAAGAGAGACTTGGCTCACGCCCTCCGCCGTTTGTCAAAAAAACCGCTTTCGGAATTTGACGCATTTTGTGGCTGGACTGCAGCTACGACGAACGATCGGCGAATCGAACAGCCGTCGGAGTCTACGATCTCGGCGATAAGGATTCTTATGTTACGCGAAGATCAGGTGGCAGAAACCGCTTCGCAAATCAGACAACTTCTCGCCTCGTTGAAATCGGACCCTACTGCTCAGACGAATCGATTGCAGTTTCTGATTTCAAATGCTGAGAGTGCCGCAAATTGTTTCGAAGGCCTGTGGTATTTCCTCGTTCTGCTTCTCGGACGGAACGAATTCGATGGGGTTGCGGAATTTGATCTTGCGAGTTGGATTAGAAGCTTCATTGCAGGAATGACACGAGTCGCCCTTCTAGCCCCGGAACGTCGTGACGCGTCAGACATTGTTGAGCTTCGCCGGAGATCAATTCACGCACATATGTTGAGGTTATCAGTTTGGGTGTCCGCCAGTCGCGCGCATGTGGTTGAGCTTAACGCGCACTCTCAAGATTCAGACGAGATCATTGCCGCTTGGCTTTCTCGGAGTTTCTTTCTTTGCGACCGGCTGTTGCCAATCATGTGGACCGAACCAGAGTGGCAGAAGGCGAACATCGATTCTGAGTCGGTTCGAATAAACGACCGATTGAAAGTGCAGGTCAATCCGGAATTCTATCCTGACGTTTTTGACCCGTTCATTTATGGGCCAGACCGATATGACCCTAGTACAGTGACTATACTTTCTATTCTCCGGGACACGTGGAGGTTCTTAAGCCCTGAGTCCAAAGCTAAACCCTTTTGGTGGTCAGAAGAGATTCAGCAAATCCTTATCGATATCGGCGCAAGAGAGGTCAACGAATGGGAAGCCGTTGTCGTTAAGGATCGAAATCAAGGTAAACCGAACCGCCTTCGCTTGATTCTTTCGCAGACGCCACAGGAAATTGCGCATGAGCTATTAGTTTTGGCCGGCGAATAGTCGGGCTCTTGTGGGTTCACAAAGAATCTATCCGGAGAATCCAAACCGCATTTTCAGAGATGCGATCATTCAAGGAAATGTTCGGCGATCAGGGAGCCATTTTTCAACTTCGGGGACCTGACTCCCGACCGGGGTCGCATCGTTGGCGTGTGGATAGAGGTGAGAGAATGACTTGGCAAGAAATCGATTTAATGATGCGATCCTGCATTGGGGATGCACATAAAGCGGTGTTCATCGCGGGACCGAGACTGAATGGGCCACGCGTTGTCGGACGAGTGTGGGCAACGAAGACGCGTGTTCAAATGCATCTTTTCGCCTCGGTAATCACCCAAAACCGGCCAATCATTATCAGCTGAAAACCGGCCAATA
>CAZWGA010000116.1:0-13750 GCA_964633285.1 uncultured Solibacteraceae bacterium | reverse complement strand
GTCCTGTCCGTATACCTTGTTCTGGTTCGTTTTAATCGCGTGGTTATTGTCGGTCCACTCCTTCGCGTTGAACTTGTCCTTGTTGTTATCGAGCTTGTGCTTGTCCGCGATGATTTCTTTTTGGGTCTTGTAGAGGGCTTCCTGGGCCTCGCCGCCACCGCCGCCGCCACCGCCGCCACCCTGCTGGCCCTGACGGTACTCTTTGCTGAAGGTTCGGACTTCGATGAAATAGATGTCCGTGGATACGGTGTTCGCGGGATTCTTCGTGTCGACAGCTTTTCCGTAATACGTAACGATATCGCCGGGCTGCAGATCGAATTCTTCAAGGAAGAAGGTATGGCTCGCCGAAATCTCTTTCGGATGATCGCCCTTGCTGTTGAACAGATCCACTTTCTGTTCGGCGCCGCCATTGACCGAGTAATAGAGTTCGAGGCGCTGCACACCAAAATCATCTTCCGCGCGTAGCTCGGTAAACACTTCCTCGATCTTGGTGGCCTTGGTGTCCCGGCCGGGCTTGGTGAACTCGACGATCGGCTTCTGATCGTCGAGCGCTTCCATGGAATACTCTTCAAGGCCCAGGTACTTCGCCTTGTTTTTGTTTGTCAGTTCGATACGGAATCGCGTTGTGCGGTCCACGATCACTTTTCCGCTGACGGTCCTTTCACCGGTGGCTTGAAGCGGAACACTCTTGCCGTCATCGAAAACAACCCGGCCGGACAACAGCGGCTGGCTGCCGTTGACCGTAACTTCCACTTCGGTGCCCTTCAGCGCGACCATGTCGGATGCGTTCTCTTCCTTCTTCACGGCCAGGCCGGTATATGCGGGATAGTGATACGTGTAATCAAGCTTCTCCACGCGCGGAAGATCCGCGACGTCAATCGTAAATTCCTTCGAACGATAACCGTCGGCATCGACGAAATAATGTACGGCTTCCTGAACGTTGAAAATCAGATGACGGAATGTGGGCACGTTCTGCGGCGTGACTTCCATCGTCGCAATTTCCCATTGCGTGCTGTTGGAATAACGGAGGTGTACTTCCGCGCGCCGAGGATCGAATCCCTGCGCGATCGCCTGGATCGTGACATCATCGCCGCGAGCAACGGTCTTGTCGCCGGGCGTCACTTTAAGCTGATAAGCATCGAGAGCGGGAGGTTTCGGAAATCCGGCAAGCAGCCTCGCGCTTCCCACCGGAAAGAACAGGGACGCAATGTAGAGGCTCACAATCAGCGCAACAGCAAATGTGCCCGTCAATGCAGCGAACGCGCCGAACTTGCGTTTGTTGACCTGATCTCCGAAGCGGACGTGCTTCGTGCGATCGAGCGCGTCTTTCGTCAGAAGGTGCACGAACGCGACCTGTTCGGTCTTCGATTTCTCGATCGCATCCACCGCTGTGACGAGGCGGTCTTCAAGACCAGGATTCTTTTCTTCAACAAAACGTGCGAGCTGCGTGTTTGACGGAGTCCGGCGCAAAGGCAGCACCAGCGCTTTGATCACGGTTGCGGCAACCGCGGCGAGCAGACCCAGCCGAAGCGCCATCACGCTCCAGCCCGAAACGCCCGGCGAATTCGCAAGCGCCAGTCCGATCAGCAGCGAAACCACTGTCACACCGAGAACCCAGGCAAGACCCCGAAGCCACAGGAATGTTCTCCAGCGGCTTCTTACGAGTCTGATTTTTCCGAGCAACTCTTCATGTGGTGCCATGTTCGTCTCCCGTTTTTGAAATTCCCACCCCGTCAAGAAGTCTTATACGTCCGATTCGCGATATAAATCTCTGCTATACCCGCTAATAAAGCAATGAATAAGAGGTACCACCAGCCCATTTGACGGCGGGCATACTCCGCCTTCTCTTCACTGCCGAGAAATCCTGCCTGTTGAGACTCGCCTTGCGTTCTCTGAACGCTGGAGAGCAAATCTTCCGGCGGCATACTTTCCAGGTTGCCTTCCGATGACGGAGGATTCACCGCGACAAGCCTTGTATCCGGCCCGACTCGAATCTCATGAAACCCCGGATCCATCGGAGTAAAGAATCTCGCCTGTCCCGCGGATAGCTGGCCAAGCGCCTGCCTGTTTCCTTTCGGATCGATCACGGCCGCTGCTGCGCTTTCGAGGCCTGCAACAACCGGTATGCCTTCGCCAAGCGCGTACCAGCCCCGGCTTTCGTTATAACGCGACAGGTATCGAACCATCTGCACGAACAGCGGAAGGAACGAAGGTCTCACCGGCAGATCGTTCCACCGGCTGTTGTCGACAGTCGAATTGAAAACGATCAGGCCGTGATCGTCTTTCGAAGACTCCACGATGACTGGCGCTCCATCATCATATTTCGCCAGGATGACGGCGCCTGGTTTCGTTTCCATATTCGTATAAGCAAAAAACTGCGATGAACTCAACGCGACCCGGGTGCTCGTTTCGAATGGCTTGAAGATGAAATGATTCCGGTCATATGTCGTCAGCGACACCGACGGCTTTCCGCGATCCTTGTTCACAAAGATTCTTTGTGTCGCCTTCACCGGCAGCTTCGCGTAGCTGTTCCACCAGGAGAGCTCGGAATTCTCTCCCAGAATGACCAACTGACCCTGACCGGTCTTTCTCAGGTCGTCCATTTTTTCCCGAACCTTGTCGGGAAGCCGGGGCACGTCATTAATAATGACGACTTCATGTTTCGCAATTTCGTCGGGCGTTACCGACGGTGCGGCAACCGCAGTGACTTCGAAGGGCAGATCCGCCGATGAGGTATACGCCTGACGCAGATAAACACTCTGACGTGGTTTTCCGGTGTCCACGAGAAGGACCTTCAGCTTTTCCCGGCGTTCCAGCGCGAACAGGAAATCATTGTCCACCTTTAAAGGATCGTCGTAATCGATATGGACGCGTCCCCTGGAAAAACCCAGCGGAAGTTCAAACCCCGTGAACTCGGCAAGGGTCGATGAGTTTGCGGAGACAGTCACTTTTTTCCTGCCCACTTCCTTGTCGTTGATACTCACAACAACAGGAACATCCACCGGAACATCTTTGCGGTAGTTGTGGATGCGGGCGATCAGACGGCCGTTGTAGGTATGCGCAAAACTGGTCGGCGGATCGACGTTGACACTGTCGATTCCGGCATTGTTCGGATTCGTGATCGCCAGGTTTACCGTTTCGGTCTTCACATCTGTACTAATGACACTTTCCCGGCTCGAACGGTTCCACCCATTTCGCTGAAAATCCGAAATAACAACCAGTTGTCTCTGATCGCCGGTGAAATCGGTCAAAGCCCGGTCGGCCAGCGTGAATGCCTCGTAGTATCGGGTGCCGTAGAATGACGGCTCCAGGGTATCGACCGCCGCAGCCAGAGCGTTCTTATCGGACGTCGGCCTGGACAACAGGGATGCATTCTCGTTGAAAACGATCACGGCCATCCGGTCGCCTGGCCGCATGGCATCAATGCGCCTCCGCGCTTCCGTCTTCAATTTCTCGAAATTGTTGCCGTATTGCAGGCTGTAGGAATTGTCGAGCATCAGCACGGTGCCGCGGTTGGAAGCCAGGGGCGTCACGGCCTTCGCACCTTCGGTCATGTACGGCCGGGCAAAAGCACCCACAAGAAGCGCCAAAAGAAGCAGGCGCAGCGCCATCAGCAGCAGGTTTTTCATTTTCTGCTGGCGGATCGATCGCTTCGGCACTTTCAAAAGGAACATCAAAGAACTGAAGGGAATGATTTCGGATTTCTCGCGGCGAACCAGATGGATCAACACCGGAATCGCAAGAGCCAGAGAGCCAAACAGGAAAAATGGATTTAAAAACGACATAAAACCTAAACGCTCTTCGAGCGAGCCCCCAGATACGAAAACAGTCCGGCATCCAGCGGCTGGCTGGTATCCATCAAACAATAGTCAATGCGTGTACCCGCGAGTTCTTTTCTTATCTTTTCCATGTGTTGCTTGATGATCACAAGGTACTGGCTTCGCAGGTATTCCGGAATCACGTGCAGCTTCTTCTTCGTTTCCATGTCTTCGAACTGGGCCATGTCCTCGAACGGAAATGTCAGTTCAAAGTGATCCATGATGTGAAAAACGATGATGTCGTTTCCTTTCGCCTTCAACGCCTTCAATCCGGCAATGATATTGTCGGGCTCATCATAAAGATCGGAAATGACCACGATCACCCCGCGGCGCGTCAGATATTCCGCAAGAAAACGGAGAGGCTTTCGAAACTCAGTCTCAGCGCTTGGTTCAATGCGGTCGATTTCGGAAAGAATGGTGAGGAGCTGGCCACGGCGGCGACTTGCCGGAACGTGCGCGCGAATCTGTGTGTCGAATGTCAGAAGGCCCACGCCGTCGCGCTGATGATAGGCAAAGTAGCTCAGCGACGCCGCAAGGAACCGGGCGTAATCGATCTTATTGATTCCCGCAGAACCGTATCGCATGGAGCCGCTCACATCCAACAGCACAAGAACTCGCGTGTTGGTTTCACCTTCGTACAACTTCACGTATAAACGATCCGAACGTGAGAACACGTTCCAGTCAATACGGCGGATTTCATCCCCCGGCATGTACTGGCGGTAAGCGGCGAAATCCACGCTGAAACCCATATACGGCGAACGATGCAGGCCCTGAACGAAACCTTCCACAACCGTACGCGCGACGAGTTCGAGATTCTGAATCTTGATCAGAGTCTTCGGATCGATGAAACGGCTCGGGGACGATTGTTCGGCGGCGGGTGTACTGCTCAATCTTTCATCCCCGACTTCGGAACCGGAACCGCTTCCAGCAGCCGTTTAATAATGTCTTCGGATTTCAGGCCTTCCGATTCCGCGTGGAAATTGCAGAGGATGCGATGTCTGAAAACGGGATAGGCCAGTGTTTGAATGTCTTCGACGGACACATTGTAACGGCCGTGGACGAGTGCCCTCGCCTTCGCGCCGAGAATCAGGAACTGCGACGCGCGCAGGCTTGCGCCGTAGTTCACGTACTGTTTCACAAAATCCGGCGGATTCGCATTGCTGGGACGGCTCGTGCGCGCGAGCTGCACCGCATATCTCATGATCTCCTCGGCGACCGGCATCTTGCGGACCAGCCGCTGGAATTCCATGATCTCGGCGCCGCTGATCGTTTTTTCAAACTGTACCTGCCGCAGCGAAGTGGTCTGGCTGACGACCTGAATCTCGTCCTCTTCCGAAAGGTAGTCGATGATGATGTTGAACATGAACCGGTCGAGCTGGGCTTCCGGCAACGGATACGTGCCTTCCAGTTCGATGGGGTTCTGAGTGGCAAGAACGTAAAACGGTTTTTCGAGAATGTACGTATTGCCTTCGATTGAAACCGATCCTTCCTGCATGGCTTCGAGCAACGCCGACTGGGTCTTTGGCGGAGTGCGGTTGATTTCATCCGCGAGAATGATATTCGCGAAAATCGGACCCTTCACGAAGACGCGCACGCGTTTACCGGTAGCGCGATCTTCTTCGATGATTTCCGTTCCGGTAATGTCCGCCGGCATCAAGTCGGGCGTGAACTGAATGCGTTTGAAGTCGAGGTGAAGAACCTGCGCAACCGTCGCGATCAGCAAAGTCTTCGCGAGGCCCGGTACACCGGTGATGATCGAGTGGCCGCCGGTCAGCATCGAAATCATTACCTGGTCCACAACTTCTTTCTGTCCCACAATGATCTTTCGAATTTCGTGATCGATCTTTTTTAATTCCGTATGAAAACGTTCTACAGTTTCCAGTTCCTGCTTCTGTTCGACGCTGAGTTCCACTTTTACCTCACTATTTTTAAAAGCAACTGCTGAGCCGGCTCGTATGATGGCGCGATTTCCAAAGCCTTTAAGACGTTGGTCCGGGCAGCCTGCCGGTTGCCCTGGCCAAAATTGGATTCGGCAAGTTTGTAATAGGCGCCGGCTTTGTCGGCTGTATTCAAAGCAAGCAATGCCTCGAATTCGCGAACGGCGGGCGCGTATTGTTTCTGACTCAGCAGAAGATCGCCGAGCCGTTGATGTTCTTCCTGATCCAGCGGACGAATAAACATGGCGCCTTCGAGCGCATGCCGCGCGCCTGCATTGTCGCCGCTTTCCTGAAGAAGTTCAGCCAGCTTAAGACTGGCCTTGAATCCGGTTTCCGAGTACGTCATGAATTTCTTCAACGTATCGATAGCCGCTTTCTTGTTGCCTTTTTTAAGATAAGCATCCGCGAGCGGTTCGTACGCATTGTGTTCGTCGGTGTATTCGGGATACAGCTCGACCGATTTATTCAGGATGTCGATCGCCTTGTCCGTGTCACCTTTCGCCAATGCATCCTGCCCGGAGCTGATGAGATCCGTGAATGCCTTCAGTTCGAGCCCTTTCACACGCTCGTCAACCCACTTGAAGAACTCGGTGTCGAACTGATCGAGCGTCAGGCCAAGGGCTTCCTTGAAGACTTCCGCTGTCGTTTTCCCGTCCTTATAAAGAAGGAGCATTTTCTTGATTGCCGGGAATCCCCACTTTTGATCGATGTAATCGCAGATCAGAGACGCCTGGTAGTACGAGACGAGAACCTGTTGCGCATACTTCGGCCGGATGAATCCATTGTTCAATTCGGCTGTCGGCAGAAGCTTCTTTGTCTTGATGGCCGCAAGATAATCCAGCTTCAGATCGTCACCCCAGCCGGGAAAACCCTTGCGTTCTTCGTAAACCGAAAGCCCTTCGGAAAACCATCGCGGAATCTTGTGATCGGTGATCTGAAGTGTAATGACATGCGTGAACTCGTGCCACAACGTGCTGCCCCAGTTGAAAGCATCGGGCTTGCGCGCTGCCGGCGAGTCCATGACAAAGATTTTTCCGAAGCACACCCCCAGCGCTCCAAGTCCGGGAAGGCCCAGGGTCCGGACTGCAAAGTCGCCATGGTCGGGATACATTTCGAATGTGATCGGACTTTCGGGCTTGTAGCCGTACTTTGCGCTCAATGTTTCGTAAGCCTTCTCGAGAAGATCGGTCACGTACGGTTTCATGACCGCCACTTCTTTTTCATGCAGCTTCACAGTGAAGTGCGGCGTATCGAAGCGTGTGAAATGCTCCCAACTATCCAGAAGCGTCAGAGTATTCACGTTCCAGACATTGAACTGATCGCCTTCATAGGCTTGTTCAAGAACTTCCCTGCCCAGATCTTCGGCGCTGCGTACCTGCTTGTCGGTTCCGATTTTCTTTGCATCCAGAAATCCCGTGAAATCCTTCACGGGGAACTGCTGCTGCCCGAGCCTCAGGAGGTTCATGCCGAGGATGCTCATGGCGTTCCAGTCGCGCGGGTTCAGCCGCAACGCTTCCTGCGCAAAGCCGACAGCCTCTTTGTAGAGACGCAGAGAAATGCAGTTTTCGGCGAGGGTGTCATAGAGCTTGCTGTATTTTGGATTCGCATCGAGAACCTGCTTCACATACTTTTCGAATTCCGGCTTGTTGTTGCGAAGGAAATTAATCGATGCAAGCAGGCTGAGCGCTTCCGCCGATTTGGGATTCACGGAAAGCGATTTCGTGATGTCTTCCAGAGCCTTGTCGTATTGCTCGGAATCGATGTGTTCGGCGGCTTGAAGCAGATGTCCGTCGACCGAGTTCGGGTTCATGAGCATCGCATGCTCAAGCTCCGTTGCGGCCCTTTCGGGTTCGGTCGCAGCCAGCATCTTCGCTAATCCCAGATGCGCTTCGGGCATGTTGGGATCGATCTTCAGCGCGTCTTCATAGCTGGCAATCGCTTCAGGTTCGTTGTATTTCTCGGCAAGCAGATCGCCCCACGCGGAAAAGGCCTCCGCATTGCGCGGATTGTCGTGAGTGACGATTTTGAACACGTCGTTGGCGCCATGAAAATCTTCCGTCGCCCATGCGGACATGGCAACCCACATGAGATCTCCGGGATTGCGCCCAAGGCCATTCACATAATTGTCGACGACCTTTTTGAAGACGCTTTCCGCTTCATCGCGCTTTCCGCTGTCGCTGAGCACGGCGCCTTTTTCGTATTGCGCCGCAATTCCGACGGCAGCGAAATTCTGGATGCCGTTGAGATGAACGAGCGCCGCGTCGTAGTTTCCAAGAATGTGCTGGATGCGGCCGGCCGCCAGTTGCAATGGCCCGGCATTCGGAGTCGCACCGGCCCAGGCTTCGAACCTGTCCCGGGCTTTCGTGTATTCGCCGGTGCGAATCCAGGAATAGTAAAGCCCCTCGACCACCGGCGCATCAACGTTGCCGTTCTGCACCATCGGTTCCAGTGCGGCGATGGCATCCTTGTATTTGCCTGTGCGCGCCAGTTCAACCGGACTCGTATTGGACTGCCAGAGAGCTCCGCAGCTCAGGAGAATCAGAGGCAGAAGTAATAATGAAAGCACACGCTTCATTTCTTAGGCTCCTGCTGCTTAATTTCTTCGTTCTTCAGCGCAAGCTGCAGAACCAGGTCTTCGAGCTGTTTGTTGTACTCGGCCTCGGGCATTGAACTTTTGTTAACGCGGAGAGCATCGATCTTCTGTTCGATTTCTTTCCGCTGGTTCAGGAGCGCCTGGACTCGCGGATTGCTCGATACCAGCGGACGATCAACCTGAAACGACGTCGTTCGCGCGAGGGCTGGAGGTTCTTTGACCTTGATATCGATCTTGTCTCCGCCGTTGTCCGCCATCAACGGATGTTCGGTCGCAAGGCGTCCCTCTTCCTTGTAAAACCGTTCGGTCCCCGCGACCGCATATTTGAAAGCTTCCCAGACGGAAACTTTCTGATCCTTGTCTTCATCGGCGGCCGGGCTTTGCAAAGCTTCGAGGAAGTAGTCGTAGAAGACCGTGTCGTTGCCCTCCTGGCCACTGCGGGTCGCCGTGATCACCACTCGGTTTTTCGCCTTGAACTTGTCGAGAGCCGCGCCGCTCGAAGGTGTTCCGGCAACAATCACAATCCTGCCGGCAGTCAATGTGTCGAGCAGCTTGTTGTAATCATCTGCCGTGTAATCGGGCCCAAAGATATTGAACTTGTAATCGCCCTCACTACCGCTGCCGTGACCAATAAAGAAAAGGAAGAAGGTGTCGGCCGGTTTGAGTTGCTGCTTCAGGGATGCGAAGGCTTTCTGGATTTCAGCCTGGCCCGTCTTCTTGTCTGAAAGAACGATGACGCGATCGGCGGAGAAGCCGAATCTCTCAATCAGAGCCTTGCGCGTTCCTTCGGTCCACTTGTTGAACTTTTCAGCGTGCTCGTCGCTTCCCGGAACACTTGACAAAATGAGCGCGCTGGAATCCGCAAGGGCAGCCATCGGCACGAGGAGAATGGATACAGTCAGCAGAACAATTCTGCACCCGGCGCAGCAGACCGAACCCAGACTCCCGTAGAACTTCATGCGAGGCCCTTCCTCTTTCTCCAGAACCACTCGGCTCCGAGCGTTACGCACAGGAGCATGAAGAGGAGCGGCACATCCCACAGTTCCTTTTGTTCGATAAATGAAGTCGGAGTGTCGACGTACTGGACGTCTTCGGGCACGTCTCCGAGTTTTGAAAGCGGGTAATAATGCCCACCGGTCGAGGATGCAATGGACTGCAGCATGCGCGCATCCAGCGCAGGCCGGTAAAACTCGACAGGCCGATCGTGGACCTGAAACGCCGCGCGATTCGTTCCAAGACTATCCGATCCCTGCGTCGCTTCCACTTCAACCTGATAAACACCCGGAGCAGTGGCATTGATCTCGGCCTGATAGGATCCTTCGCCCGAACCATTCCAATCCAGCGCAATGGCTTCAGTCACGCCGTCAGGGTTGGTCACTTTGGCGACGACCTTTGCATTGTTCATGCGCTCGAAACTTTTGTTCGAAACATCCGCCGTGAGATGAGCAGATTCACCGGGCAGATACGTATCTTTGTCCGTCGTAATCATCACCGGATCCGGTGATGTGTTGACGAGCCAGCGCAGAATCTGTTTCCAGAAGAGTTCATAAGTCTGGTCTTCGGAAGGCATCAACATCTGCCAGTACCATGTGGTGCCGCTGGTCAGCGCCATTGCGCGGCCGCGGCCGTACCGCTGGTACGCAAGGATGATGGGATCCGAGCCTTTCTTGTCGCCTTGTCCGCGCGCAAGAACGATACCGCCGATTTTTGCATCGAGTGTTTTGTTGAAGTCGTTAAGCGGAGGCAGATCCGACCACTGCTTGACGTTCGCGTTCGCATCGGGCGACAGCCGCATCAGCGGATGCGTGCGGGCATAGTCCGTGATCGCCATCTTGAGTTTTCCGATAACCGGCGTGCGGTCGCCAGATGACATCTGCACCGGCAGGATATCGGCAATCGGACTGTTCTCGTAACGGCCGCCTGCAAAGGAATTGCGCCCGCCCATCATCAGAAACCCGCCGCCGCGGTTGCTGACGAAATCCACGACCATCTTCAACTGATCCTGGGTGAAGAACGTCGACTCGATGCTGCCGAAGATCAGGCCTTTGTATGCGAAGAGTTCCTCCTTCTTCGTGGGGAAACCCTGTGCCAGCATTTCTTCCTTGTCGATGCCCTGACGGTAGAACTTGTTCTGCGAGGATCGCAGCAATGTAACGAGCCGGATATTCGGATCATCCTGCATCGCGCGGCGAAGGAATTTGAAGTCCCAGCGCGGCTCCCCCTCGATGTAGAGAATCTGCGGATGGTCATTCTTGATTTCAACCAGGGCATCGAGATTGTTGTTTTCGGCGATGCGATCGTCCGGCGCCTGGAGTGAGAAAGAGAACAACCTTGTGCCTTCATTCTTGGCAGGCAGGTCGATCGTGGTTTCGCCGATCTCGCCGTCAGCGGGCAGCGTGACCTGTTCGGTCTTCAGCAGCACGCCGTTTTCACGAACGTAGAGGTTGGCCTTCCGTCCCGAAAAACCGTAGCTGCGATACGACACATCAACCACGGCCGTGGATTCCTTCAACGTCGTCCTGGGCGCGGAAATCTTCCAGAGTTCCGCATCGCGGGTCATGTTTTCAGAACCGACGCCGACCGTGTAAAACGGAATATGCTTCGCTTCCAGCCGGGAAAGCGACTCGGTCCATTGCCTGGAGGCATTGTCTCCGCCGTCGGTAATCAGGATGACTCCCGACAACGGCACCGTACCCAATTCCTGATGCAGCAGATCTGTCGCGGATTCCAGCCTCGTGCGCTTTCCCGCAAACGTGAGTTGATCCGGACGATCGATTCGCTCGGCGGTGCTGTCGAACCGGTATGTTCGGACTTTGAATTTATCCGAAAGCCGCTTGAAGAAATTTGTCGATTCAAAGCCCTTCAGGAGTTGATCGGATCGCTGAACCTGGCCGTCATCTTTGATTTTCATGCTCTCGGAGTTGTCGATGACGACAGCCATGTAGCTCTCCTGAGGCAGGACCGTCGAAATATTCAGGACGGGACGCAGGAAAATGAAAGCCAGAACCGTAAACGTCAGCGCACGAAGTGCGACGAGAGCAATCGAGTATTTATCACGCGCAACACTTCGATATGCATAGAAGGCGCCGGCAGCGGCCGCAATCACAAAGAAAATGAACAGCCAGCGCGAACCGAGGAGTTGAAAGGCCAGGTGACCTTTCGTGTAGATGATGGGTTTGTATTTGAAAAAAAACTCAAAAATGCTCATTCGATCGAGGTCAGACCTTCTTTCGAGGGACGTCTCACTTTCGCTGTTCTTTTTGGATCGGCAAGCGGACCCATTCTACTTGGAAACCGATCAAAAGTTCCATACGTTAAAAGAAACCATGGAGTTACCTGCAGGGTTTTTACAATACCGCCATGGACGACGTGAAGTTTTAGATTCCTGCCAGAACCGCCGATAACTCTCCGACAATGTCCTCCGGCTCTTCAATCCCGATCGACAGGCGCAGGAGCGTATCGGAAATCCCCGCTTCCGCTCGCTGCGCAGGCGTCAGCGAGCGATGCGACGTTTTAGCCGGATGAGAAATCGTAGTGGTCACGCCTCCAAGGCTGGGCGCAAATCTTATGAGCTTCAAATTCCGGACGAAATTTGCAGTAGCGCGCATGTCGCCGTGAAGATCGAACGACAGCATGCCGCCTCCGAGTCCCTTCATCGTCCGGCGCACGATGTCATTCTGTGGATGGCTGGATAAGCCGGGGTAATAGACCTTCGCAACTTTCTTGTGTGCCTTCAAAAATTCCGCCACCGCCAGGGCATTCGAACAAATGCGCGCCATGCGAAGCGCGAACGTCTTAATGCCCCGCACCGTCAACCACGCCTCGAACGGCGACAATGTGGCTCCAATGCGAATCGCCGCTTCACGCGCCCGCTGTATGAATTCACGATCGCCTGCGACGATGCCCGCAGTTACATCGTGATGTCCTCCGAGAAACTTCGTCGCGCTGTGCAGAACAACATCGGCGCCCTGGTTCAGGGGACAAATCAGATAGGGCGTCGCGACGGTGTTGTCCACGACGAGCTTCACGCCATGTTGATGACAGATTCCGGCAGCCGCGCTGACGTCCACGACATTCCACAAGGGGTTCGAAAGCGTCTCGAGAAGGAGAACCTTCGTTTTTGGAGAGAATGTTTTCTCGATCGCCGATGGATCGGTCACGGGCATAAACCGGACGGCAATGCCAAACCGTGAAAAATCGCGCGCGGCGAGGCTGAGCGTGCCGCCGTAAGAATCATTGGCCACGATGACTTCATCACCGGCCTGAAGAAGCGTCCAAAGCGCGGCTACCGTCGCGGCCATGCCCGACGCCGTCGCAATGGCGCCTTCGCTCTGTTCCAGCTTCGCGGCGATATCCTCAAGCGCGGTATGATTCGGCAGGCCGTAACGTCCGTAGATGTATCCGTTCTTGTTGTGATCGAAGATGTCGTCGGCGGTTTCAAGATCCGGAAAGTCGTAAACCGATGTCTGGTAAATCGGCATCACCGATGGCGTACTCAGCGATTCCGGAAGTTCTCCACCGGCATGCGCACAATTCGTTGAAATGTGAGTCTTCGAGTCACTCATGATAGTCCGCCTTTTTCAGAGCCGCGTCCGGCTGCGCCCCTAAGCGTCGGGCCCACCGGCCAGCCGTAGTTGGTACACCGCCTTCGGCAGCCTTCTTTGAATGGCATTGGCCGGTCCCCCCCCACGCCCCTGTGCTACGCTCAAAACATGATCCTCCGCTACTACCGGCAGCTTGTGGAACAGGTCGAAAAGTGGACGGCGGAAATGGTTCAACGTTACAAGCCGCACCTGATGTGCAGAAAAGGCTGCGATCTCTGCTGCCAGCGCAAATTCACGGTGACGGCTGTTGAAGCTTACAACATTGCTCGAAGATTCCGCGAGTTACCCTCGTCCACTCAGAAGGCCATTCGAAAGGAAAAAACAAGCTGCGCCTTCCTGATCAAAGGCGCGTGTTCAATTTACGATCAGCGCCCCATGATCTGCAGAACCTATGGCCTGCCTTCGCTCCATCGAAACGATCATGACGAAGGCGAAATAAGCTGGTGCGAGCTGAATTTCACAGATGTGCCCGCGGACTTCGCTTTTCAAGCCGACGGCATTGTCGATATCGACACGTTGAACGTGAAACTCGAGGGCGTCAACAAGCTTTTCCTCAAGGAAGGGCGGTTACGGGAGGAGCGCATCGCGATGGACAAAATCCCCGATCTCGATCCCGGCTTCCTGAAGCGCCGTAACTAATTTCGCTTCCGACTTGAACTGATGCGCTCGTATTCCCAACTGTTTCGCCGCCCAAATATTTTCCTCGCGATCGTCGATGAAAAACAATGCCTCGGGCGGCAGGCCAGCCGTTTCGGAACTCATGATGATCGAGACAGCGGAGGTCGGGATTGGGCGGGT
>CAZWGA010000115.1:0-13869 GCA_964633285.1 uncultured Solibacteraceae bacterium | reverse complement strand
AGGATGAATTGTGTCGAATACCCACCTCCATCGACGATTTGTGGAAACAGCATTGGCGTCGTTGTGGATGGGCTCCTCTCATTTGCGAGCGGCGTGGCCGTGAACAGAAAGTCACCACGTTCGTTGATGCGTGTGCGCAGGCCCATCACTGCGATAGGTAGCGTCGAGCTTGAAATTCGGACAATGCCTTTGAAAGCCGGCGGGAGCTCTGGAAAAAGCTGATCCAGGAATATGGCCGATTGTCTCGATGTTTCGAGACTGATGGATGCAGGGCCAAGTCCGGCAATGGGCGCTCCCGTTAAGTCGGTCAATTCGAAAACCACGGTGGGTGGTCTCACAGTAGCTTCATCACCGATGGCTGTCCCGGCAACGGCGATGCCGGTTTGAACGCTGCCCGGTTGTCCGGGTTTGCCCGATGATTCGGCATACATGCGGAACTTGTCGCTCCTTATAACAGGCACTACTCCGGCTTCGGCGACCGTCACGCCCGCTGGACGATACGAGAGCACGGCCAACGGCGCGGGCGCAGGTCCGTATATTGGGCTGACGCTGCTCGTCGCGCCTATGATCGACCCGATCGTTATCGATCCAGTTGCAGCGGTGGATCCTCCCGCGATCGTGATCTTCTGTGCGGTGCGTCCGGGGATTGCGTAGGTAAAGTCACAGCTTGGCCGGTTCATGCATGGAAAATTACCGGCCCCCGCAAAAATCACATCGACGCCGGCAGCCATCCCGTTGGGATTCAAGGTTACAGACCCTGTGACTGTTTCTTCGCCTGGATTGACCAGCAGGATTTGCGTGGTCCAGCCGCCGCCTGCGGCGAAGTGTGGAAGAAACAGCAACGCCCTGGTTGGAGGCAAAGACGTGTCGATAACGGGCAGCGTCGACGTCAGAAATTCACCACGCTCGTTCGTAAAACCGCGCAGAGCGATCGCGGCAACCGGCGCTGTCGCGGTAAAGCTGAACGTTCCCTGAAAGGCCGGTGTGGTATAGACCTTAAGCGGAGGTTGATCCAGAAAAAGCGCGACATGCTGGTTTCCCGGGACGGTCATGCTTCCCGAACCCGCTGGGTTACCGCTGATATCGGTGAAATAAAAGTCAATCGCCACCGCCAAGTTGTTCGGGTTCACGATCGCGATCCCCGTATTCAAAGGACCCGCAATTTCGGCGTAGATGCGGCCTGAGCTCAACGGCGCGGCTGCAGGGACACTTGTCTCACTGACCAATACATTGTTCTCGCGAAACCCAAAGATCGCGGCACCGGATGGCGTTGTTTGGGCAGTATCGGGCTGGATGCTTCCATAGCCAACCGAAAGGAAAGGGTCTGTTCCCGCTGTCTGGAAAGATACACCGCCGCGGTCGGCGATCACAAATGGACTACTTGCAGTTTGTGCGAATGCGCCGTCGAGCCGGAGCAGGAGAACCAATGCGCTTAGCAATGTGATCCGGATCTTCGCGCTGCCTTGCATCGTCTATAACCTGATAAGAACTGCTCAAAAGCATACACCAGGTAATGATTTCGACGCGTACGTTAAGCCCGTGTCCGCGATCCGCCTATCGAGCTGTCGATTCTCGTTCAAGCGCTTTCGTAATCAAAGCCCGGGCGATTTGTTCCGCATGAAGAATGCCATCAGTTGTGAGGCGATAGCGTCGATTGCGTTGTTTGCCCCAAGTGATAACAAGTCCGGTCTTCGCGTGTTTGGCTAAAATGGAATCGGCGCGTGGAATTCTGAATCCGGATTTCCGCAGGCCTTCCATGATTTCTCTTCCGCTCACATTCTCCATATTCAAAAACCGCCGGTAACCCAGCATGATTTCGAGCACGCCCTCGGACACGTTGGTTTCGGTGGTCAACGAAACAACCCGCCCTTGAACGCGTAGCAGTTTTTCTAGGGGCTCGGACGCCTTTTCCTGGATGGATTGTTCGGGGGCCGGCGGCGGAACCGGCGGAGGTTCAACGAAATGCTTGAATGCTTCGACTTGACGCTCAACCGCGTCAACTGATCCTTCGGCTTCGAATTCGTGGATACCGTATTTGATTTTGACTCTCAGATCCGTCATATGGCCGGACATAGAATCATGTATTCCGAGCATAGACCAGAGAATTTGAAGAAAGCATGCAAGTACAGCACTCAGATAGATCTCTCATCTGAGCATGATTTTGATTTTATGTATGAACAACACTTATATGCATACATAGACATTCAAATTTCCTGCAGTGAGTGAACAAACGTCAGGCATGATCCATGATTTATTAGACATAGATTAGCTATTTTGCCTCTTAGTTGTTCAATTCATCTGATCTACTGCTAGTCGGATCTGAAATAGTGATCGTCACTTCCCAGATTCTGAGCAGCGTTATATGAGCCTGGAGCAGTTTGTGGCGCACCGTAAAAGAGGGTCCGGCCTTTCGCTACAGTTATCGCGCCCAGAGGCGATGGACCAACCGGCCTGCGCGCTCCTCAACAGCGGCCATGGCATCGAGGATGACATCTTCGCGGAACCGGCGGCCGATGATTTGAACACCGGCGGGCAAATCGGCGACGAGATCGATCGGAATCACTCCGGCGGGCAATCCCAGATAGTTGATGCCGTAACTGTAGATGGAAGCATCGAACAGGTCCTTCGCCTGTGCCGCCGATTCCGCATCGTGATTCCAGGGATATGCGGGCCGCATGAGAAACGGCGTCAGGATCAATGGATACTTTTCAAGGAAGAGGTTCCACTCGCGAATCATGCGAGTTCGATCGGCGAGGCCGGCGCGAAAATCATCGAGGTTCAGAATCTTTCCGAATTCGTAATACCAGCCGAAGATGCGGCGAAGGTCATCGCTTCCAAATTCTTCAACAATCGAACCCAGCGTTCCTTTGAGATCGGTGAGAAGCACACTGAACCATCCGTGCGCCGGCTCCATGATGGGTGGCGGCTCGGCATCGACAACATCGTAGCCGGCATCGCGAAGATGGGCCGCGGTCCGGTCGATCAATTCAACAATACCGGGATGGATGCGATACCCGTGACTGTTGCGGGTCACCGCAACACGAATCGGTTTTTGCAGCGGCTCGCCTTCGAATGGCGCAGGCACCCAACCGGGGTCGCGCGCATCGCCGCCGGCCATGATCCGAGTCGCGAGCCGCACGTCCGCGACCGTGCGCGCAATGGCTCCTTGTACGGACGTAAGCTGCGCAACAAGACCGCGCTCGACGGCAGCCGATGGATTGAATGCGGGAACGCGGCCGGGCGTCGGCTTGAGAGTGACCACTCCGTTGTTGAATGCGGGAAATCGCAGGGAACCGCCGATGTCATTTCCATGATGAATGGCGCCGAATCCCACAGCCGCAGCAACACCGGCGCCGCCGGAGGATCCACCGGGCGACGCGTCGGGATGCCACGGGTTCAATGTCCGGCCGTGCAACGGATTGACGGTCGTCAATCGCATTGAAAGCTCCGGCACGTTTGTGCGTCCCACGATAATCGCGCCGGCCTGTCGCAGATTTCGGACAAGCGGTGCGTCATCCGGCGCGATGACGTTGGCGAAAGCCGGAAGACCATTCGTCGTCGGCTGCCCTTTCTGATCGACGTTCACTTTGATCGTGACAGGCACTCCAAACAAAGGCCCAGGCTCCGTTCCGCTTTTGAGAGCGCGATCGGCAGCCGCAGCTTCATCGAGAGCCTGGCCGGTGAGATCGATGACAATGGCGTTGAGGTTGGGATTCAGTTCACGGATGCGCTTGACGACGGAATCCATGACTTCGGAACAAGAAAATTTCTTCTCTCGAATTCCGGCAACGGTCTCAATCGCGCTTAATTGCCACAGCGGTGTATCCACGAAATCACGCTCCGAATCGTTATTCTCCGCCGGGTCTTTCGCGGAAGTCCGCGGGCGAGAGGAGTTCGTTGATCTTGATGTCGTGATGCGTTTCGAGGAAGTAGAAGTTCTGTATCACGCCTCCGCGTGCGGTGATCGATTGCCGGCGGATCAGTTTAGACGCTTTTGAAATCCAAAACGTGAAATCAGCGATGTCCATCTTTGCCTTTACAACATAGCAATTGTCGCCATCCACGGACTCTTCACCCGCGAGTACCGCAACGTCTGAAATCCTGCGAATTCCGTTCGATGGCAGATCAAAGAAAATTGAAGGAATCGTATGCGCCGAACCACTTGAAATGCCGGTCGCCATGGCAATCGCCGATCGAGTGTCCGTGGGGTGTTGGAGGCGCCCCGCGGCCCTCACGAATTGCGATTTCCCATCCGACCAGACGGCGCCGCGAGTCGGTAAGAAACCTTTCTGCTTCCATGCGATGTTGTACATTTGCGGCCGCGCGAGCTTGATGGAAAACGTGCTGCGCCTTACCGGGGAAACAGGAAAAAGAGATTTGGGGGAGTTGCCGGGCCTCCTAACTGTGACCACGTCGCCCGTTGCGGAGTAGCTTTGAATGGAGTCGTATTTCGCCTGAACATCACGAAGAAGCTGTGCGGCCTCCGGTGTTTGAGCGACGGCCGGCTTGAATGCGCAAACAAGCGTGAAGAGCAGAATCATGGTACGCGTGGCGGACTTCATGGCGCCTCCCCTTGAAACAAAGTCAACAAAGGATAGCCTGAGACGGATACATTCAGAAATAAACGAAGAGGGATTTTATTTCAGCCGATCCAGACATTGCAGAAAGTCCGGCGGCAGCGGACTCTTCACGGAAACTTCAAGCCTGCTGATGGGATGAGGAAACCTCAACTCCGCGGCATGAAGCATCAGGCGCGATGCTTTGGGTTCGGCGCAGGAACCATAGATGTTGTCGCCGAGAATCGGCAAACCGCATTCCGCAAGATGGACGCGAATCTGATGAGTGCGCCCGGTTGTAGGAATGGCTTCGATCCAGACGCCTCGCCGATACTCCTCGACCACACGAAAAGCGGTTTCAGCCGGGACTCCATTCGACCGAACGGCGCCATACTTGGCGGGTTTCGACTTCGAAGAAATCTTTCCGAGATAATTTCTGACGATCCATTTCTTTCGAAGTTTTCCGCGCCGGCTCCTTTCCTGCGGCAGAGCCGTGAGCGCCTGATAAATCTTGACCGCCTGATGCCCTGAAAAGATTTCCGCAACCGCGAGGTTAACCCGCTGTGACTTTGTAAACAGGACCACTCCGGATGTGTCCCGATCCAGCCGCTGATGCGTGCCGATGTACGGATTCTCAATTCGATCGCGCGTGGAAAGGAGTCGCTTCACCGCCGAAACAAGAGTCTGGCGAGATTCATCGACAGTGGGGTGAGAAGGTAGTCCGGGCGGTTTATCGACGGCGATGAGGTCATCGTCTTCAAACAGAATGCGATCCGGAGTGAGTTCGAATTTCCGGTCTCGCGAGACCGCGTCGTCGAAAAGTCTTGCGACATCGACGTAAGCTTCGAGCGCCTCGCCTGCGGCCAGGATCTTCGATGCAAGGCGCACCGGCCGGCCATTCAAACGAATCATCCCCGCCATTATGAGTTTGCGGGCTTTCGCTTTGGATACCGAACGCCCGAGTGCGGTGGACAACCAGATGGGCAACGCAAAATCCAGACGCTTGCCGGCGAAGGCCGGTGTGATGGCGAGCTTCAGCTTCTTGATGAAGATCCCGCCTTCCTCAGGCGGCTTTGTCTTTTGCAGGCCGGGCTGGAGGATCGATGCTCGTGACGAGTTTCCACTGCGTGGCAAGTTTGTGTTTGTGGCAGACGGGGAATACTCCCGTTTTGACCAGTACGATTTCGGAGCCGCAACATGAGCTCTTGTATATCCCAAACTGATTATTCACTTCACCGGACTTCGGCATCGTTCAACTCCGAGTGTGTACGTAATTAAACAGTGCAATGACTGTGCCAAAGGCGCGAATTGTGAATTCTTTTGTACTTAAGAGTGATTCCTTGCGCTGCAACGTCTTGCCGGAGGGCTTTTTTACCGCATGCCTACGCGGCAACTTCCCTGGGAACACCCTTGTGGTACATCGATTCCGTATAAAGCGCGCCCGGAGGGAGTCGAACCCCCGACCCCCGGATTCGAAGTCCGATGCTCTATCCAGCTGAGCTACGGGCGCGTGCGCGAGATTGTATCATCGGATCGAGTCGAGCATTTCGCCGACACGATCCAGGCCGGCCTTCAGGTAGGATGACTCGCCGCCGAATCCAAAACGGATATGACAATCCATGAGGAATTGATCGCCGGGCGCAATGAGAGTGGATCGCTCGACCCGCAAACGCTCGGCAAGAGCACTCGAATTGATCGGCGCCGCGTAGCGAGCCATGCAGATCGCAGCAGCGGTGGGCGGCACATACTGAAACATGCCCGGGCGGGAGTCGAGCCATCCCTGCAAATTCGGCCAGTTTTGATTGAGAAGCCGCTTCGTGCGCCCAAGAATCTCGTCGCGGCGTTCAAGGATGTGGCAGCCGATCCAATCACTGAGCACCGCGGGTGCGATCTTGGTGTAATCGGCATAAGACCAGAGTTCGCCGATCGTCTGTTCCGACGCGAGAGACCACCCCAGCCGGAGCCCCGGCGCGCCGTAGGCTTTTGAAAAACTGTTCGTAACGATCGTTCGAGGATACCGGCCCCAGAACGACGGAGTCTCTTCGCCCACACGCTCCGCGCCCTGATAGACTTCATCGGCCAGAATCCAGAATCCATGCCGGCCTGCGATTTCGACGATTGCCTGAATCGTACTCAGCCCAAAAGCTGCTCCAGTCGGATTGTTCGGATTGCAAAGACTCAGAAGCTTCGTTCGCGGACCGGCCTTCGCCGCAACATCGGCGGGATCCAGCAGCCAGTTGTTCTCCGGCCGCAACCAGACCGGCATCACCTTACCGCCAAGGCCCTGAATCAAACCGTGGGTCTGCATGTAATTCGGAAGAACGACGATGGCCTCGTCGCCCGGCTCAATCAAACGCAGAACAGAAATCAGGTTCGCCTCGGCGCCGCCGATGGTTGCCAGCACATTCCGTTCAGTGGCGCCTATATATAAGGATGCGACGAGCGAGCGAAATCGCTCGGTCCCGTTGGAGGTTCCGTAACCCAGCCGGCACTTCGCCAGTTCCTCCGGCCGAATGCCCAGCTCCAGCAACGTCAACGGATGAACGCCGCTATCGGAGATGTTGTACTCGACGGAGTTTTCGTAGGTCGATTGCCATCGTTCCAGCGCAAAGATGGGGAAGTTCACAGGTGTGGTAATTTATAGGATTCCTGACAGCGTGGGGTAGCTGATATATGCGAAACATGGTCATCATCGGATCCGGTCCCGCGGGTTTAACCGCTGCCGTTTACGCCGCTCGTGCCAACCTGCAGCCGCTTCTTATTGAAGGCAAAGAACCCGGCGGCCAGCTCACGTTAACGACACTCGTCGAGAATTATCCCGGTTTTGCGGACGGAATCATGGGACCGCAACTCATGGAGGATATCCGAAAGCAGGCCCAAAGATTCGGAACCGAGGTTGTAAACGACTACGTTCATGCCGTGAAGTTGAAAGAACAGCCCTTCCGCGTTTACTACGGCGACAAGGAAGTGGAGACGAAGACCGTTGTCATCTCTACGGGATCGTCGGCGAAACTGATCGGCATCGAAACGGAAATGCAATTGATGGGACACGGCGTGTCGACGTGCGCCACCTGCGATGGTTTTTTCTATCGGGGAAAAGAAATCGCAGTTGTGGGCGGCGGGGATTCGGCAATGGAAGAGGCCACGTTCCTTACGAAATTTGCCACCAGGGTGTCCGTGATTCATCGGCGGGACACGCTGCGCGCCTCAAAAATCATGCAGGACCGGGCGTTCCAGAATCCGAAGATTCATTTTATTTTCGACACCGTTGTCGAAGAAGTGCTGGGGGAAAAAAGCACCGGCGTAACAGGCCTGCGGTTGAAAAATTTAAAAAACCAGTCGTCATCGCAACTAAACGTGGATGGACTTTTTGTCGCGATTGGACACAATCCGAATACGGAAATATTTCGAGGTCAGATCGACCTCGATGAAAAGGGATACATCAAAACCCAGCCCGACTCCACCCGCACGAACATTCCCGGCGTTTTTGCGTGCGGCGACGTGCAGGATCCTGTCTTCCGGCAGGCCGTTACTGCCGCCGGCACCGGATGTATGGCGGCGATCGAGGCTGAGCGCTGGCTGGAGCACTGAAGGATGGACGACCGGATCTTCACGCTGGCAGAGGCAGAAAGCCTGCTTCCCACTCTGCGATCCCTGCTCGAAGAGATCAGCCGCCAGTGGGCGCACATCCGCGAACTGAATCCCGAAATCCAGAAAGCCCGGGAAAATGCGCCGCTGGACGGATTCAGCAAGTTCGGCGTCGAATACATTCATGCTATTTCGCAACTGACGTTTCTGATTCATCAAATCAAGGAACTGGGAGTCCTGCTGAAGGATGCCGACAAGGGCCTCTGCGACTTTCCTTATATGCGCCAGGGGCGGGTCGTTTATCTTTGCTGGCAATTGGGTGAGGACGCCATCCAGTATTGGCATGACACTGAAACCGGATTTGCCGGCCGGGAACCTTTGGACGAAACGGACAAATAATGGACAAGATTCTAATTTCCAGCATCGACTGCGTTGCCGCCATCGGCGTAACGACCGAAGAGCGAACCATGAAGCAACGCCTCCTGATCGATGTCGAGCTTTCCACAGATATTTCGCAAGCCGGCGAAAGCGATTCCCTTAAAGACGCCATCGATTACTCGAAAGTCGCTGCCCTTGCGCTGAAGATCTGCGGCAGCCGGGAGTTTCGGCTGATCGAGACCGTGGCCGAGCTGCTGGCGAACCGGATTCTCTCGGATTTCCCGGTTCCACAGGTCCGCGTGCTGGTCCGGAAAATCTCGCCGGTTCTGGAGCCTCGCGTCAGCCACGTCTCGGTGGAGATCGTTCGATCCCGCTAATCCCTTCAAAATTTGGAATTTGTCCGAAATTTCTATTGAAGATTTCAAATTTGTTGCGCTATTCTTACCCCTCGTTTTAGGGGGGCCAGCACTAACGGCTTGTCCGTCATCATTCACATAGAATTCAGCCGCATATCTAAGGAGGTACCTTGTCCACTTTAGAAGAAAGCCTGGAAACTCCGCAGACCGACTATAGCGCCAGAAACCAGACCAAGGCCAAGCTCAGCAAACGGGTCATGAAATATATCGACGCGGCGGTCTGCTACGGCGCGGGTGCCGCCTTTGACACGATCCAGTATTTCAACAAGTTCAACCCGAGCCCTTCATTTACGCCCAAATGGACTGAAAAACCCCTGCTCAAATCCTGGCAGAAGACAAAACCGGTCCTGGGCTGGCCCCGTCAGACGGACTCGCTGTGCCCGGAATGCGTCAAAGAAGCCCGCGAGGCGATTACATCAGGGCAGGCGGACTGGACCAAGCTTCTTCATGAGAAAGTCGGCGAAGTCAAAGCGCAGATTGTCGAACGAGATGGACAGATCTGGATGGTGAAGGAGTGTCCGCAACACGGCAAGACGGAAGATCTGATGGCCATTGACGTGAAATTCCTGGAGTGGATCGAAAAGAATTTCCCCGGCCGCGATATTCCTGCGCACGCCGATGAAGACTTGCACAATCACGGAAGCAGCACAATCAAGCACGGCCGCGGCGCCGTTCTGACAGTGGATTTGACGAACCGATGCAACATGATGTGCGACCCGTGTTTCATGGATGCGAACCAGGTGGGCTACGTTCACGAGCTGACCTGGGAAGAAATCATGGAAATCATGGATAACGCGATGAGGATCAAGCCGCGCCGCCAGATGTCGATTCAGTTCTCGGGCGGCGAGCCGACCATGTCGCCGTACTTCATCGACGCCGTCGCCTATGCTCGGAAGCTGGGATATGCCAGCGTACAAGCGGCGACAAACGGTATTGAATTCGCGAAGAGCAAAGAATATGCGCGCAAGGCCGCCGAAGCCGGCCTGAGGTATGCGTATTTACAGTTCGACGGTATCGGCAACGATGCCAACAGCCATCGTCAAATCGGCAATCTGTTTGATGTGAAGCTTCGCGCAATTAATAACCTGCACGAAGCGGGCGTCGAGATCATTCTCGTCGTGACTCTGGTGAACGGCGTCAACAACGATCAGGTGGGATCGATCATTCGTTTCGCGATGGACAATCCGAAGAAGATCGCATTCATCGCTTTCCAGCCGGTGTCGTTCACGGGCCGCGATGAAGATATCACGCCCGAACGGCGGCTGCGCCAGCGCTACACTTTGTCGCATCTCGCGAATGACGTTAAATCGCAGGTGGGCGTTACCGAACCGACGCGCGACTGGTTCCCGCTTTCACTGATGGGCGCATTCGCGGATTTCGCCGATCTCGTCCACGGCCCTGGAGCCGATTGGGGTCAGGTGAGCTGCGGCTGCCATCCTAATTGCGGCGTCGGAACCGCGATGATGATCAACAAGGAAACCAAGGAATATGCCCCGGTTCCGCAATTCCTCAACATTCCCGGACTCGTGAGCGATATGCAGAAAATCACGGATTCCGGTCGAGGCAAGTGGTTCTCAAACTCAATGATGGCCCTGGCTCTGCTGAAGAATTACAATCCGTTCGGCGGCCCGCCGAGTCTGACGCTGATGGACATCATGAAGAAATTCGACAAGTCCTTCGGCCTTTCCGGCAAGAGCTATGGAAAAGTGACCGGCGATCGCACGATGGGCGACATCCAGAAGCGCCGCAACGATCCTTGGAATTTCCTGTTTGTCGCGGGAATGTGGTTCCAGGATCTGTTCAACTACGACTTCCGCCGCACGGAAATGTGCATCATTCCTTATGCCACGCAGCTTGGCGAAATCTCATTCTGCGCGTACAACACCGGCATCGGCTGGCGGAAGATCATCGAAAACATGTACAAGACGGCAACCGTCGCCGAATGGAACAAGCAACACGGAAAGCACGGCGTTTATGCCGGCGGCCATTCGGTACCGCTCGAGACCTTCGATCATAATCTGGTACTCAATCCGGCCGATGTGGCGCGTGTTCGGCCTCACGGTGAAGAACCTGAGACCGCAGCCGAGGAAGAACGTATTGCCCGCCAGAAGGCGCGAGAAGCTCAGAAGATGAAGCAGATGATGGATGAGCTCACATTTGGAAAGAACCTCGGATCGAATGAGAAGACCGAGTTGGTCAAGATCGAATTAGCACATCGCCGGTAATAATAGGGGGAGATTCAGGGACAGACACCAAATTCTGAAGTACAAGAATTTTGGCGTCTGTCCCTGAATCTCTGTCCCTCCCCTGCCTAGATTCCAAGAACCTTTCGTCCCGCCTCTGAGATTCGCTGCGGACTCCATGCAGGTTCCATCACAATCTGAACCTGAGGATTCGGGAAACCGGCATCGGCGAGTTTCGTCTTGATGTCCTCGGCAATTACTGATCCCGATGGGCACGCCGGCGAAGTGACGGACATCTTCACATCGATGGCGTCCGGACCCGCTTTGACTTCGTATATCAATCCCAGATCGACGACGTTCAGGGGTATTTCGGGATCGTAGCAGTCCTTTAAAACCTCGTAGACCAGATCTTCCTGGGTCATCGATGCCAGGCGTGGATCGCGCGCTTTTGCAGCGAGCGCCTCGGCGGCAGTGGCCTCGACTGTTGCATTCATGGCCCGTGTGGACTCCGCGAAGACTCGTGCGTCTTCTTCCTGAGCCTTTTGAGAATAGGCAGGAGTCATACTGGATTGCCGGCGCACCGCGACGGCAACTCCGAGAATCAGAACGACGAGAACGATAACCAGAGCGTAAGTCAGCACAACGCTTGATTCTCCCCACTAAACCCTGCTAGTTCAAGGCTATAATTCTTTTGTATAATATTCGCTTGCTCCGACGGCTCTAATCCATCCGCCAGTACGGCAAAAAGGGGTCTAAAAAGAAATGGCTTCTGCCTCAGTAAAAGCTCCAGACAAGTCCGCCGTTGAGATAACAACGGGGCCTTATCGGGTTGCCAGTACACTTATTAAGATTCAAACGAAAGAACGCGAAGAGTTGCATAACCTGACAAAGCTGGTTCGCGATTTCGTCAAATCGTCGGGCGTTCGATTCGGTTGCGTCATTATTTCTTCGCTTCATACAACTAGTGCAGTTTTCATGAACGAATGGCAAGATGCTCTCGTTCATGACGTCAAAGCATATTTGTCCCATGCCATCAGCCGGGATCAGTATTATCGGCATAATGATCCGGCGTGGTCGGACTGCGACCGTCACAATGCGGATTCTCATCTGCGCAGTCTCATGCTGGGTATGTCGGTGACGCTTCAGGTCGCGGATGGAGATGTGGTCCTGGGCGAATGGCAGAGTATTATTCTTGGCGAGTGCGACGGACCGCGCGAACGGTCGGTTCGGGTGCAAGCCATGGGTATCGGCTAGAAGGAGGATTTGAACAAATGTCAGTAATGCTTACGAAGAAAGCGGAAGACAAAGTGAAGGAGATTCTGTCCGAACAGCCCGAGCCGTACGCCGGCCTGCGAATTCAGGTAGTGGGCGGCGGCTGCTCCGGTTTTCAATACCGCATGGGCTTTGACAAGAATTTCAACGACCAGAGCGATACCATCTTCGAGTTCGACGGATTGAAGGTGTTCATCGACAAAACCAGTCTCATGTATATGGACGGAGCCGAAGTGGACTATGTCGAAGGATTGCATGGAGCAGGATTCAAATTCAGCAATCCGAATTCGACGGGTTCATGCGGGTGCGGCAGTTCATTTAGCGTATAGTCGTTGTCATCTCACGGGGGAGCTTTCAGCTGAGAGGATCTCGAACGGGATCGACCCCTATCACCTGATTCGGATAATGCCGACGAAGGGAGCTTCGGAATGAGCACTTCCAAACTCGAATTCAAGGACGCCGCGTACCTCGAGACGGCCTTTCCCGCCAGCGAACGGATTTACATTCAAGGCAAAATCCATTCCGGGCTTCGCGTGCCTCTGCGCGAGATTTCCACGAAAGACGGCGCCCGTCACCGGATCTATGACACGCGTGGCCCCTGGGGTGATCCTCAGCAGGCGTGCGATGTTCGCGAAGGTTTACCGCCGCTGCGGCTGACATGGATTCAGGAACGAGGCGACACGGCCGACTACGAAGGCCGTGAGGCGCGCCCGGAGGATAACGGCTATTTGAGTTTCAAGCACGCCTCCGACACCAAAGGCCGAAGCCGCCTTGAATCGTTTTCCGGCCTGAAACGGAAACCTCGAAAAGCGGCAAATGGCGCGGCAGTGACGCAGATCGCTTATGCCCGCCGGGGCATCATCACGCCGGAGATGGAATTCATCGCGATCCGTGAGAATCTCGGACGCGAACAGGCATACGAAGCCATCCAGGACAATCGTGGCGATTTGCGCTTCCAGCACACCGGCGAATCGTTCGGCGCTTCGATGCCGAAATACATTACCCCCGAATTCGTGCGCGATGAAGTGGCGCGAGGACGCGCGATCATACCGGCGAACATCAATCATCCGGAATCGGAGCCGATGATCATCGGCCGGAATTTCCTGGTGAAGATCAACTCCAATATCGGAAACAGCGCGCTGTCGAGTTCCATCGAAGAAGAAGTGGAAAAGATGCAGTGGAGCATCACGTGGGGCGCCGACACAGTGATAGATCTTTCGACGGGCCGGAATATCCACGAAACCCGGGAATGGATCCTTCGCAATTCTCCCGTACCGATCGGCACGGTTCCGATTTATCAGGCGCTCGAGAAAGCCGGAGGACGTCCTGAAGAACTGACCTGGGAAATTTTTCGCGATACGCTGATCGAGCAGGCCGAGCAGGGTGTCGATTACTTCACCATTCATGCCGGCGTTCTGCTTCGATACATCCCGTGGACCGTCAAACGCCGCACCGGAATTGTGAGCCGCGGCGGCT
>CAZWGA010000114.1:0-14137 GCA_964633285.1 uncultured Solibacteraceae bacterium | reverse complement strand
CTTTCGTCTTGAATGTGGTTTAACCACGATGCGCCTTCCCCACTTCTCAGCGACACTGGTCCAGGGTTCCACCAAACTTGCAGCAGCAACTTTTCCGTCGCGAAGAGCTTCAAGCCGCTTGAGCATCGATCCCACGTTCGTCCGTTTCACGTGTTGTGGTTCGAGAAAGCCTTCCATCATTTTGAGTGTTGTAAACTCCGAACCGTTGTTCGGCGTGACGGCGATTTCTTTGTCCTTGAGCATCTCGGGTTCGTAGTATTTGGAACCCGGCGCGACAACGATGGCGAACATCGACATTGACGCGCCCAACGCAACGATCTTGCGGCTGCGAAGTCCCTGGCATTCCGCTTCAACAGCCCGCTTCATAATGCCCCATTCACACATCCGGTACTGGTCGATGCCGCCGGCGTTGTAGACGGAATCCAGCGGCCGGTCAAAAACGGAATCGAACTTGACGCTGTGGGAAGTCGTCACCTGCGCCATTCCCGGCGTCGTCACGAACTCGATATCCAGGCCCTCGTCTTTGAAAAATCCCCTGTCGCGGGCTACCAGAACCGGGAGATCGTGGACGGCATTCATGATCGCTATCTTCGGTTTGGCAAAAGTGTCCTGCATGGCCATATGGATATTTACTCCTGCGTCCGCTTTCGCGGCTAGATCGAGGGTACGATTTCAAACATGCGTTCGCGCAATTGAGTGCGGCGGTGTTCCAATTCACGGATTCGCTGCCGGTACTGGCCCCGGCCAAGGTAATCGGAGATGCCGATAATCAGCATGACTCCGCCAATGAGAGTGAAAAAATAAGTGAACGCGAACGTAATCGGAAAGTCCTCGAAGATATTCGTGGGAACAAGGTACGCCGTCATGTGCATCACTGCCGCGATGCTGCCCACAATTGCGCCGATCATCATCTTCAGGCGGCAGTTCGAATACTTTCCTGCGAGATTCATGATCTCGACCGAAACCTGAGCGTATTCCCGCTCGAGCGCATTCTGTTCGCGTGGACGAAGCCGAGGCCGCGCAACCGGAGGCATTTCTTCGTATTTCCTGACGAGATCGTCGTATTCGCGGCGTGTGGCCGGGTTCAACAATGTTTCCATAATGAAGTTGAACCGGCTCATCTGTTCGTGAGCCCACTCCTGCCGGTCGGGAGGATTTTTATCGGGATGATAGACCTTCGCGATTTCCTTGAAGGCGTGTTTAATGGCTGCCGCGCTGGCGTCCCGCGCCACTCCGAGCTCGTCGTAGAAGGTTTTGATTCGCGACATCGGCCCCATTATAAACGGAAATCTTTACCGGACACACGGGGGTCCGACGCATCCCGAAGCCCCTCGCCGACCAGGTTATAGGACGTAACGGTGACGAATATCGCCAATCCCGGAAAGGCTGTCAACCACCATCCCCCGGGGAGAAGCTGCCGCGCGCTCGATAGAATCGAACCCCAACTCGCCGAGGATGCCGGAACTCCAAAACCCAGAAAACTGAGAGTGGACTCGATCAGAATCGCCGATGCTATGCCGAACGTCGCAGTCACGAACACCGGCCCGATCGAGTTTGGAAGCACATGCCGGAAAATCATCCGCAAATCCCCCGCACCCAATGCCTTCGCCGCACTCACATATTCCAACGACTTTATCTTCAGAAATTCTCCGCGTGTTAATCGCGCCACCGTGGGCCAGCTTGTGATTCCAATCACGATCATGATGTTGAAGATATTTTGGGGAAGGAAAGCAACAACCGTGATGATGAGGAAAAACGCCGGTATCGTCATCATGATCTCGATCACTCTCGATGTGATGACATCAATCGCTCCGCCATAGTAGCCCGCAAGAGCGCCAATGATGACGCCGATGAAGATGTAAATGGAAACCGCGACGAAACCAACTGAAAGGGATATCCGCGAACCATGCACCATGCGGCTCGCGATGTCTCGTCCAATCTCATCCGTACCGAAAAGATGGTGACGCGACGGCGATTGAATCGTTTCGCTCAAATTCACATCCGTCGGGGAATAACGAATCGGAGGAAACCAGGCCCAGTCATCGGGACCGAATTGCGCCCCGGTGAATTCCTTGAAAGAAATATTCTGGAATTCCCGCGGCCACTGCGACCAACCCAGACTTACGGCATATTGCTTCAGCACCGGAAAGTATGTCCTGCCGTGGTATTTCATTGCGATCGGTTCGTCGTTGGCGATGAAATCCGCCGCCAGCGCAAGCACGAACATCACGAGCACCACGCTGAGCCCCGCAACGGCGAGTTTGTTCCTGAAGAACTCCCGGGCGATGCTGAAGTCAGACCGCGGTTTTGTTTTCATACGTAATCCGCGGATCGATCAGCGTGTACACGAAATCCGACATCAGGATTCCGGCAAGCGTCAAAAGCGCACTCAAAGTGAAGATCGCCATCACGAGAGGGTAATCACGATTGAAAACCGCTTCATAGCCAAGCTGCCCCATGCCCGGAATCGAGAAGATGGTTTCGATAACGACACTGCCGCCGAACAAGGCCGGAAGAATGTCCGCCATAAGCGTCACCATCGGAATTAGAGAGTTCCGCAACGCATGCCGGTAAATGACCAGCCGCTCGCTCAATCCTTTCGCGCGCGCAGTGCGGATGAAATCCTGATGAATGGTTTCGACCATTCCCGCGCGCATGTATCTCGACAACACGGCAAGCGTGTAATAAGTCATGCACGTTACCGGAAGCACCAGATGCCAGATCTGATCGCCGAATCTGCGCCACAAAGACCAGTTGTTCGAGCCGACCGACTGCAGCCCATAAACCGGAAAAACGTTAAAGAAGTCGCCTCCACCGAAATACACAATGGCCATCGTCGCAACCCAGAAATTGGGAAGAGAGAACAGGGTGAAGACTCCGATTGTGGCGATCTTGTCACCGGCCGAGTGACGGTGTGTCGCCGAATAAATGCCAAGCGGAATCGAGATGAAGTACGCAAACAGGAGTGACAGACCGCTGAGCTTGATCGAAACAGGAATACGTTCGGCCAGTTTTTCAATGACCGGCCGGTGGTCGCGCAGCGATTCGCCGAAATCCAGCGTCAGAATGCGCTTGAGCCAGCGCCAGTATTGGATGTGCAACGGCTGGTCAAGGCCATACAACTCCCGCGTCTCCCGGATGACTTGCTCCGGCAGCGGTTGATCCTGCCCGATCCTGATCGATGCCGCGTCGCCCGGAGCCAGATGGATGATTGCGAAAGAAATGATCGAAATTCCCAGCAGTGTGGGAAGAATCAGGACGAGGCGCTTAAGAAAATAACTTCGCATTCACAAAGGCGGGATGTGACTTCCAGATCTATTTCCCATTTGGATACTTTTGCGATCCCTTCGGAACGAACCAGGAATTCAAGTCGTAGCCCGGGCGCACCGGCAACCATGACACATTCTGGAATCTCTTGCTGTACGCGGCGGAGTCTTCGTTGTAATAGAGGAACGTGTACGGCTGCTCGTCCTGAATCAATTCCTGCCATTTCCAATAAATCTCTTTCCGCTTTTCATCGTTGAATTCAAGCCGCGCGGCTTCGATCAGCCTGTCCGATTCCGGATTCTTGAAGTCGATGTAATTTGAGCCTTTGTTTGCCGCCGAGGAGTGCCAGATCTGATACGGATCGTCAAGCGCCAGATCCGCCGCCCATCCCTGGCTGAATGCATCGAAACGATGCTCCTTCACGCTCGATTGAAGGACGTTAAAGTCTACCGTGCGTTCCGTCATGTCGATTCCGGCTTTCCGAAGGGACTCCTTGACCAGCGGCACGAGCTGCGGAAGAAGCGTGCTTCCCGGATAACTCAGGAATTCGAACTTGAACTTGACGCCGTCTTTATCGCGAATGCCGTCTCCATCGTGATCTTTCCAACCGGCCTCATCCAGCAACTGCGCTGCGCGAGCGGGATCGTAGGGAAGCGGTTTGAGGTTTGGATTAAAACTCCGGCCGTTCGGATTCATCGGCCCGACTCCAATGCGGCCGAAACCGAATCGGACTTTGTCGATGATCTGCTGCCGGTCTATCAGCATTGTGAGAGCCTGGCGGACTCGCTTGTCTTTAAAGAAGGGCCGGTCTTCGTTCCATGCGATGAAGGTATAGCCCGGAATCGAGTATTTGGCTTTTGCAAATTGCGAGTCGAACTCCGGGCCACTCGTTTGCTGCGCATATTGAATTCCGGTCAACCGCGGATCCAGATCGATATCGCCGGCTTTGAGCGCCGTGAGCGCTGCCACGGAATCCGGAATAATACGAATCACAATTTTGTCGAGATAAGGTTTCTTTCCCCAGTAATTGTCGTTCCTTGAAAGCGTCAGTTCCCTGCCGGTTTCCCACTTCTCGAACTTGTAAGGCCCCGTGCCGACAGGCGCTCGATTTTTGGAATGATTGTTGAACTGGTCGGCAAACTTCACGATCTTCGGATCCAGTTTGCCCTTGGGCCCCATGATATCGGCAAGACTGAACCCATCGAGCATTCCTTCAACATCGAAAACATGCCGGGGCATGATCGCAAGCGTATTGGCCAATCCATTCAAGTTGAATACGTTTGCTTTTGCCATCGTGAAGCGGATAGTCCGGCCGTCAATCTGGATATCCTGCAAATCGGTCAACTGCGCGCGATACGGTGCGGCGTCGACAAGCGGACACATCGCCGCTTTGAATGTAAAGAGGACATCCTCAGCGGTCAGGGGCTGGCCATCATGCCACTTGATTCCATCGCGAAGTCTGAATGTATATGTGCGATGGTCCGGGGAGACATCGGGCGCACTCTCCACGAGCAAGGGTTCCGTAACCGCCCAGTCCCGCGTGTTGTAAGCCATCAGAAGCTCGTATATGAACGAATTGTTGACGCCGACCATGGCGTAGTTCGCTGTGCTTCCCGTATGCGTAAGCCAATTCAAAGTGTCGGGCTCGGCCTCGTATCGAACCACGGCCCAATCGCCGGATACGGGAGCGCTGCTTGCCGGCGAGTTGTTGCCCGCGGGCTTGTCGGCCGGGCTGCATCCAAAGAGGAGACAAATGAAAACCAGAGCGGTGACAAACTTTCGCATCATCGTTCCGAATTATGCCACGGATGAAGGTTGTGCCTGTCGTCGGTGTTACTTCTTCACGTATTTCTTCAACGTTTGCGTCGTTGTCTCTCCGACATACACATTTCCCATAGCATCCGCTGCCACGCCTTCCATGCCGGCGTTATTGTTCTTGTCGGGATCGGCTTCGACAAAAGGAACCATCGCTGTGACTTTTCCATCTTTGGCGCTGCCGATTCGCAATCCTCGTTTAAAACCCGGATTCAGCGTCGCGTTCGACTGGGAGTCGACCACATAAATAACGTCATTCTTGTCCACGAAAACGCCGCTTGGCCTTCCGAATTGTTTCCACTGATCGATGAAGCGGCCCTCCTGATCGAAAATCTGAATGCGGCTGTTCGCGCGGTCGGCGACAAACAATCGGCCTCGCGAATCCATCGAAATGCTGTGGGGTGTGTCCATGTCGCCGGGGCCGGTTCCTTTCTTTCCCCAGGCTTTGATGAACTTTCCATCTTTTGAAAACTTCACAACCCGTCCGTTGCTGTTGGCGACATGTCCGTCGCTGACGAAGATTTCGCCGTTAGGCGCAACGACGACGTCCGTCGGGCCGCTGAAAGTATCCGGGCCCTCCGCCGCGACTCCTGGTTTACCGAGGGTCATCAGAACTTTGCCATCGGGACTGAGCTTGAATACCTGATGACCTTTGCCGTCTTTGCCCTGCGCGTCGGTGACCCAGACATTACCATCGCGATCGATCGTCATTCCGTGCGCCTGGACAAACATCCCTGTCCCGAAACTCTTCAGGAATTTTCCCGAAGACGAGAACTCCAGAATATTCGGATCATTTCGATGAAAGACCCAGACATTGCCCCGAGGGTCGACGTCAACGGAGATCACCGCTCCCCACGTGACGCCGGCAGGAAGCTGGGCCCACCCTTCAGCGATGCGGTAGGCATTGTCCTGAGCATGCAGGATCGGCATGAAAGTCGCGAGAACAGCGGTCAAACAAACCATGCGTGCGCCGGCCATAATTTGTCTCCTTCGGATTCGTTGACGCGGATGATATCGCAAGCACGAAAAGAAATCAGCGCCGATTGAGGCGCGATGCCACCAACTGAAGACCATCGAGCGTGAGGTTGGCGTCGACGGTCTCGATGAGTTTCGTTTCCTGGCTAATGAATGGCGCCTGGCCGCCCGTTCCAATGACTCGAGTGTCCGGACCCAGTTCTTTCTTCATGCGGACGAGGATTCCGTCCACCATGGCGACATATCCGTAAAACAAGCCGCTCTGCATGCTTCCCACCGTTGAAGTGCCGATCACATTCTCGGGCCGCTGGATTTCGATCCGGGGTAGTCTCGCCGCGTGTTCGTACAAGGCCTCAGCGGAAATCACGATGCCCGGCGCTATGACCCCGCCTCCGTATTCACCGGCCCTGGTTATCGCATCAAACGTTGTCGCAGTACCGAAATCCACAACGACCGCCGGCTTTCCATATTTGTGAACGACGGCAACAGCATTCACAATGCGATCGGCGCCCACCTCCTTCGGATCGTCGTATAGAACCGGTATGCCGGCATTCTTGTGCGTGACAAAGACCGGCTTCACGGAGAAATAGCTCGCAGCCATTTCGTTCAGGACGGGATCGAGTGGAGGAACGACCGACGCAACGATGACTCTGCGAATCTTCTGGGCTTCGATCTTTTCCAGCGCGAAGAGATTTCGCAGCAGGATTCCGTATTCATCGACCGTTCGGTCCTTCTGAGTAGACAAACGCCAGTGCATGACAAGACGTTCACCGTCATAAACACCAAAGACCGTATTCGTGTTTCCGAGATCAATCGCCAGAAGCATCATGACTCCCAATGGACGACATCGCCGCTATAGACTTCGTCGATGCGCCCGCCCTTTTGTTCAATGCGCAACGCTCCAAGCGCGTTCAACCCGCGAGTGATACCTGCGATCCTGCGAACACCGTCGTGAACCTCGATTTTACGGCCATCGGCAAAGCTGGAAAAGCGCGTCCATTGATCAATGATTCCACGCGGTCCTTTGCGTTCGAAATCCATATAGATGTTTTCAAACTCCTGAAAGAACTCCAGCAGGATCTCCAGCCGGGATTGTATGCGTCCGGACGCAATTCGCAGCGACGTTGCCCGATCCGAAATATCGGGCGGAAGATTTTCGTGATTCACGTTTAATCCCACACCGACAATCATCGTCTTCACGAGATCGACTTCGGCCTGAATCTCCGAAAGAATGCCACAACATTTCCTGCCTCCGATCAACAGATCGTTGGGCCATTTGATGTCGATATCGAGGCCGGCATAGCGTTCGATCGCATTGTGCATTGCGACCGCCGCGCCCAGAGTGAACAACGGCGCCAGGCTCGGTGGCGTTTTGGGAAAAAGAACCACCGAAAAATACAGCCCCGCTTCGCGTTCGGAATGCCAGTCGCGCCCCATCCGGCCACGGCCTGCTGTTTGCGATTCGGCCATGATGACTGAACCCTCCGGAACTTTGCGGCCATGAGTCAGCAGGCGGGAGGCAAAGGAATTGGTCGAATCGACGCTGTAGAAGTGAAACAGAGTACGGCCGATGATCGTCGTCGAAAGACGGGGACGAATCAACTGCGGCAGGAGTACGTCGGGCAGGCGCGCGAGGCGATAGCCCGTGAAGAGTTCTCCCCGGATTTCGATTCCCGACTCGCGCAGTTTGTCGATCCAACGTGAAAGAGTCGAGTGAGAAACGCTGAGGTCACGCGCCAGCTTTTCGCCGGAAACGGCAATCATCATGTTCTGCATCAACGCGTACAAAAGCTCGTCGAGTTTCCTGTCCATGAATTATGCCGGCGAGATCCAGAGGTGAATATCGACTGCCGGCACCGAATGGGTGAGGGCGCCGACCGAAATGTAGTCTACTCCGGCCTCGGCGAAGCTTCTCACGTTCGTCAAAGTGATGCCACCGGATGATTCGAGCGGGACGCGGCCGCCCACAACTTCGACCGCCCTCTGTGTGTCGCCGGGCGTGAAATTATCCAGAAGAATCACGTCGGCTCCCGCGGCCAATGCGTTTTTCAGCTCATTCAGATTTCGAACCTCTGCTTCGATCTTGACGAGATGGCCCAGGTTTTTCCTCGCCCGGCCGATGGCGTCAGCGACTGACGGATGAAACGCAATGTGGTTGTTCTTGATCAACACTCCATCAAAGAGGCCCATCCGATGATTCATGCCTCCGCCGCAGGCCACTGCATACTTGTCGAGCACGCGAAGCCCGGGAGCAGTCTTGCGCGTATCCACGATTCGAGCGCGCGTACCCGCAACGCACTCGACATACTGTCGCGTGAGTGTTGCGATACCGCACATGCGCTGGAGAAGATTCAGCGATGTGCGTTCTGCCGTTAGAATCGCGCGCGCGGTCCCATGAAATTCAGCGAGCGCGGTGCCCGCGGTAATCGAGGCGCCTTCGCCCGCCAGAATCTTGAATTCAATCGCCGGATCGACGAGCCTCACGATTTCCTGAACGACCGGAATACCCGCAACCACGAGCGGCTGTTTCGCCTTGAAACTTGCGCGCGCGCGCGCGCCTGGAGAAATGGTGGACCGCGATGTGATGTCGCCGCTGCCGATGTCCTCCCGGAGCGCCGCAAGCAGCGTATCGTGTACCAACCTGAGATCGATGGATTCCATAATGCAAGGAACGCGGGTGCAAGACCCGCGACTACAGGATTCTTCCAGGTGTGTAGCCGCGGGTTTTAACCCGCGTTCTAATTCAGCCGTTTCAAACTGTCGGAAAGTTTTGCCGCCTGATCCTGATAATCCTTGAGCCTGCGGCGGTTCTCTTCGACAACATCCTTCGGGGCGCGATCGACGAAGCTTGCGTTTCCCAGTTTCCGCTCCAGGTTCTCCACTTCACGCCTCGCTTTTTCGATTTCTTTGTTCAACCGCGCGCGCTCGGCTCCAACGTCGATCAAACCGGCCAATGGGACCTCTATGGCGAGACCTCCGGCAACCGCTCGCGCCGAGAGCTTGTCTTCGCCAAGTTGAGCAACGATTTCCATTTGACTGACCTGCGCGAGCTTGAAGATGTAATCGCGGGATTCGGAAAGAACCTGCTTCAGATCGGAGTCCCCCGTCGCAATGCGGACCGGAACGCTGTGTTTCGCATCGACGTTCATCTCAGCCCGGATGTTCCGGACCCTGACGACAATCTCCTGGATCAAATTCACTTGAGATTCAATGCTCGAATCCGCCAACTCCGGATCGAATTCCGGATAAGGCGCAATGACAATCGATTCGCCCTTGTGCGGCAGGTTTTGCCAGAGTTCTTCCGTGATGAACGGCATGAATGGATGCAGCAGCCGCAGCGCGCTCTCAAAGACGTAGAGCAACACCGGCTTCGATCGCTCGGGGTGAAGTTTGATCATCTCGAGATACCAGTCGCAGAACTCATGCCAGAAAAAGTCGTAGATATGCCGTGCGCCTTCATGAAGGTTGTAACGCTCGATCGACCGGTTGACGTCTTCGGCAGCGCGCGACAGGCGCGACAGTATCCAGCGATCAACGAGCGGCAGGTTGGACTGCTTCAATTCCGCGAGCGAAGGCAACCGGTCGGATTCATCCACATGGCGAAAGATGAATCGCGCTGCATTCCAGATCTTGGTGGAGAAGGCCCGGTAGGAATCCAGCAACTCTTCGGAAAGAGCAATGTCTGTGCCGGGTGCACCCATCCTCGCGAGCGCGAATCGTACCGCGTCGGTTCCGAACCGGTCGCAGATTTCCAGGGGATCGACCACATTTCCCTTCGATTTCGACATCTTCTGCCGCTCTGCATCGCGAACGATTCCCGTAATGTAGACGGCTTTGAAGGGAACGTCCTTCATGAACTTCAGTCCGAACATCATCATTCGCGCGACCCAGAAGAAAATGATGTCGTAGGCCGTGATCAGCAGTGTCGTCGGATAGAACGTTTTCAAATCGCCGGTTTGATCGGGCCAGCCAAGCGTTGAAAAAGGCCACAGTCCGGAACTGAACCATGTATCGAGAACATCCTGATCCTGCCGAATTTTTCGGGAAGAACACTTCGAACATTCCTGGATGTCTTCCCGCGAGACGATCGTCTCGCCGCAGTCGTCGCAGTACCACGCCGGAATCCGATGGCCCCACCACAGTTGCCGCGAAATACACCAATCTCGAATATCCCGCATCCAATTGAAGTAAGTTTTCGCCCAATTGGGTGGAATGAATTCCGTTGCCCCTTGCTCCACAGCCGCAATGGCCGGCTCCGCGAGTGGCTTGATACTGACGAACCATTGCGTCGATAACAACGGCTCGACAACGGTGTGGCATCGTTGGCAGTGCCCAACATTATGTGTAAGGGGTTCGGTGCGAGAGAGCAGACCGAGAGCATCGAGATCCGCCAGAACTCGCTTGCGCGCTTCACCTCGATCGAAACCCTTGTAAGCTCCGCCCTCGGCGGTGATCTTCGCATCCTCGCCGATGACGCTGATCTGAGCCAGATTGTGGCGCTGTCCCATGTCAAAATCCGTGGGATCGTGAGCCGGCGTCACCTTGACCACTCCGGTTCCGAAAGAAGGATCGACGGCGGCATCCTGAATGACCGGAATGTCCCGATTCATCAGCGGGAGAATGACGGCTTCGCCTTTGTATCCGGCGTAGCGATCGTCCTTCGGATTCACCGCAACAGCCGTATCCCCCAGCATCGTCTCCGGGCGCGTCGTCGCCACTTCGACGAAAGCGTTCTCGCGGCCCTTCAGCGGGTATTTGATGTAGTACAGTTTCGAATCCACAGGCTCATAAACGACTTCAAGATCGGATAAAGCCGTAAGACATCTCGGGCACCAGTTGATCAGACGCTTGCCCCGATAGATCAGCCCTTCTTCATAAAGCTGGACGAAGACCTCACGAACCGCTCGTGATAAACCCGCATCGAGCGTGAATCTTTCGCGGGACCAGTCGCACGACGCGCCAATGCGGCGAATCTGTTTGAGGATGATTCCCCCGTATTGTTCCTTCCAGCGCCAGACCCGCTTCACAAACTCTTCGCGGCCGAGATCGTGCCGCGTTTTTCCTTCTTTCTTAAGTTCGCGTTCAACCACATTCTGCGTTGCAATGCCGGCGTGATCCATGCCGGGCAGCCACAGCGTATTGAAGCCCTGCATGCGTTTTCGCCGGACGATCACATCGTGAACCGTGTGATTCAACATGTGACCCATGTGCAGGGAGCCCGTGACGTTCGGCGGAGGGATTACGATCGAAAACGCCGGATGATCCGAGGCGGAGTCCGCGCGGAAATATCCTTTCGATTCCCACAATTCGTACCAGCGGCTTTCAACTTCCTGGGGATTGTAAGTTTTCGAAATCTCCGTCTTCATTTCTTCTTCTTTAATTCCTCGCGGACGATCTTTTCAGTGATATCGGGAATAATGTCCCATGCAATGCTTTCGATCACCTGAGTCGAGAGCCGCTGAATGACGCGATCGGCAATTCGATCAATATCGTCATCGGTTAACGTCAGGACCGCTGGAGGAACTGCGGCGGGTTCTTCCTCGTGAAACATCGATTCCAAACCGAGCAGATCCGCTTCTCCAGGTTCGGGAGCGGACGGCATCTCATGCTCAACCGGAGCAGGAGCGACTTCCGCCGCCTCTGCCGCCGGCGCCTCCGCAGCCTGCGCAGGAGCAGGCGCAGGTGCGGCCGGAGCTTCTTCCTCAGACGGAAGAAGCGACATGACCAGATCCGTCAAAGCTCCAGGCTCAAATGGCTTGGTGATATTCGCCGTCGCACCGGCCTGACGCGCGGTCTCTTCATCGAACGCATCGAATGCTCCGACCAGCAACACCACGGGAATCGCATGCAGCTCTGAATGTGCGCGGATGTAGGCGCACACCTGGTAACCGTTCTTACCGGGCATGTAGATGTCGGCAAGGACAATACTCGGCTTGACCTCTTCGACCTTCTTGATTGCCGCGTCTCCATTGCTCACTTCAACGATCTCAAAGTTTTCATCAGCGAAGGTTTCTCGCACAAGACGTCGAATTGTCGGACTGTCGTCGGCCAATAGAATTGTTCGTCGCATTGATTTTCCTCTCGCTCTGCTAAAGAAAAAGGCGGACCGTTGGTCCGCCTTTCGTTCAAAGCTCCTTACCGGTTTAGCGGAATTTTTTCACCGGCTGTTTCCCCGACGGTACTACCTTGGAATCGATGTTGAAATCATTTCCCGGCGCGCTGGTGCCCGTCCCACCACGAACCGGCGCCGGCGCGGGAGCGTTTTCATTTTCTTCCTGCGAAGCATTGGAAGCCGCCTCCGTCTTAGCCGACACCAGAGGCTTGCGGTGAACAATACCAATCACCGATCCCACAATGCTCCGTTCGTCGCGCGGTTCAGTCTGCGCGCGCGCCAATGCGACAGGGTTCGCTTCCGGAACTGGCTGCTTCATCGCAACCAGTTGCCCTTTAGCTTCCTTGACGCGATCCGACAACGGGTAATCGGTCACAATCCGGGCGAAGTAAATCGCGGCTTCAGGTTCGTTTCCACTATGCCGGAGCGATTCTGCCAGATGGTACAGCGTATCCGGCATTCTCGAGTAGTCCGGATACTTTTGCATAACCTCTTTGTACCGCCCGATCGCCGCAGGATAGAGCTTTCCCTTGTAATAGAAATTTCCAATACCCTCAACTCCGGTCGCCAGCACTTCCTGAATTCCCCGAAGCTTTTGCTTCGCCTCATCAAGAAGCGGACTATCCGGATATGTTTCGATCATGGACTTCAGCTCAATCTCAGCCAGCAACGCCTGCGTCCGGTCCCGGTCCGCCTTCTCAAGACGGCGAACATGCGTCAGCGCGATCTTCTCTTGCGCGTCATCAGCCAAATCACTTACAGGGAAAAATGTAATGTAATCCTTAAACTCCAGTTCGGCCTGATTCAGCGACGAACCCGAGCTCTCCCGATAGAACGACTCCGCCATGGCGTACTTGGCCTGCGGGAGAAATTCGCTGTCGGGATACGTGTTGATAAGTGTTTGGAGCGAAAGCCGGGCCACGGTGAATTTGTTTTTGCTTAAATCCCGCATAGCCCGCTCGAATAGAGCCCGATCCGGTTCATCAAGGTTACTGGTTGGAGCCTTGGTAGCGACTTTTTTCCCGCCACAACCAAAAATAATTAAAGCGAGTGATAAAAACAGGAAAAACTTCTTCATTAATACAACCTCAAACAGCGTCGCGCCGGGCTGGACGGCTTTCCGATTTGTCGTTGCGAAGCCGGCTCAAACGTATTCCCGATGATAGCCGAGCGGTGCTGCTATTTCCAGCAGTTCCTTGACCTTCCGGGCGGGATCGGGAGCATGAAAAATTGCGGAACCGGCCACCAGAACCTCAGCGCCGGCCTGAACAACCTGCGGTAGCGTAGTGGAGTCAATCCCACCGTCGACCTCGATGGCACACCGGTAGTTTCTATCGTCAATCCATTGCCGGGCACGACGAATTTTTTCAACGGTATATGGGATGAACTTCTGACCTCCGAAACCTGGATTCACACTCATGATCAGCAACATGTCGGCCAAACCCAGCCCGTGCTCCACCGCGGAAAGCGGCGTTGCCGGATTGATTGAGACTCCCACACCAACGTTTAGTGAGCGGATGAAGTTCAGCGTCCGATCCAGGTGCACCGTGGCTTCGGCGTGAACAGTCAGCATATTTGCACCGGCTTCGACAAAGGCGGGAATGTATTTGTCGGGATCGGAAATCATCAAGTGAACGTCGAGCGGCAGCTTTGTCGCTCTCCGAATCGATTTCACGACGGGCGGGCCGATGGTGATGTTCGGAACGAAGTGGCCGTCCATGACATCCACATGAATCAGATGAGCGCCGGCTTCCTCCACACTGCGGATATCTTCAGCGAGCCTTCCAAAGTCTGCGGAAAGAATTGACGGCGCTAAACGAATACTCACTGGCTCACATCCAATTGAATGACGTCCGAATTGCCGACCCGGTAACCCGCTTGAGGTTTCTGCTGAATCCCCATTCCAGGCCCCACCCCCGGGTATTTTCGGGGATTCATTTTCCGTTAGTTGATAACTCCGCTTTTGAC
>CAZWGA010000113.1:0-14421 GCA_964633285.1 uncultured Solibacteraceae bacterium | reverse complement strand
TTTGACACGGGCGTGTAAAAATGGAAGGATGTTTTGACCCGTTTCGGAACGGGTGGGAGGTGGGTTTAAAGGTTTGGAGCATCGCCAGGGTTGTTTTTTGAGCCGTACGGAAAGGAGGAAATTCTGGAGATATTGAAGGAGCGGGCTGCGAGGGCCTTTGTTTCGCCGGACACGGTGAGCCAAGAACTTCTGGAATACATTGCAGAGGCCGCTTCGCTTGAGCATCGAACTCAGCTTTTCCGATCGATCAATGGAGATGGTGCCGACCAGAACCGGCTGGCCCTTTTCATGGCATTGCTTGATTTCTTTCACGACCGCGTCGAATTTTTCGCGCTCCGTTCGATAGATCACATCCGGGTGTTCAATTCTTCGCATCGACCGGTTCGTGGGAATCACGACGACGTCCAGCTTATAGATCTTCAGGAATTCTTCGGCTTCGGTTTCCGCCGTTCCTGTCATGCCCGCGAGCTTTTTGTACATGCGGAAATAATTCTGGAATGTAATCGTCGCGAGCGTCTGGTTCTCCTGCTGGATTTTCAGACCCTCCTTCGCTTCGACAGCCTGATGTAAACCATCGCTCCATCGCCGGCCGGGCATCAGCCGGCCCGTGAATTCATCGACGATGATGACTTCGCCTTCCTTCACAACATATTCGACATCGCGTTTGTAAAGAGTGTGCGCGCGCAAGGCCTGGTTGATGTGATGGAGGATCTCCATGTTGGCCATGTCGGACAGGTCGTCCACACCGAGAAGATTCTCGGAACGCGCGAATCCCTCTTCAGTCAAAGTCACGGTGCGATGCTTCTCATCAACCTGATAATCGATATCGCGCCTTAACTTGGGGATGATTTTGTCGATCCGGTAATACTTGTCGGTCGACTCCTCGCTCGGGCCAGAAATAATCAAAGGCGTTCTGGCTTCATCGATGAGAATCGAGTCTACTTCGTCGACAATCCCGTAATGATGCGGACGCTGAACGCAATGCGCGAGATCGAACTTCATGTTGTCGCGCAGGTAATCGAAACCGAATTCGTTATTGGTTCCGTACGTGATATCGGATCCGTAGGATTGGCGGCGTTCGTCGTCATCCAATCCGTGTTGAATGACGCCGACCGTCAGGCCGAGAAACTTGTAGAGGCGTCCCATCCACTCCGAGTCGCGCCGGGCAAGGTAATCGTTGACCGTGACGACGTGGACGCCTTTTCCTTCAATCGCGTTCAAATATGCCGGCAGCGTGGCCACGAGCGTCTTACCTTCACCGGTTTTCATTTCAGAAATCCGGCCCTGATGCAGAACAACTCCGCCGATAAGCTGTACGTCAAAGTGACGCATGTTCAGCACGCGCTTGCCGGTCTCCCGGACAACCGCGAAGGCCTCGGGCAGTAAACTCTCCAGGGTTTCTCCGTTCGCGAAGCGTTGCTTGAAATCGGCTGTTGTCGCCTGAAGTTGTTCGTCGGATAGTGCGGAAATTCTCGGCTCTAATTCATTGATCTTCTGAACTGAAGGTTGGATCTTCTTTACTTCGCGATCATTGTTCGAGCCGAAGAACTTCTTGAATAGCGGATCAAGCATAGATGAGTCTAACACACGGCTTCCGGCCTTGTGTGGTCCAGACTGTCTTCCTGGTCTCTGGGCCTAGCTTCCCTTGGGCAGGTATTTATTCGGATTGACCGGCCGGTCATTCACTCGAACTTCGTAATGCAGATGGGGCGCGGTGCTGCGGCCCGAGGTTCCGACGTAACCGATCAATTCATTCTTGCGGACCTTTTGACCGACTTTGACGACAAAGCTGTGAAGGTGGCCATGGCGGGTTGTCAAACCGTTCCCGTGATCGATGATGATCAGGTTTCCGTATGCCGCCTGCCGCTGCGCGTAAATGACTTTTCCATCGGCAGGAGCTCGAACCTGAGTCCCCAGCAGGGCGGAAATATCGACTCCCAGATGAAGTTCGCCTTCTCCGCTGAACGGATCCGGCCGGCTGCCGAAATAACTCGTGATCGTTCCTCTGACGGGCCAGATGGACGGTGTGACTCTGCGTCCCGTCGCCTGCTTTTGAGCGACTTGTTCGAGTTGGCTCAACCGGCTTTCCACTGCAGTGGTCCGGTCTTTCAGTACATCGATATTACCTTTGAGGTTGGATGATCCGAGGAGTTCAGCAGTGGGGTAATCAACTTTCGAGCCTCCGACGCCGGGAATGTTGAGCGTCCCTCGTTTCGCTAAATTGTCGGTCTCAATTATTTTCTGAATGCGTTCGGCGATGGTTTCCATGTTGCTGATTTTTTCGCCAAGCTTGAGTGCGGTTACTTCCAGATTCTTCTTCTGAACTTTAAGGTCGGTGTTTTCGGCTTGAAGCTTGTCGTAGTCCGCAGCTTTGAACGCCATTTTTGCGTAGCTGAATCCCAGGCCAACCGCTACGAAAAATGAAACCATTCCTATGATCGCCAGGATATGCAATACCTGTACCGGCAGTTTCAGCTTGTGCAGCCGAGAACTGGCGTTCGGTACAACAATAAAGGTATAAAAGCTCTTGCCCATTCGTTTTACTCCTATCCTGAGTTTTCCGAGAGGGCCAAAGTCCCTTTTGGATTTCGTTAATTATTTGAATAAGAAGGACTTGATGGCAATAAACCGGTCTAACTAAGGTGCGGATCGTAGCAAATGGTTCAACGTCTGGTCAAGTCTAAACTGGGGTTTTTTAAGAATTTTACAGGCCGCCACGGAACGCTCGTCCCTTGGCTGTTTCCGGCCATCGCTCTACTAACTTTCATATCGTCGTTGGCCGCAGTTTATCCTGCACATTCGGTAGAGAGGTGGTATGGACATGCCGTTTTCCCGGCGATTTCTTCGATGGCGGGCCGTGTCGCGGACGTCGTTTCGTTTTCCTGGCTCGACGTAGCAATCCCCGCAGCTCTGGCATTTCTGGTTTTCGCGATTCGGTATCGCCGATTCGTGATGCTTCTTAACGTCGTCGCGGTTCTGTATCTGGCATTCTTCTGGTCGTGGGGGCTGAATTATCACAGGCAACCGCTGTCTGAAAAAATTCAGGTGGATGCTGCCCATGCCACGCCGGAGGCGATCGATCAGTTTGCCCGGCGTGCGGCTTCAAATCTCAACCGCCTGTATGTTGAGAAAAGAAACCAGCCGTTAAATGACGATCGCGTTCGGGAGCAGGCCGCTGCGCGGGTAAGACGAGTCGTCCGCGTCATCGAGGGATTGGAATGGAAAGCGCCGAGCCGCGCGAAGGTTTCCTTTGTGGCAAATCCCTGGCTTCGGGTTGCGGGCATCGACGGTGTCTTCAATCCGTTTCCGCATGAACCGATCATCAGCAAAAGTCTCCTTGACGTTGAGAAACCATTCATCATCGCTCATGAACTGGCTCATGTGAGGGGTTATCCCGATGAGGGCGATGCGAACCTGATCGCCGTGCTGGCAACACTCCCGTCCAGGGATCTTCAATTTCAGTACAGCGGTTGGATGGCTCTGTGGTTGTACCTGCGGACGCCTGAACTCGATCGGCTGCTCGATGATGGACCGCGCGATGATCTGCGCCTCATTTTCAATCGAGCGCGATCGGAACAAATCCGGTGGATCAGCAGTATGCAGTCCGCAGTTCTGGATTTATTTCTCAAAGCAAACAGCGTCGGTGAAGGGGTTCGAAGCTATTCGCGGGTTGTCGTTCTGGCTGCAGGCACGGAGCCATACTGGCGAAACTTCGAAGACTGAGTCCCGGAATTTTCCTGAAATTTTCCCGTGCTTCGTGTTTTCAGCTACTATAGGCACCCGAATTGGCTATGAACCCACGATTGATCGCGCTCACAGGGCCCCTGAAAGGGACAACGATTCTGCTCGAAGGCGCCGAGATCATCATTGGCCGTGATCCGGCCAACACGATCGCCGTCAACGATCCGCTGGCGTCGCGCCGCCATTGTTCGATCCGGAGTAATACGGCGGGAACGCAGGTTGCCGATCTCGACAGTCTGAACGGCACGTTCGTTAACGGTGTACCGACCCGGGAAAAAACGCTGGAGCACGGCGACCGGATCAATGTGGGTAATTCGCAATTTATTTTTCTGACCAGGGAGGACGAAAGTTCGGGGAAGATTTCGATAGCCGATTCATTCGAGGATCAATTCATTACTGCGGTTACAGTCAAACTCGGCAGCGAAGATCCTGTTTATCTAAGCCCCGATAAGATTGCCGATGCGCTCCCCGCCAGCGGCCGGCTTGCGCGCGATCTCGGGGCTTTGTTGAGAATCAGCACGGCTGTAAGCGGTATTCGCAACGCCGAGGAATTGCAGGAGCGGGTTCTGGAAATGATCTTTGAGGTCGTACCAGTCGAGCGCAGCGCGATCTTCATTACCGGCAACAATCCCGACGAGTTTATTTCCAGCAAGTATCGTGAGCGGGATTCCAGCGCCGGCCAGGCTTATCGGATAAGCCGGACGATTGTTCGCCAGGTCTTGAGGGACGGCGTCGCCGTTATGGGGAACGCCGACCAGGCCTTTCAATCGACCGAAAGCATTGTTGCGTCGCAGATTCGATCGGTGCTCTGTGTTCCCCTGATGGTGTTTGGCGCGAAGCTCGGTGTGATTTATGCGGACACCACGGATCGCGCGGCCCGTCTCGATGAACATCATCTTCATGTCTTGACCGCCATCGCTTCGATTGCAGCCATCGCCATGGAACATGCCCGATACGTCGAGTGGCTCGAGGGAGAAAACCAGCGCCTTCAGGAAGAAATCAATATCGAGCACGATATGGTCGGCGAGAGCGCGCGGATACGCGACGTCTACCAGTTCATCAGCAAGGTTGCCGCGGCGGATTCAACCGTGCTCATCTGCGGCGAAAGCGGAACCGGTAAGGAACTCGTCGCCCGCGCAATCCATCGGAACAGCAAGCGTGCGAACCGCCCTTTTGTTGCGATCAACTGCGCAGCGCTCACCGAGACTTTGTTGGAGAGCGAACTTTTTGGTCATGAGAAGGGCGCGTTTACGGGAGCCGTTGCTCAAAAGAAAGGGAAAATCGAAGTCGCCGACGGCGGAACACTTTTCCTCGATGAGATCGGCGAACTCGCATTGCCGCTTCAAGCGAAGATTCTTCGCGTGCTTCAGGAGCGCGAATTTGAACGCGTCGGCGGCGTGCGGCCGATCAAAGTGGATATCCGGCTGATTGCCGCCACTAATCGGAATCTGAATGACGCCATCAAGTCCGGCACGTTCCGGCAGGACCTTTTTTATCGTCTCAATGTGGTTTCAGTTGCGCTGCCCGCATTGCGGGAACGGCGTGAAGACATTCCGCTGTTGGCGACATACTTCGTCCAGAAATACTCGCGTTTGGTAAACCGGCCGATTGCAGGAATCTCCCCTGAAGCTCACGCCCTTCTCAAAAACTACGATTGGCCCGGCAATGTTCGGGAACTGGAGAATGCTCTCGAACGCGCGGTTGTTCTTGGCTCATCCGAGCACGTCCGCCCCGAAGACTTGCCCGAAGCTCTCGTCGAAAGAAATGAGCCTTCTCATGAAGGCATTCTTCGATACCACGATGCCCTCAACAGCGTGAAGCGCCAGCTCATTCTGCGAGCCGTCGAACAATCCAACGGCAATATCACAGAAGCCGCCAAAATACTGGACCTCCATCCCAACTATCTTCACCGCCTGATTCGAAACATGGATCTGCGCAAGGACCTGGACTCCTGAAACCTGAAGAGCGACGATGAAGTCCGCTCTCCTACCAGAAACGTCGTTCGACGTAGCCGAATAGAACCGATTTACCATCCCGCAAGGAACGGCCGTAGACAAGATTCAATGAGTGAGTCGGAGTTTCGAAGCGAAGGCCGCCACCGGTATCCAGCAGAAGTTTTCCCTGTTGAAAGATTCGATTCCGGTCCCAGGTTCTTGCTCCATCGAAGAAGACTTCCCACTTAACGGTAACGAACGGAATATTCACCGTATTGAAAAAGGGAAGCGTCGCGATGCGCCGTTCGATGTCGGTGTTGACGAGGGCGAAGTCGGTTCCCATCGGGCCGTGCCCGTACCGGCCGTGTTGGGCGGCGGTATGGCCTCGCAGCAGATTTGAAGGATGCGTGTCGAGGCCAAGCACGAAATAATCTTCAACGGGCAGGCGGCCGCGCGCGGTACCGGTTTTGACGTTCCAATCCAGGAATGTCCGTGAATCTTTCGACAACGTCACGCGATTGTTCAATTCTGCGGTGCCGCCGGAAAAGTTTGTGTCGCCGAGAATCGACCGGCGCGCCGCGAACGCTTCGAGATGAAGGCGATTCTGATACCGTCCGTCGGCGAGGCGAATCGTGGTTCCGGCCGTGAATCGGCCGGTGTTGCGGCTGTCCGTAAGCAACTCCGGCAAGTTTCCCTTTGCATAACGATTCCGGTATTCCACGCCCGCACTCCATTCAAACCGATAGTGCGGGATCTGCCTGATTTGCGCGCTGATTGTGCTGGCCCTGTAATCGAATCGCGCGCGAGGCTGAAATGAAGGCCGGATCGCGGGAGATAAATCCCAGCGTTCCGCGCGCCAATTTCCCCCGAGGTCCAGTTGCAGCAATCCAGGCACCGGCAATGGGATCTTCACTCGAGCATCGACGCGGCGCCGGTCGGTATCCCAGCGGTAACTTCCATTGAAGTTCATGCCCGTGTTCCCTATGTTCCACGCGTCCAGATATGAAGTGCTGACCGGAGCTCCCTTGAGCAGTCCAAAGAGAAGGTCGGCGAGTGAATTTGTTTTCGTCGTCGTGCGGATCACGGCATTGTATTGATCGGGTATCGTGGTCGGTTCGATTTCAAGGCCGACATTTGCAAAGTTATCCGTTTGAAAAAGCCTCGACTCCGTCGTCTTCCATTGGCTGTATCGCAGGATGCCAGTGGGGTGAAAGGCAACGGCATCGCGAACGACCCACGAGCCGAAGGTCAGGTAGTAATTGTGGAGAATGTCGTTAATCACCGGCCGGCCGCTCTTGTTCCAGGCTCTTAACGCGGACTGAACATCACCTTCCGACATATCGATCGTAGCGAGCAAGTCGGACGCATAGTTGTTGGCCGGATCGACCTGCAGGGCGCTGCGCAATTCGGACTTCGCGGCGTCGCGATCGTTGTTCTCGAGATGGAGATTTGCGAGTTCGTTATGAAATCGGGAGTCCTGCGGATAGCGCAGGACTCCTGTTTTGAATGTGTCCTCGGCCTTCTGGTATTCCTTCATGTGGCCGTACGCGAGGCCAAGGTACAGATAAGCGTCGGCCGATGGGTTCTGGGTGACCTCAGCCAGGAGAATATTGACAGCCTTTACGAATTCCCCCCGATTGATGGCCTGACGCGCATCATCGATCTGAGCGAATGCAGGGCAGGTCGAAAGCATGGAGAAAACGACGAGGACTATTACTGCGAATGCCGCCTTTATCATCAAGCACGTTGGATTATAATTTCTGCTATGAAAAATATCCGATGTTTTCTGGTCCTGACGTTGATTCTGACTGCTCTTCCTGCGCGCGCCGCTTCCGATCTCACATTGTTCGGCGCCGGACAGATTCAGCAAAAACTGAGTCTGCAGACCGCCAGCACCGCGGCCACCACTACAACGAACTTCGATCCCCGGAAGTTTGGCGTGTTCGGGCTTCGATACAGCCATGGCAAAGTCCTTGGCGCTGAGCATACGTTTGCATACGCGCCACACTTTATTACCGGTGATACGAAGGCGGTTATCTACAACAGCGATCTCATGATTCAGGCACCGACCCCCAAAGCCAAGCCGTACCTGACGGCGGGATTGGGCACGATCTTCACTTTTGGAACGGACAGCGCCGGCCGGCCGAGCCTGGGCAAGATCGGTACAAAGTTCGCTTTGAACTATGGCGGCGGCCTGAAAGTGTTGCCTGCGGGGCCGGTTGGCGTTCGTTTCGATATTCGCGGTTATACCGTACCCAGCGTGCACTTGAATTTGCCGACGAGTCCGACAGCCACGTTGCAAACTCAAAGCCAGACGTTGAATTTCATGGAAGTCGGCGCCGGGATCATCTTTGCCTTTGGAAAGTGATCGGAGTGGAACGGCCGACAAGTTATACGTATGCGGGCCTCTTTCTCACGACGCTTTCTCTCCTGCAGCTTGAATTATTCCTGACCCGGATCTTCAGCGTCACCATGTGGTATCACTTCGCGTTCATGGCGATATCCCTGGCCATGTTCGGACTTGCGGTCGGCGCAGTTCTCGTCGAAGTCGTAAGAAAGCGCGATCCACATGTAACTCTGGCGAATACCGGCCTGGCGTTCGCGCTGAGCAGCGCGATTTGTTTCACTGCCCAGCTTTATATTCCCGCTGATCCCGAGACCCGCCTGGGGTGGACGGTGCTGGCGTTCACGCTGATCGCCATTCCGTTTGTATTTGCCGGAATCGTTGTGTGTGTCGCGTTAACGCGCTTTCCGTTACACAACGGATCGCTCTATGCCGCAGATCTCGCCGGTTCGGCGGCAGGATGCGTTCTGACGATTCCCATACTGAACTATATTCACGCCCCCAGTGCCGTGATTCTGAATGCCGGGATCGCCGGACTTGCCGCTACGGCATTCGCTCTGCAAACCGGCGGAAGAAGACGCTGGTTTGCGGCCGTCTGCTGCGTGGTTTTATTTGCTGTTGCGGGCATCAATCAGTCGATGAAGGTCATCGATATCCAGTGGCTCAAGGGAGGCAAGAACTGGCACGACGGTGTTTATGAAAAATGGAACGCTCTTTCGCGAATCTATGTGCGAAAGACGGGATCCGAGCCGTTCGGTTGGGGGTTGAGCCCGGCATATCAAACAACGCGAAAGTTGGATCAGCTCTATTTGAACATCGATTCGGGCGCGGCTACGGTCATAACGAAATTCGATGGAAACACCGAGGTGCTCGATCATCTGAAATACGATGTGACTGCGCTGGCCCACTATCTTCGGCGCGATGCATCGGTGCTGGTGATCGGAGTGGGCGGCGGCCGCGACATTCTGACGTCGCTGGTATTCGGTCAGCGGCACGTCACCGGCGTTGAGATCAATCCCGATATCGTCGGGGTTTTAACCGGCCAATTCGGCAGTTACGCCGGAAATCTCACGACGAATCCGGCCGTCACCATCGTGCATGACGAAGCGCGCAGCTATGTCGCGCGTTCATCGGATAAGTTCGATATCATTCAGGCATCGCTTATCGACACGTGGGCGGCGACTTCGGCGGGGGCATACGTCCTGACCGAAAACGGCCTCTACACGAAAGAGGCGTGGCTGACATTTCTCAATCACCTCACGCCTGACGGCATCCTCACGATGTCGCGCTGGTATTACGAAGCGCAACCCGCGGAGACACTCCGATTAACCGCGCTCGCGACTTCATCTCTGATGGATCTTGGTGTGGACGATCCGCGCCGTCACATCATGATCATCCGGAAAAAAGATGATTCCGAAGCGGGCCAATACAGTGTTGCAACGATTCTCGTCTCGCGGCGTCCATTTACAGATGCAGAAGTCGCAAATATCGACGATGTGTCGAAGCGAATGGAATTCGTTCCTGTGCTGACGCCGCACTTCGCCGAACGGCCGGAATTCGAAGCCGTGGCAACAAGAGCAAAGTATGCCGAATTGTTGCAAACGTATCCGCTGAACATCAAAGCTCCCACGGACGATTCACCGTTTTTCTTCCACATGCTTCGAGCCGGCGATCTTCTGAAGGCTTCGACCTATCAGGGGATGAATCAGATCAATCTCAAAGCGGTGAAGGTTCTGGGAACATTGTTGGGAATCGTCAGCGGGTTAAGCGCAATCGCCATCGTGGGCCCGCTGGCGTTGCGGCGGCAGGTACGTGAAACACGTTCGGCGCGCCTGATGAGTTACTTTGCGGCGATCGGACTGGCTTTCATGATGGTCGAAATCGGCCAGCTTGAAAGGCTGATTGTGTTTCTGGGCCATCCGATTTACGGCTTGACCGTTGTGCTCTTCGTTCTGCTGATCGCGTCCAGCCTGGGCAGTCTTTGCTCACGTCGATTGGGCAGATGGATCTGGTTATTACCGGTGCTGCTTGCGGGTTTTATTTTTGTGAGTCCAGCCATTACGCATCAGTTCATTGCTGCATCAACTCCCGTTCGAATTGCCGTCTCCGCGTTGCTGCTCTTTCCATCAGGATTCTTCATGGGCATGGCTTTTCCCGTAGGGATCACCAGGGCGCAGCAGATCAACAAGGCCGCGCCGGCAGCGTGGTATTGGGGAATTAACGGCGCGTTTTCGGTGATCTCCTCGGTGCTGGCGGTGGTCGTGGCTGTGTTTTGGGGAGTAACCGTCACCTTGCTGGCGGGTTTGGCTGCCTACATCGTGGCGTTGGCGGCGTTGGGAAGAATTTCGTCCAATGGACATCGCGCCATTTGAGTTAGATTCTTAAACATGTTTCGACGCACCAAAGCACTTGCCCGTCTCTTTGCAGCCCTTCTGCTTGCGGTCAGCACGATCTCTGCAATTTCGGCGGACCGGCTCAAGGCGCACGTCACGTGGCTGGCGGATCCCGCGAGAGAAGGACGGCATGCCGGAACGCCTGGCGCGGCTGCAGCGGCGGAATACATTGCGAAGCAGTTGCGAGACATCGGATGCGAAGTCCAGATGCAGGATTTTGGAGGGCAACGCAGGAATGTTATCGGACGGACCGGAACCGCGACTCGATACGTTCTCATTGGCGCTCACTATGACGGCCAGGGAGCCGGCATGCCTTCGGCGAGCGACAACGCCGCCGGCGTAGCCGTTGTCATCGAACTCACGCGTGAACTGAAGGCGAAAGCGCTCCCCGTGTCCATTGTGGCTGTCGCTTTCGACGATGAAGAACAAGGCCTGAACGGTTCACGCTACTATTCGGATCATCCGGCATATCCACTCGAGAACGCGCAGGCAGCAATCATCTTCGACACCATGGGCAGGACGTTCATGGACTTATCCAGTTGGACGATGTTCGTCCTCGGAGCCGAGAATTCGAAAGAACTTGCTTCCGTCATGCAGAAACGTTCGAGTGCCGAGATGTTGATTGCCGGCTCCGACCTCATTGGGCCTCGCAGTGACTTCGCTCCATTCGCCTTGAAACAGGTTCCGTATTTGTTTTTCACGCACGCGACGCACAAGGATTATCACGGTCCCGGCGACACTGCGGATCGGATCAACTACACGAAGCTGGAGAAGGACACGGCGGCAATCGAACAAATCATCGAGGAGATAGCGCGGCTGCAGGCTCAACCGAAGTATCTTGCCGAGCCCATCTATCCTCCGGGCGAAGTTGCGGCGCTTCAGCGGGAGTTTGAACTCGTAGAGAAAGAGCGAACGGATTTGCCTCAGGCATACAAGATGATGTTTGCCGACTTCAAGACGCGATTGAAGTCCGGCGGTTCGCGCGAAGATCGGCGCATGGCGACCAGCGCTCTCCTCGCTCTCGCGACTCCGCGTTTCTCGCCCTTTATGCTTAGCTTCTTCGTCGGGCCTTACTATGAACTGCAGAATCGGCGGGACATTGCTTCGGCGATTTATGAAGAAGCGATGAAGTGGACTGAGGATGCTTCGGAAAAACGGGATCTGGAACAGAAGATTCGTGATCTGAAGTAACTCAGTGGGAACTGTCCCCCATCATCTGGAAAACCGGTATCCCTGTCCGTGTACCGTGACGATGTATTGCGGATTCTTGGGATCGTCTTCAATCTTCTGTCGAAGCCAGGCGATGTGCACATCGACGGTTCGCGTCAATGGGATCGCCTTGTATCCCCAGACTTCCTGAAGAAGCTCATCGCGCGAGAGCACCGCTCCCCGGCGCTCGATCAAATATTGCAGCAAACGCGATTCACGTTCGCCGAGTTCGGTGGTGCTTCCGGACTTCGTCAGAGTGGCTTTAACGAAGTCAATGTGGATCCCTTCGAAATCGTAAGATTTCAATTCCGCGCCGTTCTTCCTGGGAGCCCTGCGCAGCAGGGCCTCGACGCGGGCCTGAAGCTCCGGAGTTTCGAAAGGCTTGGTCAGATAATCATCGCTGCCGGACTTCAATCCTGTCACTTTGTTGCTGAGTTCACTGCGTGCCGTGAGCATGAGGATTGGAGTGTTGTTGCCGTGCTTGCGCAGGTGGCGGCAGACGTCGAAGCCGCTGCGCGAAGGGAGCATCACGTCGAGAATGATGAGATCGAACGCATTCGTCATCGCGAGTTCCTGTCCTTCGAGTCCGTCGCCTGAGCTGTCCACCGTGTATCCGTCGCTTTTGAGCAGATCACTCAGCGTGCGCCGGAGATTGGATTCGTCTTCCACAAGAAGGATTCGGGCTCGATTCATTTCTTTAAATCCGCGATCGGAACGTGAAGAGTGAAACAGGCGCCGCCTTCCGGCGGAGCGCTGAACGTGACGCGGCCTCCTTGCGCTTGCATGATGCGTTTGACGAGATGCAACCCTAAACCGTTACCCGGAACATTCGACTCCACTTTATGCCCACGATAGAAAGGTTCGAACAAATGGCGCTGGTCCGCAGGATCGACGCCATTTCCGTGATCCCGAACGCTGAGCTGAATCTCATCCGAGCCGGACTTTTTCGCCGCAATCTCGATTTCGTTTTTGTCTCCATTCCTCCCGTATTTGAAGGCGTTGCTCAATAGATTTTGCAGACATTGCGTCATCGCGGAAGCATCGGCTTTCACAGCAGGGAGTTCGGGATCGATGTTCACCGTCATGTCGCATTTCTCGAAATCGATGGTGGGGGAAAGGTTCGTCAGCGCGCGATCCACGATTTCATTGAGATCGACGGTGGCGAGATTGTATTTTTTCCGGCCGGACTGGGTTTCGGAATACAACAAAACGTGATCGACCATATCTGAAAGGCGCCGCGCTTCATCCTGCACAATGGCGGCATATTGTTCGACGCCTTCTTTGTCGCTCACGACACCGCTTCTGAGATTGTGCGCCGCCGACCGGATCACCGCCAGCGGTGTGCGAAGCTCGTGCGAAATGCCGGCCGCAAATTCCATTTGAAGACGGCCGAGGGTTCGAGCGCGTTGGCTTGACACCACCACACTGATAAGGCTGGCGCCCAATACCAGAAGCATTCCGAAGCTGATGGCGAGATTGCGATACCGGACCTGATCCACCGCGCGTTCGAGCGAACCCGCGCGATGCTTGACGACAAGCTGCCACGGCTGTCCGATGACTGCTCCCTGGAACACACCCCGTGGATTCGGTCCCGGCGCGCGCCCTCGGCCACCGCCGCGGCGGTTTGCTCCGCCTCCTCCGGGATTGGGAGGTCCAAAGAGATTTACCGAATGATCGGCTGTTGCGATATCTTCCGGTTTCCATTCACCGCCCGAAGAATACAAAACCTGTTTCTGTTCCGCGCCGGTGACGAGGGCTACCCGAAATGCCGTTTCGTCATGGGACAGAAAGTGCCGCTCGGCCAACCCAGGCGCGATTTCTTTAATAATGACGTCGCGATCCAATTCGATGATGGTCGCGCCTTCCGCTCCACCCGGCCCGCCTTGAGGCGGTGGTCCTGAGGGTCCCGGATCACCAAAGCCCCGGTTACCTCGGCCGCGACGATCGCCAAAACCGCCGCGTTCACCCGGCGGGCCACCGCGATCGCCCCGAGTTTCCGGTCCACCACGTCCTCGCGGACCACCTGGCCCGCCACCGCCGGGCGGCGGGCCAGGTGGCGGGCCGGGACCGAAATCGTCCCGCGGAGGCCGCGGACCGCGTTGCCGAAAATCGTCGGGACGAGGTCCGGCAAAAGGCCGGCCGGCGCGAAAAATACCGCTGATGAGAAAAATGGATTCGCCCGAGGCTGGAAGATTAAAAGCTCCAGGTCCACCGCGAAAGCGATCCCGTATGTTTTGTAAATCGTCCGGAAGCGGCACCGGTTGAAGATCTCTGGATTTCAAGTCGACCTTGAAGAAACTGCGCTCGGCATTCGGCGTGAGTTTCAGCAGATAGATGTTGCGAATGAGTTTGGCATTCGGCGAACTTTCGGACCACGATTGATAGCGTTCGACAATCGGAGACGCGTTTTCCGGGACCCCATCGCGAATCTGAAAAGCACTCGACAGCCGCGTCAATTCATTATCGAAATCTGAAACAAAACGGTCGGAAGCCACACGGAGACTGCTTTCCATGCGGTCCCGCTCCGCCGCGCTGACCTCACCAATCCAGCGATATTGAAGAATTGCCAGTGTGGGAAGAAGGACAAGCAGAAGGCCAACTAAAAGCATGCTGGACTTCGCGCGTGCCATGACGGGAATTATAGTAGGAGTGGGTTTGGCGCGATCTTGTAAAAACTTGTTAAGGCGAAAAACAGCGAGGGAATTTCAGGGACTGACACCAAATTCCTGTGTTTCGGAATTTGGTGTCTGTCCCAGTAGTGTCCGGTTCAGCATTTTCGGAAACGGTGTAAGTCCAGGCA
>CAZWGA010000112.1:0-14586 GCA_964633285.1 uncultured Solibacteraceae bacterium | reverse complement strand
AGAAGGGCCTGCGATTCGCGATTCGCGAGGGCGGCCGAACGGTAGGTGCTGGAACGGTAGCGGAAATCATAGCGTAGCGTTTTTGGAAAAATCATGCTGAACGAAAAAATTCGAATTCGACTTAAGGCGTACGACTCCCGGGTGCTGGATCAATCGGCGACGGAAATTGTCGATACCGCCAAGCGGACAGGCGCGCGTGTCGCGGGGCCCATTCCGCTTCCGACGATCATCAACAAATTCACGGTGCTCCGGTCTCCTCATGTGGACAAGAAGTCGCGGGAACAGTTTGAAATCCGCACGCACAAGAGATTGCTCGACATTCTGGAGCCGACACCGCAAACGGTTGATGCCCTCATGAAGCTGGACCTGCCCGCAGGTGTGGATGTCGAGATCAAGGCATTCGGCCGGGAGCACGTGAAATGATCAGCGGATTATTGGGCAAGAAAGTCGGAATGACTCAACTGCTGGAGGATGACGGAACGGTCGTTCCTGTAACGGTGATTCAGGCAGGTCCCTGTGTCGTCGTCCAGAAAAAGACGAAGCTGAAAGACGGTTACGATGCCGTTCAGTTGGGCCTTGTCGAATTCATCAAGCCGAAACGCGTCGGCAAACCGATGACCGGACATTTCAAGAAAGCCGATGTCGCTCCGGCGCGCTTTGTGCGTGAGCTTCCGGTTCAAGGCGAAGAAGGAACGAATCCCGGCGACAAAGTGATGGTGGATATTTTTGCGAAGGGCGAACTGGTGCACGTCGTGGGAACCAGCAAGGGGCGCGGGTTTGCGGGCTTCGTCAAAAGACATCATTTTCGCGGCGGCCGCGCAAGTCACGGATCCATGTTTCATCGCGCTCCAGGTTCGATCGGTTCATCGGCCTATCCGTCGCGCGTTCTCAAGGGAATGCGAATGGCGGGGCACCTCGGCAATGCCCGAGTGACTGTGCAGAATCTCCGGGTTGCGCGTATCGATCAGGAGAACAATCTGTTGTTTTTGAGAGGCGCAGTGCCGGGACCTCCGGGCGGCTATCTGGTGGTGGAGAAATCGGGGCGATAGATATGGCAAGCGTGGATATCAAAAATCTGAAAAACGAAGTCGTCGGCAAACTCGATCTGGCGGACGAAGTGTTCAGCGGGCCGATCAATGAAGGTTTGATGCATCAGGCCGTGAAGCAATACCTTGCCAGCCGGCGTGCCGGCACTCATAAGACGAAAACACGCGCTGAAGTGCAGGGCAGCGGAAAGAAACCCTGGCGCCAGAAGGGGACCGGCCGGGCGCGCGTTGGTGAAATTCGAAATCCGCTGTGGCGCAAAGGCGGCACGGTCTTCGGACCCCGGCCCCGCGATTACGAATATCACCTGCCCCGGAAGATGTTTCGCGCCGCGCTGAAATCCGCTCTGGCTCTCAAGCTGAAAGAAAACCAGTTGAATGTGATCGAGGCGTTCGATCTCGAGAACCACAAGACGAAGGCGTTTGCCAGGGTTCTCGGAAACATGGGATTCGACCGGAAGGTATTGCTGATCGATCATCAGGAGAATCCGAACCTGTTGCTCGCTGCGAGAAATCTTGATGAGGTTCAGCTTATTCCCAATCTGCAGGTCACGCCCTATCACGTGTTAAACGCCCGGCACGTTGTTTTCTCGAAGGCTGCAATCCAGGCATTACAGGAGGTGCTGACGAAATGAGCACCGTTTATAACGTGATCAAGCGCCCCATCATTACGGAAAAGGGGCTCACACTGAAGGAAAACGACCGCACTCTTTGTTTCGAAGTGGAAGAAAAGGCCAGCAAGCAGCAGATTCAGGAAGCCGTCGAACAACTCTTCAAGGTGAAAGTTCAGCACGTTCGAACCATGGTTGTTCCCGGAAAGATGCGGCGCCGCGGCAAATATACGGGCTATCGTTCGGATTGGAAGAAGGCCTACGTCACTCTTCGCGAAGGCGAAAAGATGATCGAGTATGGGGAGAATTTCTAATGGCAATCAAGACTTTCAGACCAAAGACCCACTCGCTCCGCTTCAAGACGGTCATTGACTACAAGCAGGACATTACGACGGACCAGCCATTCAAGCCGCTTCTGGAACGCAAGAATCGCATCAACGGCCGGGACAATTACGGGCAGTTGACGGTGCGGCATCGCGGAGGCGGTAACAAGAAGCACTACCGCCTGATTGATTTCCGGCGCGACAAAGTCGGGATTCCCGCGCGAGTCGAAACGATCGAATACGATCCGAACCGCTCGGCATTCATTGCATTGCTCAGCTACGCGGACGGAGAGCATCGATACATTCTGCAACCCGTGGGACTCAAGGTCGGCATGTCGGTTGTTGCCGGACCGGAGGCCGACATTCTGGTCGGCAACGCGCTCCCGTTGAAAAACATTCCATTGGGCACAACGGTTCACAACATCGAACTGCGTCCGGGAAAGGGAGCCCAGATGGCGCGAAGCGCCGGAGCTGCAGCCCAGTTGGTCGCAAAGGAAGGCGGCTACGCGCACGTGAAGCTTCCGTCAGGCGAGGTCCGGCTGGTGAACGTCAACTGCATCGCGACGATCGGTCAGGTGGGCAATCTCGATCATGAGAATGTCACGATCGGAAAAGCCGGGCGCACGCGGCATATGGGAATCCGTCCGACCGTGCGGGGCGTGGTCATGAATCCGGTGGATCATCCGCACGGTGGCGGTGAAGGCCGCGTTAAAGGTTATCACCCGATGACGCCATGGGGCGTCCCGACGCTCGGCTACAAAACTCGAAACAACAAACGAACCGACAAGTTCATCGTGAAGAGGAAGAGCAAGTAGTATGCGTTCACAAAGAAAAGGCCCGTTCATTGACGATCATCTGATGAAGGCGATCGCCGGCATGAACGCGCGAAACGAAAAGAAGATCCACAAGACATGGTCGCGCCGCTCAACGATCACTCCCGAGATGGTCGGCCATACCATTGCGGTTCATAACGGCAAGAAATTCATTCCGGTATACGTTACCGAGAATATGGTCGGTCACAAGCTCGGAGAATTTGCGCCGACGCGCAGCTTCAAAGGACACAGCGCGGCGGGCACAAAAGACAAGATGGTCACTCCGGCGGGCGCGCCTCCATCGGCGCCTGGTGCGGCCGCCGGCACGGCCGGAGCGGCGCCCGCGGCGCCGAAGGCAGGTTAGCCATGATCAGCAAAGCAACCAGCAAGCACATCCGCATGTCGCCGCAGAAGGCGCGGCTGGTGGTGGATCTGATTCGCGGCAAGAACGTTAATGAAGCGCTCATGACTTTGAAATTCACGAACAAGCCGAAATCCACGCGGGAAATTGAAAAGGCTGTGAAATCGGCCGTTGCGAATGCGACACAGAAGGACGAAAACATCGATGTCGACAATCTGTTCGTCGAACGGTGCTTCATTAATGAAGGACCGCGATTGAAGCGAATTCGTCCGGCGCCGATGGGCCGCGCTTACCGTTATCAGCGGCGCACGGCTCACATCACGATTGAACTGGGAGAGAGGGAATAATGGGTCAGAAAACACATCCATACGGTTTCCGGCTTGGAGTAACCAAACCCTGGCGTTCGCGATGGTTTGCGAAGCGCGATTACAGCCGGCTGCTTCACGAAGACCTGAAATTGAAACGTGATCTGAAGAAGCAACTGGGCCACGCCGGCGTGAGCAACATCGAAGTCGAACGCATGGCCAACAAGCTTCGCATCACCATATACACATCGCGTCCGGGCATCATCATCGGCCGTAAAGGCGCGGAAATCGACAAACTGAAAGTGGATGTTCAGAAGAGAACGAATCGCGAGGTGTACATCAACATTCAGGAGATTCATCGGCCTGAACTTGATGCGCAGCTTGTTGGTGAGTCGATCGCCATGCAGCTCGAGAAACGAATTGCGTTCCGCCGCGCAATGCGAAAGTCCGTCGATTCGGCTCTTCGATTCGGCGCCAAGGGCATCAAAGTTCGCGTCAGCGGCCGTTTGAACGGAGCGGAAATCGCGCGGTCCGAATGGTACCTCCAGGGCCGGCTTCCATTGCACACGCTGCGGGCGGATGTGGATTACGGGTTTGCGCAGGCGTACACGACTTATGGAGTCATTGGGGTGAAGTGCTGGATCTATAAAGGTGAAATCCTTCCCAGCAGGCAGCCTCAGGGTCCGGCAGCGGCGAGGATCTGAATCATGTTGATGCCAAAGAAAGTGAAATACCGCAAGCAGCAGCGCGGACGCATGCGCGGCAAGGCCTGGCGCGGGTCGTCGCTGGAATTCGGCGACTACGGTTTGAAGACTTTAGACGCCGCCTGGATCACCGATCGGCAGATCGAAGCAGGACGCATTGCCATTGCCCGTTTCGTGAAGCGCGGCGGCAAGATCTGGATCCGGATTTTCCCGGACAAGCCGGTCACGAAGAAGCCTGCGGAAACACGAATGGGTAAAGGAAAAGGCGCGCCCGAATACTGGGTCGCGGTGGTAAAGCCGGGACGCATCATTTATGAAATGGAAGGCGTGCCGGAATCGGTGGCGCGTGAAGCGATGCGGCTGGCGGCGCAGAAACTTCCGATACACACGAAATTCGTCATGCGTGAGGAAAAGGGAGGCGAGGCGTGAAGTCCGCGGACCGCGTAAAGAAATTCAGAGACTTGTCGGCTGAGGAACTGCAGCGTCAGGAAGCCGAAATGGTGGAGCAGATGTTCAAGCTGCGTTTTCAATGGGCGATGGGGCAGACGGAGTCCCTCAAGAAAATGCGGGAACTTCGTAAAGACAGGGCACGGCTGCTAACGATTTTGAGTGAGAAGAACAATGGCTGAGGAAACGACTACAAAAGAAACGCGCCATCACCAGGAAAAAGTCGGCATTGTAACGAGCACGAAGATGCAGAAGACGATTGTGGTCGAAGTGCATCGCCGGGTTCAGCATCCGGTCTACAAACGAATCGTTACCAAGCGTTCGAAATTCATGGCGCACGACGAACACGGAAAGGCGCACGAGGGCGACATGGTTCGAATCGTGGAGAGCCGTCCTCTGAGCAAAAACAAGCGCTGGAACCTCAAAGAGGTTATCCGGGCGGCAACGAGGGGAGTTATGCAAGCAGGCCTGTTAAATGATGAACCATCCTCAAAGTGGCCGACAAGTCCGGCGCAAAGCGGCTTGCCTGTATTCTGCCGCTGGGCGGATCGACAGGCCTGAAGGCGGGTCTTGGCGACATCATTACCGCATCGGTGAAAGAAGCAAGTCCCGACAGCAACGTCAAAAAAGGATCCGTTGTGAAGTGCGTGATCGTGCGCACGCGCAAAGAAACAAGGCGCAAGGACGGAACCTACATTCGTTTTGATGAGAATGCGGCTGTTCTCATCAATGAGGATCATGAGCCGATCGGCACGCGCGTGTTCGGCCCGGTTGCCCGCGAATTGCGCGACAAAAGATTCATGAAGATTGTTTCATTGGCACCGGAGGTGATCTGAAATGCCGGCCATGCCTGCAATCAAGAAGAACGACGAAGTCTATATCCTGCGCGGCAAGGATCGCGGAAAGACCGGACGCGTTTTGATCGTATCGCCGAAAGATCAGAAGATCGTGGTTGAAGGTGTGCAGATGATCAAACGGCACACGCGCCCGAATCCGCAGAAGAACATCAAAGGCGGCATCGTCGAGAAGGAAGCGGCTATCCATATTTCGAACGTTGCCATCGTTTGCAAGAACTGCAAGGAACATACACGCCTTGCGAACAAAATCCTGACCGATGGCCGAAGAGTTCGAGCCTGCAAGAAGTGCGGAAACACGATCGAATAACAACGTGGAGATGTTGCAGTGAGCAAGAAGGAAGAAAAGAAAAAAGGTAAGGCCAAAGAGGCGCCCGAATCCGAACCGAAAGAAGGCGGGAAGGCGGCAAAGCCCAAAGGGCCGCAGGAACCGAGCCGGTTGCACGTGCGATACAGCAGGGAAATCGTTCCCGCATTGATGAAGCACTTCAAGTACAAGAACGTGATGGCGGTTCCCAAGGTCGAAAAAGTTGTCATCAACATGGGGCTGGGTGAAGCGATCGCCAATGCGAAGATCCTCGATGTCGCTACCGACGAACTTGGACGCATCGCCGGCCAGCGTCCGGTCGTGACAAAGGCAAAGAAGTCCATCGCTAATTTCAAATTGCGCCAGAACATGTCGATCGGCGCCGCAGTGACTCTTCGCGGCGAGAGGATGTTTGAATTCCTGGACCGCTTGACCAGCGTGGTTCTTCCACGCGTGCGCGATTTTCGCGGCGTCTCGACGAAATCATTCGATGGCCGCGGCAACTATACGCTCGGGTTGCGTGATCAATTGATCTTTCCAGAAATCTCTTACGAGAAAGTCGACAAGATCCGCGGCATGAACGTAACGATTGTGACAACGGCTCGCTCCGATGACGAGGCGAGGGAGCTACTGAAACACCTGGGAATGCCGTTCAGGCAATAAAGAGGAGCATTGATGGCACGAACATCGGCCGTTGCTAAGGAAGCGAAGAAGAAGAAATTCAGCGTGCGTTATCACAGCCGCTGCAAACGTTGCGGAAGACCGCGCGCATTTATCAGAAAGTTTCAACTCTGCCGAATCTGTTTCCGGCAGTTGTCGCTCTCGGGCGAGATTCCCGGAGTGATCAAGAGCAGCTGGTAGGAGATTTCTAATGACCGATCCGATTGCAGACATGCTGACCCGCGTACGGAATGCGGCGCAGGCAAAGCACCCGAAAGTCGATATGCCGGCTTCGAGGCTCAAGGTTGAGATTGCGAGAATTCTGAAGGAAGAGGGCTACATCGCCCATTACAAAATGAGCGATGAAGGCGGCCGCAATTCTCTGACGGTGTTTTTGAAGTACGGTCCGAAAGGCGAGCAGGTCATATCGAAGATCGAACGCGTGAGCCGTCCCGGTTGCCGTGTTTATGTGTCCAAGACCGAGATTCCACGGGTGCTTGGCGGTCTTGGCATCAACATTCTGACGACGTCGCATGGCGTAATGACCGGCAAGCAGGCTCGCAAGCAAGGTTTTGGCGGCGAACTCCTGTGCAACATTTATTAAAGGGCGATTATGTCGAGAATTGGTAAAAAACCCATTCCTGTGCCGGACAAGGTGAAAGTCGAAATCAAGCCGGAGACCGTTGTGGTTACCGGTCCCAAGGGAAGCGTTTCAAACCCTATTCCTCCGGGAATCAAGTTTGAGCAGAAGGACAAACAGATCCTTGCCGTCCGGAAGGACGACAGCGGCCCGCAGCGCGCTTTTCATGGCCTGGCGCGCGCTCTCGTCGCGAATGCCGTTCGTGGCGTGACGGAAGGATTTTCGAAGGAATTGGAAATCATCGGCGTCGGTTATAAGGCGGAGCAGAGGAAGAACTCGGTGGTTTTCACGCTCGGCTTTTCGCACCCCATCGAGTATCCGATTCCGCCGGGGATCAGCATCACCGTGGATGCGCGTCCGGGAATTCAGGCCCGGGTTGTGATCGCCGGTGTCGATCGCCAGCAGGTCGGACAGATCGCGGCCAATATCCGGTCACTGAAGAAACCGGACCCGTACAAGAACAAAGGCATTCGTTATGCCGGCGAGAGACTGAAGAAGAAAGCCGGGAAAGCCGGAGGTAAATAAGCATGGCGAAGGTGTCATCGAATGAAGTCCGATTGCGGATTCATGAGCGAATTCGTAAAAACCTGAACGGGTCGTCCGCGCGGCCGCGTCTCGCGGTTTTCCGCAGCAACAAGCATATTTATGCGCAGATCATCGATGACTCGAAGGGAACCACTGTTATTGCCGCTTCATCTCTGGAGACCGATGCGAAAAAGGATTTGAAGAGCGGCGGCAACGTTGCGGCCGCAAAGGCGGTCGGGAAACTTGTTGCCGAACGCGCCAAAGCGAAAGGCATCGATGCCGTGTTGTTCGATCGCGGCGGCTATATCTATCACGGGCGTGTCAAAGCCCTGGCGGATGCAGCTCGTGAAGCGGGCTTGAAATTCTGAGGAGTTATCAGTGCTTAATCAACGAATCGATCCAGCGCAATTGCAACTGAAAGACACGGTTGTTTCGATCAATCGAGTAACGAAGGTCGTCAAGGGCGGCAAGAATCTGAGCTTCAGCGCCCTTGTCGTTGTCGGTGACGAAAGCGGCTATGTAGGCTACGGCAACGGCAAAGCAAAGGAAGTGCCGCAGGCCATCCGCAAAGCGATCGAAGCAGCAAAAAAGAATCTTATTAAAGTACCGCTCACCAACAATACGATTCCGCATCAGGTGACCGGGCTCTTCGGCTCCGGCCGTGTCCTTCTGAAGCCCGCTGTTGAAGGGACAGGAATCATTGCGGGCGGCGCGGTCCGCGCGGTCATGCAGGCCGCGGGTGTGCAGAACATTCTGACGAAATCGATTGGAACATCGAACCCGCACAACGTTATTAAGGCGACGTTCGAAGGGCTCCGCAGTTTAAAAGATCCGCAGGAAGTGGCGCGCCTTCGCGAAAAACCATTGGAAGAAATTTTGGGGTAATCACATGCCGGCAAAAAAGAAAAGTGCGGCTCAGGCAAAAATAAGGATTCAGTACTATCGCAGCGGAATCGGTTTCAACGTTAACCAGAAGCTTGTTGTGAAGGGGCTGGGGCTTCGAAAGCTCAATGCGATCGTGGAAGTGAACGACACCCCGTCGATTCGCGGCATGGTTGCGAAGGTACCGCACCTTTTGCGAATCGTTGAGGGATGACTATGGCAGGGATTCATACACTTCGACCCGATAAAGGCTCAACGCACAAAACCAAACGAATCGGCCGGGGGCCCGGTAGCGGCCATGGAAAGACGGCCGCCCGCGGAAACAAAGGTATGTGGTCGCGTTCAGGCAGCAGCCAGAAGCGAGGTTTCGAAGGCGGCCAGATGCCGTTGCATCGCCGCATGCCAAAGCGCGGTTTTACCAACGCCGTATTCAAGAAAAAGTTTTCAACCGTTAATGTCGGCGATCTGGAGAAGTTCGAGAAAGGCGCAAAGGTCGGACCGCAGGAGTTGGTTACGGCCGGTGTCATTCGCAAGATCGCGAAGAACGGCTTGCGTGTATTGGGAGATGGTCAGATCGATCGTGCCTTGCACGTTTCTGCTCATCATTTCACTGAAGGCGCGAAGGAAAAGATCACTAAGGCAGGAGGAACCTGCGAGGTAATAGGGCAGTGATTGAAGCCGTACAAAACATCTTCAATGTTCCGGATCTCCGGAAACGCATCCTCTTCATGCTGGGATTGCTGGCCGTCTATCGCGTCGGCGCGCACATTCCGACGCCGGGTATCGATGCGGATGCGCTCGCGCAATTCTTTGCGAACAACGCAAATACGGTTTTCGGTTTCCTCGATTTGTTCTCCGGAGGGAATTTCAGGCGGCTTACGATCTTTGCACTGGGCATCATGCCCTATATCACCGCGTCGATCATTCTGCAGTTGCTCACGGTGGTCTGGCCGTATCTGGAAAAGCTTTCCAAGGAAGGTGAACTCGGACGCCGCAAGATCACAACCTACACGCGTTATTTGACGGTCGTTCTGAGTGCTGTGCAATCGGCGGGAATCGCGATCGCCCTTCAGAAACAGGGCCAGTTTGTAGTGAATCCGGGAATTGGTTTCATTCTGATGACAATGCTGACGCTGACCACCGGTACGGCATTCATCATGTGGCTTGGCGAGCAGATTACCGATCGCGGCATCGGCAACGGCATGTCGCTGATCATCTTTTCCGGCATCGTTGTGGGACTGCCGAGAGGCATCAAAGATGTTTACGACAAGATCAATCAGGGAGATTGGAACGTTCTCACGCTGATCGTTCTCGTCGCGCTGATGATTGCCGTGGTGGCGTTCATCATTCTGGTGGAACGCGGGCAGCGCAGGATTACGGTGCAATACGCGAAACGTGTTGTAGGCCGGCGGGTGTTGGGCGGCCAGTCCACGCACCTTCCGCTGAGGGTGAATACGGGCGGCGTGATCCCGGTTATTTTTGCCTCCTCGATCCTGACGTTCCCTCAAACCTTCGGCCTGATCGTTAAGGACAATCGCTTTCTCAGCGCGATTACCGACGCCCTTCGGTTTGGCGAACCGCTATACAACGTGCTCTACGTTATCGGAATCATCTTCTTCTGCTACTTCTACACTTCGATCATATTCAATCCCAACGAAGTGGCGGACAACATGCGCAAGTATGGAGGGTTCATTCCGGGCATCCGGCCGGGAAAGCGGACAGCCGAGTACGTGAACGATATTCTGACGAGGATCACTCTGGTGGGAGCGCTCTATCTGGCGCTCATTGCGATTATTCCGGAATTCATGATTACGGGATTCCACGTTCAGAACATTCCGTTGATTGGTCAGAGACTCGACAACTTCCTGCCGCAATGGGTCACTCAGGGCCTTCGAGTGAATTTCTATTTCGGCGGAACGTCGTTGTTGATCGTCGTCGGTGTGGCGATGGATACCATTCAGATGGTCGAGTCGCAATTGATCATGCGTCACTATGACGGTTTCCTGAAGAAGAGCCGGATTCGCGGGAGACGAGGTTAAATGGGTCGCAAGGTGGTCATCCTGTTGGGGCATCCCGGAGCCGGAAAAGGAACTCAAGCCCGGTCGATCAAACAGCGGATGGATATCCCACAGATTTCGACCGGCGACATGTTGCGCGAGGCCGTCATCAATAAGACGCCATATGGACGCGAGGCCAAGCTGAAGATGGATGCCGGGGAACTGGTGAGTGATGAAATCGTCAACGGCGTCGTTGCGGACCGCATTCAACGTGAAGATTGCGGCAATGGATTCATTCTCGACGGCTATCCGCGGACCGTTTCTCAGGCTGAAACGTTTCGAAAGATGATGGCGCATGGCGATGAGTTGTCGGTCATTGAAATCGGCGTGGATTCCGAGAGGCTTCGCCGCGACAAAAGACTGATCGGCCGCCTCATGTGTCCCGGTTGCGGCGAGATTTACAACGAATTCAGCAAGGCGCCGAAGTCGGATACCATTTGCGATTTATGCGGCAAGACGCTGGTACACCGGTCCGATGACCGCGAAGATTTGATCAAGGAACGGTTTCGAACGTATCGGGAGGAGACATATCCACTGGTCAAGTTCTATCAGGACCTGGGTGTCTATCATCAGGTCGATGGTATGAAGCCGATTCCCGAAGTTACAAAGGAAATCCTGGATATCGTCGGACATAAAAAAAAAGCCCTGACACCGGTCGTTAATGGAGGAAAGTAAAGCGTTTGCCAAAAGAAGACGCCATTGAAGTGATTGCCACCGTTATCGAACCGTTGCCGAACGCGATGTTTCGGGTCGAGTTGGAGAACAAGCACCAGGTGTTGGCGCATATCTCGGGAAAAATGCGAAAGAATTTCATTCGAATTCTTCCGGGCGACAAAGTCGCGGTCGAACTTTCACCGTACGACCTGACCAGAGGCCGGATTGTTTACAGGTACAAATAATCATGAAAGTAAGGGCGTCAGTTAAGAAGATTTGCGACAAATGCAAAATCGTTCATCGCAAACGCGTCGTGCGCGTGATTTGCGTGAACACGAAACACAAACAACGACAGGGTTAACGGAGGCGTTAAAGAATGGCACGTATTGCGGGCGTCGATCTTCCCCCGAACAAACGCATCGAGATCGGATTGACGTACATCTATGGAATCGGCCGGTCTCAGGCAAACAATATTCTGAAAGCCGCCGGTGTGAGTGTCGATACGAAGGTTCGCGAACTGAACGACGACGAGACCAACAAGATCCGGAAAATCATCGAAGAGCAACACCGGGTCGAAGGCGATCTCCGGAAAGAGATTTCGTTCAACATCAAACGGCTTATGGAAGTGGGTTCCTATCGCGGGCTGCGTCATCGCCGCGGGTTGCCGACGCGCGGTCAGCGTACGCACACCAACGCGCGTACGCGCAAAGGACCACGGCGTGGCGCGATTGCGGTTCGTAAGAAGGCAAGTGCAAAGACCTAAAGAGGAGTAGAAGATGGCAGGTCAACCCAAAAAGAAGGGTGCAAAGAAAAAAGAGAAGAAGATTGTTCCGTCAGGTGTGGCGCATATCCAGGCGTCGTTCAACAACACGACGGTAACCATCGCAGATCTGGAAGGCAATGTGGTCTGCTGGTCCAGCGCCGGCGCGCTCGGCTTCAAAGGATCCCGTAAAGGGACTCCGTTTGCCGCGCAGCAAGCGGCTCTGACAGCGGCGAATCGGGCCCGAGAAGCGGGAATGCGGACGCTTGAAGTCAGCGTGAAAGGGCCGGGATCGGGACGGGATTCCGCGATTCGAGCCCTGCAGACCGCTGGTCTCGAAGTTCGCGCCATTCGTGATGTGACACCGATTCCGCACAACGGTTGCCGCCCGCCGAAGAGACGGCGAGTCTAAGGAGAAAAACATTGGCTAGATATATCGGACCTGTTTGCAGGTTGTGCCGCAGAGAAGGCATGAAGCTTTTCCTGAAAGGCGAGAGATGCTTTAAACCATCCTGTGCCATCGAGAAGAGAAACTTCGCGCCGGGACAGCATGGCCGCGACCGGAAAGCGAAAATCGTCGGGTATGGACTTCAGCTTCGCGAAAAACAGAAAGTGAAGCGTATTTATGGCGTCCTTGAAAACCAGTTCCGGTCCTACTTCGAGAAGGCTGTGCGGCAAAAAGGCGTAACCGGCGAAAATCTTCTCGCACAACTGGAACGTCGTCTGGACAACGTTCTCGTTCGGCTCGGTTTCGCCACAACTCACGCTCAGGCCAGACAATTCGTGCGCCATGGCCACGTGCTGGTGAATGGGAAGAAAGTGAATATCCCTTCCTATCAGGTCGCCATCGGTAACGAAGTCACCGTTAAGGAAAAAATGAAAAAGAACGTTCAGGTTGTCGGCGCGCTTGAGCTGGTTGGAGGACGTGGAACACCGCATTGGCTCGAACTCAATGCGGAGAATGTGACTGGAAAGATTGTGGCTTTGCCTAAGCGTGAAGACATCAGCATGCCGATTCAGGAAAGAATGATCGTCGAACTTTACTCTAAGTAATTCAGGGAGACCAACAATGCTTTGGAAAGGTTTTCAGAAACCCAAAAGATTAACGGTTGTGAGCGAACCGCCTGCTACGGATCAGTACGCGCAGTTTTCCGCGCAGCCATTCGAGCGCGGTTTCGGTACAACGATCGGTAATGCCCTGCGGCGGGTTCTCCTTTCGTCAATAGAAGGCGCTGCCATTACCGCGGTCAAAATCGAAGGTGTTCTGCACGAATTCTCTTCGATTCCAGGCGTGGTCGAAGATGCCACAGACATTATTCTCAATTTGAAGCAGATTCCGCTGAAGCTTCACGGCGACGAGCGCAAAACGATCTACTTGAAAGGCCTGCAGCCGGGCGTGTACACGTCGGCGAATCTCGAGCATGATGCCGATATTGAAATCCTCGATAAGAACATTTACATCGGGACAGTCAGTGAAGGTGGTTCGCTTCAGATCGAAATGCGCGTTCAGAACGGGCGTGGTTACGTATCCGCCGACCGGAACTTCGATGAAGATCTGGGAATCGGGTACATTCCCGTCGATTCGGTTCATTCGCCGGTTCGCAAGGTGAACTATTACGTCGAAGCGGCGCGCCTCGGACAGGTGACCGATTACGACAAACTGACCATCGAAATCTGGACCAACGGTTCCATCACACCGCAGGACGCTCTGGGGCTTGCCGCCAAGCTGGTAAAGGATCACATGCAGATCTTCATTCAATTCGAAGAGAAGCCCGAGCCTGTGGAAGAGCCGGCTGAAGTGCGTCACGATGCTGTGATCGAGCATCTCAACAAATCCGTCGATGAACTTGAACTTTCGGTTCGTTCGTACAATTGCCTGAAGAACGCCAACATTCGAACGATTGGCGAACTTGTCACAAAGACTGAAGCCGAAATGCTCAAAACGAAAAACTTCGGCCGCAAGTCGTTGAATGAAATCAAGGAAATCCTGGGAAGCATGGGCCTGTCGCTCGGTATGAAGCTGGACGATCATGGCCGCCCCGTGATGCCCGCCTCGACGGAGCAGTCACTGTAGGAGTTAGACAATGCGACATCGCAATGCAAATCGCAAACTGAGCCGGAATACGTCCCATCGGCGCGCTTTGTTGAGGAACCTCGTCACTGATTTTCTCGATCATGGGCGCCTGATGACGACGCTGCCCAAGGCGAAGGAAGTCCGTCCGCTTGCCGAGAAAATGATCACTCTCGGTAAGCGCGACAGCCTGCACGCGCGCCGGCAGTTGCAGTCGTATCTCATTCGCGATGGAGTCGCGAAGAAAGTTTTTGATTCGATTGCGCCGCGATTTGCGGACCGTCACGGCGGATATTGCCGGATTATCAAACTGGGTAATCGCAAAGGTGACGGCGCAGATCTCGCCATTATTGAATTGCTCGGCAGCGAACTTGAGGTGAAGAAGGCCGAGCGAGCTGAAAAAGCGAAAGAAAAACAGGCCAAGCAGGCGAGTAAGGAAAAGGAAGAGGAATAACCAAAGAGGCACGAAGGTAACGGGGAATTTCAGGGACAACGCATTTGAGAGCGCAGATCCAAATATTTGAGATCTCAGATTCTGGGATCTCCACTCTCAAATGCGTTGTCCCTGAA
>CAZWGA010000111.1:0-14628 GCA_964633285.1 uncultured Solibacteraceae bacterium | reverse complement strand
GAAAAACACGTCCGTCTTCAAGCAGCAACGTGCCAGACTTTTTCATTGTTTAAATAATCTGGGGCCCACCGGCCTGCCGTTGTTGGCACACCGCTTCGCGGCCTCCTTGATGGGCACCCACATCAATCCAGGCTACCCATTTTGTTCATCGGCCAGTATCTGAAGACAGCTTTGCCGTAAATGTACTTCTCGGGGACAAGCCCCCACATGCGGCTATCGTTGGACTGATTACGATGATCACCCAGTACGTAATAATGACCGGGTTCAACATAGACGGGAGGATACGTCCGGTGATCCAGGTACTCATCGAGAATGTAGTTCTTCTCGTCGAGCGGCTTATCGTTCACGTAAACAACACCGCGGCGGACTTCCACAACGTCGCCGGGCATGCCGATCACCCTCTTGATGTAAGACTTGGTCGGATCCAGCGGATACCAGAACACCACGATATCCTTCCGCTGGATTTTCTCCACGCGGTAAACGAACTTGTTGACGAAAATACGTTCCTGGTCGACCAGCTCGGGCAGCATGCTGGTGCCTTCAACCTTCACAGGCTGATACAGGAAAACCACGATCAGGATTGCAGTCCCGATCGCAAAGAATACATCGCGGGCCCATCCGCGAATTTCACCGACCACGTTCGACAGTGCTCGACTGTCAGCCTCTGTCGGCGAGGCTTGTTGTACTTCGGGCTCTATTGTCATGAGTGTTACTGGGAGGATCCTTTACAAAAAAATGGAAGTCGTAGTGTAGCCGATTCGGACGTTCATTTCCAGAGCCGGAATTCTTTTGTCAGGCCAAAAACCAGGCCGACTCTTGGATCCCGGCGAGTTAACCCGGCCACGCCCGCCACATCCCACCGGATACCCGCCGTGCGAACCTGCATTCCCAGGCGGACCTGGCTTCGAGATTCGGTGCCCGGACTGGGACTTCCACGAGGGTTTTTCCAGCCGTTCCACTCCGAAAGTAGACTGATTCGGGGGCTCATGGTGAGCACCCCCGCAATTCCGTACGTGAAAACGTCCTGCTGAGCCCGCAGATGAACCGGATCGGTCAGGATACCCAGACCCGCGTTTCCGAATACAAAGCCGCGGCCGATGGTCTTTCCGCTCAGGACGTTGCCGAAAAACTGCATCGAATTAGTGCCGATGCCCCGGGAGTCATTACTGTTTGGAAGAACCACGGTCGGCTTGAAACTGATGATGGGTGAAACGGGAGTTTCCGGCAAAATCCGGATCTTTGTCGAAAGGGACCAATCGCCCCAGTCATTGCGCCATCCGCTGCCGTTCTCATGAACATTCAGAAAATTCCGGACAACACCGTTGATTTGGAATTCGGCTCGCGGGCCCAGTCCAAAGTTGAACCCGTTCGAAAGAAGAGAGAATTCATTCCCTCCCAGGCCCGAGAGCGGAAAACGCACCCGGTTGAAGTATCCGAAACCGGTTTCAGCGACGAGTGCCCCGGTGGAAATCAGCCGCGGATCTTCGGTTAATAGAGGACGCTGTTGGGCGAAAACTGCCGGTGACAGTAAACACGGAGATACAAAGGCGCACAGAAAGGCCGCAGCAACGAGTCTTTGGATTGCGGCCTTGCTTTTTGCGTTTGTGCCTGCGCGTTTACTCGCCCAATTCATATCGAATCAGGGAAGCGCCGACAATTGCTGCGGTTTCTGCTTTCAGGATTGCTGCTCCAAGCGAGACTGGCTGAAATTTTCTTTCACGCGCCGCGGATAATTCACGATCGGTCCAGCCGCCTTCAGGTCCGATGAGATACAAGACAGGCGAAGGACCGAGTGCCGACTTTAGCGGACCTCCGCCGCGTTCCGCAAACATAATCTTTGTCGCGGCGGGAATCTGGAGCACTTGTTCGAATGTCGCCGGAGTATCTATGGCGGGCACGTAATAGCGTTTCGATTGTTTTGCCGCTTCGACAAGAATCCGCGTCCATCGATCGTTCCGATTGCCGGGAGCCAGATTCGAGCGCGCTGCCGTAAACGGCACAATGCGCGTCACGCCGATCTCGACTGCCTTTTCCAGAGCCAACTCGAAGGCCGCGATACGAATCATGGCAATTGCCAGAATCAGTTCGATGGACCCTCGACCCACACAGCGGGTTTCCAGCACACGGCCGAGCGTTTCGCGTTTTCCGACGGACTCCACGGCAACGAGCCACACGTTGCCATTGCCGTCGAAGATCTCGATCGACTCATTCGGCTCCACGCGCGCAACCACGAGATGACGATGTTCCTCACCTGAAATGTGAATCGAGGAATCCTGGATGGGGGGAGCCGGAAGATAAACAGATCTAAGCGACATGCTTCTCCGCGATCAGAGCCAGCCATTCGCCCCTTGCCTGCTCCTCGTGCACGACGAAGTGAACCCGCGAAATCGCCTCGCGAACGTCCTCGCGTTGATCCTGGAGAATTCCCGAAAAAACAGCGATCCCACGAGGCCTCAGCACGCGGTCGAATTCTGCAATAAGGCTCACGATCAGATCCGCCGTCAGATTGCCGATCACCATTCTCATCGAGTTGCTTTTCACGGCATCAAGGGAACCACAAAAGGCGCACACACCACCAGCGGCATTTCGTTCGATATTCGCGCGCGCAACCTGAGCCGCGACGGGATCGATGTCGCAGGCAAAAACGTTCTTCGCTCCCAACAATCGCGATGCGATCGCAAGAATTCCCGAACCTGTGCCGACGTCCAGCACATCCTGATCCGGTTCGATCCACCGTTCGAGCGCTTCTATTGTGAGCTGAGTTGTTTCGTGAGTGCCGGTGCCGAACGCTTGTCCCGGATCGATCCGGATCGGCAAACGGTCATCGGGGCACGAAGTGTCTTCCCAGCTCGGAACGATGAAAAACTCATCACCGAGGGGGAAACTCCGGTAAGACTTTTTCCATTCTCCGGTCCAGTCGGAATCCTCGACAACACTTCTGAAAATCGAAGGACTCTTTCTTCCGGCACGCGCGAAGATCGCAAGGATCAAACGTTCTGCATTGTCGAGATTGGAGCGCAGACCGAAGTAAAGCACGAGCCGCGTCAGCCCAGGTTCGGGCGAGTGGCTCTCCCAGACTCCGGCAACATCATCCGCTTGAAGTTCGCCTACAACGGCATCGATGAGATCATCCGGAACGTCAAGAGTCAGTTGGTTCCAAGACATAGTCCAGAAATGGAATCTAACTAAAGATTTCTTTGACTCTCTCCAGAATCTTTTTCTGAATAGGCTTGTTTTCGGTCTCAATAGTTGTGGCCAGCTTCGTCAACAGGTCCTTCTGATCCCGGCTGAGTTTTGTAGGAACCACGACATCCACAGTCACGTACAAATCGCCGCGAGCCGCACCGCCCCGCTTGGAAATACCGCGGCCTTTGATTCGGAATATTGAACTTGTCTGGGTGCCCGCGGGAATTGCCAGTTTTTCTTCCTCACGCTCAAGGGTTGGGACCGTGATGTGCGCGCCAAGCGCAGCTTGGGTAAAAGAAATGGGAATATGGCAAAAGAGATCGTGCTCGCGGCGTTCAAAGAATTCGTGTTCCTGAACATTCAGTACAACGTAGAGGTCACCCGCAGGGCCGCCCTGCGAGCCCGCATCGCCCTCACCGGATACCCGGAGTTTGGAACCATTGTCCACGCCGGCGGGTATTTTGAGCTCGAGAGTTTTTTCCCGCACTGCCCGGCCCTCGCCGTGACAACTCGAGCAGCGATTCTTGACGATCTTTCCAGTCCCGCGGCATTGACTGCAAGTGCGCGTGATGCTGAAAAAGCCCTGCTGGAATCGGACTTGTCCGTAGCCGTTACAGGTGGCGCATGTCGTCGGTCCCGAACCTTTCTTTGCGCCGCTGCCCTCGCATTCCGGGCAAAGTTCGTGTCGCGGGATTGTAATTCTGGAAGTCAGTCCGAAAGCGGCTTCTTCAAACGTCAGATCGAGATCGTATCGAAGGTCGGCGCCGCGCTGAACGCGAGATCCTCCGCGGCGGCCGCCGCCGCCAAAGATATCGCCGAATCCAAAAATGTCGCCGAGAATATCGCTGAAATCCGAGAAGACGCTCGGATCGAAACCGCCGCCTCCGCCTGCTGCAGACCCGACACCGGCGTGGCCAAAGCGATCATAAGCAGCGCGCTTCTGCGCGTCGCTTAAAATGGAATAGGCTTCAGCGCCTTCCTTGAATTTTTCTTCGGCTTCGTGATTTCCCGGATTTCGATCCGGATGATATTGAAGGGCAAGCTTGCGATACGCGCTCTTGATTTCCTGGTCGGATGCGTTACGGGAAACGCCAAGAACTTCGTAGTAATCCCGCTTTCCGTTGTTCATGGCTTTGACGCGACGCTCACCATCGCAGGACGAAGAAGCCGGCCATTCAACAAATAGCCCTTTCGCATTTCGTCGATCACCGTATTTTCTGCGACTTCCTTCGTGACCTGCGTCGACACGGCCTGATGAAAATTGGGATCGAAAGGTTTGCCCTTCGCTTCGATCGGTTTTAAGCCGAATCGCGCGAGCGTGTCCTGAAGCTGTTTGCGAATCAGCTCAAAACCCCGCAGAGTGCTCTCACTTCCCTGTCCTGCTGCATTTTTGAGCGCGAGTTCGAATGAGTCGAGCGCATTCAAAAGTTCCTTCATCAGCTCGGCGGAAGCGAACTGCATAAAGTCCGTCTTTTCACGATCGATTCTTTTCTTGTAGTTTTCGAATTCAGCCTGTTTGCGCAATAAACGGTCATAAAGACCATCCCGCTCCTTTTTGAGAGCGTCGAGTTGCTCCGAAGCAGGCTCCCCGGCTTCCTCCGGCCCATCGTTGTGCGCGATCACACTTTCGTATTTATCGTTCTCTTCCATAGGATCAATTATATGTGCTTTTGAGAAGTTGTCAGGCGTTGATCATCTCACCGACGACACGGCCCAGATAGGTCACGATGGAAATACTGCGTTCATATTCCATCCGGATCGGCCCGATGATACCGAGAAACCCGGTCGTGTGATCATTCGCCCCATAAGAAGATGTGATCAGAGTGAAATCCCGCATGTTGGGAATGCCGAGCTCCGATCCGATCGCGATCTTTACGCCGTCCGGGGGATTCGAGGAAATGCATTCATTCAGGATTTTCACCAGCCGGCCCTTTTCCTCGAACATCTGAAACAACATGCGCATCCGCTCCACATCAGCGAACTCCGGCTGATTCAGGATATTCGCCGTGCCCTGCAGATAAAGAGCGTCTTCGGGCGTTTCCTCGTGCACTGATTCACTCCATGTTCGAAGAAGCGAAAGCATGCGGTCGAACAGCGTTCGTTCGAGTTGCATCAACCGCAACAATTCGTTTCGGATTTCGGTAAGAGTCTTCCCCGAAAATTTTTCGACAAGATACCGGCCGCCCTTGTCCAGGTCTTCCTGTGAATACCGCTCGGCGACACGAATGAGTCTGCGTTGTACAACTCCGGATTTGGACACGAAAATGACGAGGATTTTGCCTTCGCCGAGCTCGACAAATTCAATGTGTTTCAGAACCGTTGCGGCCAGCGGCGGAGCGATGACAATGCCGACATTCCTCGATATCGTCGACAATACAACCGATGCGCGCGACATCACATCTTCCGCAGTGTCGCTGTCTGCAAGCATGCGATTGATGTATCGCTCATCCGATCGGCTGACTCTGCCCGAGTCGGTGAGGTTATCTACAAAAAACCGATAGCCTTTCTCCGAAGGAACACGGCCTGCGGATGTGTGCGGTTGCCCGAGGAATCCCTCTTCTTCAAGATCAGCCATGATGTTGCGAATGGTGGCAGGGCTCAGCCTCCATTCCATCGCCTTTGCGAGCGTCCTTGAACCGACGGGCTCTCCTGAAGTGACGTACGAGCGGACGATCAGTCTGAAGATTTCCCGCGTCCTTTCATCGAGTTGGCGGCCATCCTCCTTGATTCCCATGGCGCTTTTATAGCACCCCGCCACGGATGCGGTCAACGGCCCTTAGTCCGAATCCCGAAGCTTGAAATCGATTGAAAAGGACTCCTGGAACGCCCGAATAAATGCGCAGCGCAATTCTTCAAGCGTGGGCCGCTCCGAAAGGAACTCTGCAGCGCCGGCCATCTCCTCCTGCAGAGCGGCAATATCAGACAGGCGCGTCGCCCGGGCCAGCACTTCACGATCGCATGTGATGGGCATGGACCCGTGCTGCAAAAAGCTTCCGCGCACGCGCCGTTGTGCGCTCCCGGCAATCTTTCTTCCGTCCACCATCAATTCGTATCGCGATGTGGAGAGGAAGCACGGCGGATCACCACCATGACGCAGGGCGCCGGCTTTGCGTGTCTCGGGCGCGAGTATTGCGGGAATTCCCAGGTGGTTATAACCCAGGCGCAGAGCCTCGGAGACGCGTTTGTAGTTACCGTAGATCGTATCTCCAAAAGCGTTCGCATCATTTGAAATGACAGCGTAGGTCAATTCGTCGTCGTGAAGAACTGCGCGTCCACCGGTCGGCCGGTGAACAATATCGATACCGTGGGACGAGCAATAAGCAGCATCGACGGCTTTATCGATTTTTTGATTTCTACCAAGTGAAACAGTCGGGCGGCTCCATCCATAGAATCGAACGATGGTGTGCGGCTTTATCGAGGCTTCAACTTCATCGAGTAATGCTGCATCGATCGCCATGTTGGTGATGCCGTCGATCGCACCATCGATGATCAAGTCCCATTGCATAGGAAAGGACGGAGAGAATTTCAGGGACAGACACCAAATTCCGAAACGCCGGAATTTGGTGTCTGTCCCTGAAATTCTCTAATTCGTCTCTGTCTTTTACGGAATCGTCAGAGGAACGAATGCCGAACGATACTGATTCCCCGCGCGCTGCAGCACCATGAACGCCACATCCTGGCCGGACTTCAGGTTCCTTTCGGCCTTCCTGAAATCATCGACGTTCCGGATTTCATAGCGTTGAGATCCTGCGATGATCCGAGTAATGATCATCCCGCGCTGCAGGCCGGCATCGTCGGCGGCGCTGTCCTGATCGACTGACGAAATATAGACGCCATCCGGCGAGGACAGCCGCAACTGCCGCACCATATCGGACGTGAGGTCCTGAACACGAATGCCAAGCCGCGCCGGAGTCACGTCGCCCTGCTCATTTTTCTCGGGAACGTTGTTGTTCTGTCCGCCGGCTTCGAGAACGGTCTTGCGGTCGGTAACAGTTACAGGAAGCGTCATTTCCTTGCCGTCGCGATTAACCTTCACTCGGACTGTGCTTCCGACAGGCGTATTCGCGATAGCGTCCAGAAGAACAGCCTGGCTCGTGATCTTTGCGCCGTCGATTTCGGTAATCACGTCGCTCTCGCGGATTCCCGCTTTAGCCGCAGGCAGTCCTGGAGTCACGGATGTTACGACGACTCCGCATTCCGACTTCAAACCGAGTGCCCGGCAAAGACCCGCATTCGCTTCGCCCGGCAGTCCGATACCGATACCGCCGCGCGTTACCTTGCCGCTTTGCACGAGCTGGTTATAAACCTTCACCGCCGCATTGGAGGGCAGGGCGAATCCAAGTCCGGCGGACTGCCGGGTCTCGGAAATGATCGCCGTGTTGATGCCGATCACTTCACCCGCCATATTCACGAGCGGACCACCGCTGTTTCCGGGATTGATAGCCGCATCCGTCTGAAGGAAGCTTTGAAAAGCATTCTGGGCGCCACCCGGCAAAGTATCGCGGCCCTTGGCGCTGATGATGCCGTGGGTGACGGTGTGATCCAGCGTAAACGGGCTGCCGATCGCGAGCACCCAATCGCCGACCTTCACGGACTCCGAGTTGCCCATCTTGGCAACAGGCAGGTCACGTCCGGCTTCAATCTTAATTACAGCGAGATCGGTTTCGTCATCACTGCCGATGACCTTCGCCTGGTATTCGGTTTTGTCTTCCAGACGAACGGTAATCTTGGAAGCCTTATCGACGACGTGGTGATTCGTCACAATAAACCCCGCCTTGTCGACAATGAATCCCGTTCCAAGATTTCGCTGCCGTTCACTGCGATCGGGCTGATCGGGCGAGCCGAAGAAGTTAAACAAATCGAAGGGATCAAATTCGCGTTGATTGCGATTGTTGCGATCGCTACGGCTGCGAACCGGGGCCTCCGGCGTCACGTCGGTACTGATGTTGACCACTGCAGGTCCCAGATTAGCCGCAATCTGTGAAAACGCGTTCGACAGTGAAACCGGGTCAGGGATGACGAGGGCCTGCCCTTTCTGCTCGCCCGCTTTGACCCCACCCGAGACGATCGTCCCGATGACAACTCCAATCGTCAGGGTTGCAACGATTAAGGTGAGATAAAGCAATCGCTTCTTTGTCATGGCTCTACTTTTTCCTTTCAGAAATGCACTGGTTCGACATTATAGCTCAATCAAAATCAAGTCACTTTTGACGAACGATCCCGGCTTTAGTTTCATGCTGTTGCAGCTTCTGCAGGCGTTCTTCCGCAGCGCGCAGTGTTTCTTCTTTTTTGCAGAATGTAAATCGGATGATGTCTTTTCCCGCCGCCGGATCGCTGAAGAAACTGCTGCCGGGCACTGTCGCCACGCCGATTTCAGTCACCAGGAATCTGGAAAACTCGACATCGTTGGGATAACCCCACTCGCCGATGTCGCACATGATGTAATACGCGCCCTTCGGAAGCATCGGGTTCAGCCCGGCCCCTTCGAGCATCTTCATCAGGCGGTCGCGCCGCTCCTTGTAATGCTTCGCAAGATCGGCGTAATAGGAGTCCGGAAGATGCAGCGCAACCGCGCCGGCATCCTGAAGCGGCGCGGGAGCGCCGACCGTGACGAAGTCGTGCATTTTACGGATTGCGCCGGTAATGCCGGGCGGGGCAATGATGTATCCGACGCGCCATCCGGTCACGCTGTAGGTTTTGGACATCCCGTTCACGACGATGGTTCGCTCGCGCATGCCGTCCAGCGTGATCGGTGAAACATGCCGCACACCGTCGTAAATAATGTGCTCGTAGATTTCGTCGGTGATCGCCAGCACATCCCACTTCTGGCATAACGCCGCAATCACCTGCAGTTCCTCCCGGCTGAACACCTTTCCAGTCGGATTATTCGGCGTATTAATAATGATGGCCTTCGTCTTGTCGTTGAAAGCCGCCGCAAGTTCTTTCTCATCGAAAGACCAGTCGGGCCTGCGAAGCTGAACATACCGGGGAGTCGCGCCGGAAATGATGGCATCCGGTCCGTAATTTTCATAGAAAGGCTCGAAGACAATGACTTCATCACCGGGATTGATGACAGCCAGCAGAACATCGATCATGGCTTCCGTCGATCCGCACGAAACCGTGATTTCACGCTCGGGGTCGATGTCGATACCCAGAAATTTCTTCGTCTTGTAGACCAGAGCGTCTCGGAAATTCCTGGCGCCCCATGTGATCGCATACTGATTCACGTCCGCGAAGATGGCATCGGCCGCTGCCTTCTTCAGCACATCAGGTGCGGAAAAATCCGGAAATCCCTGCGACAGATTGATCGCGCCGTGCTCGAGGGCGAGACGCGTCATTTCGCGAATGACGGATTCGGTAAATTGGGCAGCTTTGTAGGAGATCGGCTTCTTAAACATTGTTACTAATTATTGGATGAACCAGAGGCCGCTGCATGTATTGAAACTTCATTTTGGGAAGAAGCCCCAGGCCGGAAGAATAGCGCAAACAAAACCAGCACCGCAGCGGCGCCAACTGCAGGAACCATCCAGATTCGATCCCATTGATGCAGGGTTGCCCCATTCGTAGTCGTGCTGAAATAATCCACAACCCTTCCCGACATCCACGAACCGATCAACATTCCAACGCCGAGCGTAACGAATGCAATGAATCCCTGAGCCGCCGCGCGCAAATCACCCGGAGCTTTACGATCGACGTAGATCTGGCCCGTTACAAAGAAGAAGTCGTAGCAGACGCCATGAAGAAGAATGCCGCCGTACAACATCAGAACAAGCGCATCATTATTCCCAATCGCAAAAAGCGCATATCGCGCAGCCCATGCCGCCATTCCCACAAGCATCATGGTTTTCACGCCGAGCCTGCGAAAGAACCACGGCATGACGAGCATGAAGAAAATCTCCGACATTTGCCCGAGGGTCATTTTGCCGGCGGCGTTGGCGACCTGGAGTTCATTGAGAAAGGGATTCGTGAACGTGTAATAAAACTGCAGCGGGATGCAGATCAGGAAAGATCCCAGAACAAAGATCGCGAAGGAAGAATCCTTCATCAGCTTCAGCGCATCGAGGCCGAGTACTTCACCCCAGGTCGCATGGTGGGTCGTCTTCTGCGGCGGTGTGTGCGGAAGAAAAAATGAGAAAAGGCCGAGGACAATAGAACCTGCCGCTGCGAATTGCATCGGCATGGCGGTCGCTTCAATTCCCATCGATCCGATCGTTAATCCCGCCACGATCCATCCGATGGTTCCGAGAACACGGATCGCGGGAAACTCGCGGCCCGGATCCTTCATTTGATGAAACGACAGCGAATTGGTCAACGCGAGCGTCGGCATGTAGCAGAGCGTGTACATGAGTAAAACGGCGTATAGCGGCACAAATGAAGTCTGAAGCGACGCATAGAAGAGAACAATCCCGCCGATGAGATGTAATGCGGCAAGAATTCGTTCGGTTGCAAAAAACCGATCCGCCACCATCCCCACGAAAAAGGGTGAAATCATCGCGGCGAGTGCGGTCGTGCCATATGCAAGACCGACTTGTTCGCCGCTAAAGTGCAGAGTCTGCACCAGCCAGGTTCCCATGGTCACCGACCATGCCCCCCAGACGAAATACTGAAGGAACATCATCGTGGACAGTTTCAATCGCGTGTTGAATTGCATGTTTCAGTAAAGCGTGAACGCAAACAGCGTGTCGCCCGCGGCCGCAACTACGTATTGATGACCGTCGAGCATATACGTCTCGGGGGCGTTGGACACCTGTCCGATGCGTGAATGCCACAGAATTTTTCCGTTTGCCGGATCATACGCGATGAAGTTGCCCGCGTTATCTCCCGCGAAAAGCAAACGGCCGGCTGTCGTGAGAAGGCCGCTCATGGTTGTTCCTGAGGCCGCAGGATATCGATGGCTCCACACCGTCTTGCCCGTTTTGTAATCGATCGCCACCAGATGGCTTCCAAGCGAACCCAAACCGGTCTCTTCCTTTCCGCCCAGACCCATCGCGCCGCGCGGATCGGTTTCGGTCAGGTAATACATCGCGTACGAATCGTAGCGCGGAACGTAGAACAAACCGGTATCGGGGGAAAAACTCGGTGGCGGCCAGTTGGTTACGCCGGCATTGGCGGGCGATACAAGAGAACCGCCGATATGAAAATCCTTCTCCGGATCGCGTGTGGGTTGTCCTTTGGCATTGATGCCTTTCGCCCAGTTCGCCGTGTCCGAATAGCGACTGGAGGCAAGAAGCTCGCCGGTCAGACGATCGAGCGTGAAGTAATAGCCGTTCCGGCTTGCGTGAAGGGCCATCTTGCGTATTCTGCCGTTGAACTGCGCATCAATAAGGATGGGCGTTTCCGTCGAATCGTAATCGTGCGTATCGTGAGGCGATGTCTGGTAATACCAGGCGAGCTTCCTGGTATCGACATTGATCGCGACGATCGAACACGTGTACAGATTATCTCCTTCACCGCGGCTCGCCGATGTATATGCGGGTGAAGGATTCCCGGTTCCGGCGATATAGAGGTGTGTTTCAGGATCATAAGAGCCCGGCACCCACATCTGGCCGCCGCCGTGGCGCGCGGCATCGAGGTTCTTCCAGGTTCCGAGACCCGGATCGCCGGGTTTTGTGGGAACGGAGTACCAGACCCATTGGCGCTTGCCGCTTTCCGGATCGAATGATTGAAGCATGCCCGGTTCATCGAGATCGTTACCTGTCCCGACCAGCACATGATCGCCGACAACAATCGGAGCCATCGTTGAGAAATACTGGAGTTCGAAACTCGCAATCTCGACGTGCCACAGTTCCTTACCGGTATTGGCATTTAGCGCGATCAGATAATTGTCCGGCGTTTCCATGAACAGGCGGTCTTTCCACATGCCAAGGCCGCGATTACCGATGTGCGTGCCGCCTTTCGTCCTCCAGAAGTAATGCCACAACAAGTGACCGTCGCGTGCATCGATCGCCCACGCATTGTCCGGAGCAGAAACGTAGAGGACGCCGTTCACCTGCAGAATGGAACCTTTGATATTGACGCCGCCCGCCGCTTCTCCCGCACCTACACCGCCGGAGATTGTTTGAACCGTACCGATATTTCCAGGAGCTCCGGTGAGTCTGGTCAACCATCCCAGAGTCAGATTCTTCACGTTGGCCTGATTGATTGCAGTCAGAGTGCTGTAGCGCTTTCCGGAATAGTCTCCCGAATAGGTAGGCCATGAATCGGCCAACGGCTTCAACAATTGCGCCGGATCAAGGTTCTGAGAGAACAGAATTCCTGAGAACAACGCGAGAGCTGCGACAAGCAGTGCGATTCGGTTCTTCACTTCAAGCTCTCCAGATAAGCGGTGACGTTATGAATGTCCTTGTCTGTGTAGACTCGCAGAAACTCGCGATGCGTTTGCAGCGGATCACGGACTTCCACCTTTGGAACATCGCCATCCCGCCTGAATGTGCGCTGAGTGGCATCCACATTAAGGAGAGTGACGATGAAATCGTCGATGCGAACAAGTCTGCCGCTGACCTTTTCGCCGGACTGCAGAGTCACAGTGACCGTTGCCGGCGAAACACTCGCTGCGGCGCCCCGGCCGGCTCCCGGGTTCAACCAGGCCTGTTGACGGGCTCTCGCATCGGCGTATTTGGAGCTGAACCCTTTGAGGTCGCCGTTGATTTCGTGGCAAGACGCGCATTTGGATTGAAAGTACGCTTCGCCTGCTTTCGCGTCACCGACGACGATCGTCGCCGGCCGCTGCCTGGATACGTCGTAACCTCCAACACGAAAACTGTGGATGAAGGCCGTCACATCCGAAATCTGCTGATCGGTGAGATCCATTTTCGGCATTTCCGAAACGCCGTTCTTCACTGGACCGGCGATCAATTCGCCTTTGTTGTCGTTGAGAACAATTTCAGATCGAAGAAGATTCGGTCCGCCTTCGCCTCCCCTCGCATCCGTCCCATGACAGAATGCGCACGCGGTGCTGTAGATCATTCGGCCACGTTCCACGACGGCAGGATCGGCAGGCGGCTTTTGCGGATAACCTGAAGTCGGCGCGGCCGGCGACGCCGGGGCATTGCCTCGTCCGCCTCGTTGCGCCATCGCGTGAATGGCAATCAGGAAAATCGCAGGGAATAAAACTGCAGTTCGGATTCGTTTTCCGATTCGCACAATCCACCTCCATTGGAAGTTCGATGAAGCGCTAGGAACTCATCGGGCCTGGGTAGGCCTTTCCCATCAGCGATGCATTGCTCTCCCCGAGAATGCGGACGATCTCTTCGTGAAAATAATCGTGAGCTCCAAGCGAGGCGCCGTTGACCTTGCTCGTGTACGCCTGCCTGCCTTTGTCGATCTCGTCTTTCAGGCGTTCGTAGATGTTGGATTGGCTTCTCGCTTCTTTCAATTCCTGTTCGTGATAGAGCTTGATCTCGGAGACCAGCAGCCTTGCCGTCTTCCGCGCTTCGGCATGAGCTTTCTGCGGATCGGCTTTAGCGGCAGGCGGCGCCGGTGCCGCTGCAGGAACCGGGATTTCAGGAGCGCCGCCCTTTGGTGGAGGGCCTGCGGGTCCTTTCATGCGAAGCGCAAAAACTTCGATGGCGCGTTCGAGCGCGGAAGACATGAAATCGAGCGCTTCGAGTTTGAACGCCGGCGTCGCATATACAGCAGCCACTGCTTTGCCACGGACATCGATCGTTCGATAATACGATTCCGGGTCGGTGATCTCTTTGGAAATGATTTCGGGAAATGCTCCTTTGCCGCGGCTCTTCCACAACGCCAGGCCGTCCTGCTTCGCGACATACAAAGCGAGCGCCGACGAAAACGGCTCGGACAACTTCAGGAATCGAGCAAGGATTTCCGGCTGCGAGGCAGCTTCGGCCAGTTGCTTTTGTGTTTCAGCAAAAGTGCGCCATTGATCGAGCTGCTCCTGCATCCATTCGCGGCCTGCGGCGGCTTCGTTCTTAAGTTCGGTGGTGACGTCATTGAGTTTTTTCTGGAATGCCTGCTCGAGTTCTTCAGTCACCTGCTTCTTCGTAGCTTCCCTTGCCTCCGCGATGGCCCGGTTCGCAGCCTCGCCGGCTTCGGCGATTGACTTCTGTCCCGCTTCATTGGCCTCGTCAGCAGCCCGCTTCGCGGCGTCTCGCGTTTCGGCGAGCGCGCGTTCCTTTTCGGCTTCCGCATCACGGACGGCTGTCTGCACTTTCTCCTCGAACTCCTTTTCGAGTGCTTCCCTGGTTTCGCTGGCCACGCGGTCGAACTCTGCTGCAAGTGCGGGCGATAGCGCCTCCACCAATCGATCCAACGCTTGAGTTTTCAACGCCACGGCGTTCTTCACCTCCCGGAAAAAGCAGGATTATATCCCAAGGATTTGACTTCCGCGTCCAGCGCCCTTATATAAAGAGGATGTCTCGCGAAATGGGGGCGCACCGGTTTCGACGGGGACGAAGAAGTACGAGACGCATACCGAGGCCC
>CAZWGA010000110.1:0-14815 GCA_964633285.1 uncultured Solibacteraceae bacterium | reverse complement strand
GAACGGGATTCTGCAGCAACTCCTCCTCGCGAACGAGAAAAGTGAAGACCGCCGATAACGCAGCAAGCTCTTTGAAGATCGTGCTTGGAGCGGCTCCCTTCTTCTGCCGGAGACGAATGTACGCCGCAACATCCTTCACACCGATTGCCTTAATGGATTGTGATTTGAAATGCGGAACCAGGTGCAGCTTGAAACAACCTTCGTGGCGCTCCCTGCTCTTCGGTTTCAAGTTGCCGGCTCCCTCCTTGAGATACCGTTCGACCATTTCCGGAAAGGGCATCGCCTTCGGCCGCGGAGAATAATGCAGGACTCCGCGATCAACCTGTTCCATCAAATCCTGATACCGGGAATTCGCCTGATTCTCGTTCTTCGTCTTCAGGGAAACCCGATGAGGCTGGCCATGCGCATCGCGATAGAAGGCATACCAGAATCCGTTGTCCGCCTTCTCCTTGCGAGGCCAGTCTGCGTACTGTGTTTTCACTGTCCTCCTTTGGATTTTCTAGGCTCGCCGCGCGTTTGTTTGCGGCTACGCCGTGGTTTTGAGCCTATTCAAACATATCCATTGGATTTTTGCAGGTCACCGACCATTCCTGGTCCCTTTGGCCATCCGCTCTTCGATCCATCGATAAACATCCGGCAGCCACCATTTCTTCAGGCGAGCGCCCAGATCCACTGGTGTCGGAATCTGCAGGCTGAGGTTGCCTCTGTTTCGCTTGCTGGTCTTCGCGTAGATCGATTCCGGAGAGACATCGAGAATTCGCGCAAGTTCGTGCACACCGATAAATCGTTTTTCGCTTTCGAGCGCGCTCATGCCGCTTTCTCCTCTTGAATGACCCACGGCAACCGATCAAGCTGAGCGAACAGGAGGTCGCGTTGAGTCTTCAAGCGTTGCTTGTTGAACGTGAGCGTTTCTCGCCGTTCCAGCGCTTCATCGAACGTTTGTTGATTGATCAGAAGACTGCGGATATCTGGATTGCGCATCGGAACCGTGACCGAACCGAAAACACGCCCGATGGTGTCGAGCATTTCAACGTCGCGTTCATCCGGCCGGCCGAAAAAGTCATTGATCCAAAGGACAATGCTTCGCGACGGCACACCTTCAGCAAGTTGACGGAAGAACCGGAGCGGGTTGCCTTCCGATTGGTCGCGTGTCACGACGTAATGAAAGTAAAGACGCCGTCCTGAATCGTTCAGCGTTGTTATGAGATCGCTTTCGAGGATGTAGCTCCAAAGCTGTATGAATATCGACGCTCCCGCATCGATTACGTATGTCCCGTGATCGCGTAACACGGTTTCGAAGACGGCGTCGAAACTCCTCACATCGATGTCGCCGTCGCGAAACACCGGGAATCTTTCAGCGTTCAACCCTTTAAAACGCGACAGTGCGTTTCCGAGTGGATCAACGTCGATACACCGAACCGGCTGACCACGGCTCATAAAATACTGCGCAAGGAAGCCAGCGATCGGCGTCTTGCCTATGCCGCCCTTCCCCTGAAGCAGCAAGTGAATCGTTGTACTTCGTGGATGCTTGCTCATGATTCTGTTTCCTTCTTCTTTCTCTATTCATCAACTCTTGTCGTCCTCGCGCTTGCGCGAGAGATGAAGCGGTTCCGATGGATCGTAATGAAACCGCTCCGAACTTGTCTCGGTCGGCGCTTGTCGCCGCTTCAGTGCCTCGATCCGCTTTCGAATTTCGTCATCTGGCACATTCGCTCCCATCAACTTTCGAGACGGTTGCGGCACCGCCACATGTCGTGGCTTTCCTCGCCGCCGTTTTGCGGCGGTCTGAACATGAATGAAGCGCTGGACCGTACTCGCCCAGACACGAATCTGAAATCGTTCCGCGAGTATCAAGGCAATGTCGCGATACGTTCGGCCTCGCCGTCGTAGCTCCTCAATGAACTCCGCGTAAGGCGTCAGGCGCGAGCGCGGCGGCTTCTCCGGCAAAGCATCAAGAATCCGCAGAAGCCCCTCATCCACGGCTCGATCTCCATGACTCGAATGGATCTCGAACGGGCACGCAACAGACGCGCAACAACGATGCAACAAATACGCGACTAACGCGCAACGCCGCGCAGTCGATACCAACTCGCGGAACTCTAAGCCGCAGGCTTAGGGATGGTGTCTTTTTCGAAAGTTCTTCCGGCCTCACCGCTGATCTCCTTCAACCTTCGTGACAACGATCTCGCGCACGAATGCACCTGTTTCGCGCTCAAGGCGATCAGCTCTAGCGGGCTCCTGCAATCGAGCGATCCTCTGGACGGCGACGTCCGCGAGCAATTCGCCGAGACCGCTCCCTTTTACGAGAACATCGTGAGTCGCGAAGGCGCAGTGCACCTCGTCCTCAGTGCCTTCTGCGTACAAGAACTGGTTCCAGGGCAATACGTAGCTTTGCTTCAGGAGAATGATCGCCAACGCAACTGGACGCTCCTGCGTGGTTTTCCAAATCTTCAGGCTATCGGCCAATACTCTTGTCATGCCCTCTTTCCACCTTCTGTTCTTTTCTCAAATGCGTCAACGAACCGTCCAGTTGCACGGCACGGCGCACGAGTTTTCGCGCTGCGTCGCGGCCCCGGTGCAAGCCTTGATGGAGTCCGGAGCGCATCCTGCGAACCAGCTCCGAAGCGGATTGGCGTGCCGTCGAGCAAGCCACGGATTCACGAAGGCCCTCCTTGTCGCTCGTTATTACGAGCACGCGCTTTCGTCCGCGCGAGGCGGCGACGTAAAACAGTTCCTTCCGCATTCCGTCGCCGGAGATGATGACGGAGTCGACCGACTTGCCTTGGCTGCGGTGCGCCGTGACGGCGTAGCCATGCGCAAACTGTTTGTAGTTCTTCGGCAAAATTCGACCGTCTTCCAGGTGGATGCGTCCTTTTGCGTCCACCTGTGAAACGGTAACAATCTCGCCATTCGTCGCACGGAACGCTGGTTCGCGGCGATTGGCCATCAATAGCAACCTGTCAGACGCCGCGACTCCAATAAGCCTCCGTTTGAACACATCGAAGGCCTTCGCTTGTTTCGAGGTGATTGCTCTGTCCTGACCGTCTTCGCTCCGCACGATAACTTGCTCTGCTTCGACGCGAACAACTTCTGCTGTTGAGTTCTTCGCGAATCCGTTAACGAGGCGATGAAAACAGATGATGTGACCCGGTCGGAAGTTGTGGTGATCGGCTTTCTGAGCGGCGGTCCAGTTCAGGCAAACGTGTTGTTCAACCTCGTTCTCAGGGCCCAACTCCCCGGCATGCTTTCGAGTTGTTCGAATCGCGTCCGTAACGCGGTGAATCTCATCGTGGGTTGGACACACGACGAGGACGCTTTCTGTTTTGGTGCGGTTTTCGCAGTAGGCCTCCGCGACATATCGAGCCCGGTCGAGCCATGGGATCTCCCGGATCGCACCGATTGCATCCAACTTTTTAAAACCGTTTTCCGAATTCTTTCGCAGCTCCTCAATCGCCTGCCTATAGCCTTTGACCTTTTGCCGCTGAACTTCTGTTAACGAAACGCTCTTAATCCGCGATTCCTGCTCCAGAACTCGTAGTGCATCACACGCCTCGACGCCTTGGATTTGTTTCGTATCGCCGCAGAAAACAAGCCGAGCCTTGCGTTCCTCAGCAACGCGAAGGAGTGCTGACATCTGACGGCCCGAGACCATGCCCGCTTCATCGACGATGACCACCTTCTCATCCATTGCTGTCCACTCTCGTTGATCTTCGAGAAGTCTCTCCACAGTTATGGCTTCGTCGAAACCGACCTTCTGCAGTTCTTCGACAGCGCTCATGGTCGGAGCGATGGCGATGACGTCTCGGTTAGCACGCCGTAGCGCCCGCTTCAACTCTTGAAGCATCGCTGTTTTGCCCGTACCCGCGGCTCCGCGAATATTGACGGCGCGATCACGCGAACCGAGAACGAATTCCAAAGCGTTCTTCTGTTCTGCTCGCAAACCGTCCGGTTCAATGAACGGTCTGCCGCGATCCAGTCGGTCAAAGCTGCCAATTCCAAGGTTGATGCAGCGGATCATCTCGCGTTCTCGCTTCAGGCTGTCGATGGTCGCGATTTGATTGCCGTTTTGCACGATCGCCTTCTGCGACCGCTTCAGAGCAATGATGCCTTTCAATTCGTCATGGCTAATGCGTCCGCGACCATGTCGCAAAGCCTCACCGAGAACCAGGTGATCCTTGGCCACCGATACCCTCTCAAAGATGTGCTGCTGCGCGTGTTCGAAGGAAGTCTCAGCGGGATCGACCTCAATCGGAGAAACCTCCTGACGGGGTCTCAGCTCGGCGAACGTTTGCCGTTCGGCATCCGTGAGTCTCGCACGCTGCTGTGCACGAAGTGCATTCGTCGAAATCTCAGTCAGCTTGTCGGCCCGCGACTCTCGAACGAGGACGGCGATCTCGTTGTCGCTTGGCTGACGTCCATTTCTCGCGACGAAATCCTCGATGGCGTCATCCCGCTGCTGACTGCGCTGGCTGAACTTCGTCATGAGGTCATCAGGAATTCCGCGGATCTCAAAACCACGATCGCGATCACGGCTATCTCGCCGGCTCTCGATCTCATAGCCGAGTAACCGCACCTCATGGGCGAGACAGTTCCGATATACCTCGGTGAGATAAGCACGCCGTTCGTAAATGCCGGATGCCTGCAAGGCTTTCCATCGGCACTCCGTGCCGTCATACGTCAGATTGGCAGCAACGGAATGCGTGTGAATTTGCGGATCAAGCTCGCGGCTCGTGTCGTGATGGTAGACAGCAATCGCGAGATTGCCGGTCGCTCGATCTTCATTCGCATCGTTCTGCCTCACACGCGCGCTTGCGTGACTCTCCAATTCTTGGAGTGTTTTCGAGACTGCCTTCTCGTGTGCCGCTATCAGCCTTTTGTCATCGCCCAGGATTGCCATTACCGAAACCGATTTCGGAGCGGAGAATGTGAAATCGTAAAGATGTCTTGCCCGACCCTGAGTTGTTCCATCCGAAGCGGTACGGTCCGCGCTCTGGCGCTGACGCAGGAATTCGCCGCTGTGGGGATCAAGGCCTTCTCTCAATGATTCGAATTCTTCCAACCGAACTTCTCCTTTTAGGCCCAGAAGCTCTGCGCCGCGTCCGCACCAATGACCAACAACCCGCTCTCCTTCTGCGTAGTAATCACTGTGTTCAAGATGTCGCGACGAGTAACCCTTGCCCTGCGACATCGCGCGTATGGTGAGCATGACGTCACTTCTTACCCCGGGTTTTCGGGGCGGGATTCGTCTTGATCGAGTCGACAGGTTGAACAGGAGACGCAATGGACTGCGATTGCTCAACATGGTTCGACCGCGAATCCCACCAATACTGCAATCGGGCTCCCGACAGCAGAGTCACGATGAGAATGAACGCCGCAACCGCGTAGAACGGCCACGTGTACTGTCGTGACAAACGTTGGCCTTCTCGAAGAACGGTCTTGATTGCCTGATTGTTTGTCGAGACCATCGCATCTGCAGCATTCCGATATGCCTCTTGAAGCTTTTCAAGCCTGTCCGAGAAACCATCCAAGACGCCGTCCATACGCTTTGCCGTTATTTCCAGAGCTTGTTCCGTCGCAGGAATTGTCGACCGGCGAAACTGTTGCTGCAGACTCTCGTTAATTGCTGCTGCGATCGAGTGCGGTTGCAGTCGCTCTGCAATCTCATCAGGAAGCTGGGCGAGTCGTTCGTCGAGACGGGCCTGATAGTCTTCGATGGATCGAGTCGTTCGTTCAAGAACCTCGATGAGACGCACGCACAGCGCCTCAATTCTTTCTCGCTCGGCAACGAGAATCTCCGGCGCGTCCCGAATTAGAAATGTCAGGATCTGCATAATACGAAGGATGTGGAGCATTTCGTCGCTCTGCGGAAGCGAACGGCAATGGAGCAACTCTCGATAGTAGGGTTCGCGAACATCGGCCGGCATGAACTTGGCAATGCGATCGATAAGATCCGACTCCGGAAAATCGCCAGACAATGGGACGGCGCTCACGGCAGCAACAGCTCCTTCACCTTCTCGAACTCGGCAAAGATTCGTCGGCGGTAGCTCTGGGCCCTCATGACCAACGATGCCTTCTGCAATTCCGTCGCACGCGTCTTCCTGAGCGCCACGTCTCGAAGAGTCACGCCGTGATTGCGCGCAGCGTTTTCAAGATCCGGCAGTCGGTAATCCATATGGATCACGGCAGGTTGAAGTCTCTTCTGAAAATCCTTCGCCTGATCGCTCTCCCGCCAGTAAGTGAAGTCCGGATGTTGCGTGATGTGGTTCTCGACGATGAGGTACGCAACTCGTTCCTGGAGGCGTTCGGCCCATGCCAGGATGCTCTCGACACTAGCAGGGTCCGCGGTAACGACGCCGATTGCCGTGAAAATGATTCCGGCTTCGGTGACGTCCGGATACATCTTCTCGAACCAATCGTGTGTGACGTGGCCGGACCCAGCTCCCATATCCGCGAGAATTACCGGCGGACCGTCGGCCAGTTGGTCGATGAACGCGTCGAGTCCGGCCGGCGAATGGATGTTCACCTTCGGCACACTGCCGCCAAAGAAATGTGTTAACGATCCTCGGGCCTTGTTCTCCGTGTCGAGATCGAGCAATTTGACCGGGATCTCATTCGTTTCGAACCATTCGGCTAACGCGGCCATCACACTTGTCTTTCCAACACCGCCTTTCCCGCCCATCGACAGGATCACTCGCTTCTCAGCAGCGGTCGCGGCCACGGGCGTGGATTCAGCATTCGCTGTTCTTACATTGCTCATTCGTTAAACCTCCTTCCTCACTTCGAACCTCGAAACTCGCTGGGCGCACTTTGCCCCTCTCTGTTAAAGGCCTTGAGAAAGGCCTGTTGTGACAGACCGATTGAAAAATATTTTTCGGTGTCCACTCGATTCATCAACTCTGGATCACTTCTGCACAGGATGTTGAACGTCGATACCATTCGGCCGACTTCGAACGATTAATGCCCTCTAAAGTTAAGGCCGCGAGAAGTGGTAGTTGTGACATCGGCCATTTTGGGATTTCTGTGCCCCTCTTGTAGGGTGTTGGGAAGGGGCCCTGATGACAAAGAACGCGAAATATTTCTAAATTCAATCTGCCTTGGTTCGTCGTGCTTTCGAGGGGACTCCATACAAGAAGGGCCCCGACGAAGGCCTAAAATGACACTGTAGAAAAGATATTTTTGCTGTAACGATCCGTGTTCCCGACCCCGAAGGCGTTCGGCGGCGCATGTCTGCTGAGTCCTAAAGGTGTAAAATCGACCGATCTTATCTGCGAGAAAACCAATGAATGCCGAGGAATTAATTGGGTTCGAGATCGGCCAGTCCGAGCCGTTAACGGTCCGCTTACGCGACCTCGTCCGCAGCTACCCCAAAGGCATTAGCATCTTCAAAGAATTCATTCAGAATGCCGATGATGGTGGTGCCCAACGCGTAGAGATTCTGTTGGATTTACGGCAGCACCCCTCCGACAACATTCCCGCACAATCAATGCAATGTTTGATGGGGCCAGCTCTTTTGATTGTGAATAACGAGCCATTTTCCGAGGACGACTGGAAGGCCATTCAGACAATCGGCCAAAGCGGCAAAGCACGAGAGGTTTTGAAGACGGGGCGTTTTGGCCACGGGTTCAATGTGGCGTACAACGTGACGGATTACCCAAGCTTTCTCACAGGAGACCGCGTTGCGATCTTCGATCCACACCAGAATGTCGTCCCACAGACCAGGGGCGGTACGAGCAAAGGAAGAGGCTGGAAGTTATCCGAACTATGGAAGAGTTATCCGGACTTCCCTTGTTGCTATTTAGCCGGAGGTCTACAGCAAGGGGATGCCTTCTTTAATGGAACAATCTTTCGCCTTCCACTGCGCACTTCGCAGCAGGCTGAGGCCAGTCAAATCTGCAAGGACCCATTCGTCAGAGCCGATTTTTATCGGCTCCTCAGCCAGTTTAAGAAGTCGGCCGCTGAACTCCTATTGTTTCTGAAGAATGTCCTAACTGTGACCGTAGGCGAAATCGATGAGACAGGGGCTCACCGAAAACTGATTCAGGTTGAAACGATAAATGAGCACGACGTTAAGAACGCGAGGGGGCCCATTAACGACGCACTGCGCAATGGCCTTGCACAGTTGGAAAAGACTGCGGCGGACAAGCGACAGCCTCCAACCGTTACGTATCAGCACGATTTCACAATCACCATCGGGAATCGAACGACTGATGAATCATGGAGAATTGCATCAGGTCTTTACATAGATGTTGCTGGTCAAGTGCTCAAGACTGCACAAGAAATGCTTTCGTTTGGTGAGAAGGCCATACCTTGGGCCGGGGCTGCTTGCAGAACGAGTGGAAAGTCGAGCAGTAAGCTCGTGGTCCAGTCCGTGCGAGGCCAGGTCTTTTGCGGATTGCCACTGCCCCAAAATACTTCGCTGCCCGTACACATACACGGATTCTTCGATCTCGATTCATCGCGGCAGGCTATTACCTCTGACCCAACGCTTGTTGGTCGTGATGGTGTCCGGCGTCGTTGGAATGAACTCCTGTGTAGCCACGCCGTCCCGCGTGCTTACGCACAATTGCTGACGAACCTTGTGAAGGATGCCGCTTCAGGAGATCCGGCCGCGTTTTACGGTTTATGGCCGCATGTGTCGGAGCAATCTGGCGATCTCTTCCAATTGCTTTCGAGGGCGGTGTACAAGGAACTTGAACCGTGCGCGGTCATTCGTTCCACCATCGCCTCTGTTCCGATCTGGTTCCGAATCGGCGACATCACAATCCTGCCTTCGAAGTGGAAAACGCTCCACGCTCCTCTTCAAGCAGATGGGGTCGCCCTTCCACGACCCGTTCTTCCCAAACAAGTACTGGAAGGGTTTCAACGGGCTGGAGTCAAGATTGTTGCGGTCACGCCACAGTCTGTTCGAGAGAGGCTCCGAACAAAAAAAGACGTTGGTTTATTTCCAAAGGACGTTACGCGTTTGTGTCTGCAGAAACCGGAATGGATAAAGGCTCTGCTTCATTTCTGTACTGAGGATGGGCAACACGATCTGGCCGGATTACCGCTCGCATTGCTATCGGACGGTAAGCTTCACACTTTCGGTTACAACGGTGCGGGATCAATTTTCATTGCGAACACACGGGAACGACGAATCTTTCAAAATCGCCCTCACTGGTTCATCAGCGAAGACTTTCAGCGAGAATTCAAGTTTCAAAACTCCGCAGCAGCGAAGCTTCATAACATGACGCCAGTGCTGGTTATCGCGAACCTTAAGACATTCTTCCCCGAAAACGTTGGCTCAACGATAGCTTGGCAACCAGAAAATTCTGAAGACCCAAACAACGAGTGGTTGCAAGCGGTTTATGAGTATCTCTGTGACGAATCTGTTTTTCGAGAGATCGACAACGCCAACCTGAAGAAATTTCCACTCGTACCAGATCAGTTTCACGTTCTCCACACTTTTGGTACAACGGGAACACCCCTGCTTACCGGCTCTATCGGAGGCTCCGATGCCCTTGCACGTGCTTTGGAAGTATTTAAAGTCCCCGTCGTTTGGGGTTCTGCGTCCCTGGTCGATGCCATCAGCCGGTTTGCTACGCTTCACCCAGAAAAGTTTGTATGGCCATTGACGGGCCCGGACTTAGTAGACTCTTTGAGTGCAAACGAATCAGCTTGGGTGGATGGCTTAACGCGATATCAGAGCGACGTTCATGATGTACTGTGGGATTTTTTGAGTGATAGCCAGTGGCACGACAAATATAGTGCCAAGCAACTTGAGCGACTTCGTTCCCTGAGAATATTTGCCACTCAGAACAAGAACCTAATGAGAGGGACCGACAAGGGCATTTTCTTGCCGTCAAACTTCTCGGCACCACCGACTATCGGACCCGACTGCCTACTGCGCGTAGGTAAAAACGGCAGATGGCGTGAACTGCTATTGTCGACGGGAATTCCCCAACTCGATCGCGCGACGCTGATTCTCGACCTTCTCCTGCCCAAGTACGAAACACTGAATCCACAACAGCAGTACGAAGTGCTCGAATGGATACGCGACAATCTAAGCGCAGCCCAAACCCAGGTTGAAAGAGACGATCCCGATCAGGCCGAAGCACTGCTCTCCGCCGTAGCATCGCATGATCTCGTTCGTTGTTCAGATGGGGAGTTGCGAGCAGCTTGTAGCATTTACCATCCGGCCCGAATGGAAAGCGTGAAGGAAATCCTCGGTGAGCGAGCTGTGTTTCCAGATATGACTGTTTATCGTCATGGTCAGAAGCATTGGCTTGATTTCTTCGTAACGCTCGACATGTCTGAGCAGATTCGCCCGGTGGATCTTCTTCGATATTTGGATGATGTTATCGATGCTTCCGACAATTCGACCCATGATCGTTTGGGACTTGCCGCCCGAGTCATCTTGGACCATTTAGGGTCTCGCTGGGACAATGAACTCGCTGAAACGGAGGTGAATGATCCTAAAACTGGGAAGGTGCTGACGTTCAAAGAAGCACTTCGGATTCGTACATGGATTCCTGCGGAAAGAAACGAGAGCCGGCTCGCACGTTATGTCAGTTATTCAATCCCCCCTAATAAATTATATCGACCGACCGAGATATTCCTGCCTCGGCGAGGTTTCTTGGTCGCAACGGAATTCCCCATCGCTGATCTCCAGAGAGAACCGGCTCGCGGACTATATGACGCGATGGGATTCAGACATGTTGTCAAGACGGAAGTTGTTCTGCGGCAGTTCGACGGGGTTTTGGCGGTGGCGCAGTCAAGAAAAAAGGATGTTCCTCCCGACGTCCTGGAGCGTTGTTTGGGGGAGATATACCGCTATTTAGGTCAACTTCAAACAGGCGCTGACGACTCGGCAGATCAATCCGCAGAACTATTATCTGAAGCGGACGTCGAAGAGATCCGTACCCGCTACTCCGACCAGCCATGCTTGTGGAATCCCAAGACCAAGAATTTTTGGTTGCCGAAGAGAGTGTTCGATGACCCCGTCCCATTTCTTGAACCGAGAAGAACCTGCATTCGGGCAAAAGGAAATGAGGATCGAGGCTATAAACTTCTTGGAAGACGAAGCCATCCGACTTCAGAAGACTATGTTGACTTCCTAGTGGAACTCACAAAAGAGTTCGAAGATACTCCGCTCCTTGATCAAGAAACAGCATCAGCGCTTCACGCACTAAAACAACTCGCAGATACCACTGCGACGCTGGAAGCCGACAACGTATTCGTACTGACGACTACGAATCGGCTCGTGCGAGTCGATTCATGTTACGTCGACGATGCACCATGGTACCAAGGCAAGCTCGATACTTCATGCGCGGACTTCCTTCATCACGAAGTACCTCAGGCTCTCGGGGTCAAATTGGGCATCTCTCGGCTGTCCGAGTCAATCACAGAAAAGATCATTGGCACGCCAGTCGAATCAACTCTTCCGTCGTTTGTAGAGACTATGGCGAGGATTGAAACGACCATCACGTCAGAGGAGTTCCAGGGGGGATTGCATCGCCTGATAAGAAATAAACAAGGCTTTATTTATGCTGGGGAAACGGACTGGCTTAGAAACGTGGGATTGGTGGCAGTTGATCGAATCGCCGCAGAATTGTGGTTAGACGGGACCATATTCGCGGGTGAATATGAGACCGAGTGTTTCTGGGATTCTACGTCGAGCGAGTTTTACGTCAGCGAATCCGCAGGACCTTTGACGTCTCATGTTCTCGCCGAGGACATCAACCGAAATCTCAGCGAAGCTGCTCGGCTCACTAACCTATCGCCCCTGGTTGCCATTATCGATTGCCCTCCGAACCAGATCCAATTCCGCCTAGATCGACTAAAGATTCCCATTTTTGAAGACTCTTCGACAACAGATGAGGACGCGCCTGATACGAATTCCGAGGAATTTGTTTTTCCAGAGCCCGACTTCGAGGCGATGCCAACAGAACAAGAGCAAGAGCAGCGGCCGGCAAGTGACACCAGGGTTGAGGTAGACAAAGATGCTGAGCCTAGAACTGCTGCAGCCGCTGCTGCCGCCACGCCACTCGACAGTCACAGGCAAGCGGAGATCGCCGAGCCGACTGCAGGCCAATCCCAAGGTCAATCGGTCCCAGATCAGAGAACAGCTCAACATCCAAATCAAGCCGGCCCCAGCTCTCCGACTGGTGCGCGCGCGATTAGTCGAGAACCGCAACAAAGACATCAGCAGGAACGAAAGCAGCAGAGGCTGCTTTCATACGTCGTTCCTGATAGTAGAAGGGACGTTAAGGAGCCACGCGATCCGGATGACGATGATCAAGCCGAAAATATGGTCATAGGCCAAGCCGCTGTTCAGCGTGTGATCGAGTACGAGAAATCCTATGGCAGGGACGCAGTCTCCATGCCCCACACAAACCCCGGTTTTGATGTCAAGTCATTGAATAAAGAAAGCGGCGAAACGCGCTGGATTGAAGTGAAGGGAACCGCTGGTGCATGGTCCGTTACAGGCGTCCCTGTCTCTCCAACACAATTCCGATTCGGGTGGACTCATCCAGGCGACTTCTGGTTATACGTTGTCGAATTTGCCACCGATCCTAGTCGCACACGAATTTATCCGATCAGGAACGCAATTAACCGCATTACTCAATTTAGATTTGATGCCGGCTGGAAACAGGCGTCTGAAAATGAGAATGACGGTCCGTCAAGTCCCAAAGAGGGAATGCTCGTGACGTTGGCTGATGGAAAACGCGGCCAGATCATTAACGTCATACAGCATGGAAAACTCTATCGAATCACGATTCGGTATGGCGACCAGTCGGAAAGCACGGAAATCTTCAATCCAACTGATATGTTCCTGTCGGAGTCATAGCGGATGGCGATCATGGTTCCGGAACTAACGGACGTTGCTCTTGCCACTGTGCCTTCCAGCGCGGAAGCAACCTTTTACAAAGCCTGTCGCGAACAGCTCGATGATCGATTCCTGGTTCTCCATTCGCTGGCGATGATCACGTCTACGCGTTTCGGTCGGCGACGGGACGTGGAAGCCGATTTTGTCATCTTTAACGCCGATGCCGGTTTTGTAGCCGTCGAAGTCAAAGGCGGCGGTGTCGCCTATGATCCTCGGACTGGTTGGTCTTCGACGGACGCCGCCGGGATTAAGCATTCCATAAAAGATCCATTCCGGCAGGCCATGTCCGAAAAATATGCAGTTCTCAGCCAGATCAAACAGCATCCAGCCGGGCAAAATCTGAAGCGGATCGTTATTGGACATGCCGTGTTTTTCGCTGACATCGACAGAAGAGCAATAGTCGGGTCATCGGAATCACCAACTGAAATCATTGGCAGCCGACAAGACTTGTCCGCTTTGCGCAAATGGATACTTGCGGTGCTCGCGTACTGGAGTGGTACGGATTCTGAGTCCCAGGCGCTGGGAACAGATGGAATGGCTCTAATAGAAGAGATCTTCTGTAAACCCATTGAGGCAATGCCGCTGACTTCGATTGAGTTGGAACGGCAGGAATCAATTCGAATTAAGTTAACTGAACAGCAGAGTCGCTTGCTTCGTTCTTTGGGTCGGCGGAAACGAGCAGCGATCTGTGGAGGCGCGGGGACTGGCAAAACTGTTCTTGCTCTGAAACGGGCTCAGGAGTTATCCGCGGCCGGGTGTAGAACGCTTTTGCTTTGTTACAACAGGGCATTGTCGGATCACTTGAAATGTCTTTCGGATGGGAATTCACTACTCTTGCCCATGACGTTTCATCAGCTCTGTGACTGGCTGATAGGACTGGTGCGGAACCAGAACGGACGAGATCTAATTAAAGAAAGTCAGAAGGCGTACCCGGGAGAGGATCTGTTCGATGTACAAATGCCCTTCGCACTCGCGCTGGCGACAGAACACACTGATGAACGCTTCGATGCGATCGTTATTGATGAAGGCCAGGACTTTCGCGATGAGTTTTGGCTTCCGATCCAGTTATTGATGAAAGACGCGAAGGATACTTCGTTGTACGTGTTCTTCGATCAGAACCAGGCTCTGTATCAAAAATCGAAGAACTTTCCCGTTGAAGATGAGCCTTTTGTTTTGTCGGTGAATTGTCGAAACGCCCGGCCTATCCACAACGCCGCTTACCAGTATTTTGATGGAGACCTTACTGAAGCCGGCATTGAAGGAAAACCCGTAATGCGTCTTGTATCCTCCGCATTACCTGATCAGGCTAGGCTCATCGTCGAGACGGTTCAAAGACTTTGCGCGGTCGAGAAAGTCCATCCAGCCGAGGTTGCGGTCCTGATTGCCGGCCAACCGAAGAATTCGTTCTATACGCTACTCGCCAACCAGAAAATCACGTCGGGAGTAGAGTGGTCCTTCGAAGTACACCGAAAACGCGGAACAGTTTTGGTCGATACCGTTGCACGCTTCAAAGGGTTGGAAGCCGGAATCGTTTTTCTATGGGGAATCGACGAACTTAGTGCCGCGCGTGAACGGGAAATACTCTACGTTGGCATTTCACGAGCAAAGTCGATACTCCATTTGGTTGGCACAGCGGCCGGTGTTGCTTCAATAACCGACGTTCAACGGCCGGCAACCGCGGGCTTCTAGCGTATGGTCTTTTGGCACGATTTCTGCACGTTACGGTTCCGTCCCAAAGCTTTCAGCTCTTGCTGAACCAGCAAGGTAATACCGCTATCGTAATCGCAACGGTCATCGCCTTTATGCAGGATGTAGAAGTACCCCGGCGGCCAATCGAACTTATCAACGTATATCGCATCTTCACCGCCGAGCTGGTAGAACCCACCGTCGAAAAGCCTCGGTTATCACCTCAAAAGCGGCCAATCGTTATCACTTCAAAACCGGCCACAG
>CAZWGA010000109.1:0-15299 GCA_964633285.1 uncultured Solibacteraceae bacterium | reverse complement strand
CGAAGGCCTGGAGCCATCGGGGACGTGCAGGACTCCAGGCTCCGGTTCATAGAGGCCTTGTGGTCGATTCGCTCGCGTAGACCGTCTTTCCATTACGAGAAAGGGCCATTATGCGGCTGAAGAAGAAGTCCGGAACGCGAATCTCGTCGAAGCGTCCAGTGGTCGGATCCACACGATAAAACGACCGCCGTCCTTCAACGTCTTCGGCGCCAGAAATCAGAGCGCCATCGGGCGCCCACAACGGTACGCCCGAAGGCATAAACGGAAAGAGTTTCTCTTCGCCCGTTTCTTGATCTCGAATGATCAGATCCAGGAAGTCCTGGGGTACTCCAGCGACAAGGCGGACTCGGTGGAAGGCGATGTATTTCCCAGCCGGCGACCACGCGGGCCGTTGGTTCATTCCCACAGCATTCTCGGAGGCAAGGACCGGTGGTTCGGAAATTTTCCCGGTGACTGGATCCCAGTTCACCATGAAGATGTTTTCGCCCCCGCCCCGACGAAGGTGAGAGTAGTAGAACGTGCCGGAAGCGTCGAAACCGATCGATTGGATACCGCCAATGTCGGATTTCACGAGGGATGCTATGTCAGCCGATTTCCCGCCTTGCATGGGAAGCGACCACAGTCCGAAGGCCCCACTTCGGTTACTGCTGAACAAGATTTGTTTGCCATCCGGCGTCCACACAGGAGTGTCATTGATCCCTGCCGACTTGGTCAGCGGCGTCTCCGTCTTCCCGTCGGCGTCGAGAATGTAGATTTGCTTCGGTGGGATATCCGCATGAAGCGGGGTATTTCGTATTGTCGGTCGCTCGAGCGCCGCGTACGCCAGGAATTTCCCATCAGGCGAAAGGCTGATCCGACCAGATGTCTGGACCCGTCCTTTCAGAGAGCGCAGCAGCGTGATCTGGCCATCGCTCGCACGGACCCACGCAACCTGTGCAACGGAATCCTTGGTCCAAAGAGTCACGAGAATCCGCTTGCCGTCCGGTGACCATGCCCATGGCTGCGAGGAGGTATATTTAACGCCGTCGATCAAAACGCGAGACTGGCCGCCGGATTGATTCGGCATCAGTCGTAGTGAATTTACCTCTCCTCCGTCTTTCGGATCTATTTCATGCCATCCATAGGCAATCCAACTAGAATCAGGCGATAGAATCGGTAGAAATGGATAATCCGTCGCGGCAGCATTCGTAATGATTCGTGTTGCCTGACCAGTTGATAGGTCCCTCATAAGAAAATTGCCACGATCATCACTCGTTAGAAAATGCTTGCCATCCGGAGTGATGGAACCGTCGCGGTCAAGCCCTTGAACGGGACGTGGCATGACACTGTCTGCCGTTTTGTTCTGTTGCGCCTATAAACAAGAAATTCAGTGGACGTATAACCGCGAAACCGGAGTTGTGGCTTCAAATGACTTGGGTCCTTGCTCCCGGCGGCGAGAACCTGTACATTTTGGCAGAATGAGTTATCAAGACATCATCACGATTGAGCCGGACAAGCGGGGTGGAAAACCCTGCATACGCGGAATGCGTATTACCGTTTACGACGTTCTGGAGTATTTGGCCTCCGGGATGACGCAGGAGCAAATCCTAGAGGACTTTCCTGAATTGACCGAGGCCGACATTCGCGCATGTCTCGAATTTGCCGCAGATCGAGAGCGTAAGCTCGTCTCAATCCCACCAGAGTGAAGCTCCTGTTCGATCAGAATCTTAGCCATCGTTTGGTAAAGGCGTTCGCAACGGAGTTTCCCGGATCGGTACACATCCGGCAGGTTGGGCAGGAAAAAGCGCCCGATGGATCTGTATGGGAGTATGCGAAGGAGAATGGCTTCATCATCGTTTCGAAGGACTCAGATTTTCATCAACGCAGCTTTCTCTTTGGTCACCCGCCAAAGGTGGTGTGGATTCGACGCGGCAACTGCTCAACTGCGACAATCGAGTCAATACTTCGCGAGCATCAAGATGACCTGATCAAGTTCGCAGAAAGCGAACACGGTTCTTTCTTGGCATTGCTTTGACCTAACCGCCGAAATCGACTTTGGCCGGCGCCCAACGTGATCGTTGTCGAACGATTGACGGCCGCTCAGTTGACATGGAAATTGGTGTCGCAATGTTTTCCAGATACTTCATAACGCGCAAACAAAAGCCGTTCTCTTTCGTTGTGCTTCGGCACATCGATGCGGAAGTGTGTTCGCTCACCGTTTCAGCTCGTTCATCCAGCTCCGCCTGTGGCCAATTTGCGGCAGTCTCCCATCCCGAACGCGTTCACATTTTCCATCGCCATCGATCGCTTCGTTCTCGTGCCCTTCGTCACGTCACAACATCAACCCGCATTCCCATACTTTCCCCATAACCCACCGCGTCCGCCGCAAAACGCCAGCGGCTTCCTTCAAGTCTCGTTATCGAAAATCCTCGGCAATAGACGTTCGGCATCTACCTCAACATGGCTCGCCTCGGATTTCCGATGAACGCTAACGACTTATCGTCCAAGTTAGCTGCGTCTTCGTCAGCTCTGGCTGATACTCACTTTATTGCAACGAGTCGGCGGAGTTCTTCGAACCAGTTCTGAACGATTGTTATTTCGGTGGCAGGGCGGGGCAGGTGCTCCTCAGGCAACACCATGAGGAAACGCTTGCCATCCGGGGAGACGTCGAATCCGCGAGCCTGCGCTGTGATGGCGTACGGTCCCTCAAAGAGTTTGTGCGGTGTGCCGGCGGTAAGCGTGGGCGTCAACGTGATGGGGGCGGCCATTATGGAAACAATTGGATGGTCGGTGTCCGCCGTTCCTCGAATACCACCTTGTGCGTAGAAGATTTCGCGACCGTCATGAGACCAGACAGGCGAACCTCCGCCACCGCGCGATATCTGGACGCGGGGCCCCGGACCCGGATACGGTTGTACATAGACTTCATTTTTGCCCGAATCGTTGGATGAATACGCGAGCCAACGCCCATCAGGCGACCACATCGGGTATTGCTCGTTCGCAGGTGTGCTCAACCACGGGGTTGCGGAGGTGTGTCCCCCGCTTCGAGTGAGGATCACAATATCTCCGGAATAATTCACCACGGCCAGATGATTGCCGTCGGCCGACCAGTCGCTTGTATCCTGCCTTAAGTCCTCAGATAAGCGTTCGAAGGGGCCACTGCCGTCCGCCAAACGCCAGAACAGGCCTGCCCCATCGAGCTTCATTACGATTCGTTTGCCGTCCGGGCTCCAGATCGGATATGTCGCTACGTTGCTTTGGTCCGAGATCGCAGTCGTCGTGCCAGTGCGTAAGTCATGAACCCAGATGCGAGTCTCCGTCCCGCGCGTGTCTACCGCAAAACGCTGGCCATCCGGCGACAAGTGCGGGCCCCAGTACCGGCGTTTCGGTAGCGGTAGTGGCGTGACCTCACCTGTGCGGTCGACCCAAACAACGGACCTGACGTCGTCGTCGAACATTCCTCCAGTCACGTATGCCAGCGATCCGTTCGATGAGATGCTGAATTGTCCTGCTGCCGAATCAAGATGGTCAGACGTGGCGGGAACGCTCTGCATCACCATGTCGAGAACTCCGACCGCTCCGCCGGTGAACTTCAGTTCTTTGGCATCAAACGACGCGGCCATTAGTACGCCGCGACGGAGAAACACCACGTATCCCGGCGGGATGAAGCGTGCGTCGGCACCATCGGCGAGGATTTGCTGGGACTTACCATCGAGCGAGCGTACGACAATCTTGGAGTCCTGGCCACGTTGAGGCCCCGCAGTAGTGAGCGTAAAAAGCAGTGCTTTGCGGCCGGGCACCAGTTGCGGTAAACGGTAGCTATACTCACCTTTGTTCACATCCGGCGCCGCCACCGATTCGATTGCGCCGCCACTGGCGCTAACCCTGAAGATCCCCGCGCCCCTGATGTTTCCGCGGCCGTCGTCGAAGTAAATTTCATCGTCTTCGCCCCAGCTAGCGCCGTAGATAATCGGAACTTTCGCGACGGATACAGCGGGACCGCCTGCCAGCGGTATTTTTCTTAGTTCACCGTTTGCCCAAAAACCGATCCACCGCCCATCTGGCGAGAAGAACGGCGCCTCCGCTCTCGTTGTCGAAGAAAGCGGTTTCGCGTCCACCTGGTCCATGTGACGCAAGTACAACTGAGCGACACCATCATGTGCCCCGCCGAACACCAGGGTACGGCCGTCCGGAGACCATGCGATGGACGTGCGTGTGGGACGTTGCTGGTAGAAATAATTTCCACCTAGACTATCCGCGGGGTGCAGACCCAGTATCCAACGTGTCAGGTCGTTTCCACGCCCCGAAGTCGGCGCACTGTATGGACGAACCCACAACAGAGCACCGGCGCCAATCGCGATCCCCAACACCAGTGAAATGCCGGCGACGAGCCACGAAAAGCGGGGCTTGGTTTCCGCAGGTTCGTAAAGTATTCCAGTTGACGCTTGGGCCCCTGCTTGCATCACCTCGTCTATTTCCAACCTTGCGGCTCCCGCGTCGGGCAAACGTTTCCGGCGATCCTTCTCCAGGCATCGGCGCAGCAGCTTGCGGATCGGTTCCGGCGTGCCGGGAGGAAGCGCAGCCAAGTCCGCTTCCTGCATGAGAATCGCAGCCATGATGTGAGAAACTGTTTCTCCCGTAAATACCGGTTTGCCTGTGAGCATCTCGATCAGAACAACACCGAATGCCCAGAGGTCTGTGCGTTTGTCGATCGGTTTGCCGGAAGCCTGTTCGGGACTCATGTAGGCCGCGGTTCCGAGGATCATCCCCTCGGTTGCAAGAACGCTCACCATGGTCGGTGAATTCGACATGTCGGAATTTGAAACCTCTGCCCCGGTTTTCTGGGCCAATCCGAAGTCCAGAACCTTCACCGCGCCGTCCGGCGTCAACTTCACGTTCGCAGGCTTGAGATCGCGGTGGGTGATTCCTTTCTCGTGTGCCGCTTCCAGAGCAGTCACGATCTGCGACGCTATCGAAAGTGCTTCGTGTAACGGAAGAGGCCCCCGCTTCAACCGGTCGGCAAGGGTTTCGCCCTCCACCAGTTCCATGATTATGCATCGCGTGTCGCCGGATTCTTCGAGTCCGTAAATCTGAGCGATGTTGGGGTGATTCAGCGAAGCCAATACCCGCGCCTCCCGCTGAAACCAGGACAGACGCTCCGCATCTCCTGCAAAATGATCAGGAAGCAGCTTAATCGCGACATCCCGGTGGAGTTTGGTGTCGTTCGCGCGATAAACCACTCCCATACCACCCTCACCGAGCGGCGACTTGATCTCATAGGAGCCGATACGAGTGCCAATGGTCAAAGACATGATTTCGCAGCGGATTATAGAACAATGAGGGGCAGTGGATGAAAAACCGCTTTGTCGTAGAAGTGCTCCGGCAAACGGTGGGGCGGCAGCGATCTGAGCGCGCCCTGCGGGGAACGGACTCGTCTCGGGAGGCACTGCCTCAAAGCGTCGACGCCCAACATCAGAAAAGCCCCTCGGCATCAGTCTTTCCTTGCGCCGGGCAGGACAGGTCCCTTACGCAGTCATGCGTCATGCCTTCCGTCAAAGAGGCGGGAGGACAATTAGAAGGGAGGCCTCCGAGTTTTCTTCGAATGATCGAATCGCGTCAAAGTCGCGGCGGAGCGCCTCCTCGACATCTTCTGTGGTGCAATTGCCCAAACGCAACCAGATGGCTTTCGGCGGCGCCCCTCGTTGCATTGCCAAAAAACTAAAGTCGTTGTCCTTTGAAACAACGACAAAGCCTTCTTTCAAACAGAATTGCCAAATCGAACGATCATCCGTTCGGGACAACCCCGCGGGCTCAGTGTGAGTGGACTCCGGAAACAAATCCGCGAGCCTTTTGACAAGCGATGGGGAAAGGTTCTGATCAAACAATAGCCTCATTAACGCACGAGCAATGAGTGTTTTTCACTGTCTGCCGCGTACGCCAAGCAAGCCAAAATATCTTCCTTTTCGAGGTACGGGAAGTCGCTGAGGATTTGTTCCTGAGTCATGCCGGCAGCCAGGTATCCCAGCACGTCCTGCACAGTGATACGCATGCCACGGATGCAGGGCTTTCCGCTTCTCTTGCCGGGTTCCAACGTTATGCGAGAGCGATAGTCCATTAATTGGATGGTAGTCGGCCACCTGCGGAAACGTCAAGGATTGGGTCTGCTCCAACGCCGATCGCTCCGACATGCTGATCACTCGCGACGAAAACACCGTATTGAATAGACACAGGAACACTCATCTATGTGGCGAAGTTCCTGAAACGACCCCAGTCTTCGAGTTGAACAGTGAATGTCGTCCGTTGTTGTCCGATCACATCCGGAAATTTCTGGGGGGAAGGATGGGGGGAAGAACGAAAAATTGTCTGCAAGTTATTATCGGCATTAACCCGTTCGATTCCCGTTGGGGCTACTACTGTAAACTTGCATTTTGGGACAATTCGCGCCCCATCGTGCTGAAAGCAATGCACGTTACTGCGGTTCCAAATGCTCCATTCGAAAATTCAATTCCGGCGGGAAATAACACCCTCAAGAGACGCTGTTTCTGCTCGTGACACGCCTTCTGCCACACGAGAGCTGTATTCGCCATCAAATGCTCCCAAGAAAACGCGCGCGCGAGCAGGTTAAACTAAGCAATCGAAGGAACTGCCCACATGCGCGATTGCCCGGGATAAAAGTGAAATCTGATTTCAAATATTCAAACAAGAGTTGGCAAGCGTAAGCTCAATCGAAGTCGAATAGATTCTTCACCGACACTTTGAAGGCGTTTGCGAGCCGGTTCAGCGTACTTAGTCGCAAATCCTTTTCCCCCGCCTCGATTCTCTGGTAATGACGATACGCAAATCCGTGGTCCCTCATGTCTTCCTGAGTAAGCCCCTCTTCCAACCTGAGTTTCTGAACCTTCTTTGCCACTAGTCTTCTGAGGCGCTCGTCGGTCATTGGGACGAGCGTAGGTCGAACGCTCCATCTGAACCACGATCTTATCGGGACGTGTTGCGTCTTGCATAGCGTGCGAGCGTGGATGTATCGTGTGGCGCTTTCCCCAATCCAATACGAGGTCGCCTATGACTCAAAGACAAGGATTCGTGACCGTTTTACTCCTGACGCTGTTAGTGCTGTTGTTGTGCGTCAATATTTTGATTGCTGCAAACTGGCCGCTGCATCCGCAGTGGCAGTATCGGATCATTTCACTGAGGGACGCCGATTTCGAGCAAGGTATGCGAAATGCCGGTGATCAGGGCTGGGATTTGGCTTTTGCGAGAAGAGCTGTTACAGGAACTGCGAGTTCGACGGAAGGTGTATATGAATGCATATTCAAACGCTCAAGGCCTTGGTTTGATCATTCGGAAACTGCACCCCTTCAAATAGAGAATGAATCGGCGGCGGTAACGTATCTCAGAACGATCAACACCGCCGAGGTTACATTCTTGGCTACAGCCAAAGGGACTTACGGAACAATTCCTCAGTTGATCAGCGCTGGCCTATTAGATTCACGGTTCAATGGAACCGTTTCGGGATACAACTTCAGTGTGACCGTCACGGGCACAGATTACAAAGCCACAGCTGAACCCGCGTCACCACAGGCGGGCAGGTACGGTTTCTTCAGCACTGCGGATGACCTACGTATCCGGTATTCAACTACGTTGGCTCCGCCCGGTCAGGCTGGGAAGTTCATCGAATAGCCGCCTACCCTTGTTAGGCCGAGCGTGTTTTTCGACCGGGAATGAAGTTGGTTCAATAATCAGTCGGGAGAACACCGTTGGGCAAAGTATCTACATTCCAGCCGAAACGGTGAGACGAGAATTGGAGAAAACGCCAGCCTCTCTTAAGGAATTCATCTGCCCTAAGAACTCAAGAGTGCGGTTCCAACTGGTGCCCGCTGGGGCTATGGATGGGAATCGAACCCGGGTTCGATTCCCATTTTTGCGTATCGGACTCAATGCTCCGAGACTTTCGCTGATCTTTCCCTCCACTTTTCACGGTACAGTCAAGTACGGTTCGCCGAATCCGTCCGTTGATTACCGCGCTAACATTACGACGTTGTTGCTCAGCCGGCGCGCGTTTCAGAGATCGGCTGCAGCCGAGCCATTCCTGGGCGATCGGCCAGGAATGGCGAAAAAGAAATAGCCCACCAGAAAATCGTCGGCAGATATACATTTGTCGAGCGCGCGAGAGACCACTCAATATGACTGGACTTCGCCGGGCTATCGCGCGTTGAAGGGTATGGTTGAACCCTCGGCTTCCCGACACAAACACAGGAACTAAGTCAGCTTGACCGCGGCAAGGCACGATTGGATGCTCGCTTTCTCTGAATCTCACCAGCAGCGCTATTGATGAGATGTGTTGCCTGCCGGAGCGTAGCCACCGGATCGGCAGCAGTTTGGCTCTGATCGACATGGCGGCGAAGCACCTCGTTGATTTGGGTTTGATACGGTGTACCAGTTCTTTCGGCGGCCGCTTTGAAGAAATTCAGAACGTCTAATGGCACCTTTATTGAGATCGCGGAACGTATGTTCTCAGGCCGTGTCATGCTCTGGATATCCTTTTCCGACAGGCGATGACGCTTCCGAAACCCATCGCGAACCCAGCCCATAGTTGGCAATTTATCTTTTCGTTTTCTAGATGCTTTTGTCTTCATAGAGTCGCTCCGCTTGCTTATCAGCCGGCCACGCCGAGATCAGACGAATTCCGTCGTTACGCTCCGTGAATATCACAACCAACAAACGCCGCGATGACAATCCAACGCGGATGTATCGAGGTTCGTCATCGGAATGCTCTCGGTCAAAGTACTCAATTCCATTCGCGTCAGCAAGCGCTTCTATCGCTTCGCTGAAAGCTACTCCGTGCTGTTGTACGTTCGCGTCCTCTTTGTCTGAATCCCATTCGAAGTGCACGGTATATCCGCAAGTATATACCAGAACCCTTTCTCCGAACTGATCGACTGTCGGTGAAAAAGAATGAACGGCCCGCGCCTTTCAGATCAGAAAGGAAGCCGGGCCGCTAAGGATCAGTCCGCTATCGTCCGATACAATCCGGCGACTTCTGGGGGGAAGAATGGGGGGGGAAAACCGACAAATTCTCTGCAACATATTGCCGGCATTAAGCCTCGATTCCCGTTGGGGCTATGGATGGGAATCGAACCCGGGTTCGATTCCCATTTTTGCATTTCCCACTCAATGCCGTCAGGCCCTTCAAACTCTTTCAGGCTGGTTTTGTCCCAACTGTCGTGGACCCATGATCGTTGTCGAACGATTGACGGCCGCTCAGCTGACATGGAAATTGGTGTCGCAATGTCTTACAGATACTTCATAGCGCGCAAACAAAAGCCGTTCTCTTTCGTTGTGCTTCGGCGCATCGATGCGGGACATGCAAAAGCGCTGACCGAAACGCTGTCGAGCCACATGGAGTGACGTGGTAGGAGCATTATGTCGGCGTTTTCCGCGCCGCGAAGCCGGGCGCACGACGCCACTGAAGGACATGACGCCACCGGAGTTAATGTAATTCGGAGGCGGTCCCCGAATTACATTAACGGGACCACGGGCAGGGTTGTGAATTGACCGGGGGACGATCCGATCTCGAGCGCGGTTCCCGATACCTGACCCCCTGGGGTCTGCACCACGACCGATAGCGTTCCCTCGAAATCATCAAGTACGGCGGACGGGAAAAGCTGTTTTGCAAAGCGCGCCAGGTGACCGCGCGGCGGGAGGGTCATGGCGGCGGCGATGCCGCCGGAGACAGTCACACCGGCTGAACTACGCAGGGTCATCTGCACGGTGACGGGAGCATCGCCAGCGTTCACCAGCGCGACGCCGGTATCGAGGCCTTGAGCAGTATTGGATTTGGTCGGCACGATGAAACCCTGGCCCAGCGCTTCGCTGCGCCCGACACCCGAGATTCCCAAGCCCGGAAGCAAGAACCGAATCACTCCTCCGCCCGCACGATCGGTCGTGACTCGGGCCCAGCCAACACCCAAAGCGCCAAGGCCATCGGAAGCGAATGTCTTGGAACCCAACGGTTGAATGCTGAAATCGATGCGATTGACGGAGCCGGCTCCCGTGAAACTTGACGTAAAAGGATTGCCGGAGTCGTCAAAGAATTCCACTCGACCGGTTAACGTTGCGGTGGAAGAAGCGTTGGTGACCACGACGTCGGATCGAATCCCGTCGCCATTGGCGAAGTGCGCGAATCGCAAAATGTTTTGGCCCGGTTGGTCTTTCAGTTCGGTAACGGGAAGTGTGGTGAATTCGCCGACGTTGTTGCCCAATTCCAACGCGGTGCCGGTAATCAGTCGGGAAGCGTTGCCTGAGGTCACCACGAGCGTGCCGTCGAAGTTCGTCAGATTCGCATTCGGAAACAGTTCGGTGATGAATGCGGCCAGATGGCCGTTTGCCGGCAGCAGTCTCACCACATCGCTGGAGACGGCCGTGCCCACGGAATTTCGCAGCGAGAGGCTGATATTGAAGTCCGTCTCGGTGGCGTTGCTGACGGCCACTCCCGTGTTGATCGACGCTGTTCGCCGAACCGGCGTGATGAATCCACTCACCGGCGCGCTGCGGTCGACGCCCGCCACGCCCAGATCTTGAATCGCAAACTTGGTGATTCCTCCGACAGGCTGCGTTGCGCGCAGAGTAGCCGAGCCGGACACGAGCGGGCCTAACCCGTCAGTTTGGATGGTCGCCGAGCCAAGCGGCGCGACAATAAAGTCGAAGCTCGTTTTCTGCACCGGCGCCTGGTCCCCAGTCGAAGCACTATCACGCGTGGAGAGCAGGAATCCGGTTTTCGCCGACCCTCCCGGATCGTCTCGGAGCACCAGCCTTCCAGTGGCCGCAGAAACCGAAGACGGATTCACCACAACCGTGGTCGAGACGTTGCCCTGGCCATTTGCGAATTGCGCGAAGTTCGTCACCGGCGGAATAACGATCACACCGGCCGACATCACGGACATTCCGGATGGAGTGGTGACAGACAACATGCGCGGCCCGGTCACTGCATCCGCGGCAACCGTGACCGGTATCAACACATTAGTGGGAAAACCTGCAACGGGATTTACGCGGGCGTTCCCGGTCGTAATTCCTTCGCCCGACACGGCAAACGTCGTATTGGGGTTCACCGCGTTGTTGGTGATGATGTTCTCATTATTCCCCACTTGCACGGTTGCCGGCACACCTGGTTCAACTTCCGCCGGGGATGTGTAGAGCTGCCCTGTGGGAGCCGCCCAGACAAGGATACCGAAATTCGGAGCGGATGCTGTTTTGGCAGTGACATGGATATCGAAGCTCACGCTATTGCGTGCCGTGACCGACAGCGGACCGAGAGCGGCGGTGGGCAGAAAGCTCGAGTCGATGGTCGTCACTCCGCCGGTGCCGTTCCCGAATACTCCACTCAACCTGATCGGGCCGGGACCATCCAGCGGTTCCGCGATCAGGGTGTAGGAACCCGGACGCAACCCTTTGAGCACGTACTTGCCCGACTGCTTGCCCCAGCCGGTCGGTGTACCATCGGACGCGGTGGTCGCAACCCCGCTCAGCGTGGTTGCGGCAATTCGTCCCGATGCGTCGAGGGCGACCACGTTCGCTCCGAACACGGGCGCGGACTTGGCATCGAAAACGTTGCCGTTGATTTCGCCGGTCCCAGCAACAAAGTCAGGAGTGGGGTACAACACCGAGATACCCAGAATGTCGTCCTCTTTCGGCGCTTTATTGATGTGGCCGCGCCCCAGATTGGTGAACCCATACATCACGGCGTTGGCGACGCCGGAATGATCCAATCCGGCGAAGTGACCGGTCTCGTGCATCAGCAATCCATCGAGCGCGATAAACCCCGCAGGCGTGACGCCTTCGGCAATGGAGAACGGAAACGATGGATTCGGACTGATCACGATATCGTCGTCGAGAATCTGCCCTGCCGCCTTCGCGATGATAGTCCCACCGCCCGGAATGGAGACGGGTCCCGCCTGCAATGCCACTGTGAAGAAGTTCTGTCCGTCGGAGGACAAGGTTCCTACGGGAGCAAACGTGACGACATTAATGCCGTCGAAACCATTCGTGAGTGTTGTTGTTCCCTTAAAGGTAAAGCGAATCGTGGACGTCGGCACGTCTTGCCACATCTGAAAGGCGGCGCGCGTCAGGGCCACCAGGTCCTTCGCCGAAGTGCCCGGCGGCTCAATCGCGGTGGCGCCCGCAGGCAGCGTCGGATTGACAAAGTAAGGCACAGCCCCATTCGGATAGGCGGACAAATCCCAGAAGTACCGGACCCCCGTCGAAGTTTGCGTCATTGGCACATGCGCGGACGCAACCACGGAAACCGCAAGCATTGCCGCCGCGAACAACCAACCCCAGACTCGTTTACTTCGTCTCATTAGGCTTGCGTCTCTGCTCCTGCACAATCCGGTTGATGTCAGCAATGACCGATTCCAGCTTTGCACCCAAAACGTTTCTGGCGCCCGTCGCGCGATCCCTGGAAATGACTAGCTTACCGCGAGCCATGCGGTACACCGTGTAACTCCCCTTGGCGCCGCTGGTCAAAAACAAGAGTGCCTCCTCGCCGACATTGAATTGCACCATTTCAGAAATCGTCATCGCGAAATTCCGTTCGGGTAGAGCGCCGCCGAACGATGTGATCGTCATGGTGGCCGGACCGGATCCCTTCAGGTAACGGTCGACGCGCACAATGGAGTCGGTCATGATCACCCGAGCGGCATCGTCCCAGCGGGAAGTGGTTGAAATGCACACCCCCGTCACCACGAACCCTGATCGAAGCGTCATTTCCGCCAGGTTGACGCTTGTCGGGTCGGATGCGCGCGAGAGCCCGCTGGTCGCGGTCCAGACCGCCACAATCATCATCAAGTACCAGAGGCGACGCATGCTCAGGGTCCGCATTATGCCTGCGGCCTCAGGATCGGAGCAAGCGTTTCGTGAGCACCAAAGGGGGAGGCACTCGAATACTTGACCGGGCAGCTTTGCCGGCTAGTCAGCGTCGTCAATTGCGAGTCGTGAGGATAAGCGGTTTAAACGCTGTCGAGCCGCATGGAGTGACGTGGTAGGAGCATTATGTCGGCGTTTTCCGCGCCGCGAAGCCGTCCGCCGGGCTCTTTCGCGCCATTTAACATAATCCGGCATTATGAGAAGTTACCGCAGCCCGGCCAGAACCCACATTCCGGGGCCGCTTATTCGGGCTATCCGCTCTATTGTCGGCTCCACGTGCAGAGTTTCTCAAAACAACTCCGTCTTCGAATTGAACTCGTTTCGCGGTCCGATGTGATAGCATCCCGAAATTTCTGGAGGGAAGAATGGGGGGAAGATATAAAATACGTCTGCAACAAATTGAATGCATTAGGCTGTTCGATTCCCGTTGGGGCTATGGATGGGAATCGAACCCGGGTTCGATTCCCATTTTTGCGATTTTCAATCAATGCTATCAGGCCTTCGACGATCCTTCCCGCCATTTTTGACGCTACAAATTATAGGTCTTTCGCTCCGTAATTTTTGGCACCGGATCTCGGAGGCAATGGCGAACGAGAAGAAGAAACCAACGTCACAAGTATGGTTTACCGACTACACGTCCACCGAAAGTCGTGAGCGTGTGGCTAACAGTTTGCCGCTCAGCCGCCGCGTTTCTCGGCCTGTCAGCATCTAATCACCACGTAACCCCAAGGGCCTTTCTCATTTCATCTTCCAATGCCTGATCGTCGAGGCTTCTTCGCATGCCCAAAATCATCTCAGCGTCCTGGCCGACCGGTACACGGAGCGGTGTCGCGGGGTCTTCGATTGCACGGGCGATGGCCAATGCGACAACTTCGGGTCCGGGTAGAGATGGCCCCGTCATTTTGGTATGGGCTCCAGCCCACTGCTCCCACAGTCCGGCGTATTCCGCTGGTCCCTTATGAGGCTCGATTGGTCGTTTCATGCCAGTATTAATGGTTCCGGGCTCGATCAATACGCTGCGTATTCCAAAGTGACGGACTTCTATGTGCAGTGACTCCGTCAGGGCTTCGAGCGCGAACTTGGAGGCGCTGTACGCTGCTTCGAGCGGCGCTGAGAGTCGGCCGCCTACACTCGACACATTCACGATGACGCCGGAACCGCGCTTTCGCCAGGCGGGCAAGACGGCCTGGATTACGCGCAGCGGGCCGAGAGTGTTCGTCTCGAACATCTGTCGGAAGCGATCCAGTGGATAGTCTTCCACCGGCCCTCCGCCAAATATACCTGCGTTGTTGACGATTGCATCGACCGGACCAACTTCTTTAAGACATCGCGCCACGGAGTCATCGCTGGTGACATCGAGCACATGTGCCTGGATGCCTTCCAATCCACTCGGCGCGGATACGTCGGTGGCAACGACGGAATATCCTCGGTTGGCAAGTACCTGCGCCGTTGCCATTCCTATGCCGCGTGCCGCGCCTGTAATCAAAACCCTTAGTGCCTTTGACATTCGGAAGTCTCCTTGCGTGTTATGCCTTCATGTTTCATAGACTACGAACAGCAACAGCCGCCGAACGGCCTGCGGTTCAGCCGCCGCTCTGGAGCGGCGATAGCCGCGAAGCGCGGTCGGCTGGAACCGCTTGTTAGCCCGTTACTCGGTTACGGAGAGTGTTGATCGATAGCCAGCGTCCAGACTTTGGTTCAAGAATCTCCCAGAATTGCCAACCATTCGTTGACGCAGAGTTTCCGTCAGTACCTGCCGCTTGTTTCACCGCAATGCCGGCTGAGGAAGGATTGTCGTAAACCCGGCCGTTGAACTGTATGCCGAGTCTCGAGACGGTTGCCTCATAGGTTTTCCCAAGGTACTCAGCTCGGAGCTTGGCTCCCACAGGAAATGATTCGCCTCGACTGGATTGCCACCACTGATTCTCGACAGTTTGAGCTGAACTGCTGGGTGTGATCGGAGGCGAAACATTGACCGGCCGTTTGACGGGCGGCTCAGGATTTTCGTACCAATGTTTTATGAGCCGTTCGACGACTGTACTTGGATCGTCTACGAGCGGAATGGCCAGCTTTTGAAGGCTCTCAAACACTTGTCGTCGCAAGGGAACTTGCACAGTATCCATAAACAACCCTCCAGAATGCGCCGACTATATAGTTGCTTAGAGTTACTGTCAAGCTGCTTTGAGAGGGTACCGATGAATCGGACCAACTTTCAGGGTTTTATCCGCAGCGCGAATCCGTAGGCAGGAGCCGAGATGCGTCCCGCTGCGGATAAAACCCTGAAAGTTGGGCTGCGAACCATAGGAGCGTTTCGGATCGCCCTTCGTCCGCTCAGTTGACGTATAACCGCGTTGTCGTAGAAGTGCCTGGATTCAGTGAGCCTGATCCCTTGCTGCGGA
>CAZWGA010000108.1:0-15387 GCA_964633285.1 uncultured Solibacteraceae bacterium | reverse complement strand
CAACGTGAACCTGATGGCGTCGAACCTCACCAACCAGGTCCGAGGTATCGCGAAGTTCGTGACCGCCGTCGCTAACGGAAACCTCAAACGCAAACTCGTACTCGAAGCGAAGGGCGAAATCGAAGAGTTGGCCGAAACGATCAACAACATGATCGACACGCTGGCAACCTTCGCCGATCAGGTCACGACAGTGGCGCGCGAAGTCGGTATCGAAGGAAAGCTTGGCGGCCAGGCATCGGTGCCGGGCGCTGCAGGAACATGGCGCGACCTTACGGACAACGTCAACCGCATGGCTGCCGCTCTTACGACTCAGGTACGCGCCATCGCCGAGGTGGCCACTGCCGTCACGAAGGGCGACCTCTCGCGATCGATCGCAGTGGATGCCGCGGGCGAAGTGGCTGCGCTTAAAGACAACCTGAACGAAATGATTCGCAACCTGCGCGAAACCACGGACAAGAACACAGCGCAGGACTGGTTAAAGACGAACCTCGCGAAATTCACACGATTGCTGCAAGGACAACGCGACCTGCTCGCCGTATCCAAGCTGATTCTTTCCGAACTCGCTCCACTCGTTTCGATGCAGCATGGTGTGTTCTACCTCAATGAAGGTCCTGAAATGGGCGAAGCCGATATGAAGCTGCTCGCCAGCTACGCCTATCGCGAGCGCCGGCATATCGGAAACAGGTTCAGAGCCGGCGAAGGCCTGGTCGGACAGTGCGCGTTCGAGAAGGAACGCATTCTGCTGACGGACGTACCGGCTGAATACATCCAGATCAATTCAGGCCTGGGTGAAGCGCCGCCGCTCAATATCGTCGTACTGCCGGTATTGTTCGAAGGCCAGGTCAAGGCGGTCATCGAACTCGCGTCGTTCCACCGGTTCAGCGACATCCACCTCACGTTCTTCGATCAGCTCACCGAATCGATCGGTATCGTATTGAACACGATCACCGCAACGATGAGAACGGAAGAACTCCTGAAGCAATCCCAGACGCTCGCTACCGAATTGCAGACCCGCCAGGCCGAGTTGACCGAAACCAACCGGCGTCTGCAGGAGCAGGCGAAAACGCTGCAGGAATCTGAAGAACGCCTGCGTCAACAGCAGGATGAATTGCAGCAGACCAACGAAGAACTGGAAGAAAAGGCCAACCTGCTTGCGAAACAGAATCTCGAAGTGGAACGCAAGAATCAGGAAATCGAGCGGGCCAGCCGGGCGTTGGGAGAAAAAGCGGAACAGCTCCAGATCACGTCGAAATACAAATCCGAATTTCTCGCGAACATGTCGCATGAATTGAGAACGCCGCTGAACAGCATGCTGATTCTTGCGAAGCTGCTTTCGGAAGGTGAAGAAAACCTGACCGACAAACAGCGCGAATTCGCCCGGACGATTTACTCATCCGGTTCGGATCTTCTGGAATTGATCAATGAAATTCTCGATCTCTCGAAGATTGAATCCGGAATGATGGAAGTCGAAGTCGGGCGCGTCATGTTCAACGATCTTTCGGAATACGTCGAAAGAACATTCCGGCAGGTCGCGCACGACAAGGGCCTCGACTTCATTGTTCAGGCCGATCCGTTGCTTCCTCCGGGTATGTATACCGATCAGCGAAGACTGCAGCAGGTGCTCAAGAACCTGTTGTCGAATGCCTTCAAATTCACCGAGAAAGGACGCGTCTCGATCAAGGTCACGCCGGCAACTGCGGGATGGAATTCCGACAACCACATCCTCAACAAAGCAGAATCGGTAACTGCCTTCGCTGTTACCGACACCGGAATCGGAATTTCACCGGACAAGCACAAGATCATCTTCGAAGCCTTCCAGCAGGCCGACGGCACGATCACTCGAAAGTTTGGGGGAACCGGTCTCGGCCTCTCGATCAGCCGGCAGATCGCGACGCTGCTTGGCGGCGAAATCCGGCTGGACAGCATGCCCGGCGAAGGAAGCACGTTCACGCTGTACCTGCCGACAACGTATACACCGGACATCAGCAGAAAGCGCCGAACGCATGTTGCGGCGCAGGTTGAAGAACCACCGGTCCGGCCCGCGGAAACCGAGGTCTCGCTCATCATGGAAAACGTTATCGATGACGATCGCGGCAACATCGAACCCGGCGACCGCACGCTTCTCGTCATCGAAGACGACTTGAATTTCGCCAGGATCATGATGGAAATGGCCCGCGAGCGCGGCTTCAAAGTCCTGGCGGCGACGCGCGGTGACGCCGGACTCGCGCTGGCCCGGCAATACACACCGACGGCAATCACGCTCGACATTGAATTACCAGGGATGGATGGCTGGAGCGTCCTCGATCGCCTGAAGCACAACAAGGCAACGCGGCATATCCCGGTCCACATCATCTCCGTGGCCGAAGAACGCCAGCGCGGCCTGAAGATGGGCGCCATGGGATTCGAAAACAAACCGGTCAGCCCGGAACAACTTGTCGGCGCGCTGGGGCGAATCGAGAATTTCGTGCAGCGCGGCGTCAAGAACCTCCTCGTGATCGAAGACGACACAATCGCTCAGAAGAGCATCATGGAACTGATCGGCGATGGCGATGTTGAAACCGTTGCTGTCGGAACCGCTGAGGCCGCGATGGGCGAACTGCGCAACAAGCATTACGACTGCGTCGTTCTCGACCTGGGCTTGCCGGATATGAACGGTTTCGATTTGATGCAACGCATCAAATCGGAAATCGGTGATGTTCCGATCATTATTTACACGGGCAAGGATCTCAATCCGAAGGAAGAGACCGAACTCCGGCGCCTTGCGGAAACGATCATCGTCAAGGATGTCCGGTCACTCGAGCGCCTGCTCGATGAAACCGCGCTCTTCCTGCATCGCGTGGAAGAAAATCTGCCGGAACCGAAGCGGCAGATGCTCGAACAGCTTCACAAGAAAGATCCGGTGCTCGCGAACAAGAAGGTTCTGATTATCGATGACGATATGAGGAACATCTTCGCCCTTACCAGCCTTCTCGAACGCTACGACATGCAGGTTCTGTACGCTGAAAACGGGAAGGATGGAATCGAGATGCTCAAGAGCACATACAACATTGATGTTGCTCTCGTCGACATCATGATGCCGGAAATGGACGGCTATGAAGCCATGCGGCAGATTCGGGACATGCCGGAATTCCTATCACTCCCTCTCATTGCCCTGACGGCAAAAGCAATGAAGGGCGATCGCGAAAAGTGCATCGAAGCCGGCGCTTCCGATTACATTACAAAACCGGCAGACAGCGAGCAATTGCTGTCGTTATTGAGGGTCTGGTTGTTCAAGTAAAACCATGCCGGCAATCACCGAATCACAAACGATCGAAGACATCGAACTCGATCTGCTCAAAGAGGGTATCTTCCGGCACTACGGATTCGATTTTCGGAATTATGCCCTCGCGTCTCTTCGGCGGCGCATTCGAATGTTCATAAGCGATGAGCAGATATCGACGATTTCTCTTCTCCAGGATCGCATCCTTCACGACAAGGAATCGCTCGATCGCCTTCTTTACTCCATCACCGTCAATTCCACTGCCATCTTCCGCGATCCGCAGTTCTACCTGACATTTCGCGAAGAAGTGGTTCCGTTGCTGCGAACCTATCCGTTCATTCGCATCTGGATCGCGGGCGCTTCCACGGGTGAAGAAGTGTATTCGCTGGCAATCATGCTGGAGGAAGAAGGGATCTACGACCGGTGCCGGATCTACGCCACCGACATCAACGAAGTAATTATCAAGAAAGCGAAACAAGGCGTGTATCCGCTCGATTTGATGGAGGCATGTACGTCGAACTACGTCAAATCGGGCGGCACGCGCTCGTTTGCGGACTACTACTCGCTCGAAGGCAAGAATGCCGTCATGGACTCATCGCTAAGCAGCAATGTTGTTTTCGCTCAACACAACCTTGCGACAGATGCGTCGTTCAACGAATTTCACGTCATCCTTTGCAGAAACGTCATGATCTATTTCAACAGGGAATTGCAGGCGCAGGTGCTGCAGCTTCTGCATGAGAGCCTGGTGATGTTCGGAATTCTGGGTCTCGGTTCGAGGGAAAACATGAAACTCAGCCGCAACGAGTATGCGTACGAAGAACTCAGCAGCGCGGCGCGTCTATACCGGAGAATCGCATGATGCGTCTCGGGATCATCGTCATCGGCACATCATTCGGCGGATTTCAGGCGCTCAAAACGGTGCTGGGCGGGCTTCCTGCGGATTTTCCGGTTCCGGTTGCAATCGTACAGCATCGGAACGCACAGGATTCGGAAGGCTTTTCGTCTCTGTTTGCCGGCGACGTTTTGATGCCCGTGATCGAAGTGAACGATAAAGAAGAAATGCGGGAAGGACACATCTACCTGTGTCCCTCAAACTATCACATGCTCGCCGAACGCGATCATTTCGCGCTTTCAACCGAAGCGCCCGTCCTGAACTGCCGGCCCTCCGTGGACGTGTTGTTTGAATCGGCGGCCGAGACCTTCCGCGAACATGCGGCGGCGGTGTTGTTGACCGGAATGAGCCACGATGGCGCAGCCGGCATCAAACGCATCAAGGAATGCGGCGGCGTTGCCATCGTTCAGGATCCGGTGACGGCCGAAGGGCACATTATGCCCAAGGCGGCGATCGCCGCTGCGCCTGTCGATCAGATTCTGCCTTTGAGAGGAATAGCGCCTTTCCTGATTGGATTGTGCAGCGTACAGAAGGCTCGAGCATGATGGAAGACAAGGTCCATATCCTGCTGGTCGACGATCACGTTGAAAACCTCGTGGCCCTGGAAGCTTTGCTGCGCGACCTGGACCAGAACCTCGTTCGCGCGGAAAGCGGAATCGAGGCTCTGCGGCTTCTGCTCCATCAGGAATTTGCAGTGATCATCCTCGATGTCGACATGCCGATCATCAATGGCTTCGAAACCGCCAAACTGATCCGGGATCGCGATAAATCCCGCCTGACGCCGATTATTTTTCTCACGGCTGTGAACAAAGCCGATCTGCACGTCTTCAAAGGCTATGCTCTCGGCGCCGTTGATTACCTAACGAAGCCTTTTGTGCCGGAAATCCTAAGGTCGAAGGTCACGGCATTTGTTGAGCTTCACAAAAAGACGGAACAGGTCAAGCGCCAGACCTCCCTGCTGCAGCAGATGGTTAATGAACTTGCGAGCAGCAATGACGAGATTCGAAAGTTGAATGTGGAATTGCAGTCGGAACGTGACTTTGTCTCAACGGTTCTGGACACCGCCGACAGCATTGTCCTGGTGCTCGATCGCGAACAGAAGATCGTCCGCGCCAGCCGCGCCTTTGAACGCATCCTGGGCTTTGGGCCTAACGAAGTCCAGGGGCGCGCGCTTTCATCGTTCTTTCTGTCGGCTGGTCCCTGGAACGATATGGATCAGGCCGAAAATTACTGGACCTCCAAAGACGGCACTGCGCGATTGATCGCGTGGTCGAAGACCGCTTTGAGCGCCAATCTTCTCATTCTTACAGGAAACGACATCACCGAGAGGAAACGCGTTGAAGAACAGCGGGAACAGTTCATTCGCGCCGAAGCCGCCCGCGCCGAAGCGGAAGCGTCGGAAAAACGCGCCGCGTTTCTCGCAGAGATCAGTTCGATGTTGTCCGCGACGCTTGATTATGAAAAGACGCTGATGAATGTATCGCGTCTCGCGATTCCCACCTTTGCGGAGTGGTGTTTTCTTTATCTCGCGTTGGACGGAAGCGATATCAGCTCTGCTCTTATCGCTCACATCGATCCCTCAAAGGAACAGTTCGCTCAACAGGTCGAACTGCGCCCGGAAGATCTTTCCAGCAAGACGCTGCCGGTGGTCCGCGTTTTTCAAACCGGCACACCCGAACTGTTTGCAGACATCAGCGATGAAGAACTTCTTCAGACTGTGGGCGGCGAAAAATACGCTGCGCTCAAGCAACTCGGCATGCGCTCCGCCGTCGTGGTGCCGATTCCCGGGCGACACCGGATCCTCGGCGTGATCGGATTCGTTTCGCCGCATCCCGACCGGTATACATCAACCGAACTTATCTTCGCTCAAGATGTCGCGCGCCGCATCAGCCTCGCACTGGAGAACTCCAGACTCTATCGTGAAGCCCAGGAAGCAAATCGGGCGAAGGACGAGTTTCTCGCCACGCTGTCGCATGAATTGCGAACGCCGCTGAACGCCATTCTGGGCTGGACCCAGATTCTTCGATCCAAACAGCTTGATGAGGTCACGACCGCGCGCGCGTTCGAGGCGATCGAACGCAATGCGAAAGCACAGGCGGAGTTGATTGAAGATATGCTGGACGTTTCCCGCATCATCACGGGCCGGCTTCGGCTTGACCTGCAGCCGGTATTTCTGTCGTCCGCCGTTGAGGCGGCGCTCGATTCGGTCAGACCGACTGCAGATGCGAAAGGCGTGCGACTGGAATGCGAACTGGAAACTCAGAGCGCTCCGATCTCCGGCGATGCGCACCGGTTGCAGCAAATTGTCTGGAATATCCTGTCGAATGCTGTGAAATTCACGTCCTCAGGCGGCATCGTCCGAATCCTGCTGGAGAGCCGTGAATGCGAAGCCCGGCTTATTGTCAGCGATACCGGTAAGGGAATCAGCCCTCAATTCCTGCCCTACGTCTTCGACAGATTCCGGCAAGGCGAAACGATGGTCGTTCGTACAGCAACCGGCCTCGGGCTGGGATTATCCATTGCGCGGCATCTGGTGGAATTGCATGGAGGCGTGATCGAAGCCGGCAGCGAAGGTGAGGGGCGTGGAGCAACCTTTACCGTAACACTTCCCTTGCGTGACAATTTTCCAACGGCCGCCGTTCAAAATGCCTCGTAGTATCCCGTCCCACCAATAAATCTCAATCGTTCGCCGGCGGCTTGCGCTGGGAACCGGCATCCAAGTTTCTCCGCTTGATTTCCAAAACCGCCTTCCATTCGACCGATTGATCCGGATGCTTCTGACACCGGGGAAATCTGGAACCTGCAGCAACGACAATCTCCACATCGCAGCAGGAACTCCTGTAAGCTCCGAGTTTCTGGCAAGTCTCTCCGTCAATCGGCATACCAGCCCAATAGAACACAGTCGTACACCAATGTAAGTCCGTTCCAGGGCTGAAGGTTCGTCGGACAGAATCCGACAGATTACGGAACGTCGATTGCCACAACACTTGGGACCGTAAGAAGAACTTTGGGGCCAGGAGTGAAATTATTCGAATGAACGTCGATGCCACAGAACCGCCGGATGCTTTCATGCTTTTCACGCAATCGGCTGAAAGTTACTGTCTGGGTTTGTCGAACAAGGCTATGAGAAGTTATGCCTTGAGATACCTCACATTCCTTCAGGCAAAGGCGCAGGGAACGGAGCAGGAAGAACCGAAAAATGGCCGGGCTTCAAGCTTTGACTGCGTTCTCATACGTTCTTATCTGATGAAGCTGTATCGCGACATTCTGCTGGATCGCTGTGAACCCGCAGCCTAAAGTGGAATGACCGTTCCGTCAGGTGAGAATGGGTATGGGACTGAGCCTTACGAAGCGCGGCGTTGTTCGCGTACGGGCAATGAAAAATAGAACGTCGCGCCTGCGTTTGGTTTTGCTTCGGCCCAGACGCGGCCGCTGTGCCGGTCGATGATGCGCCGAACAGTCGCGAGACCGATCCCGCTGCCTTCAAATTCGTCTGCGCCATGCAGCCGTTGAAATGTGCCGAACAGCTTCTGTGCATGGTCCATATCGAAACCCACACCGTTGTCGCACACGAAATAGACATCTTCGAGCGCGTTTGAGAGATATCCGACTTCAATCTTCGCCTCGCTTTGGTTTCGGGTGAATTTGATCGCGTTTGAAAGAAGGTTCTGGAACACCTGCGCGATAAGGCGCTTGTCGCCAAAAGCTGGAGGAAGAGAGCTCACCTTGAAGTCAAATTCACGCTGTTTTCCTCCCGCGGCCTTTTGTTCGTCAAATGCATTTGTCGCGAGTTCCCGCATATCGATTTCGGAAAACATTACCTTTTCGCGTCCAAGCCTGGACAAAGCAAGCAGGCCGTCGATCAGTTCCCCCATTTTTTCGGTGTTGGAGCGAACAATTTCCAACAGGCGGCGTCCTTCGTCGTCGAGCGAACCCGCGTATTCCTCGATGAGAATTCGCGTGAAGCCGTCGATCGCTCGTATGGGAGCGCGCAAATCATGGGACACGGAGTAAGTGAATCCCTCGAGTTCCTGCGTGCGCTGGCGCAATTCGGTAATATCCCGGCCCGTGACAACGATGTGCCCTCCGATACCGGTTTCTCTGGTTAACGCGGTGTGACTCCACGATACGAGCCGGCGTGTATTACCTTTCGTCAGCCAATATTCCTCGGAATCCATATTGCGCCCGCGCTTCGGGCTCTTGAGAAATTCCTCGGCATTCTCGGCGTCTTCCAGGTATTCCCAGAGATAATGCCCTTTCACTTCTTCAAGCGTGTAACCCGTCATCGCTTCCCACGCGCGATTCACGCGAAGAATCCGTCCTTGCGAATCGAGAACGAGCACAAAGCCGGCAACGGTGTCCAGCACGGCGTTTACGAAGTCTCTTTCGGCTTTGAGGAGCGCCGACTGCTGCTCGGCTTCGCGCCTCTGCTTGTACATTTGAACGAACGCCGCCACCTTCGACTTCAGCACGTCAGGTGAGAGCGGCTTGAAGATGTAATCGACTCCGCCGATCGAGTAACCCTGATTGACATGAATATCGCTTTTGCTGATGGCCGTCAGAAAAATAATGGGCGTGTGCTGCGATTTGTCGCGTTCGCGAACGAGCGTGGCCGTTTGAAAGCCGTCCATCTCGGGCATTTCGACATCGAGCAGGATTACCGCCACATCGTGTTTCAGGAGAAACTTCAGCGCTTCTCCTCCCGAAGTTGCGGTCACGAGGTTCTCATCGAGACTCTTGAGTATCCCTTCGAGCGCCAGCAGATTTTCCCGCCGGTCGTCAACGAGCAGGATGTTTACTTTATCGGTGGACATAAAGGAATGATAGGACACAACGCCATAATGGGCACGTCCTCACAGCCTACTTTCCTAAATACACCCTCAGTAGTGAAAGCAGGCGATCCACGTCCGCCGGCTTGGAAACATAATCCGTCGCGCCGGCTTCGACACATTTTTCGCGATCCCCTTTCATCGCTTTCGCCGTTAACGCGATAATCGGCGTTGATTTGAATTTCCGCATTCTTCGAATTTCGCGCATGGTTTCATAACCATCCATCTCCGGCATCATGACATCCACCAGGATCGCGTCGGTGTCGGGCGTATTCTTGAGCAGTTCGATCCCTTCCCGGCCGTTCTCGGCAAACATCACCGCCATGTGATGGCGCTCGAGGAGGCTGGTGAGACTGAAAATGTTCCGCATGTCATCGTCGATAACGAGCACTTTTTTTCCATTGAGTATAGGATCCGTTCTCTGCTGCTCCTCCAGCATTTTCCGTTTCGAAGGAGTCAGGGTCTTCGGCGATCGATGTAAGAACAACGAAGTCTCCGCAAGAAGCCGTTCGGGTGATCGCGCATCCTTAATGATGATCGTCTCAGACAGTTTCCGAAGGCGCGTCTCTTCCCTCGATGTGAGTTCTCTCGCTGTGTAGACAATTACGGGCAGATCCTGGAAGCCAGGCTCCTTCCTCACGCGCTCGAGCAACTCGAAACCGGATATCCCGGGTAAACCGAGGTCCACAACCATGCAATCGAAGTGATTCGCGCGCAACGCTTGAAGCGCTTCCTCACCCGTGCCTGCGGCAACGATCTTCACGTCGCCCTCTCCGATGAGTTCGAGCATGGATTGGCGCTGAGCAGGATCGTCCTCGACAATCAGCAGGTTTTTCACTGAACGGTCGATGAAGTTTCTGATGGATACGAAGCTGTTGGACAGACCTTCACCGGAAACTTCCCTTTCCAGGAATGCAAAGGCGCCGAGATTCAACGCGCGCTGCCGGTCGCTTTTGCCGCTGATGATCAGCACCGGAATATGGCGGCTCGACAGATCGCGCTTCAAGCGATCGAGTACCATCCAACCTTCACTGTCGGGATCGAGAACAATGCCGGCGGGATGGAATTCCCGCGCCAGGGTAATCACGTAGTCCATCCGGGCCGCAACGATTCCCTTGAAGCCCTGGCCACGCGCAGCACTCAATATGCGCTCCCCCATCCCAGGTTCATGGCTCCCAATGACCAGTACCCGATCTCCTTCCTGAATATCATCACGATCATCCGTTACTGCCTCTCCCTCCGGGAGTGGCCGCTGCGAAGCGGCAGGTGCGGGTTCAAGAATGTTGTCCACCGGATCAACGGCGGTTTCGCCGCGCGCGCCTTCTCCCGAGGGAACAGGGTTGTATCGTCCCGGAATATAGAGTGTGAACGTACTGCCTTTACCGGGCTCGCTCGAAACACGGATTTCTCCGCCCAGCAGTTGCGCAATTTCACGGCTGATGGATAGCCCCAGTCCAGTGCCTCCGTATTTCCTCGTTATCGTTCCGTCAGCCTGCTGAAATGCTTCAAAGATGATCCGGTGTTTATCGGCTGGAATACCAATTCCGGTATCCGTTACCGACATGGCGACGACCTGGTCGGCATGATCGAGAACCTTGTGTCCCGGCATCCACCCTTCGCGCGCGGCTTCTATTCGAAGGGTCACACGCCCGGCTTCGGTGAATTTGAACGCATTCGCGAGCAGGTTTTTGAGGATTTGCTGGAGCCGCTGCTGATCGGTAATGATCGCTTTGGGGGCGCTCTTCTGGACATCAATGGAAAACTTCACACCCTTCGTGCTCGCAACGGCTTCGAAGTTCTTTTGAACATATTCGCAAAGATCGGCGGTTAAGACGCGTTTGCGCTCGATCTCCATTGCGCCGGCTTCGATCTTCGACAAATCGAGAATCTCATTGATCAATTGCAGCAGATCGTTGCCGGAAGAGTGAATGGTCTGCGCGTACTCGACTTGCTTTCCGTTCAGATTGCCTTCGTCGTTTTCACCTAATAACCGGGAAAGGATCAGCAGAATGTTCAGCGGTGTTCGCAGCTCGTGCGACATGTTTGCGAGAAACTCCGACTTATACTTCGACGTCAGCGCCAGTTGGGCCGCTTTATCTTCCAGAGATGCCCGGGCTTTTTCGATTTCGGCATTCTTGCGTTCGACTTCCTTGTTCTGCAGGACAAGCAATCGCGCCTTTTCCTCGAGCTCTTCATTGGTCTGCTGCAACTCTTCCTGTTGCGCCTTCAGGCGTTCCTCGGATTGCTGCAGCGTCCGCGCCTGCTGCTGGAGTTGCGCGTTCGTTTCCGTCAATTGACTTTGCCGCGACTGCAGTTCCGAGGCAAGCGACTGCGATTGCTTGAGCAGCTCCTCCGTCCGCATCGTGGCAGTGATCGTGTTCAACATGATGCCGATGATTTCGGTCAGTTGATCGAAGAACGTAATGTGAATATCGCTGAACGGATGGAAGGATGCCAGCTCGATAACCGCTTTGACCTGCCCTTCGAAAAGGACCGGGAGAACAATCGCATTCACAGGCTTCGCCTCGCCAAGCGCCGAGCCGATCTGAATATATTCAGCCGGGCAATCCGTGATCAGGATTCGCTGCTGTTCGAAAGCAGCCTGGCCCACCAGCCCTTCACCCGAGCGAATGCGCGTTTGAATGTGTTTGCGCGTATTGAAAGCGTAACTCGCCAGCAGGCGGAGATCGGGCTCTCCGTCTGTGGCGTCATTGATGTAGAAAACTCCGTGCTGGATTCCCGCTAGGGGAGCAAGTTCGGCAAGGATCAGTTTCGACACGGCGAGCAGGTCGCGCTGTCCCTGAAGGAGGCGGGTAAATCGGGCGAGATTGGTTTTGAGCCAATCCTGCTCGGTATTCCGTTTGGTCGTCTCGCGCAGATTGCGAATCATCTCGTTGATGTTGTCTTTGAGCGCCGCGACTTCGCCGACGGCATCGACCGTGATCGATTGCGACAGATCGCCTTTCGTCACGGCGGTCGCCACGTCGGCGATCGCCCGGACTTGCGACGTCAGTGCGGCAGCCATGCGGTTCACGTTTTCTGTCAAATCGCGCCAGGTTCCCGCAGCGTTCGGAACATTCGCCTGGCCTCCCAGCTTTCCTTCGAACCCCACCTCGCGGGCGACCGTTGTGACCTGTTCCGCAAACGTTGCAAGCGTGTCGATCATTTCGTTGATCGTCTCCGCAAGTTGTTCGATTTCGCCCTTCGCCTCGAGAACGAGTTTGCGTTTCAGGTTCCCGGTTGCAACGGATGTCACGACTTTGGAAATGCTTCGCACCTGATTCGTCAGGTTGGACGCCATGAGATTCACGCTGTCCGTGAGATCCTTCCACGTGCCGGCCACACCTTTCACTTCAGCTTGTCCGCCCAATCGGCCTTCCGTTCCCACTTCGCGCGCCACGCGCGTCACTTCGGAGGCGAACGAATTCAACTGGTCCACCATCGTGTTCACAGTGTTCTTCAGTTCGAGAATCTCGCCGCGCACTTCGACGGTAATCTTCTTCGACAGGTCGCCATTGGCCACCGCGGTCGTAACCGCGGCGATATTTCGGACCTGGTTCGTCAGATTCGAAGCCATGAAGTTCACGCTGTCGGTGAGGTCTTTCCACGTGCCGGCGACGCCTCTGACATCCGCCTGGCCGCCGAGCCTGCCTTCCGTTCCCACTTCGCGCGCCACACGGGTCACTTCCGATGCGAACGAGGACAACTGGTCCACCATCGTATTAATCGTGTTTTTCAACTCGAGAATTTCACCGCGCGCATCCACGGTGATCTTCTTCGACAGGTCACCCGTAGCAACCGCGGTCGTTACCGCCGCGATGTTTCTCACCTGATTCGTCAGGTTCGAGGCCATGAAATTCACGCTTTCAGTGAGATCCCGCCACGTTCCCGCAACGCCTTCAACATCCGCCTGTCCTCCCAATCGTCCTTCCGTTCCGACTTCACGCGCTACGCGAGTCACTTCTGAGGCGAACGAATTCAACTGGTCCACCATCGTGTTGATGGTGTTCTTCAGCTCGAGAATTTCGCCGCGTACGTCCACGGTGATTTTCTTCGACAGGTCGCCCTTCGCCACCGCTGTCGTCACTTCGGCGATGTTGCGCACCTGGTTGGTGAGGTTCGCCGCCATGGAGTTCACGTTGTCGGTGAGGTCTTTCCAGGCGCCGCTGACGCCCTTCACTTTCGCCTGGCCGCCCAGCTTTCCTTCCGTTCCGACTTCGCGCGCCACGCGAATCACTTCCGATGTGAATGTGCTGAGCTGATCCACCATCGTGTTGACGGTTCGCGCAGTTCGCTGAAATTCACCGGTGAGGGGACGACCTTCGACCTCCTGTTCCATTCGTTGCGAGAGATCGCCCTTAGCCACCGCGCCGATAACGCGCGATACGTCGGTGATGGGCTGAATCAAATCGCCGACAAGACTGTTTACCGAATCGATGCAGTCGGCCCAGCCACCCGTCGCGCCCGGGAGCGAAGCCCGATGCCGGATTTTCCCTTCAGTGCCGACGACAACGCTGATACGTTCAAGCTCTTTAGTAAGCCTCGAATTAAGATCGATGATTTCGTTGATGGTGTCGTAAACCTTGCCTGCAACGCCGATATTGTCGACGGGCAGCCGCGCGCTGAAATCGCCTTTTCTGAAATCGGTCAGTACGCGCAGAAGGAGGCGGCTATCAAGCTTCTCCACAAGGGAGAGCGGTTGGGTCTTAACAAATTTTTCTCGCATTCTTTCATGATAGACACAGGTCGGACAATGGGACAAGGGGTTGGGAAAAAGTCGGAGAATGTATGAGAGTGGAACCTGGATTCCGCTCCCCTAATTCCTCATTCCTCGTCAGAGGTGTAAATACCCTAATTAGCTTTCAAACTGTTTCGTTCGCTAATTAGGGTATTTACACCTCTGACGACGAATTACGATTTCCGGCTGCGTTCCAGTTCCGGCTTGACGATGCTTTGGTAACAATCCGGGCAAACACCGTGACTGAAAGACGCTTCGGAGCGTTGAGTGATGTAGTGTTCGATACTCACCCAGTCATTCCGTTCATCACGGATTTTCTTGCAATACATGCAGGTGGAAAGGATTCCCTCGAGCCGTTTCACGCGATCCTTCAGACCGACAATGCGCTCGGCGACCATGATGCGCGACCCGAGCACTTCGGGATCATAGGGCTTGGAAACGAAATCGTCGGCGCCGGCGCCAACTGCTTCGAGATAGTTCTTTTTGCCCTGCAGGGCCGATAGAAGAATGATGTAAGAGTAATAAGATCTCTCCGATTCGCGAATCTTGCGGCACAATCCGAGCCCATCCAGCTCCGGCATCAGCCAATCGGAAAGGACAATCGGGAATCGGTCGTTCTGAAACGCCTGCCACCCTTCAAGTCCGTTCGTGGCAGTGACAACCTCGTGGCCATCCAAGTGCAGCAGGACCTTAAGCATCTGGCGGGCATCGACGTCATCTTCAACCACGAGGATCCGCATAAAACGAGGGCAATAAAAATCTAGCGCACGGACGGTTCTATCTTCAATACCAACTTTTCCGTTCCCCTGAGCACGGTAAGGTCCACGGCGGCGTCCGGCCGGCAATCGGTCAAAACGCGATGCAATGCATCGATGTGAGGCACCGGTTGATCGTTGAATCCAACGATGATATCGCCCTCCCGAAGCCCGGCACGCTGAGCGGGACTGCCCTGCTCGATCCCGACAACAAAGATTCCACTCGAAACCGGCAGGTGATGGCCACGGACCAATGCGCGATGCAGCGGCGCGTTTTGGCCGGCTACACCGATGTAGCCACGCTGGATTTTTCCGTCTTTGATCAAACGGCCTGCAACGAATTTTGCCGTGTTGATGGCGATAGCAAAGCAGATGCCCTGCGCCGGCAGAATCACGGCCGTGTTCACACCGATGACTTCGCCACTGGATGTAATCAACGGCCCGCCGGAATTTCCCGGATTCAAGGCGGCATCGGTTTGAATGACGTTATCGATCAGCCGTCCGGATTGCGTCCTCAATGAGCGGCCGAGCGCGCTGACCACGCCCGAAGTCACTGTCGCCTGAAAACCATACGGGTTTCCGATGGCGATGGCGAGCTGTCCAACACGGATCTCTTGCGAATCGCCGAATATCACCGGAATGAGACCTGGCGCTGTAATGCGTATCACCGCGAGATCCGTGTCCGGGTCGTCACCAATCCTGTCGGCTCCGTATCGCTCTCCATCCGGCAGCGTGACTTCGATCTTGCTGGCACCATGGACGACATGGCTGTTGGTGAGGATGAACCCATCGGGGGTGAACACGAAACCCGAACCGGATCCGCCGCGCTTTCCTTGCTGCCGCACTTCAATGTTGACGACAGAGGGACTTACACGTTCGGAAGCCGCAATGACAGCTTCGGAATAAGCATCGAG
>CAZWGA010000107.1:0-16297 GCA_964633285.1 uncultured Solibacteraceae bacterium | reverse complement strand
CTATTGGCCGGTTTTCAGCTGATAATGATTGGCCGGTTTTGGGTGATTACCGAGGTAATAAGGTTGCCGGTTTTCTCGTATGCGTTCAGGCACTATTTTCTTTCCTGGTAGCAATTTCCCTTGTTTAACGCAGATCAGGTAATAGCAGGCGGCCCTGGCCGTTCGGCCGTTGCCTTCAACAAACGGATGAATCCAATTCAACATCCAGAGAGCGTACGCAGCTAAATATGTCGGGTGATCAACAAGAGTCCAATTCTCGTGGATAACTGAAAAGAATTGATCCATCCACTTCGGAACATCTTTGAAATGTGGTGGGACGTGCTTGCCGACGAATATCGGTTGTTCGCGATATCTGCCGCCTAACTGCGCGATGTTAGCCACGGCAGTATAATTCAACGCCCACAGCGCATATTTATCGAATGCTTCAATCCCTTCACCAAAGCTATTTCAATGCAATTGGAAAGCAAATCGTACTGTCTGAGCAGGTTTTGTTCTTGGATTCTTGCGAACAGTTCTGGGTGGTCTTTTTCTCGGACGGACATAGGTAGCGATGGCCCGCAGGGCGACGGGCCATCTAAGGGTCAGGTTAATCGAATGTGTTTCGAGGCATGTCGAACACTATCCTTCGTGATTGTTTGTGCATTGGCCGGGGCGTTGCCGAATGCGAAGCTGATCCGCTGCTCCCGGAGTTCCTCTTCTGTTACGGTCTTATCTTTTGCCGCTTTTAAGAGATCAACGAGTTCTGGGTCAGCTTTAATTTCCCCAAAGAACTGTTTTCTATCTGCCACGTTCTCTCTCCTTACATTACCTTTAGGTTAGACCTAATAGGGCCGGATTGTACAGGATGCCCCGTCTCCTGCCAACGATTCTTAACATGGTGACAAATACATACAAATGGACCTGATCTGCTAACAAAACGAGTTTTATGGAGCCGTATTTCCACAATCAATTCTTGGGAGATTCAGGCATCTCCGACGGAATTGTAATAATCCGCCCAGGCTTCGATGTATTTGTATCCCGAGCCGGTGTTGTAAATAAGGATGCGTTCAGATTTGCCGAGAAAGCCGGCGCGGCGAAGTTTTTGGAGAGCGGCGATACAGGCGCCGCCTTCGGGGGCGACAAATAATCCTTCGTGAGAGGCGAGTTGTTCGGAAGCGCGCATGATATCGATATCGGAAACCGCAACGGCGGCGCCGCCGCTTTCGCGGACGGCTTGGAGAACCAGGAAGTCGCCAAGAGCCTTGGGAACCCGAAGACCGCTGGCAATCGTCGCGGCGTCATTCCAGAATTCGCTGAACTCCGCATTCTTTTCAAAAGCCCGAACGATGGGGGCGCAGCCCTCCGCCTGGACCGCGATCATCTTCGGACGGTGCGATCCGATCCAGCCCAACTCTTCGAGCTCTTTAAATGCTTTCCACATTCCGATCATTCCGACGCCGCCGCCTGCGGGATAGAAAATCGCATCGGGCAGCTTCCAGTCGAATTGTTCGGCAGCTTCAATGCCCATTGTTTTCTTGCCTTCGATGCGATACGGCTCGTTCAGCGTCGAGATTTCGAACCAGTTCTCGGTTGCTTTCCCTTCCGCGACACGTTTTCCGCAATCGCTGATAAGGCCATCGATGAGCCTGACCTTCGCGCCGAACGCTTTCGCTTCGATGTAATTCGCACGAGGAACATCACGCGGCATGAAGACATGCGCTTCGATGCCGGCAGCAGCGGAGTAAGCGGCCAGAGCGCCGCCGGCGTTTCCGGCTGTGGGAATCGCAACTTTCTTAATTCCGAGTTCACGGCACATTGAGATAGCGCATGACAGGCCGCGGGCTTTGAAGGTTCCCGTGGGATTGACGCCTTCGTCTTTAAGCCAGAGATCGTCGCATTCCAGCATGGGGCCGAGGTGATTGAGTTTGTGAAGAGGCGTGAAGCCTTCATGAAGAGAGACGATGTTCTCGGACCGCTGAACGGGAAGCAACGGGGCGTATCGCCACATGGTGCGGGGAGCGTGGGCGAGCGAAGCCCGGTCCCAGGTTCTCTTCAGTTTCTGGAGATCGTAGCGGACCAGGAGCGGCCATCCCGCTGAACTTAGATTCAGAACCTGACCGGGGCCGAAGCGTTCATGGGTTCGGCTGCACTCGAGATGGGTCACAGCAGACATGAGCCACAGAGTTTAGCAGAATGCGACACCAGGCCGGCGCGCCGCTTCTGCGGCGCGCCGGCCTGGCGCGAGAGAGGCTACCGGTTGAAGCGTGTATTGGAGACGATCTGGTCAAAGGTGGCCATGTAGCGATTGAAATCCCGATCCGGCGCAGCCCCCACAAAGTAGTAGAGCAATCCATCGGAGTGAAGGACGGTGACCAACCAATCGCGTTCTACGCCACCGAGAGGCGAATCGTTGGTGAGTTCCATGACCATGGCCTGCTCACCGTCAACGCGCCGTCCTTGATCGTTGCGGACCACGCGCATGTTTGGATTCGACCGGCGCAGATCATCAAGCAACTGGTTGGTCGCGCGTCCAAGCGAAGTCTGACTGGAGCGATCCGATGGCGCGGCAAACGGCGTTCTGATGAAGCGGTCGTCTGTGGGTTGGAAGGTTGCGATTCTCATCCCATACGCAAGGGAACCAGAAACCATGCCGCCGCCCGGAATAATATAGATTCCGTCCGTTTCGTCGTTCACCGTCCAGTTGTCGGGATAGCGGAATTGAAAATCGCGTCCGCGATACAACGTTAGTCGAGACGATGGCGAATCCGGATTGCCATACCGGTTGTTATTGCCCGCTGTCGAGAATCGGTTCGAAGAAGACAGAATACTCACCACCGTGTGAAAGTCCGGCGAATCTCCCCGTAAGTTCCGAGGCAGGCCGCCCATCTTTGCGAGTTCGTTGCGAACGGCCGCGCTTCGATTTCCGGAATTCTGATGACTGTTGAGGCTGTTCTGAACGCGTTCGAAGAACTGTGTCATCTGACGAGGATCGAATCCGGAATCGACCAGAATCTGCGTTGCCAGAATATCCGACTGATTCTCCTCGTCGCGTGTGAACTGAAGTGCCGGAGATCCGTTTTCAAAATGAATATTCAGATCGGCCATCACATCACCGACTGTCACTCGTCCGCGGGTGTAGTCCGGATACTGATCGGCATACGCATTCGATACTTCATGCGTTCCTTGCCGTAGCGCGATGTGCGCGATCTGATGAGCAATCAAACCGGCAAGCTGCGGCTCGTTGTTCGCGGCCTGAATGAGGCCGCTTGTGACATAAATAAAGCCGCCCGGCAAAGCATAGGTGTTGGGAACGCTGTCATCGATGATCTTGAACTGATACGAATATCTCGGGCCGGGTGCATGCACGGCAAGTTGGCGGCCGAGTGCATCGATGTAGGTTGAGGCATCGTTCGGACCAACAATTGCAAGCGTCTGCTCCGCTTCGTCCGACAATGCGCGCCCCATTTCAGTGTCTTGCTGCGGACTGAAAAGATTCCAGCCGGGCCTCAAATTCGTTCGATCCACGGCCGATGCTGGCAGCAAAAACATTGAAACTGCGGCCAGTAATAGAAAGATGTCTCTGATTCTTCGGCGCATAAAACCACCTCCAAAGATTTCTATAAAGCGTTAGACGGGCCTTTTTGTCGCCTCGCAACCACCGTTGGGCGAGGTTTTTCTGCATTTCGCCGATTAGCGTTGGCAGCGGTTCGGGAATTCGTTGAAACTTCAGTTCACACCCGGAAAGCCCAGTAAAGAGAGGCGGGAGAAAAATTCATGGACAACATTCTGACGATTGAAAACGCGGTGAAACAGTTCGGGGCGACGAAAGCGCTCGATCAGGCGAGCTTTGAACTGCGTCAGGGCGAGTGGCTCGCTTTGCTGGGCCCTAACGGAGCGGGAAAGACAACGCTCGTCCGGTCGATTGCCGGACGCGTGAAGCTGGACTCCGGAAAAATCATGCTGCTGGGGGAACAACTCAATGGCGTGAAAAACGGGGCCCGCCGAAAGCTCGGCATCGTGCCGCAGGAAATCGCGCTCTATCCGAAACTCACGGCCCGCGAGAATCTCCGATGTTTCGGCGAGCTCATGGGTTTGACGGGATCCACGCTGGACGAGCAGGTGCAGTGGGCTCTCGATTTCACGGCGCTCGGAGAACGAGCTAATGATCTCGTCACCACGTTTTCCGGCGGCATGAAACGGCGGCTCAATATTGCGTGCGCGGTTCTTCATCGTCCATCGGTTGTGTTGCTCGACGAGCCGACGGTCGGCGTCGATCCGCAAAGCCGGGAGCGTATATGGGAAATGCTGGAAAAGCTGAGGCGCGAAGGCGCCTCGTTGCTGCTGACGACGCATCAGTTGGATGAAGCGCAGCGGATTTGCGATCGGATTGTCATTATCGATCGGGGCAAGGTCGTCGCGCACGGCACATTCGACGAGCTTGTTCGAACAACGATCGGCTTGAAACGCAAGGTCGCCGTCACGCTGGCGAACGGCAAGGTTCTGCATTCTCCGGTGTCGGATATCGGCGCCGAACTTCCGAAGATCCTTTCAGAAGCAGGATCGTCGGGCGCCAACATCGTGGACATCGAGATCGAATCACCGACACTTCAGGCCGTCTTTATTCATCTCACAGGAAGGGAGCTTCGAGAATGATTTCCACCATCATGAAAATCAACTGGCTGAATTTGAAGCGCGACAAAGTTGCGCTCCGGATGATGTTCGTCCTGCCGGTCATTTTCTTTTCAATCTTCGCGTTCATTTTCGGCGCAACCGGCCGCGACACGGGAAGAAACACAATCAACGTCGTCGCAGCGGATCTCGATCAGACGGAGATCAGCCGCAAGTTCATCGAATCTCTTCAAAAGGCGAAAGCCCTGTCGGTAACGGCGGCTCCCGACAAAGAGACGGCTCGTAAAGAAGTTCATGACGGCAAGTATGCGGTAGCCGTCATCATCGAAAAAGGTTTCGAGACGGTCTTCGGCAATTTCCGGTCGCAGCAGGAGAGTGTCGAAGTGATTTACGACGCGTCAAATCCGATTGCGCAGAATGCGGTCAGCGGCTTGCTTCAGGCTGCGGCAATGATGGCGGCGCCTGACGTCCTCATGGAAAAAGAATTCTCGAATCTTGAAGCTCTTGGCGCCGGCATGACGCCGGCACAGGTCCGGGCCATGAATCAAATCCGGCCGTACCTCCGCGGCGAAAGGCAGGCCAGCGGCGCCACCGCGGATTCGAATCCCATGGGCGGCATGCTGCACATCCGGTCCACCGACGTGCGCGCGGGCGAGCAACCGAAACAACAATACTCGATGATTTCGTATTACGCGGCGGGAATCGGAGTGATGTTCCTGATGTTCTCGATGTCGGGCTCCGGCGGGGCGCTCCTGGACGAACAGGAAAGCGGAACACTCGAGCGCGTGCTGGGAACGAACGTCTCCATGTCGGGGTTGCTTCTTGGAAAGTGGCTTTTTATGTCGATCCTCGGTATCGCACAGCTCACGCTGATGTTTTTATGGGCAGCCCTGGTCTTCCACCTCGACTTTTTCACTGGCCCGCGGCTCGTTGGATTCGCCGCAATGGCGATAGTCACCGCGCCTGCCGCTGCGGCGTTTGGCCTGGTGCTGGCTGCTCTTTGCAGAACACGTCAACAACTCCAAGGCTTATCGAGCATCGTTATCCTGATCATGTCGGCACTGGGCGGAAGCATGGTGCCGAGATTCGTCATGCCGAAGTTCATGGAGAAGACGGCGCTCTTCACATTGAACGGCTGGGCATTGGATGGATTTTTAAAAATCTTCTGGTATGACGATCCCAATCGAACGCCGGTTCAAGCCGTCATCGCAATCATGCCGCAACTGGCAATGCTGGCCTGTCTCGCGGCGGTGTTCTTTGGAGTGGCGCGCACGCTGGCTCGAAGATGGGATGCAGTGTAGAAGCGCGGGGCCAACAGCACTACGGCACAATCGAACTCAATGGAGTGTCGTGAACGGCGTCACCCAGGACGGTATCGGGAAAATGGTTGTTGTCCTGGCATACATACTCGAAAAGCTCCATGCCGTCCGTCCATCGCATCGTGAAACCGCTGGTCCAGGTTGCGGTATACGCGCCTGGATCATCGACGGTCACTTCGTACTTCAGGTTTCGTAAATCCGGCCGGGACACGCGTTCGATCAGATGAAGACGATCGGTGTGCGGCAATCCATCGCGATTCATCCAGAATTTTTCATTGAAGCCGACCGTATCCATGACCAGCGTGTCGCCTTCCCAGTGACCGATCGTGTGCCCGTAGTAACTCGGCTGCAAATCTTTGGGATGCTCACGGCCGTCCATATAAACAATGCGATAAGAGTGAGGACCACCGATGTCGAAAATGTACACACGCTTGAGCTCCGGCATGTCGATGATCTCGACACCGTAGGGCGTGACGAGTTGACGCGGGCCGCCGGAGGGCTTGCACCGCGGATGAGGCTCAAACTGAAGAGTGTTCGAATGCCGTTCGTCGACAAGCGCTCGAGCCCACGGTTGAAGCGGAATGTCTTTAATGTGAATCGGCGCGTTCAACGTTGTGCGCGGCTCGTAGCTGTTCGGATTAATCGCCAGGCGCCCATCGCCCTGCCACAATCCTTTTTCTCCGGGCGGCGTGCCGAGATTTACTCTTCCATCCGGCCATCGCGGCGCCGGCAGCGGCGGTTGGGCCGGCTGTGCGCCCCGTTGGGCCAGCAAGGGCGAGAAAAACATCAGGAAGATCGCGGCAACCTGAAGAAATATGGTTTTCATGCCATGCATTCTATCGAATTATGCCGTATAATCCGCGAACCCTCTGTGTTGGTTTCAAAAAACCGTCAAACTTTTCGTAAGGAATTGCCGTGCGATTCTCCGTGGAAGAAATTGAAGTTGGACCTTTTTTGATCGACCTGACGACCGGGCGAATGCTCCGCGAAGGCATTGAGCTCGGGCTGCGTCCTCAGGCATTCCGCGTTTTTAAGGTCCTTATTCAGAATCGCGGCCAGTATGTGGACTACGATCACATGATCGCGGGCGCGTGGGAGGGAACGTTCGTATCGCGTCACACCGTTGATGTCACGGTCGGTGAAGTCAAAAGAATCCTGCAGGAATTCAGCGGGTGGATTACGCATCGTCCCAAAATCGGCTACAAGCTCGAAGTGCCGAAATCGGAGGAATTCATCCGGAAAGGCTGGCACTTCTGGAATCAACGGACGCGCGACGGATTCGATAAAGCCCTGGAAAGCTTTCAGCAAGCCGCGGCCGAAGACGGAACCGATTTCCGGGCGTACGAGGGACTGGCCGCCTGTTATGTGACCCTGGGAACTTATTGCATGCGGCCGCCTCGCGAACTTCGGTCGCTCTTTATCGATGCATACACCCGCTCGGTGGCTTTGGCAGGAATCACGCCGGAACTGCGCGCTCATCGGGCGCACGCTCTGCATGTATTCGATCGCCGATTCGATGAAGCTGAAACGGAATTGCTCCAGGTCGAACGCGAAAAACCCGCGCTGGCGCGTGTTTATCAGATGCAGGCGATGTTGTACGTATGCATGGGAAGGTTTGATGATGCGTTAGGCGCGCTCGCAAAAGGCTACAACATCGATCCGCTGTGGCCGGTGCTGCCGGCAGTGGAAGTATCCGTGCGATTTTTCGCGCGGGACTACGAGGGTGCCGTGGCCTGCGGAAGAAAAAGCATCGAGCTGCATCCGTACGTTCAGGTCGGACGCGCTTTCTATGCGCAGGCGCTCGAATACGCCGGCCACACCGAAGAAGCTCTAAAAGAATACCGGCTGGGATGCATCATGTCGCCGGGCCTCGTGTGGCTGCACGGCCTCGAAGCCGCATGTCTTTACAGAAACGGCCGCGAAGCGGAAGCGGCGGCCATTCTGAAGAAAATCGAAGGCATGCGGAAAACCGGATTCGTCGATCCATACTATCTGGCGCTGGCTTACGATGGATGCGGCCACCGCACCAGAGCCTTCACCGAACTCGACCGCGCAATCGAAGAAAACGCCATCAACCTTTGCTTGCAGGCCGTCGATCCTCGAATGGACGCGTTGCGCACGGATCTCCGATTCGAACGTTTTCGTCAAAGGCTCGCCCGTCAAACCGCTTCCATGAATTCCTGGGATTCACCGCAGGCATCGTCCGCGCGCGCGCAAATATAATTTCAAAAAGGAGTCTTCATTTTTTTATGGCAACGTTAGTCGGCGCAATCGCCAGTTCACACACGCCAACAATAGGTTTTGCACTCGATACTCACAAACAATCCGACCCGAACTGGGCTCCGATTTTTAAAGGATACGAACCGGTTCGGCAATGGTTGACGGATAAGAAACCCGACGTTCTGTTTTTTATCTTTAACGATCACATCACTTCGTTTTTCTTTGATCATTACTCGCACTTTGCTCTCGGCGTCGGCGATCTATATCCGGTCGCTGATGAGGGCGGTGGACCTCGACGGCTTCCTCCGGTGAAGGGCCATCCCAAACTCGCAGCTCACATTGCCGCCGGACTGACGGCTGATGAATTCGATCTGTCTTTTTTCCAGGGCAAGGGCCTCGATCATGGATGTTTCTCGCCGCTGTCCGTTCTATGGCCGCACGAACCCGAATGGCCGGGCGCGATCATTCCCTTACAGATTGGCGTCCTCGTTACACCCACACCTACGGCCCGCCGGTGTTACAACCTCGGCAAGTCGCTGCGAAAAGCCATTCTCAGTTATCCGGAAAACTTGAAAGTCGCAATCGTGGCGACCGGAGGATTGTCGCATCAGGTTCATGGCGAACGGGCCGGCTTCAACAACACTCCCTGGGACATGGAATTCATGGATCTTCTCGAGAAGGATCCCGAGAGCCTCACCAGGATTACGGCGGCCGAGTATGCGCGCCGCGGTGGATGGGAAGGCGGCGAAGTGATCATGTGGCTCGTGATGCGCGGCGCGATGGCGTCGAAAGTCAAGAAGCTGCATCAGTCGTATTATTTGCCTTCAATGACGGCAATCGGCACCGCGATTTATGAAGATGACGCCGCTGAACCGCTTGGGGAGCCTTCATCGGCGTATCTGGACCGCATTCACCATGAGACCAAAGGTGTGGAAACGATCGAAGGTACTTATCCGTTCACGCTGGATACCAGCGTGCGCGCTTACCGGTTGAATCGTTTTCTGCACGATCTCATCATTCCCGAGCATCGCAGGAAATTCCTCGCGGATCCTGAAACGGCATTCGAGGAAGCCGGACTCAGCGAAAAGGAGCGCAGCATGGTGCGCAACCGGGAATGGCGCGAGATGATCCACTATGGCGTCATTTTCTTCATGCTGGAAAAGCTGGGCGCTGTGGTCGGAACATCGAATCTGCACATTTATGCCGCCATGCGCGGGCAGTCGCTCGAAGATTTTCAGAAAACACGAAACGCGCAGGTGTTGTATTCCGTTGCCGGCGGCGACGAGGGCAAGACGAACTGGGACAAGAAATAAGAATCAATCTTTCGGATTCGTCGCAAAGATCGTCAGCTCAGGCGTAAAACCGACGTTATCCATCTCAAGCACAGCCTTGATCATGTGCGCGATGTCTTCGCTCTTCAGCTTCGTGGCATTGGATTTCTGCACGAAGCCCGCGGCGGCGCCGAAATTCGTCAGTACTTCGCTCGGATTCACGAGAAAAACGCGGATGTTGTGCTGGCGAAGTTCCGCCCGCCAGCATTCCGTCATGCCGCGAAGCGCGAACTTGCTCGCGTAATAGGCCGTGCCGTTGGCGGCGCCACGAAGACTGGCGGTGGAACAGATATTTATGATGTTGCCCTGCTTTCTCTGAATGAAATGCTTCGCAGCCTCCCGCGCCATGAGCATCGCGCCTGTGACATTGGTGGCAAAGACGGCCTCAAAATCTTTCCGGTCCATTTCGACGAGGGTCTTGAACACACCGAACCCCGCATTGTTCACCAGTATGTCGAGATGATCGAAGGCCTGTAGCACTTCGCGATAAGTGCGTTCGACATCCGCTTCGTTCGTCACGTCGGCCCGGATGGCAACCGCGTTCAACGTTTCAGCAGCTTTATACAGCTTGCGTTCATCGCGCCCGGTAATGGCCACGCGGGCTCCCGAATCGATCAACATTTTGGCGGTGGCGAATCCGATCCCGCTGGTTCCGCCCGTTACGAGTGCTGTTGAATTCTGAAGGTTCATCGTTTTCCCATTTCCTGTTCCAGGTGTTTTAGTTTTGGCCGCTCACCCATCGCGATTAAGACATCGCCTGCCTCGATGCGCAGGTCGGCTGGAGGATTGAACTGCATCCCCACGCTTTGGCGCTGCACGGCGAGAACGATCACTCCGTATACGCTGCCGAGCCGCAACTGTTCGAGTGTATTCGAAATCATGAAACTTGATTCATTGACCTGTAGCTGCTCGATTTCGAGAGCGAGGTCCGATGACTGGCGAAAGGCGGAAGCAATGTCCAAAAAGCTCGTTACGTGCGGCCGCAGCATCGACTGCGCGAGGCGGTGACCGACGAAGGAGTAAGGCGTAAACACTGTGGCCGCTCCAGCACGCTTGAGCTTTTCTTCTGCTTGTTCGTCGCTGGCGCGGGCGGCAATCAGCAAATTCGGGTTCAATACTTTTGCAGACAGCGTGACATACACATTTTCAGCATCACTGCTGATCGCCGCGACAAGGCCTTTTGCAGTTTCAACTCGGGCTTGCTTCAACGCTTCGTCCTTCGTCGCATCGCCGACGAGACAGATCACGCCTTTGTCTGTCGCCCACCGGACGCGCTCCACGGTGTTGTCGATCAAAACAACTTCAACCTCGCTCCGAAGCAATTCATGAATGACGCTGCGGCCCACACGGCCCGCGCCGCAAACGATGTAGTGTCCTGAAATCTGTTTGAGCATGCGATCCCTCCGCTTGCGGCCGAAGTAGTCTGTCATCTCGAGCCGGAGCAGCGTTTCTCCAATCACCGCGATCGACACGAACACCGTGGTGACACCGATCACCATCAAAATGGACGCAAAGACCCGGCCCTGATAACTCAATGGATGGACTTCGCCGTAGCCGACTGTGGTGAGAGTAATCATGGTCATGTAAAAACTGTCGAAAGGAGACCAGCCTTCCACATACACAAAACCCAGCGTGCCGATGATGAACGCGGCAGTAATCATTCCGGTAATAAACAGGAGTCGTCTGAGAAACTGAGGCACGGGGGGAGATTATACGGGGCGCGGGTGTAAAACCAATTCGAGGGACCCTTTATTTGAGAGCGGAGAACCCAATATTTGAAATCTCAGATTTTGGGATCTCCACTCTCAAATAGAGTTATCCGAGATCTTCAGGCCGGATCGGCAGTTTGCGGATGCGTTTTCCCGTGGCGGCGAAAATCGCATTGGTCACTGCGGGCGCAATGGCCGGAGTACTGGCTTCGCCGATACCGCCGGGATTGTTGGTGCTCGGCACAATGTAGGTCTCAATCACGGGCATTTCATCGATGCGGAGGGGTTCGTAGTTGTTGAAGTTCGTCTGCTGGACTCGGCCCCGATCGATCGTGATTTCACCCCGCAGTGCGGCGCTCAATCCGTAAACGATACCGCTTTCGATCTGCTGCACAACGATAGCGGGATTCACAATATACCCGCAATCGACCGCGCAGACGACGCGGTGCACGCGAAGCTTTCCTTTGTCGATCGAGATTTCCGCAACCTGGGCGTTGAAGCTTCCCAGGTTATCCACGACCGCAATTCCACGATAGCGTCCGGCCGGCAACGGCTTGCCCCATCCCGCTTTCTCCGCGGCGAGATCGAGAACAGCCATCATGCGTGGCGCTTTCGAAAGGAGTTTGCGCCGGAATTCAACCGGATCCTTCTTTGCGGCAACTGCCATTTCATCCAGAAAACTTTCCGTAAAGAACGTGTTGTGCGAATACCCGACGGATCGCCAGTAGCTCGTGGGAATTCCGACGTCCGGCGGATGGTATTCAACGAGGATATTCGGAATCGTGTAGCGAATCTCCGCAATGCCTTCGACTCCCGTCCGATCGACTCCGTTACGTAAACCGGCAAACGACGGGCACACAACTCGGGCATTCCAGACCGTGGGATTGCCATTCGCGTCGAGCGCCGAAGTGAACTTTGTGTATGACGCGGGACGATACGTGTCGTGCTGTAGATCGTCGTCGCGAGTCCACTGAAGTTTCACGGGAACACCGGCGGCTTTGGAAATCTCCACGGCTTCCTTGATGAAATCCGCACCACCGCGCCGGCCGAAACCGCCGCCGAGATAGACGGTGTGAATTTGAACTTTTTCGGGCGCGAGACCCGTGACTTGCGCAGCGGTCTGGCGCGCGGTGCTCTGGATTTGAGTTCCTGTCCACACATCGCAGCCGTCCGGACGCACGTGCGCAACGGCGTTGAGCGGCTCCATCGGCGCATGGGAGAGATACGGCACTTCGTAGACGGCGTCGATCTTTTTCGCTGACGCATTCAGCGCCGCAGCCACGTCGCCTTCCTTGCGGGCGACGGCGCCCGGTTTCTCGGCCAGATCGGCAAACGTTTTTCGAATGGTGGCGCTGGAGGTATTGGCGAGGGCTCCTTCGTCCCACTGAACAACGAGCGCCTTGCGTCCTTCCATCGCAGCCCATGTGTTGTCGGCCAGGACGGCAACACCGCTCGGCGTCTGCACGACCTGCCTGACTCCGGGAACGGCCTTCGCTTTCGACGCATCGAAGCTCGCCACTTTTCCGCCGAAAACCGGACACCGCTGCAACGTGGCATACAGCATGTCCGGAACTTTCACATCGATGCCGAACGTCGTCTTGCCGCTGACTTTGCCGGGTGTGTCCATGCGCTTTTGCGGCTTACCGACAAGCTTGAACTGGGTTGGATCCTTCAGCGCGACATTCTGCGGCACGGGCAGCCTGGATGCGGCTTCGGCCAGAGATCCATAGCTCAATCGTTCTTTGGTCGCGAGATTCATCACGCTGTTGTTCTCGACGCGACACTGACCTTTCGGAATTCCCCACTTTTGTGACGCGGCCTGAACCAGCATTTCAGCGGCTGTTGCTCCGGCTTTGCGCAGCGGTTCCCACGACGTGCGCACGCTCATGCTTCCGAACACGCCCTGCATGGGACCGAAAGCCACGGGATCCACACCTGGAAATTCGGTCTTGATTTTCTTCCAGTCGCACTCGAGTTCTTCAGCCAGCAACATGGAAAGCGACGTCACCGTACCCTGACCCATTTCCGCTTTATGGATGTAGAGAGTCACCATGTCGTCGGTGCCGATCTGAACGTAGGCGTTCAGTTTGCCGCCGGCATTCTGCGCATCGAGTTCGCGATTCTCAGGAAGGTAAAAACCAAGCACGAGACCGCCTGCAGCAGCCGCGCTGGTCTTCAAAAAATTCCGGCGATCGAGTTTTTGGACGGCGCTCATTGGGCACCTCCTGTCGTCTCCGCTTTAGGACGCGAGACGTATCGGGCCGCCCGGTGGATCGCTTCGCGGATTGCCGAGTACGTTCCACAACGGCAGAGATTGCCGCGCTCCGCCTGATCGATTTCTGTGTCCGTTGGGCCTGGCTTTCGCGCAAGCAGCGCCGCAGCCGACATGATTTGTCCGGACTGGCAGTAACCGCATTGAGGCACATCGGATTCGATCCAGGCGCGCTGCACGGCATGACTCGCATCCGGCGAAAGGCCTTCGATCGTCGTTACTGCCTTGCCGGCAACGCTCGATATCGGCGTGCCGCACGACCGTGTCGCGACTCCGTTGATATGAACGGTACAAGCACCGCAGAGTTGCAAACCACAACCAAACTTGGTTCCAGTCAGATTGAGCGTGTCGCGCAAAACCCACAGCAGCGGCATCTGCGCGGGCACATCGACCGTTTGCCGTTTCCCGTTAAGGGTAAACTCCATGGCTGGCATTGGATTCCTCCCTTTCGATTTGGAGGAGTATGACCCAATTGGAACGCAGGCGTAAAGGAAGGACTGCGGGGGTTCAGGGAAGCGAGGGAACGCATTTGAGAGTGGAGATCCCAGAATCTGAGATCTCAAATATTGGGATCTCCACTCTCAAATGCGTTCCCTCGATTTCCACTGACCCGAATTCAGTTAGCGCTTCTGCGGTTTTTCACGCCGTTCTTCACGGCGCTCCTGGCGCTCAGCCTTGTCTTCATTGCGATCTTCGCGGCGGTCCGCAGCATTGCTCTGCTTACGCTCCGCTTTGTCGAATCGTTTTTCGGCATGCATGAAGACACGCGGATTCCCGGCCAGATCCTGCCGAATCGCCGGATGGCTGTTCAGAAAATTCCTTAAGTCCGGATGATTCGCCAGATAAGTCGGATCGTTCACCAGGGCCGGATGCTTCGACAAGTCCTTATCGATCGCCTGATGCGTGTCGAGAAAATCGTCGAATGCTTTGACTTCAGGTCTGGTGAGATCTTTTCCGGTTCTTTCGAAATGTCTTTCCGTCTTCATGAATCGTGACGGATTCTCCCGGATTTCTTCACGAACTCCTGGATGAGTGTCGAGGAACTGTTTCAAATCCGGATGAGACGAAAGATAAGCGGAATCCCTCACCAGGGCAGGATTCGTTTGCAGGTCCTTCTCGATCGCCGGATGAGAATCGAGGAAGCGGTCGAAATTCGTGAGCTCCTGGCGAGTCACATCTTTCTGCGCAAGCGCAGGGACGGCCAGTGTGACGCACAGGGCAAGCAGGAAGAGTTGCAAGTATCGCATGGTAAGTGAACCTCCAATGACTCAGTGCAGATGTCTGCCTGGGTTTATGTCGCAGGTTTGGTACCAAGCCTCAGCCTGCGGAAGTGCTTCAATCTCAAAAGTTACCTGCTGGGAATGGCGCTGCCACCCATGGAAACTTTGCAGAGGGAAACTGCCATATCTCTTTGTGAATCTTGTGCCTTTTTAAGGCTCATTTGTATTAGCATCCATACGATTCAACCCGTTTCATGAACATCAGGAGGCCGATTCTAATGCAACGCAGGCTTGGAGTCTCGATTGGTGGGATGACGTTGGTCATCTTCATACTCGGAGCTTTGACCGCCGCCGCTCAGACGCCTGCGGCAGCCCCGCGAGTTCCGCGAATGCCGGATGGAAAACCGAACTTCACCGGACTGTGGCAGGCGCTCGGCACCGCGTATTGGGACATTCGGGACCACGGCGCAAAAGCGGGACCGTATTTTCAGATGGGCGCCCTGGGCGCCATACCTGCCGGACAGGGAATTGTTGAAGGCGGCGACATCCCTTACACGCCCGCAGCCGCGGCCAGGCAGCGCGACAATTTTCAGAATCGGATGAAGCTGGATCCGGAAGTCAAGTGCTACATGCCGGGAATTCCCCGCGCAAACTACATGTCTTTTCCATTTCAGGTTATTCAGTCACAGCGCGACATCGCTTTCGCGTACGAATATGCAACCTCGAATCGCGTCGTCAATATGGGGAAATTCAAAGAAGGCGCTGTGGACACGTGGATGGGAACATCGAACGGAAAATGGGAAGGCGATACGCTTGTCGTCGACGTGAGTGGATTAAACGGCAACAGTTGGTACGACCGATCCGGAAATTTCCAGACTGAAAACACACATATCGTCGAGCGGTTCTCTTATACGGATGCCGATCACGTCAATTACGAAGCCACGATCGACGACAAGACCATCTACACACGCCCGTGGAAAATCAGCACCGTGCTGTATCGCCGGAAGGAAAAAGGTGCGCAGCTTAACGAGTTCAAGTGCGTGGAATTTGTTGAAGAGTTGATGTACGGCGACTTGAAAAAGAAGTAGTGCCTGCAAAGGAGCTTGATATGAAATATCGAGTACTCACATTCATCGCAGTCATCGTTACGTTGGCTTTGGCGGTGACTCTCACTGCTCAAACGCGGCCGGCTCAAACCGCGGCCCCCAAAACTCCGGCACCGGCGAAAGCGTGGGCGCCCGCGAAAACGCCATGGGGTGATCCGGATATACAGGGAACCTACACCAGTGACGACTGTATCGGCACACCGATGCAGCGGCCGGCGGCAGCCGGTGATCGCCTGCAAGCCACGGAACAAGAGCTTCAGCAGCGAGAAGGTGCGATTGCGAGAAACTCCGAAATCGACAGCCAGCAAACGGTAGCGGCGAACGCGGTAGCAGGCACGGGCCCGCCGTCGCATTGGATCGAACGCGCGCGCAGACCATGCCGGCAGACATCGCTCGTGATCGAGCCTGCCAATGGACAGATTCCTCCATTGACGCCGGAAGCTCAGGCGCGCGGCGGGCGTGGTCAACGCGGTGGAGGCGGCGACGAATTGGCAGCGCCTGCGGCGCCGCGA
>CAZWGA010000106.1:0-16320 GCA_964633285.1 uncultured Solibacteraceae bacterium | reverse complement strand
CCAGGGCGGCCAGCTCGCCCGCCGTTAAGAATCTCGTAGACATGCTCAGTCCCTCACAACAGTCAGTATGCAAAAGTTTGATAGTATAGGAGCCCTGATATCATGTCAAGCAGTCCGCTCTGTATTCTCATGGCCTTAGCCAGTTTTTTTGCGTCTCCGGGAGGACGTTCCCAGACTCCGCGGCCGCCCTCCGTGGCGGATCTCCTCTTCAAGGATGAAGTCCAGCAAGCGGCGGCTCTTCTCGATAAACAGCCGAAAACTGCGGAGACGACTGCCCTGCATGGCGAGATCGATTTTCGTAAAGGGGATTTCGCGGGCGCCGATGCCCGTTATAAAGAGGCCCTGCGAATGGATCCGAAGAACGCCAGGGCGCATTTCGGTCTCGGCAAACTTGCCATGGGGAAAGCAAAGTCGAAACAGGCTGTTGCGGAATTCAAGAGGGCCGTCGAACTTGATCCGAAGGAGGCCATCTATCGGCTCTACGCCAGCGATGCTTTCGGGATCGTCAAAGATTACGCGGAGCAGAAGAAGCAGTTGGAGGAATACCTTCGCCTGAATCCCGAAGACGAGGACCGCGCCACTGAAGCGAAAGCCGGACTCGAGATGATCAAGGCCTTCGGCAACGATGAAATTGCCGAGGTCAAGGCGCCCGACAATCCTTCACCCATTCATTTTCGTAAATCGCTGAATCTCATCTTTGCGAAGATTCTGATCAACGGCCAGGGTCCATTCGATTTCGCGATCGACACGGGCGCGACGCAAACGGTTCTCAGTGACAAACTGATCGGCACGCTCGGGTTGCAACCTGTCACGTCCACCATCGTCTACGGAATCGGCGGAGGCGGGAAAGTTGAATCGAAACTCTATGCCGTGAAGGAACTCGCCGTCGGGGATATGAAGGTTAGAAATCTTCCGGTCGGCAGGTTCGACGATCCACTCGTCTCACAGCTTGCCGATGGAATTCTGGGAGCGGCTACTTTCTCGGACTTCATCATCACCGTGAACTATCCAGCCAGCCAGTTGGAACTCTCGCGCAAACGGCCTTCAGTGACGGCCGGCACCGAAATCATTCCGGTTTGGTTCTTCAGCAATTTGCTGCTGCTTCCTCTGGATGTGAATGGAAAGCGGGGAAACTTCATCGTCGATACAGGCGCCGTGACCAACGTTTTGTCGCATGGCATGGCGGCACAACTCGGCGTGAGGGAGGATACGCCGGGAGCCAAAGTGGATCTCGGTATTGCCGGAGTCGGCGGATTCGAGGGCACGGTGCTGAAGATTTCCGATGTCACGCTCAAGACTCCGAAGAACGCCGAAACCTATCCGCAGATTGTTTCCATTGATCTCAAGCAAATCTCAAAAATGATCGGCACGGAAGTATCCGGCGTTGTGGGCTACGACTTTTTCTCGGATTACAAACTGACGCTGGATTACAACGCGGCGGAAATCCGATTGTCGAAGTGAGAAAGCAAACGCGGGTATGAAACCCGCGACCGCATAATTGCCCGGCTATACCCGCGTTTCTTTTTGCAGAACGTATGACGACTTTTCCAGAAGGAAGTCCGTCACAACATATCCTTCCGCGAAATAACGCATACATTCGCTTCGAACGCGATCCTGCCAGGTTTTTGCAGCATCGAGGTTCGTCTCTCTCAATTCATTAATGTTTTGAGGTATCTCGATGAGTACCTGGTCTTCGCCGGACCAGCGCATTCGATCGCCATTCAATCGCCACTCTGCAATGAATCGATCGGTGGGCAAACCTCGATGAAGCGTGCTGCTGGAATAGCCATACACATTCTCCTTGTACCGCCGGACGATCACTCCAAGCTTGTGCAAATTGAAATTCGCATTGAGCGTCTGCAGCGGATCGAACGTCCAATGAATCTCATCGAGGCCTGCGGCGAGAGCTTCTTCTCTTTGCCGCATCTTCAGGCGCAGGCCGATGCGCTTACCGCGATATTCATCGATAACCGCAGTCATATGCGACCACCAGAACAGTCTGCGGTCTTCAGGCCCACCGCGTCTGCCGAGGTTGGCCATCGCGAATCCGATCAAGCGGCCTGAAGGTTCTTCGGCGACGAGCACGGCGCCGCCGAATTCATTCGCGATCATGAGTATCGGCACCGCCGCGATGTCCGCGGGTTCGGTGTAGCCCCAAACCGCTTTTTCGAGTTCTACAATGTTTTTGTAGTCATCAATGCCATGGGCGCGCCGGATGTGTACATCGACTTCTTTCATAGCTCCGAAATAGAATAGTGAAGGCATGACGCAATTCAAACAGATCCTCGACGACGGCGTCCGCGATCGAGCCTTTCCAGGCGCAGTCGTTCTGGTGGGTGGCGCCGGCGAAATCCTGATCGAGGAAACGGCGGGACGCTTCGAATACGCGCCGGACTCGCCTGTAGTTCAGCCCGGCACCATTTATGACGTCGCATCGCTTACGAAGGTCGTTGTCACGACGACTCTGGCAATGATGCTTTGGGAAGAACGCAAGCTTAAGCTCGATGAACAGCGCGATGGCTACACGATTCGCGAACTCCTGACTCATTGCGCAGGCGGCACCGGGTACATCTATTCTGATACGGGATTCATCACACTCGGGCACATCATCGAAGAAACTGCGGGCCAATCGCTAGATGTTCTTGCTAAGGAGCGAATCTTCGTTCCGCTTGGCATGGCCGACACGTGCTTCAATCCTCCACTCTCACTCCTGCCAAGGATCGCTCCGACAACGCCGGTAACCCGTGGTGTGGTTCATGATCCGATCGCCGCGCGAATGGGAGGCGTTGCGGGCCATGCCGGCCTGTTCTCGACTGCGCGCGACCTCACGCGTTTTGCGAGCATGATGCTGAAGGGGGGACGCGCCATCAACCTGTTCACGCAACGGGACGGACGCATTCCTGAATCCACGCGCGCACTCGGATGGGACACACCTTCTGAAGAAGGAAGCTCCGCGGGACATCACTTCTCGAAGACGTCGTTCGGTCATACAGGCTTTACCGGAACATCGATCTGGATCGATCCGGTTCGAAAACTTTACGTGGTGTTTCTGACGAACCGTGTTTTTCCGGATTCCGATAATCTGAAAATCCGCGAGATTCGTCCAAGACTGCACGACGCCATCATGCTTTCCCTGATACCGGCAGGAATATGACTACGGAAAGACGCAACCCCCGTTCTGTGGATATCGATCTGTTCCCTACCGAACGCATCTTAAAAATCATGAATGCGGAAGAGGCGCTGGTGACCGGCGCCATTGCGGCTGTGGTGCCCGAGATAGCGAAAGTTGTCGATCGCGCCGTCGAATCGATCAAGGCGGGGGGACACATCATTTATGTTGGAGCGGGAACGAGCGGACGGCTCGCTGTACTGGATGCCGCCGAATGCCCGGGGACATTCAGTACACCGCCGGAATGGATACAATCGGTCATCGCCGGCGGCGCGAAAGCCGTGACGCAGTCGTCCGAGGACTCAGAAGACGATCGCGACAAAGCCGTGGCCGACCTGAAATCCCGGAAACTCACCACGAACGATTTCGTCATTGGAATTGCGGCAAGCGGGCGAACACCCTATACACTCGCCGCCCTGGAATTCGCCAGAGGCAAGGGAATCAAAACCGCTGCCATCGTCTGCGCGGAAAACAGTCCGATGGCCAAAGCTGCCGATTTCTCCATTCAATTGGCTGTGGGACCGGAAGTGATCACGGGGTCCACTCGCATGAAGGCGGGAACAGCGCAGAAGATCGTCCTCAACATGATCAGTACGGCAACCATGATCCGGCTCGGCATGACCTACAGCAACTGGATGATCAACGTCTGTATGACGAATCAAAAACTCCGCGAGCGGGGTACGCACATGCTGCAGGAAATCCTCGGAGTCAAGCCGGCCGAAGCCGCAAAACTTGCAGCAGCATCGGGCTCAAATTTGAAAGTTGCAGTCGTTATGGGCGCCACGGGTTGCACAAAGCGTGAAGCCGAGAAGCAGCTTGAAGAGGCCGGCGGCAATCTTCGAGCAGTCCTCGGCCACATGGGAAGCGGCCGTGAGTAAGGCTCGGCCGGTGGTCATCGACGCCGGCACATTGTTTACGCCTCTCCACAAATTCTCCCCCGGACGCGTGATCATCGAAGGACGTTCTATCGCCGGCGCCGGAGCCGCCGAAGCCATCCGCGTTCCAGCGAATGCTGAACATATCGATGCATCCGGCTTTAGTGTGACGCCGGGTTTCATCGAACCGCACATCCACGGATCGGGAGGAGTGGACGTGATGGCGGGAACGTACGAGTCATTAAACGCGGTTAGCCGCATTGTGGCGCGCCACGGAACCACCGCATTCCTGCCGACAACGGTATCTTCACCGCCAGAGGTCCTGACCCAGGCCGTAGAACGGCTCGGTTCATTGATCCCGGAACATTTTGATGGCGCTCAGCCGTTGGGAATTCACCTCGAAGGGCCGTTTATCAGCGCAGCAAAACGCGGAACTCACAAACCAGCGAACATCGCCTCGCCCGACTCCACGTTGCTGGAACACTGGATTCGTGTTTCCGGAAAATCGTTAAGACTGCTGACCCTCGCGCCGGAATTGAATCACGCGGAGGGCGTCATCCGCATGGCGCAGGCTTCGGGCGTGATTGTCGCGATGGGCCATTCCAATGCCACGATGGATGAGGCAGCAGCAGCCGTCGACCGAAACGGCATTACATATGCAGTTCATACATTCAATGCGATGAGAACCATTTCACATCGCGATCCGGGAATTGCCGGACTCGTCCTTACGAACGATCGTGTGTTTGCGGAAATTATCGCGGATGGCATTCATGTTCATCCATCGGTTGTCCGCCTGTTTGCGCGGGCGAAAGGCACATCGCGCGTGCTGCTGGTCACCGACTCCGTGAGCGCGGCCGATATGCCGGATGGTTCTTACGTCCTCGGCCAGGACAATGTGAACGTTGTCGAAGGCGTCTGCAGGGATCCGGAAGGCCGTCTTGCGGGCAGCACGTTGACGCAGGAAGTCGCACTTCGAAACTTTGTAACGTGGACCGGGTGGCCGTTTCAGGATGCGCTTCAGGCGTTGACGCTGAATCCGGCACGCGCTTTGAATTTGCCGAAGAAGGGAATCCTCGAACCCGGCGCCGACGCCGATCTGGTCGTGATGGATCACAACGGGCACGTCATGAAAACTTTCGTCGCCGGACGCCTGGTATTTGAACGAGGCCGGCCGCCCGAGAACACCTGATGGACAAATTACGAATCAAAGGCGGAAATCGAATCGAGGGCCGGATTCGAATCAGCGGCGCAAAGAACTCCGCGCTGCCGGCAATGGCAGCAGCGCTGTTGACCTCTGACGAAGTCGTTCTCGAGAATCTCCCGCTGGTCAACGATATTTTTACGACACGCCGGCTCCTGCGCGAGCTTGGCGTGGCAGTTGAATTCGATGGCGACCACACCGCGCGCCTTCGTGCCGGAAAGATTCTTTCGCACGAAGCTCCGTACGATCTCGTCAAGACAATGCGGGCTTCAGTGCTTGTCCTCGGTCCGCTGCTCGCAAGATCCGGACGCGCGCGAGTCTCGATGCCGGGAGGCTGCGCTATTGGAGCACGGCCCATCAATCTCCACATCGGAGGATTCGAAAAACTCGGCGCCTCGGTCCGCACTCAACACGGTTATGTCGAAGCTGAGGCCGGCACGCTTCGCGGATCGGAGGTCTCTTTCGACAAGATCACGGTCACAGGAACCGAGAATCTCATGATGGGTTCGGTATTCGCCGCGGGCCGCACTGTTTTGCAAAACGCCGCGTGTGAGCCGGAGGTCGTGGACCTTGCGGACATGCTGAACAAAATGGGAGCCCGAATCGAAGGCGCGGGCACGCCGGCCATCACAATCGAAGGCGTGCGCGAGTTGCATGGCACGACTCATCGGATCATTCCGGATCGCATCGAAGCCGGAACGTTTCTGGTTGCGGGGACCATAACGAACGGGCAGCTTGAATTAACGGACTCGAATCCAGGACACCTGTCGAGCGTGATCGAGAAGCTCCGTGAAGCCGGAGCGGTCATTGATCTATCGGCCGATCGGATGATTGTTCGCGGCTCCGCTGAATTGCGGGCGTCAGATGTGATCACCAAAGAATTTCCTGGATTCGCCACAGACATGCAGGCTCAGTTCATGGCCCTGATGACGCAGGCGGACGGCATCTCCGTGATAACCGAAAACATTTTTGAAAATCGCTTCATGCACGCAAGCGAGCTGATGCGCATGGGCGCGAATATTCGAATCGACGGCTCACGCGCCATCGTCTCGGGGAAAACCCGGTTGAGCGGAGCCACCGTCATCGCGTCGGACTTGCGGGCGAGCGCGTCGCTCGTGCTTGCGGCTCTCGTCGCAGAAGGAACCACGGTCATCGATCGCATTTATCATCTCGATCGGGGTTACGAAAAAATTGAAGAGAAATTGAAATCGGTGGGCGCGCAGATCGAGCGATTGAAATAGGATCTCACTTCACAAGCATTCGGCCGTCGGTCGCGGGAGTCAGCACTCTCCTTGCTTTGATGTAATCCACGAGCACATCGCGAAGATATACTCCGGTGTCGACAATATCGGTGCCCTTGGCGAGTTCCGTGTAGCCGTCGCCCCCAGCCACGACGAAGTCATTCGTCGTCATCGAATAGAGTTTTGAATCTTCGACCGGAGTTCCATCCGGCAGCGTCAGCGAGACGACTTGCTGTCCTTCAGGTTTCGTTCGATCAAGCTGAACTCGAATGCCGCTCACCGCGGGGAGCCCGACGATCGACACCAATCCGCGCTCGAGAGATTTCCTGAGTTGAGCCCCCGTGAGTTTCAGAGTCACCATCGTGTTTTGAAACGGAAGAACCTCGAAAACATTGCCCCACGTGATCTTCCCTTTCGAGATGCGTTGCCGGATGCCGCCGACATTGTGAAGACCGATCTGGGTTTTCCCTCTCTCGCGAAAGGAATCGGCAATCAGATCGGCGAGAGGCGATTCGACGGTTCTTGAATAGGTGAGTTCGTTAGAGGCTTCACCGACGACTTCGGCCATCTTCACGGACACTTTGTCCTGAAACACTTTGAGCGCCTTCAGGACCTCGCGTTCCGGCGGAACGTTCCTGACCGGAATCAACTTTCCATCGATATGTTTCAGTTTTTTGTTTTCGAAATCGAGGTCCACACGGCCGACATTGGCGCCGCTGACTCCCGTCTTCGCGACGAGCGTCTGCCCCAGCCAGACCGGCCCGAGCGTCGAGTGCGTGTGTCCTCCGATGATCAGCCGGATTTCAGGAAAAGCGCTCGCAATGCGTTTTTCCTCGGCATCCTCGAGATGTACCAGGGCAATGATGAAATCGGACTTCTTTCGAACTTCCGGCAGCAGTTGTTCCAGAGTTTTCACTGTATCCAGTACGGTCACGTTGCCCACATTCTTGGGATGGCTCTGCGTTTTTAGTTCGTTGGTAGTGAGACCGACGATTCCGAAGCGGATGCCTTTCGCTGCGACTACTGCGTATTTCCGGATCTCGTCAATGGGCGTTTGAATGTTCGCGGATAAAACGGGAAACTTCGCCTCCCTCAGCCGCTGACGTAATGCTTCCTGCCCGTAGTCGAATTCGTGATTCCCAATAGCGCCCGCGGTATAACCGATTCGATTCATCGCTTCGATCGTCGGCTGGCCTTTGAATTCGTCCGCGAGAAAGGTTCCCGTCGAAATATCGCCTGCGTCCAGCATGAGATCCGGTTTCACGCTGCGAATGATGGTCGCTATTTCGGCGATTCCCCCGACGGGCTTTCCATCCGTTCCCGTTCGCGGCAGAAGTGCGCCATGCAAGTCATTCGTATGCATAATGACGATGTGAGTTGAGGGTACCGCGGCGAACCATAATCCGGCTGCCGGGCCAGCCAGTATGAAGAGAAATGCGAGGATGCGCCTCATGCGCTACAATTTTACGACAATGAAAAAACTTATCGTTCTTGTTTCGCTGATCTGCTGTGTCGCGGCTGTGCCGGGCCAGCAAAAAGAAACCAGGCTCTTTCCCTACAACTATTCGATCGACGATCTCCCCAATGGCCTGCGTCTGGTGACTGTCCCAACGGATTTTCCGAACATGGTCGCCTTGTACATCGTCGTGCAGACGGGATCGCGTAATGAAATCGAACCTGGAAAGAGCGGGTATGCCCACTTGTTCGAACACCTGATGTTTCGCGGCAGCGAGAACTACACACCTGAACAACGGGATCTCATTCTGAAAAAAGCAGGCGCGGATACGAACGCCAGCACGAATGAAGATCGAACAACGTATTACGAAGTTTTTTCGAAAGAAGATCTGGAACCGGTCATCAAAGCGGATGCGGATCGATTCCAGCGGCTGAAGTATCCCGAACCGGCGTACAAGACCGAATCGCTGGCCGTGCTCGGCGAATACAACAAGAACAGCGCCGACCCGACCGAGAAGCTCGACGAAGTCCTGCACTCGACCGCATTCACGAAACACACTTACGCGCACACCACGATGGGCTTTCTGAAAGACATTCAGGACATGCCCAACCAGTACAATTACAGTCTTCAGTTTTACAATCGGTTCTATCGTCCGGAGTACACGACTGTCATCGTAGTCGGTGACGTCGCTCGCGAGCAGACTCTCGGCCTTACGAAAAAATATTTCGGAGAATGGAAGCATGGGAGCTACGTTCCGGACATTCCAGCCGAACCTGCTCAAACTGCGCCGCGCACCGCTTCGGTCGATTGGAATTCACCAACGCTTCCGTGGGTTGCAATTGCTTTTCGCGGACCCGCCTATTCGGACGAGAAGAAAGACAAAGCAGCACTCGATCTTCTCCTGCCTGTCGCTTTCGGTTCCAATTCCGATCTTTATCAACGGCTGGTTCTGAAGGAACAAAAAGTCGACCAACTGGCCACGGATTTCGGCAGTCATCCGGATCCGGAGCTGTTTACCGTCTATGCGCGGGTCAAAGATCCTAAAGATGTCGATTACGTTCGCGATCAAATCCTCGGCGCATTTAAACGATTCATGGACCAGCCGGTCGATCAGGCAAAACTCGACGCGACACGTTCAAGGATTCGTTATCAGTTTGCGCTGCGGATGAATAGCTCCGCTGCTGTCGCGCAGTCTCTCGCGCCGTTCATCGGACTTCGGCGCACGCCGGAGACGATCAACAAACTGTTTGCTCTGTATCAGCAGATCACACCGCAGGACATTCGTGCAGTGGCGAACCAATACTTCGCCGCCAACAACCGCACGATCGTGACGCTCACCGCGAAGGGAGCGAAAAACTAATGCGCAAAACATTCGCAGCCGCTCTCCTGCTCTCTACTGTGGTGATGTCTTCAGCTCCTTTAAAGAACCCCAGCGTGTTACAGCCGGGCGCCGCGCCGCTGGTCACATTCCGGATTATGTTCACGACAGGTTCGGCTTTCGATCCGGCGGGAAAAGAAGGACTGGCAGCATTGACCGCTTCGATGCTCGCCGAAGGCGGCACGCGATCGATGAGCTACGATCAGATCGTCCAGGCATTGTATCCAATGGCGTCTTCCGTGAATGCTCAGGTCGATAAAGAGATGACTGTCTTCACCGGCACGGCGCACATCGAAAACCTCGACCGATACTACACGCTGTTTAAAAACATGCTCCTCGATCCGGGCTTCCGCGATGAAGATTTCAAACGCCTGCGGGATGATTCCATGAACTATCTGAAGGTCTCGCTGAGAGAGGGTAACGACGAAGAACTGGGCAAGGAACATCTTTACAACATCATTTATGCCGGCCATCCTTACGGCCATCACAACACCGGCAAAATCAGTTCGCTCGAGAAGCTGACTCTCGACGACGTGCGCGGTTTTTACCGCACTCATTACACCGGGGCCAATCTCGTCATCGGACTCTCGGGCGGTTATCCAAAGGGCTTCGCGGAAAAGGTTGAAGCCGATTTCGGAAAGTTGCCGGAAGGCACTGCTGACAGGAAAAAACTCGATAACCCAAAGCTGACCGCGGGCACGCATATTGAAATCATCGCGCGCGATACACGGTCGACGGCAATTTCGCTGGGTTTTCCCATCGAAGTCAATCGCGCATCGAAGGACTGGGCGGCGCTGGCGCTGGTTGCTTCGTACTTCGGTCAGCATCGTTCGTCAAACAGCTATCTCTATCAACGGTTGCGTGAAGCCCGAGGACTGAATTACGGCGACTATGCGTACGTGGAGTACTTCCCACGTGGAATGTTTCTCATGACGCCGGATCCCAACTTTGCGCGCCAGCAGCAGATCTTCCAAATCTGGATCCGGCCCGTCGAGGCGGAGAACGGCGCGTTCGCCTTGCGGGCTGCATTGTTCGAATACGACAAACTCGTTCGCGACGGCATTTCTCAGCAGGTGTTCGAAACGACTCGAGAATTCCTGACCAAATTTGCAAACGTTCTCACGCAAACGCAAAGCGCCCGTCTCGGTTATGCCCTCGACAGCCGCTTCTATGGAATTCCCGATTACACAACTTACGTTAAAACACAGTTGTCGAAGCTGACGCTGGCCGATGTCAATGCCGCGATTCGCCGTCACTTGAAATCGGACCGGATGCGAATCGTGGTCGTCACAAAGAACGCCGACGCGCTGCGGGACGCGCTCGTCAAAAACACTCCGTCGCCGATCAAGTACAACTCCCCAAAACCCGCCGAGATCATGGACGAAGACAAAATCATTCAGGACTACAAAGTCAACGTGAAGGCGGAGGATGTCGTCGTGGTTCCTGTGGCGCGAGTTTTCGAATGATGTTCAGGTGTGACGCAATGTGGCATCGAACCCATCAATGTCTCGCTGCGGCCGCGGTTCTACTTCCGGTTGTTGCATCGATTTTGTCAGCGCAGGAATTTGAAGTCGCTTCAGTCAAACTCAACAAGACGAATGAACGGTCGCGTGTCAGCGGAACTCCCGCTGCGGGCCGGCTTGTGATTACGGGCATGACGGTGAAGGACGTTATTCGAGGAGCATACGGCATTCCGCCGTTTGAACTCGCCGGCGACGACAGCCTGGTTTTAAACCAGCGGATCGACATCGAAGCCAGCGCCGGGCATCCGGTAGCTTCCACGGCACAACTGCAAGAGATGCTGCAACCACTGCTTGCCGATCGATTCAAACTCGCGGTCCATCTTGAAATGCGTGAAATGAGCGCGCTGGTTCTCGTACTGGCCAATAAGGACGGGCGGCTGGGACCCAAAATGAAGATGTCGAACAGCGCGTGCGATGAGCCCGGCACCGGACCTGTTTCATCCGCCGTGACAGATTCTCAAACACCGAAACAGGGACCGGCTTGCGGTTCTCCTCCGAGCGGTGTTGGGCGAATCGTGGGTATCGGTCTGGACATGCCGAAGATCGTCGGCACGATCGCTCCATCTCAAAGAATGCCGGTTGTCGATCAGACAGGTTTGAAGGGCCGTTACGATATCGATGTGACCTACACTCCAGAACCTTTCTCAACCGCTTCACTTGCCCAACGCGGAGGCGCGCCGATGCAGGGCGTGGACCCTGACGGTCCACCATTGTTCAAGGCGCTCGAAGAACAACTCGGACTCAAGATGCTCCCGAAAAAAATGCTCGTGCCGGTCTACGTGATCGATCACATCGAACCGCTCTCCGAAAACTAGAAGATTCGTTTACCGCTTATTTCTCCAGCCAGCCGTGGGAACGCATCCATTCCTCGAACCGCTTCGTCCATTCGGACGTTGGGCCGAGGCCTTCAGCGAGCGCAAAGCCGTGGGGACCCTTTGCGTAAAGATGCAATTCAGACGGAACGCCGGCTTTTCGAAGAGCTTGATAAAAAATGATGCTGTTCTCCACCGGAACCGTCATGTCTTCTTCGGTGTGGATCAGAAAAGTGGGTGGAGTGTTTTTCGTAACGTGGAGTTCCGCGGATAACGCGTCAATCATCGCGGAGGAAGGAGTCTTGCCGAGAAGATTGTCGCGCGAGCCGGCATGAACAAACGGCTCCTTCATCGTGATCACCGGATAAATCAAAGCAACGAAATCGGGCCGCGCGCTGATGCGATCGAGTTGAGATCCGGTGCGGCCTTCGGGCGCGTCGAACAAGGTCGCTGCACTCGCTGCAACGTGCCCACCGGCTGAAAATCCCATGACACCGATGCGATCCGGTTTCAGTCCGAAATCAGCGGCGCGCGAACGAACTGTTCGAACGGCGCGCAGCACATCCTGCAGCGGCGCGGGATGTCCGTATTCCATGAGGCGATACTTGAGAACAAACGCAGACACACCGATCGCGTTCAAGCGCTTCGCAATGTCGGTGCCTTCTTTATCGATGGCAAGCCGCGCATACGCGCCGCCCGGGCAAACGATCACGGACGTTCCCACACTGCTCGCAGCAGGCGCCGCGTAGTAGGTGAGTGAAGGATTCTGAACATTCGATACGCGCGCATCAACGTTGCGCTCTTCTCCGCCATTGGGTTTTGCGCCGGGAACACCTTCGGGCCAAAGCAATATGACCTGCGGAGAAGCCTGCACCGTGATTGCCGGCGTCGCAGGCACCGGCGCCGCACTGACCTTCACTGCTGAAGCGTGCGCAGGAATACGGCGCGGATCCCAGCCGTCTTGGCCGCCGAGCACAGCCGATACCTGAATCGCTCCTGCTTCGGTTGCGGAGAGGGGTTTCGCCCAAGCCGCGCGTTCCGCGGGTTTTGAGCCGGGACCGGTACTGCCGAATTCGGAATAGTGAGATGTTTTTTCGCGTTCGGGTTGGCTCCAGTTGTTCCAGCCTGCAGGTTGAACGGCATCCGACATTTCAGTGTTTAGAAAAATCACATTTGCGAAGTCGCGCCAGGGACGTCCCAAATACGTTCTGGCGCCGGGTTCGCCGGTAATCTTCGTTCCGGAAAAGACGAAGCCGAAACGCTGTCCCTGCGGAGTGGATGCTGCCGTGATGTATCCATTCCTCCAGACATGGATGTGACATCTTTCGAAAAACGCGGTTGCCGCCCCGAAAATGAAATCAACGTGTCCGGTAATGAGTGAGTCCTCGAAGTAATGCCGGCCACGATTGAGGAGAATCGTATCCTGCCATCCAAGAAACCGGTCGTTCCGGAATACGGCGCGATCGCCGTCGACTCGTATCGCCAGGGCCTGCCCAACCGGGCCTGCGCTGTTTTCGACCGTGATGTTTTCGGCAGTGAAGTCGTCCGCATCGATATAAAACGTCGGCGTACGAAATGTGCCGATGGGTTTCCCATCGGCACCGGGAATGTTGGCGTTGAGGTTGTAGGTGATGACCGTTCGCAATGGATCCTCACCGACGAGAGAAACAAATCGCTTTTCGCGTTGAACGTAGACAATCTCGCGATAGGTGCCGGCCTTGACGAAAATGACCCAGCGATTGTCTGCGGCAGTTGTCTGAGGCACCGCATTAATCGCTTCCTGGATTGTTCGATAGTTGCCGGAACCATCGAGGGCGACGACGGCGTTCGGGGAAGATTGTGCGTGAGTGTCAACACAAAGACACAAAATTCCAAAGACACCAAGAAGCGCGACAAACATTTTCATTGAAGTTCCTTCTAAAGCGAGACGGCCTGTTCGGCCCAGACCTGGAATTCCCGGTGTTTGACTTGTTCGCCTTTCGTTTGCACTTCACCGCCTGCAACGCGGCGCATGTAATCGAACAAGCGCGAAGCAACATCGTCGATCGTTTCCGTGCCATCGATGACACCGCCTGCCGTAAGATCGAGATCTCCGGACATCTTTTGAAACACGGGCGTGTTCGACGCAAGTTTGATCACAGGCGCAATGGCATTCCCCATCGTGCTGCCTCTGCCGGTCGTGAAAACAACCACCGTCGCCCCTGCGGCAACAAGACCCGGCGTGGACTCCTGATCGTAGCCCGGTCCCTGCATGAGATGCAGACCTCTCTGCTTCGGCGGCTCTCCATATTCCACGACACCTTCAACACGAGTCGTACCAGCCTTGGCAATTGCACCCAACGATTTAATGGTGATGTTGAGCAAGCCGCCCGCAATATTGCCCGGACTCGGATTCTCCGCGACAGCGGCGCCGAATTTTTTCGCGTACGCTTTGTACCAGTCGACCATGCGATAGACGGCGCGGCCGGTCTCCGCATCTTTGGCGCGGTGAGCAAGGATGTGTTCCGCGCCGCAGAATTCCGGCACTTCGGTGATAAGCACCGTTCCGCCTGAACGCACCAGCGTATCGGCGGCCCGGCCCAGGCTGGGATTGGCGGAAATTCCGGAAAACGCATCGGACGCGCCGCATTTCACGCCAAGCACCAGATCGCGCATCGAGCATTTCACGCGGCGCGTTTCGTTGACAACAGGCAGCATGGCTTCAACAGCCTGCAACCCGCGATCGATCGCGGCTTGAGTTCCGCCCGCATCCTGCACGCCGACTCTAACCAATGGCTTTTCGATCCTGCGTTCGAATTTCTGGAGATGCTGTTCAACAATCGAGAGATTTGTTTTTTCGCAACCAAGCTCAATCAGCACCACACCGCCGACGTTGGGATGGTCCGCATAATTGGCAAGCACACGCAGCAGAATCTCGACGTTGGAACCGTCGGGGCAACCGCAACCTTTATTGTGCGGGATGGCAACGATCCCATCCACATGGGGATACTTCTCACGCTTGTAAATCGTATATTCCGAGATGGTCGCAATCTGTTGAGCTTCGTGGCTCGAGCACATGCTCGTGGGTATGATGAGAACGTGATTTCGTGTCCCCACGCGGCCGTCAGCACGGCGATATCCCATGAATTCGGGAACATCGCCTTCCGGAAAGTAATCGGGAGCCGCGTTGTGCAAATCCCCGGGAAGATCGCGCCTCACGGGAACTTCATCCGACATGTTGGCATGTGAAATGAGTGCGCCTTCGCCAATTCCAAGCGAAGTCCCGATGGGTTGGCCGTATTGCAAAACAAGTTCACCGGCGGGGATGGATTTCGTCGCAAAGCGATTGCCCACAGTCACAGTTCCATTGACGTGGACCGCGCGGCCATCGTGCATTTCCACAACGGTACCCTGAAGAATCGGTTTCTTGACAACCGCGACGTTGTCCGCTGAATTCACAACAATCGCAATTTCATTGATTGATGCCTGCAACACAATCCTCGCTTAATTCTTGCGCGCTTCGTTTACGGCTTCCAGAAACAGCCGGGCACGCTCGGTGATCACGCTATCCTGATTTTTCCTGATAAGGCCGATGTCCACCAGATCCGCGCCTACACCGAGGGCCGCGGCTCCAGCCTTGATGAACTCGGCAGCATTCTTCAGCGATACGCCGCCTGTCGGAACCATCCGGACCTGCGGCAGCGGCGCCTTCAATGATTTGAGATAACCCGGACCGCCGACCGCGCCGGCGGGAAATATCTTCACGAAATCCGCGCCTGCCGCCCAGGCCGTTACGACTTCCGTTGGAGTCAAAGCCCCGGGCATAACGGTGATGTTCCGGCTTCGGCATGCGGCAACCGTTTCGAGATTCAGCGCGGGACTTACAACGAATTTCGCTCCGGCACGAATGCAGTCTTCCGCGGTCTTCGCGTCCAGCACGGTACCGGCGCCGACGATGACGGAATCATCAAAGCGCTTCACGAGATCCTCGATAACCCGGATCGCTCCCGGCACCGTCATTGTGATTTCCAGTATGGAGATCCCTCCCGATTTGATCGCATCGACGGCCCGCATAGCGAACTCTCCCGATTCGGCGCGAATGACGGGAATAATGCCGCTTTCGACGATTTCCTGCGTAACGTTCATGCTCTCAGCATTCCGCCGGTTCCAGGCCCGGCACGATGCAGTGGACCAGGAGCAACGCCACAAGGTAAGCGGAACCGGCAATGAGGAATACCGGAAAGTAGGAACCGGTCCACTCGAGGATGTATCCCACAACCTTGGCGATCAACATTCCGCCGGCTGCGCCGGCCATTCCACCAATGCCGACAACCGATCCCACAGCGCGCCGTGGAAACATGTCCGAAACCAGCGTGAACAGATTTGCGGACCAGCCCTGATGCGCGGCCGCCGCCAGACCGATCAGCATGACGGCGCCCCACAAGCTGGTCGTCGTCGATGCGAACACGATCGGCACAACCGACACCGCGCACATCAGCATGGCGAGCTTGCGGCTGGCGTTCACGCTCCAGTTCCGCTTGATCAAAAAGGACGACAGCCATCCGCCGCCGACGCTGCCGATGTCCGCAAGAATGTAGATCGTGACAACGGGCGGTCCGATCTCGGTCAACGACAGGCCGTGATTTTTGTGGAGAAAATCGGGAACCCAATAGAGGTAAACCCACC
>CAZWGA010000105.1:0-16425 GCA_964633285.1 uncultured Solibacteraceae bacterium | reverse complement strand
TCCAGCGATAATCGCGGATCGTCATGTCGATGCCATGATCGATGAGGAATTGCATGGCTTTGTAATTCTTGTGCCATACCAACTCATGCAGGATGCTGGCGGCTTCATGGGAACTCCAGTTCGTGTTGATATCGGCCCCGTGCCCAAGAAGAAACTCGGCGATCTCGAAATGGTTGTTCATGACCGCCCAGGCTAGCGCGGTATCGAGAACCTGCTGAACATTGGGATCGCCCCATCCGAGGTTCCCGCGGATCCATGCATCTTTGGCGGGAAAATGATTCGCGAGTTCGCCCAGAGCAGGCTTGCCGTCAGCGTCGAACCAGCGTTTCACGCGGACGATGTCCCCGTTTCCGGCTGCGTGTGGCAGATCGTCGGGCAACGGCCAGATGCGCAGCAGCATCGGAAGCAGCTTGAGCTGCACATAGGTGAACGCGTGTACATACACCCTGGATGGCGGCGGCACGGGACAGTGCAGCACAGCGGGATCGAGATCCAGAAACGCTTTAAGGAAGGCTGAGAAATCCCCCAGCAACGACACCGTGCCTTCGATCAAATCCACCTGGAATTTTAAAAAAGCGTCTGACAGTATCCACGCTTCGCGCCGCAATATGGCGGTGAACGATGTCAGGTCGCCGTCGCCCTTCGCGCGCCAAAGCTGTTTCATGACGAAAGCTTGCCAGGGACCGGGCGGATCAGAGTTTCGGTCGGGGATGTTCGCGATAAAGTATTGGACCAATGCGGAACGTCCAGGCCCGCCATCGACCCGCCGGCCCAACTCGCCGTCGAGCGTGATCAACTGATCCAGCAACAGCGCCGCTATGTTCGCGTGCTGGAAACGGCAGGCAGTCATGAACGCCAGGTTTACGGCGGCATGATCGTCGCCTTCCGTATCCAGACACGTGCGAACGCCATCGATGTCGCCGAGCGCTGCAAAAAACTTGAGCGTTCGGGGAAGAAGGCCTCTGCGGTGGAACAGATCGATCAACCGCATAGCGCGGGAATGGATGAGCCCATCGTACACCGACGACGCGACGACTGCGCCGGCATCGAGCAACAGCTCGGCGCATTCTCTCCGCGTGAAGCGTTCCTCGCTGACTGGGTTGAGACTGTCGCCGAAAGAACCTGTGGCCATTCCGAGGAGCCCCCTGTCGTTTTCATCGCCCCCGTCAGCCTCCGGCGAGTTCCACGAAGCTCCCCTCCACGACAGCAACGCCGGATATTCGGCCAGGAGCTGACGCAGACCTTCGATGTCATTGTCATGGATGATGCGGCGAGCCTCGGATACGGCCCACTCGAGTCCGCTGCCGAGGCGTTGTTTTACTTCTTTAAGCAGATCCTTCCAGCCCGGAAACCCATATTCGCGCGCCAGCACCAACTGCGCATCGCGCTGCGACAAAGGCAGCCTGGCTTTGGGTAGTTGCATACGCACTCTTTCGATGGCGGCTGCGTCGCCGGCGGCGTGGGCGTGCGCCAGTTTCCTGGCCTGCTTGCGAAGAGAGTCGAGAGAAGGACGAGCAGGAAGCTTCGATGTGGTCATGACAATCTCCTTTCATGAGCGCCTGTGACCCGCTGATACAGGCTGAAAGAAGATTCAAACCACGTTCTCTGAATCGAAACAGGTGGGAGTTGTTCCCTTGCCGCGGGCCGGTGGTGCCCTGTTGCACGCTGCCGGCAGTATCCTCGACTTGCAACGGCACTGTCAAACCACGGTTTACATGAATCCTGTTTCAGTTTTCCGAGGGCTTGTCCTGAACGTGATCGATCACTAAAACGGGCAAAGGCCGTTTCTCCAACTCGAGCTTGAGTCCGAGTTGCTTCTGCAGTGCTTCGGGCAAAGTGAGTGAACCGTTGGGATCGGGCTGTTCGGACCTGCCATTCGGATCGAATATTCGGCCGGGCAACAGATTTATTCCGCTGAAACTGACGCTGAAATCCCAGTAACCGTCGAGACCCGTGGCATCCTTCACGGGAGCGCGGACATAACCGCCTGCCATGTTTTGCAGGGTCGTGGCGAACTGGACCATGTTCATGTTCTGGCACGTGATGAGCCTGTTGAGCATGGGGTTGGTCCCGGCGCCGGACTTGCAGTTGGTTCGATTTTCCGGATCCGCCTTTTGCAGTTTCACTTGTTTCGTCGCCGTCATCGTATACGCGGAAACCGGCCGGTCTTCCATGTGGGCCTTGAGTTCAAAACGTTCCACAAGCAGGGCACGCAACATGAGACGAAGCGTATCGATATCGACATCCTGAGGGTTGACGGAGCCCGTAGTGGCCACCTTCGCGGTCACATCATAATGGACCGACTCGGCGGATTTCGGAGCGCCCACAACCATGTCGTCATTGTTGTTCAACTCCCATGCAAGCTGAATCATTTGCTTCAACGTGAAGTTTTGAAGATCCAGACGTCCGTTCTGGATGCGGCCGTTCTGCCCTGTCGCGTCCGGCGCGCTCGGTTTGATGGTGGCGACCTCAAACTCGGTCGGTGGTGGAGGCGGAATTCTGGCTGCAACGCCCGGAGCGTTAGGCGCCGGAGTCTGGTTCACGCTGTCAACGTAGAGCACCGGCTGCGGAAGCTTCTGCGGTTCCAGTTTCAGGCCAAGTTGTTTGTCGAGCGCGTCGAAGAGCGTGATTCCGTCGCTTCCCGCCTGCGCGAGCCGGTTTCGAGGGGTCCACTTGAGATCGAAATCCCAGGCTCCGCTGAGTTCTGTCCGATCGATGACGGGATCTGCAAGGTAGGTTCCGCCGTTCCAATCGAAGAGGACGTCCGCGAACACGGCCATCGTCACGCCATGGCACGACATCATTAAATAGGACACCGTGCCCGGCGGTGAATTCTGGGGCACACCCTGGCATCCGGACTCGCCAGTGCCGGAAGCCTCCTTCATCTTTGGCTTCCCGCTCCCAACCGAAAGGGCAAACGCCGGCATCGGCTTCGTATCCTTGTGAACAACAAGTTTGAAGCGCTCCGCGAGCAGACTCTGGAGCATCGAACTGACGTCCTGACGCGTCGCCGTGGGCGTCGCCTTTGCCATCACATCAAAACGGTCCCAGTCCAACCAGTTTGGTCCGCCGAGAACTTTGGAGGAATCCATGTTGTACGCTGCGCTGATCAGATCCACCATTGTCGCATTGCGAACATCGTACCGGCCGCCCCGGAGGACGCCACCCCGCATGGTTGGATTGGTCGATGGGGCGCTCACATGAACATCAGAAGATTCAAACGCGAGCGGCGTTGTCTGACCCCATGCGACGCCGCACAACAAAACAACAAAGAACAATTTCTTCACGCTTGCCTCCCCCATGAGAGACCTTGAGATTATCGCGTTGATCCGCTCCGAGACAATCCTCGGGCGAAAGACTCCCTTCGGATTCTGATGGCGCAACGAACGATATAGACGCGGATATCAAACGATCGGTTGACGAAATATAAACGCTCTCGCAATGCTATCCGCAGACCGGTTGGACAAGAACAGCGCAGTGCTTGTAATTCGGTTGGCGTGAATGAGGATCGAAACTCGCGTGCGTGAGCTTGTTAACCTCGGGATAATGCATCGGCATGAACACCTGGCCGGGCTGAACCGTAGAGGTCAGGAAGGCGGTTGCCGACACGCTCCCGCGCCGCGAGCTGACACGCACCGGACTACCCGCGGTTATCTTTCGCGGTGTCGCATCTGCCGGATTCATTTCCACGTAGCAACGCGGTGGCGCGAGCGCCTGCAGGACGTCGCTCTTGTTCGTGCGCGAACCGGTGTGCCATTGCGCGGAAGTCCCCCTGCCGGTCAGCAAAACAAAAGGAAATTGCGAATCCGTGGGTTCGGGAACCGGCCGGGGTTGATCAAAGATAAATCGGGCTCGGGCATCGGGCGCGAAAAACTTTCCGTCTGCAAACAAGCGCCGCTGCGGCGCCGGACCCGCGTGCTCGGGTAGCGGCCATTGAATGCCGCCGCATTCGTCGATCATTCGATAGTCCCGTATGCCGGTGATGTCGCAAGGTTGTCCGCGCGAAATCTCTTTCAGTAATTGAAATGCGGCTTCCGGAGACTTCCATCGCCGGAACATTTCGCCGCACCCCCAGTATTCAGCGATGAGCTGAAAGATATGAAAATCCGCAAGCGCGGTTCCCGGCGCGCGACGACCCTTCCTGACGAGGCCGATGCGCCGCTCCGAATTGATGAGCGTGCCTTCCTTTTCTCCCCAGCCTGCAGCAGGCAGATAGAGGTCCGCATGACGGGCAGTCTCGATTGTCGGATACATATCCTGCACGACTAAGAAATCAAGTTTCGACAGCACTCGATTGAATTCGTCCTGATGAATCCATGAATGAGAACTGTTCGTGGCGATAACCCAGAGCCCTTTGATGCTTCCACTGTCGATGCCGTCAACGATCTGATCGTAAGCCCAGCTCGAATCGCGCGGAATGCGCTCTTCGGGAACATCCAGCAGCATGCTGATTTTTTTTCGATGCTCAGGATTCCTGAAGTCATGTCCACCGACAAGGCCGGTAATGTTGGCATAAATTCTCGATCCCATCGCGTTGCACTGGCCGGTAATACTGTTCGCTCCTGTACCCGGCCGGCCGATATTGCCGGTCATCAGCGCCAGGTTGATGATGGCTTGCGCGGTGCGAGTGGACTCATGTCCCTGATTCACACCCATCGTCCACCAGAACGATACCCTTCTGCCCTGCGCAATCGTCGCAGCCATCCGGTCGAACTGTCCGCGTGACAACCCGCTTTCGGCGCAGACGGTATCCGCCGTAAACGATGCGGCAAATTCGGCAAACTCATGAAACCGCGCCGTGTGCTCTTCAATGAACGCACGATCCAGGGAACCCCGAAGGATCAGTTCGTTTGCAAGACCATAGAGCAGCGTCAAATCACTCTTCGGACGCAGCGCGTAATGCTGTGTCGCGGCCATTGCCGTTTCCGTGGCGCGAGGATCCAGAACGATAATTTCGGGACGATGAGGATTGCGCATGACGCGCTGCCAGATGATCGGGTGCGCGATACAGGGATTCGCACCAACAAATACCAGCACGTCGCTTTCTTCGAGATCGGCGTAGGTAAATGGTGGAGCGTCAAACCCGAACGACTCCTTGTAGGCCACATGCGACGTCGCCATGCACTGCCGCGTGTTACTGTCGCAATGCAATCCGCCCATTCCAAATTTGAAAAGACATCCGAGGAGCGCCATCTCCTCCGTGCAGATTTGTCCCGTGCTGAGAAATGCAATGCTGTGACGGCCGTGTTTCGACTGGATCGCTTTCATCCGGTGGCAGAACTCGTTCATGGCCGCCATCCAATCGATGGGTTGCATCTCGCCATCGGCTCGGCGCAACAACGGTGTCACGCCACGATCCGGCGCGGACAGCGGTGTCAGTGCCTCCCAACCCTTCGGGCATGCCATTCCCAGATTCACGGGATAATTCGAGCTCGGCGAAAGGTTCACGGCAACGCCGTCCTTCATGTGTAAATCAAGAGAACATCCCGTGGAGCAGAACCCGCAGACCGAACGCAGCGTCGCGTCGGGCTTCAGACGGGACGGCACAAGTCCCAACCCGAAATCTCCAGGATGCAGCACAAGATTCTCGCTGAGCGGACCATGCCACTGACGCAGCAAACTGTTGCTTCTGCCCGCTGTCACGCCACGATCCTTCCCGGCATTCTTTCGGGAACCACTGCGGTGAAGAATAAATATCGCTCCAGAAGTTCGCCGCCCACACAGACGAGAAATGTGATCAGCGCCATTCCTGCCATCACGCCGTAAGACGAGCTGCCCAAGAACACAGCGAGAATATCCAGCATCGGAAGAACGACGCCGCCCGTAACCGCGCAGCTCATACGTATGCGCGCGATCGAGCGGAGTTCCCCGGCCAGCAGGCGGGCGCTTTTGTCGAAGGGTCCGGCCGCAGCGCATCGCTCGATAGCCAGCTTTGCAAAAGTGGCGGCCATGACCAGTGCCGGGGCGGCCAGGAGAAAAATCGTTTCAACGCGCGCGAATGTTTGAACACCAAAAATTGCCGCAGCGCCAAGAAGCAAAGTCGTTGTAAAGAATTTGCCGAAGCTCTGGGACGCGCGCCAGAACTCCCGCCGCGTATCGGCGTAGATCATCGCCGAGCATGCCACTCCCGCAGTGCCCGCCAATGCCACGACAGCTTTCAAGACGCTGAACATCGGCAGAAGCGTCGCCGTTGCAAGTGGAACAAAAATACCAAAGGCGATGACCTCGCGACTGAACCATGAAGTGCGCCAACCCAGAAACGCGCGCCACGCCTTGAGGGGTTTACCCAAGTGCAGCGCGGCCGTGGCAAGCGCCAGAAAACCGGCGAACGCAGCGATGGCAGTGAGTAATCCGGACGGCTCGTCGAATGCGGCCGCAATACTTGTCCCTACCGCCAGTTGACTGAGCACAAGCATGAACACCAGCGGCGTGTGCGGATCCGATGGTTTCAAATCCGCATGATCGGCTGCAATCAGGCCCTCGGGAAATCGCTTCTTCGATTTGTATCGTGTAGCCGGCAATGTGTAATCGGGACTGGGAGCTGCCGGCAGAAACTCTCCACGATGCGCTGCAGCGGTGATTGCAGATTTATCCGCGATGACAATTCGAATCGCTTCAGTCGGACACGCCTGTACGCAAGCTGGAGCTTCGGAGGCCGCAAGACGGCTCGCACACATATCACACTTCCGGACGATCCCGCGGCGGGCCGAGTACTTGGGAACGTCATACGGACATTTCATGACGCAGTACTGACAGCCGATACATTGATCATCGAGGTGCCGCACGATGCCGGTCATAGGATCCTTGTCGTAAGCCAGGACGGGACATCCTGTGAGACACGCCGGATCCAGACAGTGATGACACGCTGTCGTCACGGTTTGCTGAAAGGGCTCGGTCCAGTCCTGATTCAGCAACAGTCCCGTTTCGCGCCACGTCTCGCCATCATCCAATCCGTTCAGGCTGTGACACGCGCTGACGCATGCTTTGCAACTCGAGCAACGGTCTAAATCGACTTCAAATGCGTACTGCTGGCCGGGCTGCGGCCGAGCCAACGGAATCAGGTTCCGGTAGTACCGGGCCTGCGCCGGAACTTCACCGTTCTCGTGATCATGGACGAACCGGTCCACGGCCGTCAGTCTCTGTTGATCGGCCAGAAGTTCATCAATGAGCGTAATGGTTGAATCGTGTTGCAATGCTTTTCAACGTCCGTTAAGGGTTGCAAATTGCTTTGCGTGGTTTTCCAGAAAATCGATAACCCGCGTGCGGCAGTTGTAATACTCGGGGTGTTCCAGAACCGTCACGCGGGAGCGAGGCCGTCCGAAGGGAACGTCCAGAATCTCGGCGATGTGAGCTTCCGGACCATCCGTCATGAGAAGCAAACGATCCGCGAGATAGAGCGCTTCATCGATATCGTGAGTGACCATCACCACAATCCGTCTCAACTGCTCCCAGGCTTCAAGCAATGTGTCCTGAAGATCGAGGCGGGTCAGTGAGTCCAGCATCGAGAACGGTTCATCCAGCAAAAGAAACCGCGGTTCCAAAGACAGCGCCCGGGCCAACGACACACATTGCTGCATGCCGAGCGAAAGTTCGGCTGGCGCCTGGTCGTAGCAATCCTTCACTCCGAGCAGGTCCAGGTATCTTTCCGCGTGTTCCTTTCTTTGCCGCTGACCATACGCGGGAAAGGCCTGGCCCACAGCCAGCTCGACGTTCTGTCCTGCGCTGAGCCATGGAAGCAATGATGGAGTTTGAAACACAACACCACGGTTGGTTCCCGGCTCGTCCACTTCCTTTCCGTTGATCAGCACGCCGCCAAAGGTCGCTTTTTGAAGTCCCGCAAGGATGGACAGCACCGTCGATTTTCCGCAGCCCGAGTGGCCCAGAATGCAGATGAATTCACCCTCCCGCATTCGCGCGTTCACATTCCGCACTGCTACATACGGTCCCGACGGCGTCTGAAAGACTTTCGTCAATCCTGTTATCTCGAGTGGAACGATCATAAGAAGCACCTCGCTTGACATGAACAAAGTCGGTAAGGAACTCGACAACTTCCGAACGGATACGCACCGCAGCCGCGTCATGCAGGAGTTGCGCCGCCGTTCTCGGTTTTGGAAGTTTCACGCTGATCGGCGCTGTCAATCTCGCAGCGGGACCGCGCGTCATTGGAACGATCTGATCGGATAACAGAAGAGCCTCGTCGAGATTGTTCGTGATCATGATTGTGGTGACGGGCTTGCCGGCCTCCGAACACAATTTCGCGAGATCCTGCTGGAGCGTACTGCGCGTTAATGCATCAAGGGCGCTGAACGGCTCATCGAGGAAAAGTATCGACGGCTTCGTGACGAATGCTCTCGCAATCGCCACACGCTGACGCATTCCTCCCGAGAGCTGACCGGGACGCCGGTGCATCGCAGCAGCAAGTCCCACCGCCTCGAGATATTTCTCGGCATGGCGCTCCTGCTTCTTCGGCAGCCAGTCCGGAAACTGCGTATTCACAGCGAGCCGCACATTCTCCAAGGCTGAAAACCAGGGAAGCAGCGAATAGTTCTGGAGCACAACGGATGCGTCCGGATGGACACCGCGGACTTCTTTCCCGCCAATCGTGACGCTTCCTGCATCTGGCGTCAGCAATCCGGACGCAATATTGAGAAGCGTGGATTTCCCCGAACCGGTGAAACCCACAATCGACACGAACTCCCCTTCGGCAACGGACAGGTCGACGTCTTTGAGAACTTCCCTCGTTACTCCACCCGAACGAAACGACCTGGAGACGCCTCGGATTTCTACAAATGCCACCTTTCCCCCTTTACAAGGATCTCAACTTCAACTCGACGTATCCCATCATGCGATCCAGACAGAAGCCGACAATTCCGATGGTCATCACGCACAGCAGAATGTGCGCATAGATCAGGCTGTTGTACTCCTGCCACAAAAACCCACCCACGCCCGGAGTCCCCGTCAGCATTTCGCTTGCAACAATGACCAGCCATGCGAGACCGAGACTCAACCGGTAACCGGTAAACATGTAGGGAAGCGTTGCGGGGATCAGAACTTTCGTAAAAGTCGCGAGCCTCGACAGGCGTAACACTTTTGCGATGTTCCAATACTCCTGGGGTATGGCCTTCACGCCCAACATGGTGTTGATGACGGTCGGCCACATCGAGCAAAGCGCAATCGTGAACAACGCCGCCGGCTCCGACTTCTGAAAGATGATCAATCCGAGCGGGAGCCAGGCCAGCGGTGAAATGGGCCGCAGCACCTGAATGACGGGGTCAAACATCCGATTAAAGGTTTTCGACAGGCCCAGGACGAAACCCAGAGGCGTTCCCACCAGAATGCCCAACAGAAAACCCTTTCCCACGCGCAGCAGACTGTACGAAGCGAGGCGGAGGATGCCCTGATCCATTTCACCGCGTTTGTCGAACGGTTGGAGGATGTAGATTTTGCTTTCCTGCCACGTTTTCTGCGGCGATGGAAAATCCTGGACATTCGCGGCAACGATCGACCAGATCGCAACGAGTACAAGGAGCCCCATCACTGGCAGAAATACCGCGGCCATTTTTGAAATCATTCTTCGCTTCTCCTATGTCCGGCTGTGAACCGGAAACGACAGCGCGTATTTCTCCGGATCTGCCGGATCGAAAGTGCTGTCGATCAATGTTTGCTTCTGCATGTCCTTGAACTTTGTCGTGACACCCATGTCCTTCATGGCATCAAGGAACATGTCCTGGCGCATGACCTTGTTGACAATCCCCACGTAGTCGGGCGCAGTCTTGACCATTCCCCACCGGCGGAATTGAGTCAGCCACCACAGTCCGAACGTTTTCTGCGGGAAATTGCATTCACGCTGCGAAAAGATCATGTAGTTGGGATCCTGCTCGACGCGGCCGTCGCCGTAGTCGTATTTTCCGAGAAGCCGCCCGAGAATGATTTCCGGCGGGCAGTTGATGTACGACGCCTGCGACACGACATCCGCCATTTGCTTCCGGTTTTCCAACTTGTCGATGTACTGACTCGAGAGATGCAGCGCCTTCAGAATCGCCTTCACCGTCTTCGGGTTTTTCATGGCGAACTCTTCGGTGAAAGCGCACACCTTTTCGGGATGGTCTTTCCACATTTGCTGAGTCGTGATTGCCGTGAATCCGATTTTGTCGGCGATCGCGCGAGCGTTCCAGGGCTCTCCGACACAGAAGCCGTCCATCTTGTCGACTTTCATATTCGCAACCATTTGTGGCGGTGGAATCGTGATCAGGTTCACATCCTTGTCGGGATTGATTCCGCCGCTCCCCAGCCAATACCGCATCCACATGGCATGCGTGCCCGGAGGAAACGTCATTGCGAAAGTCAGCGGATTACCGCTCGCCTTCGCTTTATCCGCGAGAGGTTTGACATCTTTGGGTGTCTTGACTCCGGCTTGCTTCAGCTTGTTGTTGAGAGTGATCGCCTGCCCGTTTCTGTTCAGCATCCACGGAATGACCATGGGCTTCACCGGCGAGCCCAGCAGTCCCATCGTGGATGCGAATGGCATTCCAATCAGCATGTGTGTCGCCTGGTTTTCGCCGAGGTTCATCTTGTCGCGTATGACCGCCCACGATGCCTCTTTGGAAATCACCGAGTTGATTCCAAATTTCTTGAAGTACCCGAGTTCGTGCGCCATCACAATCGGTGAACAATCCGTGAGGGCGATAATTCCAAACCGCACGTTTGAAGTTTCCGGAGTGTCGTCTGCATAGGCGCCCCCGGCCCAACCGCGCGGTACGCCCGCCAGTGTCGCCGCGGCCACGGACTGGCCTGTTTTTTTAAGAAATGCTCGACGTGAAAATTTGCTCATAATGCCTCCCGAGTTCTTTAAAAGAGATAAGTGATCATCACGTAAACAAGGTTGTAGTGTTTGCCTGGAGTTGTTTTCTTAAGGAACGTTCCCGGAAACAGGTGCGCGTATCCGGCGCCGAACTGGACTTGAGGTTTGAACGCATACGTCGACTGGAAGTCCGCTTCCTGGCCGATGTACCGGCCCGCGCTTCCGTTCGCGGCTTTTGCGACCAGCGCTCCCGCAGCGTTGTAGAGACCGTCATGATCGCTGGCGAGCCAGAACGAGTGATAGCTGGCGGCCGAAGAAATCTTCTTCGTGGGTTTCAACTCCACTCCGCCGCGCGCATCTTCAACGTTCTTCCAGCCCACCTGATCGGCCAGACCCATCTTGTCGTGTCCGGTTGGATAGAGTTGATCGAATGTGCCGCGGCGGCCGGCGGCGCCGTTACGGTCACCCGAGGCGTAATTGAATTCGGCAAAAGCGCGCGGAGTGAATTTTGTTTTCGGCAGTGTGTAACCGATGATGGCGTGCCCGGCAAATGCGCGAATCTCATCTGTAGAGTACATGCCTGTCTGTCCGGCGATCTCGGTACCGTAATCGAAGTTCGATGGGAGCTTACCAACCCAGCGAAGGCCGATGGTTTTGAAGTCCTGCTTGCCTGTAACGCCGGATTTGCTTTTCACGCCTCGAGAAACGCGCCATAACAGATAGGGTTCGATCGTCGCCTTCGGCACGAGTTTCGTGAATGACCCGTAAACACCGTGAAGATTGTTGCCGTCGGTCCGCCTGTCGTTAAACGCGCCGTCGTGAAAGTTGACCACCGACGCGGCAAAGGCATCGATGCGATAGTTCTTGCTTCGATAACTTGCTCGAACTGCGTCGAACGAACGCGCATCATTGACCCAGTTGAGATGGCCGATCAGGCGTTGTTCTCCGAAGAACAATTCCTGGCGGCCCACACGGAGGCCCAGCTTGCTGTTCTCAACGTTCCCGATTTCCACGTATGCCTGACGAAGATTGAATGCCTCCTCGTAAGGCGGCGCGTCGGGCTTGATCGGGTTCCGGCCGAACAACTCGGCGTCCTGACCTTGAACCTGAAGTTTCAACCATGACGTTGGAATAAAAGTCATGTTCACGCGCAGGCGGCCAAGTGCGTAAGCATCGCCGTTGTCCGTTTTGAACCCGATGCCGCCGACGGCTTCACCGCGAGTTCGATATTCACCGTTCAACTGCAGCCAGTGCGGTAATTGCTCATTGAGGTAATCGGATGCCCGTTTGCTTTGCGCAGCGGGCGCGCGTGCAGGTGTGGCGGCGGCTGCCGCTGCTGCCGGCATCGCCGCTGCTGCGGGAGCAGTGGAAGCCGCCGCAACGGACTGTTGTGCGTGCAAATTCGTGGTGGCAGCCAAAAGATACAGAACGAGTACGAACCTGGTTCCAGGTATTTTCAAAGTGTCCTCCGCTTCCAATGTGAAGAAAGTTTTTCAAAAGGCTCCACATGGAGCGGTGTCTCCCGAGGGCAAGGACACCATGACAACGTTATCGACCACTTGTGTTTCGAACGTCCGCACACAACCGGCTCCGGACTTCGGGCTGACTTCACCCGTATCCAGTGAGACGCGCCAGTTATGCAGCGGGCAGACCACATCACTGCCGGCAACGATGCCGTCAGCAAGCGGCCCTTGACGATGAGGGCAGCGATTCTCTACGGCGCGAAACGCCCCTCCCAGATTGAAGATAGCTATGACATAAGGGCCGAGTTGCACGCTTCGGCCCTGCCGAAGTGGAATGTTTTCGATATGAGTTACGCGTATCCACTTCATGCCTTGGTTGTCTCCAAAGCTTCGATTTGAACGAATTGAGTTGTCTCGACGGGACGCTCCCGTTCGAGCCACGCATCGCTCGACCGATCCTTGGATCGCCGCAAACGCTCAAGCAATCCTTGTTTCACGGCATCCGTCGCATAGACGGTCTCTCTTCGCATCTTCTCGATTCCCAGACGTTCGACGAAGTCATACGTCCTCTCGAGATAGTTGGCGTTCTCGCGGTAGTACTGGAAAAACAACGAGGCTGCTTCCAGCGCCTGCTCGCTGGTCTCGACGGTGATCAGCACATCTGCTTTCCGTACGCCTTTGCCTGCAGCCCCGCCGACCACAACCTGCCAGCTCCCTTCCTGCCCCACCAGACCGATGTCTTTAACCGTGGCTTCCGCGCAGTTGCGCGGACATCCGACGACGCCCATCTTCACTTTATGGGGCGTATAAAGATTTTCCAGACGCCGCTCGAGTTCGATTCCCGTGGAGATGGCGTTCTGAACTCCGAAGCGGCAGAACTCCGTACCCACGCACGTCTTCACCATACGCACGCCTTTGGTGTATGCCTGTCCGGAAGGCATCCCAAGATCCGCCCAGATCTTCGGAAGATTCTCTTTGGCGACGCCGAGAAGATCGATGCGCTGACTGCCCGTGATCTTGACCATCCGGACGTTGTACTTCTCCGCAACATCCGCGATTTTTCTCAACTCCTGTGGAGACGTCACGCCTCCGCGAATGCGAGGCACGACAGAAAACGTTCCATCATTTTGAATATTCGCGTGAACGCGATCGTTGATGAAACGTGCCGAACGATCTTCTTCGTGGTCGCCGCACCAGGCGACATCGATGAGATAACTCAGAGCGGGTTTGCAGACGTGGCACCCTTTGCCGTTTCCATAGATGTCCAGAATTTCCTGAACAGACTTCAGGCGCTGCCCTTTGATGATGTCGCGTAATTGTTCCTGACTGAAAGGGAGGCACGCGCAGATTACTTTCTTCGCGTCCTCAGAAAAGTCGGGCACGACCGCCTTGAGCAAACTCTGACAAAGACCCGTACAGCTCCCGCAGCCCGTCGAGGCTCGAGTGGTTTCCTTCAATTGCGCAAGTGTTCCGACGCCCTGCTGGTGAATCGCGCCAATGATCTGTCCCTTGCTCACGCCATGACAGCCGCAAACAATTTCGCCGTCGGGCATCTGCGCAATATCCGAACCCGAGTCGGCTGTTGGCGGCGGGAATAAAAGACTGCGGCGCATCGACGTCAGGTCCTGGCTGGAGCGAATCCATTCCACATACCGGTGACTGTCCGACGCGTCGCCGACAAGGATCACGCCGGCCAGACGATTCTCTTTCAACAGAAGTTTTTTGTAGATGCCGAGCGCCGGATCCTCAAAACGTACACACTCGAGGCCGGGCCTGGTCTCGTCGATTTCGCCGGCGGAGAAAACGTCGACTCCCATGATCTTGAGCTTCGCTGCCGGCGTGGTGCCCGAAAATCGCTCAGTCTCGTTTCCAGTAATAGCGGCCGCGAGCACTTTGCCCTGCTCGATCAAAGGGGCTACGAGACCGAACAGTTGTCCGCGATGCTCTGTACACTCGCCGACTGCGTAAATATCGGGATTCGAAGTACGAAGATAATCATCGACGACGATACCGCGCTGGACCGTCAAACCCGAACGTCTCGCCAGATCCACATTCGGCCGGATGCCTGCAGCAATCACAACAATGTCCGCCGGCAGTAGTTGATCGTTGAACATCACGGCATCGACGCGCCCGTTCCCGCAAATCTCACGCGTGTTCGCTGAACAGAAAACCTGCACGCCCAGCTTTTCCATCTTCTGGCGCAGATACGCGCCGCCGGTCGTGTCGAGCTGGCGCTCCATGAGATGCGGCATCAAATGAACGACAGACACATCGCAACCCTGTGCCTGCAGTCCGCGAGCCGCTTCAAGGCCGAGCAACCCTCCACCAATGACGACGGCCTTCGCGCCCGGACGCGAACGATCGAGGAGCGCCCGCGTATCGGCAAGATTGCGAAATGTGAAAACGCCTTCTTTGTCGATTCCCGGTATGGGCGGAATGAACGGTGAAGAGCCTGTTGCAATGATCAGCTTGTCGAATTCGGTAGTGCTGTCGTTGTCGCCTTTCAACAACCGGCGCTCCGCATCGATCTCCACGATGCGAATACCAACCCGGAGGTCGATCTGATTGGAACGGTACCAGTCCCACTCATTCAACGTGATTTCATCGGAACTACGCTCACCCGCAAGCACTGCCGAAAGCAGAATGCGGTTGTAGTTGACGTGGGTTTCGTCTCCGAAAATTGTGATGTCGAATCGCTGCCGGTGCCGCAGAATCTGTTCGACACAAGCCACACCGGCCATACCATTACCAATGACAACCAGTTTTTCAGGTGCGTGCATAGGCCCTCTGTTCGGATGTCGATAGAGCTCGGCATCGAGCAATGGAGCCCGGACTTGGGGGCGAAAGATTGAACGGGAATCAGAGCTTCAGGACGGACAGAGTCGCAGCAAGCTCGCTACGAACAATGCCCAGCTCCCTTTCGGCTGTGGCGGGATCGATTGCAGGTCAAAATGCAATCGCAAAAGTTTTATACGAAACGAAACCAGAAAATGCAAGCGACTTTTTTGAAGTGGTCACTTCAGCCCTGCGTCTGATTAACGGGATCGGCCACCACGCTTGGCGGCGACAAGGTCCTGCGCCTGGTCGGCAAACTGGCGGATGCAGGGACCGAGTTTAGGATGTTTGGGCTCGAAATCCGGGCGGAGGCCTTCGCGTATCAACGTATCGGTCATCACTGGTCCGATCGACGCGATCACGATGTCCTGTTGAAGCGCCAGCAGCACGGCATCACGCATTTCAAGACGTTCAGAAATGCGCAACAGATTCGTGAACTGCACGGAAGAAAGAAGAATGACTGCATCACACCACCGATCACAGACTCGGCGGACAGCCTCTTCCAACGGCCCGGGATCTTCCGGAAGATCCCAACGGTAAATCGCCACCGGCGTTACGATGGAGCCGCGTTGCCGCAGCGAGTTTACCAGTTCAGGATTGGGAACGCCGTATTCCTGAACGGCAACACTGTCGAATTTCAATCGTTCGGTCGCTTCCAGAACTTCACGCCACGTGTTCGGCTCAGGAACACTGACCGAAACAGGAATTCGCAGTTCGTTCAACACAGCGGCAGGCTTTGGACCACGAGAAACAATCTGGATTGTTCTCAGAGCCTGCAGAAACGGATCGAGAAATCCGGTGGCTGTCAGAACGTCGAGGAGATACCGGGTTCCTGCGCCCGTTGTAAAAATCACCATGTCGTGGCGTCCTGCAATCACATCTTTTGCAAACTGGACGACTTGAAAGTTGGCTTCCAGAGGACGTTCACGAACTGACGGCGCGTTGAAGCACTCGCCGCCCTGCTCCGCAATCAGGTTATAAACAAGATCCGAACGCCGGCTTTCAAGCGTAAGGACACGAATTCCCTTCAAACCCATACGATGTTGTGGCGCAATCGCAGAAAAAGATTCGCGAGCGATTCTCACCGGAACACTTCGACTCGCGGCCCTGCATCATACACTCGACAGTCAACGGATCGCGCCCGTTCCTATTTCGAGCGCGCAATGTCGAGAATCACATCCCAGTTGAACCGCGCGAATCGAAGGATTTCGCTCTCGAGGACGCGCTCCTGATCGCTGTGCGCGCCGAAGCCCAGCGGACCGTCCTCAACATCAGTTGCAGGCCCGATACCGTAACACTGAATGCCTTTGCCGCGCAGGTAAGCCA
>CAZWGA010000104.1:0-17090 GCA_964633285.1 uncultured Solibacteraceae bacterium | reverse complement strand
ATTTGTGCGCCTCCGAAAGCACTTGAGAATTTAAAAGGCTGGCGACGGACTATAACACCGTGGGCGTCAAAAGAGAATTCGGCACAACGGAATTCGGGACCGGGAAAACTACGGGGACAAAACTACGGGGACAGTCACCAAATTCGCAGCAATTGCCGCGTACGAGTTCTCTAAATGAGAGATCGGAGCTTTCCGATCTCTTATCCGCAAGCATCCCTTCAATTTTTCTGCGCCAGGTCCTGTGCGCCAACTTTCGGTCTTAGCGCGCGACTTGTTCTTTCCGAGCTTGATCGAGGCGCTGAAAGTCCTCCGGTTTGAGTGGCACCTGACCGCCACGTGACTTCACCCGGTCTCCTTCGAAGATCAGATTGCCCTGCGGGTCACGCGAGATGTCGCCGAACTCGTCGAACCAGGCGAGCATTCGATGCCAAAGATCGCGAATGTTTGCCGGGTTGTTGAAATTGTGACCCTCGCCCCAGTACCGCAAAAAGTCGGCGCGTTTGCCTTGCCGATAAAGTCCGCGGAAAAATTCTTCGGCTTGTTCGATGGGAACAACGTCGTCCATATCACCCTGCACCAGCATGACCGGCGTCTGCACACGATCAATGTAGAAGACCGGACTGTTGCGCAGGTAGCGACCAACATCCTTCCACGGAGGATTACCCATCCGCATCTGACCGGCTTCCAGGTAGAAGTCCTGGATGATATCTTCCGCGGCCTCGTCTTTGTAGCGCGATGCGCCGTTAAACGCGCCATAGAGGCTGATCAAGTCGGTCAGACCCGCCATCGCAACGGCAGCTTTGAAGCGATTTGTTTGTGTCACAAGCCCATAGGTTCCGTAACCGCCGTAACTGTGTCCGCTGACAAGAAGCCGGTCGGGGTCGGCAATACCCATCTCGATCGCCTTATCAATCGCGGGAAGCACTCCGTCGGTTAACCTCAGCAGCGGATCATCGGTCGAACCATGGACGTCGAGCGGCATGCTCGGGTACAGCACGGCGTAACCCATTGCCGCCGCCAATTGGTAATTCAGGAAAGACGTCGAAGTCAGCGTCTGACCGGACGGCACCGCCGCAACATAGTTGTTACCCGGATAATCACGCGTGATGAGAGGATAGCGGCGGCCGGGTGTGTAGCCATAAGGCAGCAGGATCCAGGCGTGAAGTTTTTCACCGTTCAGACTCGTATAGTCGATCAGCTTGAACTCGGATTCTGCTACTCCCTGTAAGAATGTATTGACCTCCATTACCGTATCGCTTCGCCCTGAAGGGCTATCGGTTCGCCAGAGAAAGCGGCCTGAACGATTCAACGCCGTGTAAATTGCGCTGCCGCTCGCGGAGGAATACGTGATCAATAATGCATCTGCGGAAGGCTTTGACAGTGGAGTGATGGCGCCCGATTTCAGGTCCAGCTTATACGGAGCGTGATCACGATCCTTGCGCACCGAGAAGATAATCTGATCGTAGTAGAGGCCGGTGTCGACCATCGTGGCGACTGCGAGTTCGACCGACTGTGGTGAACTGTTCGGCCACAGGATCGCCGCTGCTTTTTCGCTGAATGTCCGCGTCAAGTCTTCTTTGATGCCCTTCTCGGGAATAAATCGCCAGAGTTTACCGTCGGCAAGCGTGATGAAGGCTTCGCCTCCCTTCTGCAAAATGATCTCGAGCGGCGGCGTTGTGAAATCGGCCGTCAGGTTGCGTCGTTGTCCGTTGCGCGTTACCAGCCACCAGTCGTGGCGAGCCTGAGGCGCGGAGCGCAATCGCCCGTTTCCCTGGGCCATGCGAACCAGGAGATTCCCTGAGGCCAGCCAAACTCCCGGCCGCGGAAGGGCCAGTCCGACACGAGAAAGAAACGGGTCGGCGTTCGGCCCGAGGTCCATGACTTCAGTTCGCCTGGTTTCGACGTTCACTCGGAAAAGCCGCGCCGATTCCTTGTTTGTGTTGCCGTCGTAACCTCCGAACACCAATTCACGGCCGTCGGGCGACCATTGCATCGAATAGAACCACACATCGGATGAGACTGAGCGAGTCTCAATCAGCGTTGCACCATCGAGCGAGCGGATCTCAATGGCATGCTTCTCCTCGGCTCCGATGTTGTCGTCCATCGTCATTTTTCCCCTCGACACCAATCGGCTATAGGCGACAAACTTGCCGCCCGGCGCGAGAGCAATGTGCCATGTCGTGTAGTTCGCGATGACTCGATTCTGTCCGCTGACTACATTGATCAGCAAAAGTTTCCCCTGCGGTCCGAGATCCCTCTGGACGCCGGACGCTCCGCTGTGCAAAACGCTCACGGTCGTATCGTGTCCGCGGGACTGCCTGGCCCAGGATGAGGAGGCGATTTGGGCTGTCCGTGGTTCGTCCGGTGCGTAACGCCATTCGCGAGTGGCGGGATCCGGCAGCATCGGACAGAGGATCGTTTCGTTGGTGACCCATATGAAAGGCCGAAAACGCCGTTCGGATTGCGTATCCACACCGCCATGAGTAACCTGACTCACCTTGCCGGTGGTTTTCTCCCAGACCCAAAGATTCACTTCGTGACCACGGGATGAGAGCATGACGATTCGTTGGCTATCGGGCGACCAAGTCGGCGCCGACCATTGCGATTCGTCACTGATCCCATTGGTAATGTTGATTGCTTTTTCGCCCGGCGCCGTCTGAAGCCAGACATCGGCTCCGAGGTCGCCAAACCAGGGAGTGCCCTCGATAAACTGGATCGTTTTTGCGGCTCTTTGACGAACAAAGGCCAACGACCGGCCGTCCGGTGAAAGCACGACTGAACCTCCAAAGGAACCGAGTCCGAGACTCTCCATCTCGAAGAGATCATCGACCCGGAACGGTCGAAGATTTTTCGGCGCCGTGCTGTTCTCCTGCCCCGCCACCGGCGAGACGAAAACATACGCGAACAAAACGACAATCAGGAATGGAGCCGTCATCACACGGTGAGGTTTAACGAACTGCATTTCGATCTCCCTAAAAAATCAGCTTCAGTGCGAACTGCAACGATCGGGGTCCGCCGGCCTGGTAGAGGGCGTTCAATCCGCCGAGTTGATTATTGAGTGTATTGTTTGCGCGCCCGAACAAAGCGGCACCCGACAGCAACGTATTGGTGACCGCTCCGAAATTCGGATGGTTGAAAAGATTGAATGCCTCGGCGCGAAATTGCAGTTTCACTCGTTCCTGGAGTGGAAACTCGCGGCGAACGCCAAAGTCCAACTGCCACGCTGGAAAGGCGCGCAGAAAGTTGCGCGGCGCATCACCGAATTGTCCGGCTGCCTGCTGCGCCGCTGTCGGTATGGCGAAAGCGCTGAAGTTCACTCGACGCCCGCCCGGCGCCACGGGATCGTCAATGTAGATCGGTTGACCCGGGACTACGTTTGCACGGACATACTGTTGAAGTCCCGCCACATCGAAAGTGGTTGTGCCAACGACATCGAATGGCAACGCCGACCGGCCCGTGATTCTTGTGTCCAGCGACCAGTGGCGGAGAATCGCACCCACGAACGGATTGCTGTATTTGCCCGGTATGTCATAGGTCGCAGCAGTCTGGAAGTTGTGACGCACGTCGAAGTTTGAGTTTGCGCGCAACAGTTGCAACACGATTATGTTCACCGAAGCTTCATCGATGGAGTGAGACCAGGTGTAGGCCGCGTTGACCTGAAGCCCGCGCGCCAATCGGCGCTGATACTGCAACTCCATCGCGTCATAGTCCGATGTGCTCTGATTCGTGATGAGATTCAACGTGCCCGTGGCGGTGAAATTCGTGTTTCCCAGAACCGCGGGACGAAGGTTACGCGACAACAAGAGACGCCGTCCGGCGGAGCCAACGTAACTGATCCTGAAGGTCTGACTTCGGCCGAGCGCTTGTTCGATTGCAAGGTTCCATTGCGACGTGTAAGGCAGTCTTAAGTGTGGGTCGAAAGCCGTCACCGAGCCTGTATAGGGAGCAGTAACACTCGGCGGCGGCAGAGTCATCTGGACCGAGGTAAATGGAAACAGCGTATTGCTTAATACTTTACTGGAGCCGATGCCGACGCTCGAGTATCCGGTGGACGCGTAGGTATTCCCGAGATCGTAATAGACGCCGAATCCGCCACGGATAACTGTTTCCCGCCCTGGCGTTGGAATCAGTTGATATACGGCTCCCATGCGCGGCGCAAAGTTACGATAAGTCGCCTGCCACAGTGGGGAACCTTTTGGAGCGACCACGGCTGTCGTGAGATTCGTGGTTTGATCAAGCGTGTAGGGTATGTTCCCGTGGGCATCGCCGGGAGGCGGATTGAAATCCCAACGCAAACCCAGTGACAAGCTCAGCCGCGGGGTAATCTTCCAATCATCCTGAGCAAAAAATGAGAGATTTCTATAAATGGGTTCGATTGGAACACTCTCTATGGAACCGACATTACCCGTTGCCGGCGCGCCTTGCTGCACTTGTGTTTTCGAAGAAAAAATCGGACTCAGGGAGAGTTTGGAAAGCGTGAGCGGTGTATTCAACCGTCGAAAATCCATTCCGAATTTCATGGCGTGACGGCCTGGTGAATAACTCAGGGTGTCGACAAAATTGAGTTGCCGCTGAGCGCTTCTGGTATCGCCGACGCTGGCCTGAATCGAAGTGCCCAGACTTAAGATGAAGTTCAGGCTTTCGATCTGCGGTGTAGGTTGGCCGCTGGTGTCTCGAATATCCTTGAGTTCGAAAGGCACAGCGCCGCCAAAGTTATCCAGAGTGACTTGACTCCGCCCGTTATTCCACGTGCTGTTGACACGCAGTTCATTTATTAAACGCGAGGTCAAGGCATTCGTCGTTCCTAGCGTGAGCGTTCTCACAACATTTGTCGCGGTTGTCAGATTGGAAAAAGGCAGAGGCGAGCCTCCGCGACGGACCGATCGCGAGGGAGAGTCGCTATAGCGGCCGAACAACGTGAAATTATTATTGAAGCTGTGATCAATTCTGATGCTTGTTGCGTCCAGACTTCCAGGTACTGAGAACGCCGACGTGAATTGTGCCAGACCGGTCGTCAACCCCGCCGCGTTCAGCAACACAGGCCCATTGGGAATCGGAAAAGAATTGAGAAACGGCCGCAGGGCGAGTGGCGCCGCTGCATCGGCGCCGGCGCATGCTCCGGCAAACCCTCGAATACAGCCGTCCGGCACAAAGGTCGTCGGCGGAGATTGAGGCGTGGACAAGCGCAATCCTTCGTAAGAGAAAAAGAAGAAGGTCCGATTGTGTCCGTTAAAGAGACCGGGAATAACGACGGGGCCGCCCAATGTCGCGCCAAAGTTGTTTTGCCGCTCCGATGTTTTGGGCAGGAGATTCGCATTATTGAACCAGTTATTCGCGTCGAAAACTCCATTGCGGAAATAGTCATAGGCGGAGCCGTGCAGATCGTTGTTGCCGGAGCGGGTGACAAAGGAAATCTGTGCGCCCGGTGTACGCCCATACTCCGCCGAATATGTGGAAGTCTGGATGCGAAACTCCTGCAACGCCTCGAGCGAAACCAGACTTTGCGTTGTTCCCAATGCCGAAACTTCGGGCATGCTCCCGCTTGCGCCAAACGCACCCGCAGTTGCGACGAGGTTCCCCGTATTCGCGGAGACGCCGTCCACAACGTAATAGTTGGATTCAGTACGCTGGCCATTAATGCTGAATTCGCCCTGACGGCCTGTGATGGCTCCAGGAACAACGACGACGCCGGGAACCGAAGTAATCAGAGACTGAAAACTGCGTCCGTTTAGCGGAATGTTCTCCACGAACTGCCGGTCCACCACCGTGCTCACCGAGCCATCCGTGGTGTTGATCATCGGCGCGCCGCCTTCGACATTCACGGTCTGTTCACTGGCGCCGACCGGCAGCACGAAGTCGAGACGGGCGTTCTGCTCGACTTCCAGCTTCACGTCTTCGCGCACGATGGTCTGGAACCCGGCCGCGTGCGCCGTAATTTTGTATCGTCCAGGCTGCAGCGCGGGCAGCGAGTAGTAACCCTGCTCGTTGGAGTTGGTGTTGCGCACAACACCTGTATCGCGATTGATGGCGCTCACGCCGGCGCCCGGCACCACAGCTTTGGTCTGGTCCTGAATCAGTCCGCCGAGGCTGGCGTTTTGTGCAAACAGCGGGCTTGCGAATACAAGCGTGGCTATAGCTGCGCTGAGAACAGTCCACTTCATGGATTAATGCTCCTGTATCGGGCTTTGTGAGATGGGTACCGCGAGAGCAAGCGCTCCGAGATAGCTTTCGAGTTCGGCATGCAGTCGCTGCATGCCGGCGATGACTGGCGCGCTGGTCTGTTTTGCGTCCGGATTCACACTTGACGCGGACACCAGAGCCACGGTCCAGCTTTGGTCAAGTGTTTCGACCAGAGTGAAGGTCCGAAGCGCTGCAGTCTGCCAGTCCGCGGTTTTGATTTCCGTTGAGGCGGAGTTCTGCGGAGACGGAGCCAGCGAACCGAGTGCGGTTTGCAACGCGGCCAGTTGGAGCCGAATCGCATTCATGTGATCTCGCAGCAGCGCGCCGAGAACGTCCCGCGAGGCCGCGTCGAGGCGGGAAAATTCCGCGGCGGTATAACGTTCGGCCAGGCGGCGCAGCGCCCAGGCGTGCAGAAGCGAGTCCTGGGAATTCGCGAGCGCGTTGTTCACGAACTCCTGCCGCTCGGCGGTGCCCGGATAACGCGATGTCAGTTCGCCATCGAGCAGTGGTTTGAAAAGCGCAGCCGGAGTGACGGGAATGGCGTCGGCCGGAACCGCTGAAGTGGACGGCAGCGCGCCGGCCTGCAATCGGATCAAGGCATCGACGCGCGGAATGCCGCTCAGCGCAGCCATCAACTCCGCCTTGCGCGCATCATCGGCGGCCAGACCTTCCACCTGAACATGGCCGTTCGGTGTCCTGAGGATTTCAATGGGCTCGCCCAAGTCCGCCCCAACCTTGTGCAACGCGGTTCGGGCCTGGAGTTCCCCGGCTTGAAGTTCAGCTTCGCTCCAACTTGCAGCGGTGTTGACGGCCGCGGCAGCAGCATCGCGTAACGGCGTGACCGCCGCGGGCGCGGCCGGCTCGCTTCCAATCTCCGCCGGCGGCTGGCCTTCAATCTCAAGCGCCAACTCCGTTACCACGAGTTCTGAATTGTCGCGCAGCACCAGTCGCTCTTCGACCGGATGCCAATTCATTGCGAGCACCGTCAGGCTGGCTTCGCGAACCGGATTGTCTCCGGCAACGTGCGTCGCGAGAGTGATGCGCTGATTGGCGCCGCCGCCCGCACTGCTGACTTTGTCTTCTTTGTTTGCGATTGCCTCATGCCACCCTGCGAAGACGTCCGCATCGATCGGTTCATCCCACTTCATGCCGCACGAAGCAAACACCGATTGCAGCTCCGCTTCGGAATCCCGCGAACCATCAACGAGAAGATCGCGTACGGCTGTGACATGAACCGGCTTTGCGTTCTGATAAACATCGCGTGTGATCTCACGAGCCCCGTGACGAATGCGCACCCGCTGATGAATCACTCCGTCCCTCGCGGCCAAAGCCAGGGTCTTACGAGACTCCGCCGCCCGCAGCAGAAACTCCCTTGCGGAGACGATTGGGGGATTCACCAGCCGGACAACAAAAAGTACCGCGAGCAGCACGGCAATCGTGGCTGCAATCCACGCCGGCCGCGGGGTGGCAGAGAGCCGTCCCCGAAATCGAACCCCGAATCCCTGCCGCGCGCTCTGCTCACATTCTTGTGCGGCCTGATCCAACAATCCGGAGAATGTTCTCCAGTCATGCGGCGGTTGCTCGTTTAACGGCCGGACGTGGTTCTTGCGAAACTCCATGAAGGCCAGAATTCCATTCCGCATCTGCTCGCTTTCCAGGCGGCAGTCCCAGCAACCGCGCAAATGTTCGTCGATACGGACCACCTCGTCGGGCGCCAGTTCACCCTCGATAGCAAGAAAAAGAGTTTCCGGCGATGGATGCTTCTTCGATTGCGACCTGTGTTTGTTAATCATTTTGTTTTTCCTGCCGGGCCGCGCTGCCCAGATTGCGAACAGCCCGGCGCACCGCATCGGCGACAGTGGACACGCTGACGTCGAGAATTGCCGCAATTTCGACGTAGCGCAAACCCTCCGCGCGCAAGTGCAGCGAGTGAAACTGGAGATCCGTCAACGCGGCGATCCCCTGTCGAATCCGCTCAACGCGCTCTTTCAACAGAAGGCGCTGCTCTGGATCAAGCGCTGGATCTCTCTGCAAGTCTTCTTGAATTGTTGCGGTTGCAGGTTCGGTATGGCGGACCTTGCCTTTGCGAATTTCGTCGATCAGAAGGTTGTGGGCTGCATGAAAGACCCAACTGCGCAAATCGGCGACCTGGTTTCCGCCGTGAAGATGGCGATATAACCTGAGGAACGATTCCTGCACGATCTCTTCGGCAATCGCCGGATGGGCGCCGCAAGAGCAAAGATAGCGATACATCGGCGCTCGCAAATCGATGAAGCACTCCCCCACCCGCTCTCGCAAGCCGGCGCTTCCATGACGCCCACTCGATGAAGAGGCCAGCAGCCCCATACTCAAAGGAAGAGCACTATCATCCATGTTGATCTCTATAGACCTGACCCTCGATCACCTTCTTAAATACTTCTATAGAGAAACACGTATGAGATGCGCTTTTTGTGCGTCGATGACGAGAATTTTTTGCGGTGGAAAATGACTCGGAAGAGCGTGTTTCCGGGCAGTCGGTTGGTGATCATGCCTGTGTCAGGAAGCCTTCGGTCTGCTGACATTTAGTTCCCGTGCGGCCACGTCGAGTTCTCGAAGCATGTCCTGGGCAAAGTCGACATTCACCGTACCGGCGGCATCATTCGCCCCTTATTGGTAAAGTAACGAGAAATGTTAGCCGGCGGACGCGATTTACGGAGTCGCAGGCACCGCCGCAAAGACCCCTCCAGTAAACCGAAGACCGACCGCGGAGAAGTTGGAGCCATCCAGACTCTGAACATTGGCAGATCCGATCGCATTTGCTGAAGCAGGCACCAGTTCATCCAGAAACTTGGGCAAAGAGGAATGGGCCTCGATATGTACCGTAGCGGCTCCCGTCGGGACCCCGTCAGTATCGCTTGTTGTAATCCGATAGTCGTGGGCAACGCTCGTGTTGTTGCTGATGGCCACGCCGAGATGTGCCCCCTCCGTCTGATCCACGATGAACCGCGCTCTGGGACTTTCAGCCGCTGAGAAAACAGTCGTCTCTCCAATCTTCGCGCTACCGGCGTAGAGGCTGTATTGCAATTGCGCGTAAACGGGAAGGTCACAGGACAATGTCGCGTAGCCCGTAGCGAGGCTTTGCTGTCCCGTTGTGCGCGGATAGTTAAAGCCGTTCGGCGGCGACGTCAGATTAAAAGTCGCAACTGGACCGGAAATTCCGCCCGGCCCGCCGGTTGGGCTTTTGATAAAGATAAAGGCGGCTTGGAGACCGTATAAACGCAATGTGCAGTCTGCCGTTGCCGAATCGGAAGCATTTCGAATCATGACTGCCGACTTGTACGTCAAGGTTCCCGCTGAACCGTCCGCAATCTGAGGGAACACATGGAATGTGCTCTGCGCGAGCACCGATGGAACAATCGCAACTGAAAACAAAACGACGAAAACACACTTCCACATGAGTGATGAAAGCAATTCTTTTGTCATTGGAACCTTTCCGAAGTTTCCGACTTTTTCGTCGATTGCGCGGGTTTATCCGCCTGAAGTTTGGCTCGCCATTCGGTTGCCCGCTCGGGTTTCCCCCACTGGTCATAGAGGCGGACCAGCCAGGCAACACTTTCCTGTTCGGTAAACAAGTTCACGTCGCCTGCGGGAATGCCTATTCCGATCGGATGTAGTCTTCCCTTGTAGCAGGACTGCAGTCGATATTCGGCTTCTTCGTAATTCTTGTTCTCAGCGACCAGAACGGCGCCGAGAACGCCTTCCCAGTTGTAACGGACCTCACTCTCCGGACGGGCGGGACGGTCGTAAAATGGGACGTCAACGCGAAGAACCGCTTCCGCTTCTCTGTATTTCTGCTGATGGAAGAGCGCCCAACCGAGATGTGAAATGACATTCCGCACGCGCGGTCCCGAGAGAAGGCCGGTGGCCGTTCCGTTAGGCAAGAGGATTCTGCGTAGAGTCGAGAACGCGTCTTCTGCTTTTTTGAATTCCGCTTCGCTTCCGTAAATCTCTCCTAAACGAAGCAGGTGCACTTGCGACTCGTCCTGCTCTTCGCCGCCGGAGACTTTGAGGATCTTCAAATGCTGCGTGACGAGTTCTACGGCTTGCGCCAGTTTGACCTTCGACTCGGCCGGGCGGCCGTCATCCTGTTCGGCCTTGCCGTCATCCCAGTAAGCGAACTCGAGCTGGTTCATTGTTTGCAACGTCCGGGGATGGGCTTCACCGAAAAGCTCTCGCTGCGCATTCCAAAGGTCCGCCAGTATCTCCTCGGCTTTCCCATAAAGACCGAGATTCCTGTACGCCTCTCCCAATGCCGTTGCCGTGCCGTGGGTGTTCATGTTGCGGAGCACACCGCGATGGATGTTCCATAACTCCGCAAGAATGTCGTCCGCGTTTTTACGCCGGCCTTTGGCGGCGAATTCGCGAGCGAGCGCAACCAGCTCTTTGCCGATAGGGTCCGCGCTGCTGTCACTTCCACCCACGATTCGCCGGTATCCTTCCAGGGCTTGGGTCGCAAGCTTCTGCGCCTCCGTATTGTTGCCGAGCTTGACGTACTCAGCGGCGCTCTTCGCGGCGTTCAGCAGTTGTGCAGCGATGTCGGCGCCGGCGTGGTTCATCTTTGCCGCAGTTTCCAGAAGGGCCTGAGCCTTCGCGAACTCTCCCGTTTTGGTGTAGACATCTGCCAAAAGCCGCATGCTCTCGAGCGTTGCAGGATGGCTGTTGCCCACGCTGTGTTGTTGGTCCCTGAGCTGTCCACTCAAGAGAGACTCGGCTTCAGAATATTTCTGCTGGACCATGTAGACGCCGGCGAGAAGGCGGACGCTGTTGAGCGTCGCCGCGTTGGCAACACCCAGTCGAGTTCGCTCTCCCGAAAGCGATCTGGTCAAGAAGGACTCCGCGGCGGGATAGTTTCGAGGCTGACTGGCAGGCGCGGCACGGGGCGTTTCAAAACTGTTGATCAGAAGCCCGACAGTGGCGAGTGTCGTGGGATGGTCCTCTCCGATAGTGCGGCTTTCCTCTTTCAAAATGTTTTCAAGCAGGGTTTCGGATTCCTGCCTTCTGCCCTGCATCTCGTTAAACGCCAGCGTCTGTGTTAGTGCGCGCCAGGTCAGCGGATCGGCGTCGCCCAGAACCCTGCGGGAGCTTTCCAAAAGTTCTCTCCAGACATTCCCGGCCACGTCCAGACGGCGGACCATCTTCGACTGCAGTGTTGCCAGATCGCTCCGGGTCTTCAGGGTCGCCCGATGATCCCAGCCCTGGACACGCCGTCGGATCGCGACAGCGAGATCCAACTGTGCCACCGCCTTGTCCATCACACCCAAGCCGAAGTAAATGCCGCCGATCGTTTCATGCAGAGCGGCTTCAACCAGCGGTTGCTTCTCAAAATTCCCGGAGATCTTTCCTGCCGCCACATCGACGGCTTCGCGTACCGTGAGGTTTGGATTGGGTAGAACGGCGGCGCGCCCGGCCTCCTCGGATTGAGCCTGGGCCAGCGGGTTGGCCATTCCCAGAAGGTCTTTGCCGAGAAAGTCGCTGAGTGCCCGCGCTGTCCCAGCCTCAGTATCGGCACGTTCTTTTTCGCTGACGGCAGTGTCGCGCTCTTGCTGGGCGAGGGCTCTGGCGGTCACTGCATCGTTTCGGGCGTATCTCGCCGCGTCGCGTTCCGTCGCGGTTTTTAATTCCGCCTGCACGGCACGGTCGCGTGCTTCGACGGCTGCGCTTTCGGCGCGTCTGGCCCGCACGGCAAGCCATGTGCTGACGGCAACGCCCGAAACCAAAACGATAAATATACTGATCGTCGCTGCAACGAAAGCCTTGTGCCGTCGAGCAAACTTCCGCAGTTGATAGCCGGGGCTGGGCGGCCGGGCAATAACCGGCTCATCCTTCAAGTAGCGTGAAATGTCCGCAGCAAACTCAGCCGCCGATCCGTAACGGCGCGTCTTGTCCTTTTCCAGAGTCTTTGCAGTAATCGTCTCGATGTCACCCCGATAACTGCGGTCGATTGAACTCAGCCTGGCAGGATCTTCCTCGCGAATAGCGTGAATCATTTCGTGCACTTTCCGGCTGGCGGTAGATGGCAATCGGCCCGCGAGGAGTTCATAGAGAATGACGCCCAGCGAATAAACGTCGCTACGCGTATCGACTCCCAAAGGGTCGGCAATCACCTGCTCCGGGCTCATGTAGGCCAACGTTCCGACAAGTTGCCCCATGTCTGTCTGAATTGTGGCCTGTACATCACTATCGATGGCACGCGCGACGCCGAAATCGAGAATCTTCGGCTGGCCGGTCTCGTCGATGAGAATATTGGCAGGCTTGAGGTCGCGATGGATCAAACCTCGCTGGTGTGCGTGCTGCACGGCTTCAGCAATCCTGGACACCATCTCCAGACGCTGCCGCGTACTGAGATGCTGTTCGGCGGCATACTCTTTCACGTTCCTGCCGCGAACGAACTCCATCGCAAAATAGGGTTGCGGACCGAAACCAGTATCCGCAGTTCCTGCCTCGTAGATTTGAGCAATCCCCGGATGCTGCAATCGGCCGAGCGCCTGCGACTCTTGTTCGAAACGACGCAACAGCTCCGGGGTAGCAAGCCCGGGCTTGATGATTTTCAAAGCAACGGTCCGTCGAGGTTGATCCTGTTCAGCCTCATAGACGGCACCCATACCACCCTCGCCGATCAAACGAAGAACGCGATATCGACCAATGGTCGCCAACGTTATGTTTGGCGCGATCGGACCGATCTCACCGATCTCATTAATCTCATCAGGGAGACCAGAACCTGTAGAGTTGACTCCGACTTCGATCATGCAACGCGGGCAGGCGCCGCCGATAGGTCCGGACTCCAATAACGGACCGCCACATTGGTCGCATCGATTTGGTTCGCTCACGTCCAGTGCTCCACTTCTCACCCGCTGAGGGTCGCCAGGAGGAAACGGATTTCGTCATCCGCTTGTTCAGGCGTGGAAACGGTTTCGATTACTTCAGCACGCAACAGCTTGCGATATCTGCGGCGCATGCGATGCACGGCCATACGCAATGCGCCATCGGACATGCCCATTCGTTCGGCCGCTTCAGCGTAACTTGCGGTCGTTCCATCGCGGTGCAGGAATACCCACAGGGTCTCAAACTCGGCCGCCCTTCCTGCCGCTGCGAATTCAGCGCGCAGCTTCAGCGCAACGGTTTCCAGCAAGGACAGCGCCCATCTGCGCTCAAAGACGCTCTCCGGCGTCGTCGCTTCCAGGGCAATTGGGGCATACCATCTCTCTGCCACGGCTATGTCGATCGAGATCAGTTCCCGATCGCCTCCTCGTTTCAGAGCATGAGCACGATCCCACTCGTTGGCCAGGAAGTGTTTTACGGCAGCGAGGAGAAAGGTCCGGAATTTGCCGCGGCTTTGATCGGCGCCGAGCAAGTAGTTCTTTTCGATCAGCAACGCAAAGAATTCCTGGCACAGATCCTGTGCGTTATCTCGATCGTGACCCCATCGGCGGACGAACGCATAGACAGGTTGCCAATAAGTGCTGCAAAGCTCAGCCAATGCCCGGCCTGAATCTTTTCCAGACGCCTTTGCGGCCGCTTGCACGAGAGTCCAGGAAGTCGTATGAAACGTTGAACTGGAGCGCCCAGCCATGTTGTGTGGCACGCAGTCTATCATCACAGGTAATGGACGCCCGAAAGGCATAACCTGCCTGAAATTTGGATCGCTCAGGTGCCCCATGACGCCCCATGGGATTCCTGAAGAATTCAAGCCCGTTTGTCACTCTTTTATTTTTCAGCGAACCGCCGCAAGCTGGGACTTCGGGCATTCAGCGCCAAGCCACCCAAAGACGCTAGTCTGCCGACTGTCGCTCTGGCGTATTATCGCCTCGGGCAGATTCTCGAAAGAAGACGCTGAAATGAACGACATCCCACACAACACCCGCATGCTCAAAATCACGTCGCTGATTTCGGTAGTGCTGTTCATCCTGCACGTCACTGGCGACATTTCGCTCGGCTACGAGAAGGGATCGGTGTACCCGGTGATTCCGATCGCGCTCGTGTTTCTCATCGGCGCGACGATCCTTGGCGACAATCTCGCCGGGCACATCATCATGTTCCTCGGCGGCATCGCGAGTGGGTTGATGCCCGTGCTGCACTGGAAGCTCTACGCCGTCGCGGACAAGGGCGCGCTCGGCTACTGGTTCGCGGCGATTGTGCTCTTTATGGGAGTGACGGGCGCGTTCGGTACTGTGCTAGCCGCGCTGGTGATGTGGCAGACGTGGAAACGGCGAAGGGCAGGGGCGCTGCCGTGATCGCGGGTCTGCGCAACTCTGAGGAGGACGAGATATTCCTCTACTCCCTTCGTCGTCTGTTGACTTCATGTTTCCGCCAGCCTTCATCGTTGAAATTCTTTTAGTGCGAGCCGTCGTGCCGGTAGAATAGCGCCACCCTTTGTGAAAAACATACGTGACATGTGGCGACTCCTCTGTATTGGCACTGCTGCCGCATCTACAGTTCTGGTGGCGTGGATGGGGTTCGCCCAGCAAACGCGCCAACCGGATGCAAATGCTTTGAAGAACGCAGCGCAGAGCCGGGAATGGCTGACGTACGGCGGCAATTACGCCGAGACACGCTACAGCCTGCTTCGCCAGATTGATGCCACGAACGCCGGACGTTTAGGACTCGCATGGACGGCCATCGTAGGATCCGGCGGCGGCAATCAGGAAGCCACGCCGCTTTTTTCCAACGGCGTTCTTTACGGAATTACGAACTGGAGCATTGCTTTTGCTCTGGATGCGAAAACAGGGCGGGAGCTTTGGCGATTCGACCCGGCCGTCGATCACGCTTTCGCGGCCGCGGGAACAAATCGCGGTGTGTGCTGCGGTGTCTTGAACCGGGGACTCGCACTTTACGAAGGCAAAGTTATCGTGCCGGTCCTTGATGGGCGGCTGATCGCGCTGGACGCGGTGACGGGAAAAACTCAGTGGTCCAGTCGAATCCTGCCGGAGAACTCGACGGGATACTCGGTCACAATGGCTCCCCGTGTCGTTAAGGACAAGGTGATCATTGGATTCGCAGGCGCCGATTTCACTCCCAATCGCGGTTTCTTCTCGGCCTACGATGTCAACAGTGGGCGTGAAGTCTGGCGCTTCTACACTGTTCCCGGAGATCCTTCAAAGCCTTTTGAGAATCCTGCACTCGAGAAGGCCGCCAAAACATGGTCGGGCGAATGGTGGAAATACGGCGGCGGAGGCTCGGTTTGGGATGGCCTGTCGTTCGATCCGGAAGCAAATCTGATTTACGTCGGCACCGGTAACGGCGCACCGTGGCCCCAATTCTTTCGGACAACCCTGGGTCTGGACAACCTTTATATATGTTCCATTCTCGCGGTGAATCCGGACAACGGGAATCTTGCGTGGTATTACCAGGCCGTGCCCGGCGATTCCTGGGACTTCGATAGCGTCCAGCAGTTGATCCTGGCGGATATCGAGATGAACGGGCGCACGCGCAAAGTGCTGATGCAGGCCAATAAGGGCGGTTTCTTTTACGTGCTCGACCGGATCACCGGCGAGTTCATTTCGGCCACGCCGTTCACGCCGGTAAATTGGGCCAGCGGCCACGATCCCAAAACAGGACGTCCGCTGATTCCTGCTGAAGCGTACTACTCGACGGCGTCATCGGTGACGATTGTGCCTTCGGGGGGTGGCGCTTCAAACTGGGCTCCAAAAGCATACAGCCCCGTGACGCGGCTCGTTTATATGCCTGTCAGCGGATTCAGCAGCCGGACTTACACGGCCACAGAATTCCAACTCAATCCGGACCGGGCCACACAGTTCAACGGGACGCCTCGCGGCGGAGTGCTCCCGCCGGGCACTCCGCCACCGTCGAATCCTCCTTTGATCGGTCCTCAGGGTCTTCGCGGTGGTTACCTTGTCGCGTTTGATCCTGTGACTCGAACCGAACGCTGGCGGAATCCGGGCGGCGGCGGTAATGGAGGCGGCGCGCTGGCAACCGCCGGGAATCTCGTGTTCCAGGTTGTCAACGACGGCCGATTACTCGCCTACACCGCCGCCGACGGCAAAAAGCTTTTGGAAATTCCGACCGGACAAGCCGGCATGGGACCGCCCATCACCTATGAACTCGACGGCAAGCAGTACCTCTCCTTCATGGGAGGGACCGGCCAGGCCGGCCGCGGTGGAACCGCTTCGCCTCCGCGCATGTACACGTTTGTATTGGATGGAAAGACGCCCATGCCTTAGTTCTGACAAACAAGGAGAGAACAAAGGCGATCGTGAAAGAGCCCCCGGCCTACGCCGAGGGCTCTTTCTTATATAGTAGGGTTCAACTTTACCGGCTGACTTTAATGCTGCCACCGGCGCAACGCCCGCCGGGGCCGGTAACGCCGGCTGAGACAAGCTTGATCCAAAGCGAGCCATCGCCTTTGTAGTACGAGGTGGCGGTGGCGTTGCGCAAGGCATCCAGGCTGTTTTGCGGCGTACCGGCATTTGCGGTGGCGAATCCCGGCAGCTCGAAAATCACCCATGAGCCGCTGTCCAATTCGCTCACGCTAATGTTCACGGGCGACTGTTCGGTTTCCGCCTTGATCTCGGTACCGGCGCGGACAGTGGTGGTTCCAACGGTAACCTTCCTGCCGTTGCGGCTGAGAGTGATCTGTGGAGCGGCGCCGCCTCTACCGGCGCCTCCGCCTCGACCAGCAGGTGCGCCAGGACCGGCTGGAGCGGCAGCTCCGCCAGGGCCACCACGACCTGCAGCAGCGCCAGGACCGGGAACTGCGCCTCTAGCGCCGCCTCCTCTAGCGCCGCCTCCGCCGCCAATATTGAGGCGCCCGAAGTCACCCTTACACACGGCCGCGTTCCAGTCGGGCTTGGTTTGACAGGCTTTGTCATCGTTCGCGATTCCGTTGTCGATGACGACATAGGAATCGGGGACGC
>CAZWGA010000103.1:0-17348 GCA_964633285.1 uncultured Solibacteraceae bacterium | reverse complement strand
TGCATGTGTTAGGCACGCCGCCAGCGTTGATTCTGAGCCAGGATCAAACTCTCAAAATAACTTGATGCGTTTGATCTTTAATCGCGCTTAAAACCGAATTGACTCGAAAAATCTTACGACTGTACGTTTTCTGTTTTCAAAGAACCGGATGGCTCTCAGGCCTCAAATTTTGGCGTCAAAAAAACCGCCTGCAATTTGCTTGGCGGAGTTTTCAACGAGCCGTACCCAGTAACTAATCTGTCACTCGGCACATCTCTCAATAGTAGATATCCAACATGGTACTGTCAAGCACCGATTTCCCTTTTTCAGCTTCAAAAACTCGACAGTGACACGTCCACGACTGGTAAAGGTTTCAACCGATCATCTTACTTCTGGGTTCCAAGTTGTTTCTGAATCACTTCGAGCATTTGATTCATCAGTCGCTCGTTTTTCGCCGCGTCGTCGCTTTCAATCATGACGCGAAGCAGCGGTTCGGTTCCGGAGTATCGAACAACCAGGCGGCCGCATCCGCGTAACTGATGATCGACTTCCTCCAGCTTGGCCTGAATTGCAGGTAGCGTGTCGAGCGGTACTTTTTCGCGTACACGCACGTTCTTCAGGAGCTGGGGTGATTCGACCCAATCGCGCGTCAGATCGTCGAATGAGGCATGATCGTTTGCGATTGTTTCGGCGACCTTCAGTGTCGTCAGCAATGCATCACCTGATAATTTGAAATCAGAGAAAATAATATGGCCTGAAGGTTCTCCGCCAAGCTGGCTGCCGCTGCGCAGCATTTCTTCGAAGATGAAGCGGTCTCCAACAGAGACTCGCGTCAGCGTAATGCCTTCATCACGGAGCATCCGCTCCAGGCTGAAATTCGTCATCAACGTTCCAACGACAATCGGCGGTTTCAGTTCTCCGCGCTTTTTCATCCTGCGCGCCATCAACAGAAGAACGGCATCGCCGTCGATCAGCCGGCCGTTGCCGGAGACGAAAAGGGATCGATCGCCATCGCCGTCGAAGGCCACGCCGAAATCAGCGCCCGCTTCCTTCATTGCCGTTCCCAATGCATTAATGTGGACGGCGCCACAGCCGGCATTGATGTTCTTGCCATCGGGCGACGCGTGAACCAGCACAAGTTCCGCGCCAAGTTTTCGAAGTAACTGGGGGGCGATTTCGCTCATCGCTCCGTTGGCGCAATCCATGACGACGCGAAGTCCAGTGAGCCAATCGCTACGCGGGAAATGGGAGAGAAGAATCTCCTGATAACGTTCGTGCCATCCCGTCGAATTTGCCGCCGAGATTTCCTGTTCCGGAACAACATCCTTTTGTCTCTGCGAAGCGTTGGCATGGATGAGTTCGAAGATTCTGTTTTCAAGCTGCTCTTCGTCTGTGTCGTTTAGTTTTGTGCCGTCGGATGAGAAGACCTTGATTCCGTTGTCTTCGTAGGGATTGTGCGAGGCGGAAATCATGATCCCGCCCGAATAGCCCAGCCATTTCGTCAATAATGCGACCGCCGGTGTAGGGATGACGCCGGCGTTTGTGACGGTTGCCGGCGTTTGGGACAAGCCTTTTTGCAGAAGCTGGAAAATCCATGGACTTGAAACACGCGTGTCCACGCCCATGATAACTTTTCCGCCAAGTTTTTCTCCGATCGCGCGACCGATGGCGGGAATGACCTGCGTGTTCAGCGGAAATTCACCGGCGACCGCACGAATACCATCCGTACCAAAAAGCTTCATGCTCATAGATAGTAATGCGGGGGCCGTTGTTCCAATTCCAAAAATTATCTGGACTTGCGGCGAATTTCGATCCGCACGTTGACGGGTGTGGGGTGAAGCAACCGGACCTGCGGATCCGGGACATCCAGATCGGATGCCTGTTCGATGTGAGTCTGGCGGCGATCGAGACGAATAGGCACCGTTGCGATCGACTCCAGTGCACTGACTCGGCTTTCCGGACCTTCGACTTCAATCTTACTCGGGCTGACAACTACGCTCGCTATTTCATAGCCGTCCGATGGCTGGCCTGAAATATTGGGAACAACCGATACGGTTTTCGCCATTGTCCGTTCGAGATTGAAGCGCACACTCGACGGATTGACACGGATGACTTCAGCGCCGAACGGCGCCTGAACATTCTGTGGAGACAAGGGAACTATTTTTTCCCCGGTCCGCATCTTGCTCAGGTCGATGGTGGTCGACACTTCCCTCGGTGTAATACCTCGAATCACATTCGAAGAGCCGCGCAGCCGCACCTGCACCATGTTGGTGGTATCGCCGGTAATTTCGAGCAAAGAGGGAATATTCCGGTATTCGAGCGGAACCTCCATACCGATTTCGGAAGAAGTTTCAGTCGCGACCGTCATCCATAGCATCATTGCCAGGATCAGCGAGAAGATTTTCAAATGCCAGTTGTGCAGGACCCAGTATTTCAATGTTTGCATCTCATCCGTCCAGACGATCTTCTGCGGGCTCTACGACGACGCGCGGCGTGACCGAAGTTGTCTTTCTTTCAAAAGAATCGCGCAGCCTGAGCCGCAAGGTATCCGGATCGAGATACCTTTCCATTTCACCATCGTGAGCGAACGATATGGCGCCGCTTTCTTCGGAGACTACGATTGCCACGGCATCCGTTTCCTCCGTAACACCGATCGCCGCACGGTGTCGCGTTCCGAGTTCTTTACTCAACCGCGGTTTTACCGTTAACGGAAGAAAGCATGCCGCAGCAGCGATGCGCCCGCTTTGAATGATGACAGCACCATCATGCAAAGGTACTGAAGGATTAAACACCGTCAGGAGCAAATCGTACGAAAGCGCAGCGTCGAGCTCGATGCCGCTTTCGATGTATGTTTTCAGTCCGATGTCACGTTCGATGACGATGAGTGCGCCGGTTTGATTTGATGCGAGAGTGGTTACAGCAAGAATGATTTCGTCATAAAACTCGTTTCGGTTGATGCTGGAAAACCCTGCAAACAACGGAGCCTGCCCGAATCGCGCCAGCGCCCGCCGGATTTCGTGCTGGAAAATAACAATACTCGCAAAAACAAAGTAAGGGAGGATGTTCGTCAGCATCCATGAGACGGTCTCGAGCCGTCCCCATCGCGAGAAATAGAAAAACGCTACAATCAGCGCAAGGCCCAATGCCATCTGCACCGCTCTCGTGCCTTTGATGAAAACGAGGACCTGGTAAATGATGAACGCGACGATCAGGATATCGAGCGCCGCGATCCAGGTCAGACGTGACAATGAAAAAAGTTCCAGCATCGCTACTCAGAGTAACTGGTCCGTCACGTCACACAGCGTTCGTACGCGACGGACGTCATGAACCCGAACAATGTGAGCGCCATTCAGAATTGCGACAGCAATCGTGGCAGCGGTCCCCCAGTTTTCTGACTCCGCGGCATCGGAAGTCAGAGAACGAATGAATGATTTGCGGGACGTGCCGACCAGCACCGGATAATTTAGTCTACTAAATTCCCCGAGTTTTCTTAAGACGAGGAGGCTTTCCTCTGCTGCCTTTCCAAATCCGATTCCAGGATCGATGACGATTGCTTTCGATGAAACTCCCGAGGCCCGGGCCTTGTCTGCAGATTCTGTGAGGCTCCGAACCATTTCGCTTATGACATCCTGCATTCGCGCCTGTTTGTGCAACGATTCGCGATTTCCCCGGCTGTGCATCAGAACCACTCCGGCGCCGCTCTGTTGAACGACTTCAGGCATGCCGCTGTCAAAACGAAAGCCGCTGATGTCATTTACGATTTGGGCTCCATGGTTCATCGCCTGACGCGCCACATTCGATCGATAAGTATCCACGGAAATGGGAATCCGAACCATTCCTGCCAGAGTTTCAATTACCGGCAAAATCCGCCGCAGTTCTTCGTCCTCCGGTACTGTCTGGCCTCCTGGGCGCGTGGATTCACCTCCGACATCAATAATGTCCGCTCCTTCCTGTTCGATTTCTTTCCCGCGAGCCACTGCCCGATCCGCACCGAAGTACCGGCCGCCGTCTGAGAATGAATCCGGTGTGACATTGAGAATTCCCATGATTGCGGTTCGGTCTCCAAGCGGGATCGTCTGCCGCTGGAGCTGCCACACATACTTTTTGCGCATAAACAAAAAGCCTTTGTGTCAGGGTTCCACTGTGGTCGCAACCACAAAGCACCAGGACACAAAGGCACGAAGCTCGAAAAGAATTTACGCCGGCGACGGTTTTTCGTGCGGCGAGATACTTGGTGCCGGCCGCACAACACCTTTCGCGGGAGCCGGAGTCGGTTTTTCGTTCTTGGGTTCGACCCGCGGAGAACGCCGCTCTTCCAGCGGATGGCCCGCGATTAACATTTTGATTTCCGCGGCATCCAACGATTCGCGTTCAAGCAGGGCTTCTGCGATTCGAATGAGTGCGTCGCGATTCTCGGTCAAGATCGACTTGGCTCGCTCGTATCCCTGAGTGATAAACCGGCGAACTTCATCGTCAATCGCAACAGCAGTGCTCTCGCTGTAATCACGGTGTTGAGCGATCTCTCTGCCGAGGAAAATCTGCTCTTCCTGTTTTCCAAACGTCAGCGGTCCGAGTGAAGACATACCGAACTGGCACACCATCTTCCTGGCCAGGTCCGTTGCCTGTTCAATGTCGTTTCCGGCGCCGGTCGTCATGGTTTCGAGGAACAATTCTTCGGCGAGCCGGCCGCCCATCATGATTGCAAGCTGACCCTCGAGGTATGCCCGCGGATAAGTGTGCCGATCATCTACGGGCAACTGCTGTGTGACGCCGAGGGCCATTCCGCGCGGAATGATCGTGACTTTGTGCAACGGATCCGCGCCTTCTACCATTGCTGCAACCATGGCGTGGCCTGCTTCGTGATAAGCCGTCACGCGTTTTTCCTGATCGCTGATGATGAGGGACTTTCTTGCAACACCCATCAGCACTTTGTCTTTCGCCATTTCGAAATCTTCGTGCGTTACGCTTTTCTGATTCATGCGGGCGGCATTCAACGCGGCTTCATTGACGAGATTCGCCAGATCAGCGCCCGAGAATCCCGGAGTGCTGCGCGCAATCACCGAGATATCGACATCATCCGCCAATGGAATCTTTCGAACGTGAACCGCGAGGATGCCTTCACGTCCTTTTACGTCGGGTCGCGCTACAACGACGCGCCGGTCAAACCGGCCGGGCCGCAGCAGGGCCGGATCGAGAACATCAGGTCTGTTTGTGGCCGCAATCAGGATGACGCCCTCATTCGATTCAAAACCATCCATCTCGACCAGCAGTTGATTGAGAGTTTGTTCGCGTTCATCGTGGCCGCCGCCTAAACCGGCGCCACGATGACGCCCAACCGCATCGATTTCATCGATAAAGATAATGCAGGGCGCATTCTTTTTCCCCTGTTCGAACAAGTCGCGAACCCGTGAGGCTCCCACGCCGACGAACATTTCGACAAAGTCCGATCCACTGATGGAGAAGAACGGCACATTCGCTTCGCCCGCGATGGCGCGAGCCAGCAACGTTTTCCCAGTACCCGGAGGGCCGACAAGCAAGACGCCTTTGGGAATGCGGCCTCCCAGTTTCTGGAATTTCTGGGGCTCTTTCAGGAAATCGATAATCTCCTGCAACTCTTCCTTGGCTTCTTCAACACCGGCAACATCTTTAAATGTGACTTTCTTCTGATGCGCCGTGAGCAGCCTGGCCCTGCTTTTACCGAACGAGAGAGCTTTGTTTCCGCCGCTTTGCATCTGGCGCATAAAGAAAATCCAAAAGCCGATCAGGAAGAGGAAAGGCGCCCATGAAACCAGCGCCGCAAGCCACGGACTTTGATTGTTCTTTTCTCCCGTTATCTGAACCCGCTTATCCATCAGCCGGTTGATCAGTTCCGGATAATCCATGGGCATAACGGTCTTGAAGGTTTCGCCACCGGACAGTTTGCCGCGGATGTCGGACTCGGCAATCGTCACTTCTTTGACATTGCCGTGATCCACTTCGTCGAGAAAACGGTTGAATGGGAAAGTTTGCTGCGCTCCAGACGACGTACGCTGCACGACGCTATAGAGAACAACAGCCGTCGCCAGGATCAACACCCAGAACAGAATGGTTTTTACTGTCGAATTCAATTAAACCCCCAAAGCCAAGGTCACTTCACTTAGACTCACTCGCCAAGCAATTGTGGCACCTATTTTCGATGTTTATGACTGAAGCGCCTCAAATACCACTATTTTCTGGGAACGTCCACAAGGGGCAAATTCGCGGGAAACGGGAAATGAGGCCACCCAGACAATCGTCGAGTCGGCGACAACAACCGGCCATCCTGTTCGATGGCTGCGTGGAATCCTGGCGCGCTGAAACAGTTTCTTGAGTTTTCCTGCGGGTAATCCCACGGGTTTGTAATAATCGCCGGGTTTCCAGTTCCTGATTCTAACATACGGCCCGATTGATTCCGCATCTACAAATACGCGCTTGCCGGACACTTCGCTACCTTCACCATCAATAATTTCTGCGGTAAAAACCTTCCCAAGTTCAGGGATCACCACGTTACCTGGAATCTCCAGGCGATACTCATATTCTGTCGCGCTTGAGACGATTCCTCGCCCAAACACCAGGCGTTCAAACTCGCGGGTTGCCTGCAAGCCTCCCGGCACTTCAATGACCTTACCGCTCTTTCCTTCTTCCAGAAGCCCTCGAATCGCTTCAATGTGTCCGAACGTGACGTCCTGAAGGTTCGATCCCGCGCGCAGTAGCGAAGTTCGTAAGACGCGGCGAATCAGGCCGATGGGTTCGGCAGCAAGGGCCTCGGCTGATATTACGAAATCATCGTTCTCTTTTGTTCCGTTCCATTCCAGCCATTCGTCTGTAAGGTGGCCGATCCATGCATTTTCGTCATCAAGAATTTCAAGAGTTCGAGTCAATGTTTCGACAACATTGGGATTAAACCCGGATGCCAGTGAAGGCAGGACGACATGCCGGACACGATTTCGCGCAAATTCCAGATCGGAATTCGTGGAGTCCGTTCGCCACGTCTGGTTGCGACCCTTCAAATAAGTTTCAATGGCGTCGCGGCCGGTTTGGATCAGTGGCCGGATTGTGGTTTGACTCACCGGCGACATAGACGACAGTCCTTCGGTTCCGGATCCGCGCAACAGGTTCAGCAGAAACGTTTCAACGCGATCATTGCGATTGTGAGCCACAGCAATCTTAGTGAACGCTCGATCCTGCAAGAGTTCCCTGAAAAACTCTTTCCGCTCGGTACGGCCCGCAGCTTCGATACCCGCAGAATTGCGTGCCAGTGTGATCTTACGAACAAAGAACTCGACTCCCAGTTGCCGCGCGAGCCGTCGAGTGAACTCTTCGTCCGCGTCGGACTCGGCTCCTCTCAACCCATGATTGAGGTGAGCGATCGCCATTTCATAGCCGAGTTCGCGCAGAACCAAAGCAAGGCAAACCGAATCTGCGCCACCCGACACGCCGGCGAGCAGGCGATCGGATGGACCGATCATGTGGTGTTTGGCGATCGTGTTCCGGATTTGAACGGCGAATTCGGATAACACAAGAGAAACGGAGCGGATTTAGTACGCTTTCGTCTTGGCTAGTCTCGTCAGGTTCGGCCTTGCCAGCGCTTCTTTACAATAACGATCCGCGAGTTGCACATAACGTTCTCGACTGAACATTTCGTTATGTTCGCGCGCGAAGGCATTCTCTTCGCTCAGGGCAACGGCGATCGTGTGGACACATTCGTAGATCGTAAATCCCTTGTCGGTCAGGTTCGCGAAAAAGACTTTGATTTCAGGTGGTTGTCCGGTTTCTACCTGGGTCTTGATTGCCGCATCATTATGAATATGAATCAGCCGGTTGGTGATGGTGCGCTCGTCGCCGCCGCCAATCCGCGCGGATTCCCAGTCATTCCACCACTCCCGATGAAACTCCATAGACTCCGCAATGGCAGCATGATGACCCTGAAGGGGTAGTCCGCGTTTATGATCGTTCCAAACTTGAAGCGTCCATGTCAGTAGAGTCATGCTCTGCATCTGTTGTTCCTGCATAACGGCCTCCAGCCTGTCGGCCATCTTGCCTTATTACTGGCAAAACTGCAACGGCTTCAATGTTCCCGTAGAAGCATTGGGGCGGTGTGCGCCACGTTCACGGGCGCTGTCGTTATTCCGGTTCAGCCAAGGACTGGAGTCAGGGCGGAGTCGTGGAGTGAAATCAGATGCCGCTTCAGATTTTTGTCCCGGATGCCGTTGATGAGTTCTTCGTCAGCGGTGATGAGCTGGCATCGAGCTTGAACAGCCAATGCCAGAAACAGACTGTCGTGAATGCTGCGGCCCTCTTTATGGGCGATCTCCAGCGCCCTCCCTGCAACCAATCGTGATGGAATGAGGTGGACTCGGGCATCCACGTAGTCGCTGAGAAATCGTCCGAGGAGAGCGCGTGCTTCGCCGATCGTGATCTCTTTTCGAACGATTCGCTTGGCGAGAACGTTCGAGAACTCGGGCAAAATGAGATCGGGAGCTCTCAAATAACTATCCGTCTTGATCAGGAGCTGCGCGCGATCGCTACCCGCTTCCGGCAGGAAGCATTTAGCGATCACGCTGGAATCGACGATGTAGTCTTTCACCGTTCCCGGTCTTCGCGAATCAATTCGGCGCTGTCGGTAAAGCGGCGGCCCTTGAAGCGCTGACTGAATTCGACGGTCCGTTTGTAAAGCTCACGATATGTCATTTGCCGCGCGCTTCGTTCGAGGATGTCTTTCACCTCAGTCTGCAATGACCTTCCGTTTTGGGCAGCCCGGCTTTTCAATCGATTGACGGTGCTCTTGTTCAAATCTCTGACGAGAATGTCCATGCCGCCTCCAGTGCTATCATTACGATATCATGTTATTCAAGCTCGCCCTAATACTTCCTACCCAGCGTTTTGGGCGTCCAGTTTCAAGATCAAGGATATTGGAACTGCCGCATTGTCGAGAGCAGAAAGATGGGCCAATGCGAGGCTATTGGATCGCATGCCCTTCGTTGTCCTTGATTGCTTCGTGCTTACCTTGTATTCATAATGCCACTCCATGGCGGTCAGACCGCCACTACTACTAAGGAGAGCCTATGCGAAAGATCCTCGTCTTTTTATCCGTCCTATCGGCCCTGGCCATTGGATCTGCTGCGATCGCGCAACGTCCTGCTGCCGTGGATTGGGGAAAGGAGAAAGCCGAGATCCTGAAGCATTACCGCGCGCTCGTTCAGATCAACACGATCTATGGAAACGAAACGCAAGCCGTGGAATACCTGAAGAAGGTTCTGGACGCGGAAGGCATTCCATCCAAAACGTTCGCCCTTGATCCTAAGCGCGCGAATCTTGTGGCGCGTTTGAAAGGAAACGGAACCAAACGCCCATTGCTGATTCTGGCGCATACCGACGTCGTCGGTGTATTGCAGGAGAAGTGGCCCGTCGATCCATTCGGCGCCGTCATGAAGGATGGCTATATCTGGGGACGTGGCTCGATTGATGACAAAGACAAGCTGACGGCCATGCTGATGTCGTTCATCCTCATCAAGCGGTCGGGGGCGGCGCTGGATCGCGATCTGATCTTCCTTGCAGAGTCTGGTGAAGAAGCCGACCCCACGGGAGTCGGCATCAATTTCATGGTCAGTCAGCATTTCGACGAGATTAATGCTGAGTTCGCGCTGACCGAAGGAGGCGGCGCCAAACTCGAGAATGGTGAAGTCACCGTTATCAACATCGGAACCACGGAAAAAGTACCGAAACGCGCGCGGCTCGTGGCGACGGGCTCGTCCGGACACGGTTCGGTCCCGCGCGTCGATAATCCCGTCATGCATCTCGGCGCCGCCGTCGGCAAGGTCGGCGCGTGGGAAACACCGATGCACTTGAACGAAACCACACGCGTTTACTTCGATCGACTCGCAAGCATAAGCACTCCGGATAGGGCCGCCCGCTATCGTGCGTTGCTGGATCCGCAAAAGGCGCCGGGAGTTCAACGATACTTCGCGGAGAACGAACCCGGTGTTTACTCGATGTTGCGCACATCCGTTGTGCCGACGATGCTCAAAGCCGGCGTCGGTGCGAACGTGATTCCGTCGGAAGCCGAGGCGACCCTGGATATTCGCGCGTTGCCGGGCGAGGATATCGACGAGTTCTACGGCATGATGAACCGCGTCATCAACGATCCTGCGGTTAAGATTGTGCCGATTCCGGCAACACGCCCGGAAGCGCCGGCGTCCCGTCTCGACACCGATGCGTTCCGAGTTCTGGAACAGGTCACGAAGCGGATGTATCCGAAGGCAACCGTGCTGCCGTCGATGTCGACAGGAGCGTCGGACATGGCTCAACTCCGGGCCAAGGGCATTCAGTCATACGGAATCGGACCCGCCGTCACGGAGGAGGACCGCGCACAATACGGCGCTCACAGTGATGTCGAACGGTTGTGGGAACCGTCGCTTTACAAATTCGTCGAATTTACCTGGAATGCGGTGTCCGAACTCGTCATGAAAAAGTGAAGTGAATGCAATGCTCCGCTTTGAAGAAAACCCGGAAACCCAATGCCGGAGGGCGGACTCGAACCGCCGACCTAAGGATTATGAGACCTTCGCTCTAACCACCTGAGCTACTCCGGCGAGTCACAGCAAAACAACAGATCTTACCGCGAACTTCGCTTGCGTGCCAAGGCAGCCCCGGACCCTGCAGGTAAAAAATAAGCCCGACGAAGAAGTTTGTCGACCCGCACAACCTGAACCGGCAGACGGTCTCCAAGCCGGTACGTGCGCCGCGTCCGGCGCCCGACGAGCGCGTGAGACCTTTGATCGAGTTGATAGGAGTCGCCGGGAATTTCGGCGGCGGCAACATATCCTTCGATGAAGTAGTCGATCAGTTCGATGCTGAACCCGTCGCGCCACACCGCAATGATGATCGAGTCGAAGGTCTCTCGAAGATGCTCTTCCATCAGAATCATCTTTTTCCATTCGAACAACTCTCTCTCCGCCTGGTCCGACAGGCGTTCCCGCTCGCTGGACTCCGACGCAATTGCTTCGAGTTGAGCCGGCGCAATCGCTCGATCAGTCTGTCTCGTGATTGCGGCTTTAAGGACGCGATGGACCATCAGGTCCGGATAGCGCCGGATCGGCGACGTAAAGTGAGTATAGGAATCGGAAGCCAGACCGAAATGCCCGATGTTCTCTTCCGAGTATCGTGCCTGTTTGAACGAGCGCAGCATCAAATAGGACAACATGCGTTCTTCAGGCCGTCCTTCGACCGATGCAATGAACTTCTGAAACTCTGCGGGCTGTATCTTTCGCGCTTCGAACTTCAACCCGAAACCGCTGACGATCTCCGCAAATTCTTCAACCTTCATCCGGTCGGGTTCTTCGTGCACACGATAGAGACTGGGAATGTCGTTCTCTTCGAGATGACGGGCAACGGTTTCATTGGCGAGGATCATGAACTCTTCGACAATGCGATGCGAAAACAGGCGCACGGACTTTGTGATTCCTGTGACCTGTCCCTGCTCGTCGTAGGTCAGCATCGGTTCCGGCAAATCGAAATCAATGGCTCCCCGCCGCAGGCGCCGTTTTTGAACGATCGATGCCAGATGAGCCAGCGCCCTGATGTGCGCAACCACGTGCTCGAACTGGCGCTCGATTATTCCGTTTCCGTTCAGGATTTCCTGAACGTCTTCGTAGGTCATCCTCGCCTTCGAATGAATAATGCTCTTGTGAAACGAGTGGTCGAGCACGTCGCCGGTTTTTGAGACGTGCATGATGACGCTCACCGCCAGCCGGTCGATTCCCGGATTCAAAGAACAAAGATGATTCGAAATCTTCTCGGGCAGCATCGGGATGACACGATCCGGAAAATAAACTGAAGTTCCCCGATAGCGCGCTTCGGCGTCCATTGCAGAATCCGAAGCGACGAAATGAGAAACATCGGCGATATGAACGCCGAGTTGAAAAGTCCCGTCGGGAAGCGTCTCGACATCAACTGCGTCGTCGAAATCCCGCGCGGTTTTGGGATCGATCGTGATTGTGTTGCGCTTCCGGAAATCATCCCGGCCTGCAAGATCTTTTTCGGTCAACGCGGCAGGCAACGCTCCCGCTTCGTCTTCGACGTCCCTGGGAAAAGATAGAGGCAAGGCAAACTTTCGGATGATGACGTTGGTTTCGACATTGGGATCATCAATGAATCCGATAACTGAAACGATCTTGCCCGCGGGCCAACGGGTCGCGCTCGGGAAGCGGGTAATCTCGACTTCCACCATCTTGTCTTTGTGCTCGCCCGCATCGTTCGTGACGAGGATTTTTTCCGGCAGTTTTGCATCCGCTGGAGCTACAAAGAAAACCCGGCCGTCGTATTTGAGCTGGCCAACGACCGTATCGCGCGCCCGCTTCTCCACGCTGACGACGCGGCCCTCTGCTCGACCGCCGGCTTTGCGGAGCGTGACTTCGACTTTCACTTTGTCGCCGTTCATCGCGGAATTCGTCAGCGCGCCGGGAATATAGATGTCGCTTTCGATTCCCTGGATTCTTTCCTTAGGAATGACGAAGCCGTATCCATCACGATGCAGCACGATCGTCCCCTCGATCAGGTTTCGCGCCGCCGCCTCGTAGCGTTGCCCACGGTGCTTCGCCAGTTTTCCTTCTTTGACGAGCTGGTTCAGGATGTCTTTGATCTGCTTGCGCGCGGCCGGCGTCGCATCGAAATCTTCCAGCAGCCGCTGCAAATTCATTCCGCGATCCGCTGATTTCTGAATGTACCGGACAAGTTCTTCCTTGCTGAGTTCCGGCTCCCGTCGTCCGCGTATCTTGCGGTTTCGAGAGTTCTTCGCTCTCATGATCCCAGTCTATTGACTTCACTCTGCGAAGAACATAGATTTGAAACTCTTTGGCCGAAATGGCGGAATTGGCAGACGCGCTAGATTCAGGTTCTAGTCCTCGCAAGGGGGTGGAGGTTCGAGTCCTCTTTTCGGCATTACAAATTTACAGCAAAATCCTGCAGTTACTCGCAGCCCTCACCTGAACTTCCTATAGCTTAACGAGGTTGCCTCACCACCGATGCTAAGATTGCTGCGTGGATCGGCCTGCCAGCCAGTCGCAGCGAGCGATCATGAACTGTGCGAACCGAAGTGTGTGGATCATTATCGGCGCCGCCTGGTGCGCACCCATGCTCGCCTTCTGGTATCAGGCCTGGGATGTTCAGAAGCCGTTCGTCACGCTCGCCTGTCTACTCTCGAGCATCCTTAGCTTCGCCGCTGTTTGGTTGCCAGCTTCATGGTTTCAGCCAAGAGAATTCGAACGGAGTGGCCATTTTTATGAGGCCATCGGGGTACGCCGGTTCCGGGCGTATATGGTTAACGGCGATATCATGAATTTCTGGATTCGCCGATCCGTACCCGCTTATCGCTGCGTCACCGGCCGCGAATCGATGCGAGCTTTGGAAAAACAAACGTGCGTCAACGAGCGAGGACATATGTTGATGCTTTTGGCGGCCCTTCCCGCAACCGCATACGCGTTTTTGACGGGCAGATTCAAGTTCACGATGTACTTCCTGATCGTGAACACTGTTTTGAACGTTTATCCCATCCTGCTTCAGCGGTACACACGCGCTCGAATCGTCAGAATCCTTGGCGCCAGTGAGGACAAGAACCGGCACTCATAAACGGTTTTCGGATCGACCTGTTCCCGGCATTGGCGACAGCGGGTTACTTCGACGGCGGGTTCCAGTTCTGCAGCAGGGTGATCGGCGCGGCTGCTTCGTTCAGTAGCGTATTGATGAGGAATCGCCCATCGCGGGTGACGTCGTATTGTCGACCCTGTTGGATATCCGCGCCGCCGCCGACAATGCGCGTCGGAAAGAGCATCACGGGAGCTCCCGGCTCGACCGCGGTTCCATTGACTTGGATGGGCGCCGCCATCATCGCGCCGTCGGGGTTGATGTAGTACAACTCTTTGCCGTCGGTTCGCCACAGCGGCAGAATTCCACCGGCGGTGGATACCTGCCACTGGCCTCCGGCAGCCGTTGCGGCTGAGCCTGTCGCGCCGGGCGGGACGAAGGGCCGCACGTAGACTTCCGGCCGTCCCGATTCGTTCGAGTGGTAAGCCACCCACCGGCCGTCCGGCGAAAACGCGCCATAGGCCTCGCGAAACGGAGTTTTTAGAAACACGAACGGCTTCCGGTCGCCTGCAGCTCCTCCGCTCATCGGCACAACCCAGATGTCGGCGTTCGTCTTGGGGTCGATGCTCATATACATAAGGAACCGGCCGGCCTCGGACCAACTCGTGGGGGTCAGGGTCTGGTCGGTACTCAGAAACTGCTCCTCCACTCCGGCGCCGCTGGTGAGCTTTTGAAAGATGGCTCCTATCCCTGACCGGCGCGACGTGTACACGATCCGCGTGGTGTCGGGCGACCAGATGGGGAAAAAGTCCTGACCTGGATCGAACGTGAAGCGGCTGGCACGAGCGCCGTCCAGCAACCAGATGTCCGGGTTCTCCTGGATGCGGACCACGGCCACTCGGCGGCCATCGGGGGACACGCGGGGTTGAATCAAAGTGCTGTCCGGTTCGCCCACGACGCCTCGTGCGGTACCCGAGCGGTCGAACCAGGTCAGTTGTCGCTGGGCGGCCCCCGCCGTTCGATAGGCCACCAGCCCTGTTGCTGCCACCGAGAGGGCGCTTCGCAACGAAGCATCGACGGCCATTCCGTCCGCCAGCGTTAGCGGCTCCCCGGTGAGCGCCGGGCGGGCAACGTCCAGCCTTTGTGCCATGAGCGCGCCAGTCCGCACCCACAGCAGGAAACCGGCGGGCGCATACACCGCTGAGCTGAGGTCGGACACCAATCGGGTTGAGGGACTCCTATCGAGCCCGCCCAGATAGATCCCGCTGACGTCCGGCGAGCCACCCGCTGTAAACAGGAGCCGCTGGCCGTCGGGCAGGAATTGCGGATGGAAGTGACCGTACGATTGCGGGCCGAGCGTCGTCACGGCCATGGCTGCGCCTCCGGTCGCGGCCACGCGCATCAAGGGACTGGTGAGGCTTGGCGCAAACACGATCACTCCGTCCGCGCTCCAGGTCCCGCCGCTGCCGTTGGTCGCCGGAGCCAGAGACTGCGGGGCGCCGCCGCCGAGGTCCAACCGCTTAAGTGCGCCCCCGGCGAAGAAGCCGACCGAATGGCCGTCTGGAGACCAGAAGGGATAAGTGGCTCCTTCAGTGCCTGCCAGCGGCTGTGACGTTGTTGTCGATAGCGACCGCAGCCACAGACGGGACGCCTTATCATCCGACGCCACGAACACGAGCTGTCGTCCGTCGGATGAGAGCGCCAACGATGCGGGTTGGCCGCTGGTGGGCGTGACGATGTCCACGCGCGTCTCAGGAAGCGTCGCTTCACGCAGATGGCGCACTGCGGGAATGGATAGCGCGGCCGCGGCAAGCAACGCGACAACGAACGCTGCGATCCACGGCAACGGACTGCGCGGCGCTTCGGATGGGAGCGTCGCCGCCGGCTGTGGAGCCGCAGTTTCGAACGCGCCTTCCAGCGCCAGCCGCACGCTTTGCACGTCTCCGATCCGCTGCTTCGGATCCTTTTGAAGACATGCACGCAACACCTGCCGCACGCGTTGCGGTGTTTCGGCAGGAAGCGCGTTCCAGTCCGGATCCACCTTAAGCACATTCGCCAGCGTGTCGGAAATGTCGTCTCCGCCAAAGGCGTGTTGCCCGGTGAGCATCTCCAGAAGCACCACGCCGAATGACCAAATGTCGGCGCGCTTGTCCACAATCTTTCCGCGCGCCTGCTCCGGCGCCATGTACGCGGCAGTTCCCAGAATGATCCCTGCGTTCGTCGCCGCCATGCTGGCCATCGTCGGGGAGTTGGACAGGTGCGCACTCGACGGGCTGCTGCCGTGAGCCTTCGCTAATCCGAAGTCGAGAACCTTGACCTTTCCATCTTCGGCCAACATCACATTGCCCGGTTTCAAATCGCGATGAATGACGCCTCTTTCGTGCGCGGATTCCAACGCGTCCCCAATCTGTTTCGCGATCGTTAAAGCTTCCGCAACGGGCAGCGGACCTCGCTTGATCCGCGCCTGCAGCGTCTCGCCTTCCACCAGTTCCATCACGATGCAGCGCGTTTCGCCGGATTCTTCGAGGCCATACACGTGCGCAATGTTGGGATGATTCAATGATGCGAGCACCTGCGCTTCACGCCGAAAACGCGACAGGTGATCCGGATCCGAAGCGAACGCGGCAGGCAGCCGCTTGATCGCAACCTTGCGGCCCAGCTTCGTGTCCGTGGCCTGATAGACCTCGCCCATTCCGCCCGTTCCAAGGTGGCTGGTGATTTCGTAATGTGAGAGCCTGGTTCCAATCATGGATCTAACAAAGAGAGTGCAGCGGATTCTACCATTGGCTTATGTGGTTTTCCGTTCAGCGACGGTCACGCCCTCAAATCCGGACAATCGAGGACTTCGGGTCCAATCGTCTGAGATCATCCGGATCGCTTGTTACGATACTGTCGCGGCGTTCACGGGCGAGAATCACCACCGACGCGTCGATAACATCAGACGTGCCCGTTGCGCCGCAGAGTTCACCGCAGGAGCGAGCGAATTGTTCGTCAAGTGGAACAATTTCGACCTCGTGGCTCCGCAGGAAGCGCGCCAATTCACCCTGAATACGGCCATCGCGCCAAGCCTGGCTCACGACGCCCGATGGTATCCGAAAGGTACGGCGTTGCGCCAAGGCTTGATCGAGCAAGGCAATCATCCGCTTATCGCCGCGATCCAACGCAATCAGCGCACCGGTATCCAGAGTTATTCCCTCCGTCGACGTGCGAGCGCGCGTTTTGCCCACTTGATGTCCTCTTGTTTTGGTTCGCCATATTGTACGATCAAATCGCGAACAAGCTCTCGGAGGGACTCACGCCGTTCTTGTTCCGCAAGCGCCCGAGTGATGTAGCCTGAAACCGAATCTGCTCGTCCGGCACGTACCTCTCGTTGGACTCTGGCGAGTTGTTCCTCCGGTATCGTGATGGCAATTTTCGAAGTAGTCATACCAGCATCATACCGTTCTTGAAACTTGCCAAACAAGCTCTACATGTTGAATCATCAGGACTGCCGCAGTGAGTGAGGTGACACAATGAAGAAGCCCGCCGCCTGGTCCAACGCCGTTCTACTTGTCATCATCAGTCTTGCGGCTGCGCACGCGCAGCGCGGACCCGTGGTTCCTCAGATGCGTGGCGACGGACCTCCACCGGAGGCCAGGCCTTTCTCGATCACGAGAAACGATCCGGCGCTCGACGGCATCATCTCCCCCGGCGCGGAACTCGCGGAGCTTGGCCGCGGCTTTGGTCTCACCGAAGGCGGGCTCTGGATCGCGGAAGGGGCCGGCGGCTAC
>CAZWGA010000102.1:0-17725 GCA_964633285.1 uncultured Solibacteraceae bacterium | reverse complement strand
TATATTCCAGTTTGAGAATGTAGGAGTTTTAAAGGGGTGTTTCCCCTTATAAAGACGCATTATGTAAGCTTCGGTGGCGGGAAACCGCCGTTTCGCGAAACTTTCTGGGCGGGACAGGACAGCTGGTCCTGCGCGGGGGGCTGCTCCTGCGCGGGGAGCTGGTCCTGCGCGGGGGGCGGCTGCTCCTGAAAAACCAATTACCCTGAGCCGCAATGGCAAGGACTTCAAGATCACGGCCAATCAGAGCACTGTGCGCGCCGGTACCGAGATCCGTGTGAAGACCGAAAGACCGGAAGTTTCTATCAGCTTGACCGAAATGGCCAAAGACTCATGGGTCGTGTTCGAGCTGCCGGGTTTCGCCAACGCGACCTCCGGGAAGCAGCAGGACAGCCTCGACGCCCTGCGCAAGGCGACCGAGACTTCGTATTTCAAGGGTCCGGATGCCGTCTGGGTGAAACTGGTAATCCCGACCGCCCCCAAGGGCATTGGCATGGATCAGTTTGGATCGGATACTCAAACGAGCATTACGGTAAGACGATAAGCACCTTATTCGCGAACTGAACAAAGCCCCCGGCGCGAGCCGGGGGCTCTTTTGTGCGGCGGATAGTCCGTTCAATTGAAACTCCTGCGCTTTTCCGAAAGACGGTTAAGTCGGCGTATTACCGCCTACCCTTCAATGCCAGGAGTCTGAACGCGCCGATTGGCTCCAATGTGAAGAAACGCCACCCTGCGATGCTGAGCAGCATTCTCGGAACGTTGCCACCAGAGATGATGCGGCCAAAGACGAATACGCCGAACGTTACCAGGACGGCGGTGTCGATGACCGCGGGCCCGATCGTCAGCGGCAGAAATTGTGGGTCCGGTCGCACCAGAACGACACCGAGATAACGGACGCAGAGTACAGACGCAATCGACGAGAAAACGGCCAAAGGACCAACCCATTTCGGCCGGCGAAGGCATACAGGCCCGCCGGAACGCTTAGCAGACATAGATTTTTCCTCAGTGATATGTCGACTTCGAGCGGGATTCTTACGAGATTGGCGGTCCGCGCCAGGCGAGAGTCGCAAAGGAAGGAAAACTATTTTGTGAGGCGGCGTCCGATTGAACGTAACTGTCAGAGACGAATAGAACCGGAAATAGACAAAGCCAGCACAGGACCACTACCGGGAAATGGATCCTCAATGTCCCCAGTCCACTAAGCAGAAACGTAACGAGCAAAAGGACCACTACAACTTTCGCGTTCACCTTCATCAGTGCGTGGAACGTCGCACTCGGTAGAAAGTGGCCTGCAATCCGAAATGAGACAACCGTCAGGACCAGTTGTTCCATACGTCTTTGTGTTCTATGTCCCGCCATAACCCGGGCGGGCGCGAACCTTATACCGTCCACGCACGGTCACGCGGAGTTGGTGATAACGGTTGTCCGTCTGGCCTGGATAAAACGCGAGCGTGTATTGAGTTCGAAGATCGTTTGAGATTCTGTCCACGGCTCTCGAAAGTTCCGCATCGGAATGTGGAAAGAAAGACTCCGCTCCCGACTCAAGCGCCAGTTTCTCCAGCACAACCCGGGGATTGTCGATAGCCCGGCCATCGGCCAGTGTTAGTTTTATAGAGTCATTGCGAAACATCCGGTCTTCTTCCGGACCGAAATATCCGATCGTGAATACCTGCGTCTCGGATTCCCGAACCTTGGATAGAATCTCCGCAAACCGGTGCGTGCTGTGCTGGTCCGCACCGTCGGAAATGATCACGAGCGCCTGACGCGGCAATTGCGCTTTCCCGCAGAGTTGGAGGCCTTCAAGAACGGCGTCATACAGGCTGGTTCCTCCGCCAATGTTCGTCTTCTGGATTGCAGACAGGATGCGTTCGCGATCCGGCGTGAAATCCGGCGTGACCGGAACACGGTCGTCAAACGGGACATAGAAGAACTCGCTGCCGTCGTGCGCCGAGCGAACCATCGCCTGAGCCGCTTCCTTGGCGCGTTCGAGTTTCGCGTTCGTCAGCATGCTGAAACTGCGATCGAGAAGGATACCGAGTGTGATCGGCTGCTCGTCATTGGAAAAGAATTGGATCGGCTGAGCGACACCGTCATCCAAAACAGAAAAGTCGGACGCCTTTAATCCTCGAACGTCACGGCCGCGCGAATCGGTCACTCGAACGCCCACCGTCACCAGCGACACTTTGACTCGAAGGACATCCTGCGACGCCAGAAGAAATAACAGCATGATCAAGGGCTTCATGTTGTTCCACGATTATCGCAATTTCTCTGAATCTGCGATACAGTCCTGAGCTTCGAGGTGACGCAATGAAAACACGGATCGTATTTGCCCTGGCCTTCTTCCTGCCCTGCTGCGCGGTGACCGCACTTGCGCATCATTCCTTCGCGGCCGAATACGATTCCAACAAACAGGTCACCATCACCGGCACTGTGAACAAGGTTGCATGGGTGAATCCGCACGCTTACGTGTATATCGATGTCAAAGACGAAAGCGGCAAGGTAACAACCTGGGCTTTCGAATCGCTGAGTCCGAATGCGCTCGCGAGACAAGGCTGGACGAGAAACTCACTGAAGGCCGGTGAGAAAGTCACGGTTAACGGATTTCTGGCGAAAGACGGCAAGCCCCTCGCCGACGGATCGATGCATGCCAACTCGAGACTGATCACAACGGCCGACGGCCGTAAAGTGTTCGTCGGGTCATCCGCCGACGATCCCGTCACCAAATAAGCGGGTCGCGACGTGAAACCACGATTCCTATTCATCCTTCTCGTGACGGCCGCTCTCGCAACGGCCATGGCTTTCGGCAAGGCGCCTCAAGCCGCGGGTCAACGCGGCGGCAGTCTGGGAAATGAGAAGGCGCCGGTCGGTCCCACACCCCGCACTCCGGAGGGCAAGGTGGATTTCTCCGGCGTCTGGGATCCCGGTTTCAGCTTTGCGACTCTGGGGCAGGTTCCGCTGCAACCCTGGGCGGACGCGATATACAAAGAGAGACGCGCCAACCTGAGCAAAGACGATCCCGAAGGTCATTGCCTTCCCGCCGGCGTCCCGCGAATCTCGCCTTTCCCGCAGAAATTCGTGCAGACACCCGCACTCGTCGTGATTCTGGACGAAGGCAACGTTCACAGCTACCGGCAACTGTTTCTCGACGGTCGCGGCCATCCGAAGGATCTCGACCCCTTATGGATGGGCGACTCCATTGCCAAATGGGATGCCGATACGCTTGTGGTCGACACTGTCGGATTCAACGACAAAACCTGGCTGAACGGACAAGGTGTTCCGCACAGCGAAGAACTCCACGTGATCGAACGGTACAAGCGCCCGGATCTCGGGCACCTTCAGGTTGAAATCACGCTCGAAGATCCGAAGGCTTTTACGAAGCCGCACACATTTACACGCACCTTCACGTTGCTTCCGAATTGGGAAATCCACGAGTACGTCTGCAACGAATTCAACGTCGATGCAGAACATCTGGTCGGAAAGTAAACCGCTCTACCTCACCGCACGTTGGCGTTGGAATGCGTTGTCGGCATGTGATCATTGAGATCGGGAAGGCATTCGACTTCTGCAATGTCGCGATCGTCGACGCGTGACCATCGCTTCGTCCACTTCCATTCCCCTTCCCAGCTTTTCGGATCGGTCATCGTGTAGGTAATCTCGAGGGTCTTGCCTTCATTCGTCATGCGAATACGCTCAATGACGTGAAGGGCGTCGGTGGCGGGGATTCCGGAATCAATCCAATGATGCTCGTTGACGAAATTCGTCGTGTCGATGACGAGCGCATCGTTTTCCCAGTGCCCGATGGATTCGCCGTTGAAGCTGCGAACGGCGATGTCGGGATCGGTATGGCCGCGTCCATCCAGATAGACCACGCGCATGCTGTTCATCAATTCGGTCACCATGTAAATGGCGGTCGGCAATTGAATCATCGCGATCGGCCATACGCGCGTCATGACGATCGGCACGCCGGCCGGCCAGCATTGTCCGATGTCATCGCGGTAGACCTTGCCTTCGGCTCGCGCTTTTTGCGCGGCATCGTAATGCACCCTGGCCTCAGGTGTGAGTTTGAAACCCGGCGCCGGCGTGAATTGCCATGGGTTGTCCGGTCCCAGAGCGTGAAGCCATGTGCCTGTCAGGTCAAATGGAGCTTTTGGCCGGGGCTTTGCCAGATTAGCCGGCGCCAGCGCCCCAAGTTCGCCGGGACGGAACTGCGCGAGGAGATTGGGGGCGGCGATCAGCGCAACGATGAATGCGGCGGCAATCTTCAGTTTGATCATGAGTCTTTCTCCTCCATTTCAGTCAAAACCAGGCCCCTCACTTTTCCTTTACCTTCAACCGAACGATTCCGTTTTCATCGACATATTCGCGATTGTTATCGCAAACGAATTCCACCATCTCGTAATTCGGCATGCGCCGGTACGCAAGTGTGTACGTGAACGGCTTCTCCAGAACCACGGGGTCTTCGATCGTGATCTGGTCGTGCATGATGTCGGGCGCAACGAGACGGACGCGTTCGGTGATTCGCATCTGATCGCTGTGCGGCATGCGCTGGTATTGCACGGTTTCCTTAATTCCAACCGTATCGATAACGAGCGTTTCGCCATCCCAACGTCCGACGGAACGGCCGTAATATCCCGGCGGCACTTCGTCGATTTTCGTCTGCTGCTGATTCATGTAGACGCGCCGAACTTCACTGAATGCTTCCGCGATGATCGTGATCTGCCTGGGAGTCTGGATGAATTCCACGGGATACACCGCCACGGCCATCATCGACGGCATTCCATACGGCACGCATGCCACGCTGGCCGTTGCCAGTTGCTCGCCGCGTCTTGTTGCTTCCGCTTCCCTGGCACGCCGCTCTTCGTAGGGCTTTGCGTATTGCGGCTTCAACACAATCGGACTCGCCGGAGGAGCCGCCAGCTTGGGATCGGCGCCACGTCCGCCGCGATACGGTCCCCAGGCACCGCTGAGATCCGGTGTTGAAGCCTGAGGAGACGCCAGAACAAGTGCGAGGACGAAACCCATCGCCATCATTGCGGGTTTACCGGCCCCCGGCCCGGTCCGTTACCGAGAGTGCGCCCGTCCGGCAGTGTGACCTGAAGCAGCAAACCGCCTTGCTGTCCGCTGCGGAGCGGATTAATGCGAACGGTGACTTTGTCGCCGTGTTTCAGATCTTTGAACTTCCACCCGCTTTGCATCAGGATGCTGGGGCTGCCAAGCTCGATGCTCCAGTGTTTCATGCCGCTTCCCTTTTCTTCGGGAACGTCGATCTCAATGTATGCGTGCGGATTCGTCCATTCAAAAACAGTGACGTTGCCGGTCAATGTCACGGTCTTCGATGAATCGAACATCGCGAAAGAGTGATGCGCTGTCGCGGGGACGGCCGGCCAAAGGGCAAAGCCCACCATTGCGAGACAGCATATTCGAACCATGAAATCGGGTCGCATCCGAAGTTTCCCTCCACTCGTTCGATCTGAAATTGCAGCGATAATAGCATTCCCCGCGGATTTCAGATCAAAGCTTTCCGATCTCTTAACCGTGATACGCAGCCCAAAGTTGACCCATGTTTCTGGAGCGTAGTACGATGCCCACACTTTTTCTGTGAACAGGTGGGGGAGGAAACCATGAATAGATTATGGGTCACAGCCATCGTGCTGTGCGTCTTTGCGCTTTCCGCGAACGCATTCGCTCAAACAACAAATGCGACGCTGGGCGGCACCGTCTCGGATCCGTCACGCGCGTTGATTCCGGGTGTAACGGTGACCGCAACCAATACTCAAACCGGAATCGCGTCAACGAGCGTCACCAACGAAACCGGCTCGTACAATTTCCCTTCGCTGCAGACCGGTATTTATAAAGTCATCGCGGAATTACCGGGTTTTCAGACGCAGAGTTACAGCGACGTCACTCTGGGCGTATCGCAGCAAGTGCGTTTGAACTTCACGCTTCAGGTTGCCGGACAGGCGCAGGCCGTGGAAGTGAACGTTGCCGCCGACACGCTCATTGCAACGACGTCGTCGTCGGTCGGTTCGGTTCTTCCGGAATACAAAGTTCGTGATCTGCCGCTGGCCAGCCGCAACATTCTGGATCTTGTCGGCACAACTCCGGGAACCCAGGGAAGCAATTTCGCCGGTGGACGCCTGACCCTTCTGAACACGACGCGTGACGGCATTCCCGTCAGTGACGGACGCTACGACACCGGAGCGGCGACAACCACCTATGTGAGTCCGGATCTGGTCGAAGAAGTCCGTGTCATCGTAGCCCCGGCGGATGCCGAGATGGGCCGCGGCTCCGGACAGATCCAGATGGCAACGCGGTCCGGCACGAACGAAATCCACGGAAGCGTTTTCTGGGTGAACCGCAATCCCGCGCTCAACGCGAATTCCTGGAACAATAATTTTCAGGGCGTCGGCAAAGACTATTACAACGGCAACCAGTTCGGCGGACGCGTCGGCGGGCCGGTCATCAAGAACAAGACGTTTTTCTTCTTCCTGTTTGATGGACAGCGGTATCTGACGAAGCAGTATTTTACGGGAACCGTTTTAACCGATCAGGCGCGGCAGGGAGTCTTTCGTTATTTCCCAGGCGTACAAAACGGAAACTTTCTCGCGAACGTTCCTACATCGGACAGGAACGGAACTCCCTGCGGCGATCCCGGATCGCTCTGCTCCAGACCCGCCGCCGCAACAGGCGCACTCACATCCTTTAATGTATTTGCGCGGCCTGACGGCAGTCCGTGGGATGTGAACCGCAGCGCATTCGATAGTTCGGGTTGGATCAAAACATTGATCGGGCGGATGCCGCATCCAAATGACTACACCGTCGGCGATGGATTGAACACCGCGGGAATTCGATGGGTTCGCCGCATTGAAGGCTCCGATACGCCCAACGGCGACGGCAACGATGTCGATCGCAATCAGTACAACGTCCGCATCGATCACAATTTCAACGCAAGCCACAAAGCGTCGTTCAGCGGCACGTGGGAGCGCGATTGGGGTCAGACCGCTCAGGCCGGTATTACCAACTGGCCGGGAGGTTATAACGGTTCGGTTCGGCGCGCGCCCAGGGTGCTTACGGGATCCCTGGTTTCAACGCTGTCTCCGACAATCGTCAACGAATTTCGCGTTGGAACCCGCAAAGCATGGAACTACAGTTGGTCGTCGATCTGGAGACCCGACGAAGTTGGAGACGAGGCCCGCAAGGCGCTTCCGACTCATGGCGGCGTTTCGTTCTTCCCCGTACAGGCGCTGATTCCGGACAACATTATTACCAGCGTCAGCGGCGCCGCAACTCGCGGTCAAACCAGCCCGCTTTACAACTACAGCGATACGCTGAGCTGGACGAAATCCAAACATGCGTTTAAAGCCGGTTTTGAAGCGCGGTATACATCGTCGCGCGGCTGGAACGGCACGGACAATCCGGACTGGTACAAATTTCCAGTCGTCAACGTCGGCGGAACTCAGGGCGTTGCGGTAACGGGCATTAACACGATCGCAGGTTTGACCGGTACCAGCGTCACCACCGCTCAGAATCTGCTGCTCGATCTTTCAGGAAACGTTTCCGGCGCGAGCCTCACGCTCAACGTGAACAAACCGAGCGAGACAAGCTTCTCACCGGTCGTGCGTATCAAGGAATTTCATCAGAATGAGTGGGGCACATTCTTTAAGGATGATTGGAAGATTCGTCCGGATCTCACGCTGAATGTCGGACTTCGTTATGACTTCTACGGCGTGCCGTGGGAAGCCCAGGGAATGAACGCTTCTCCCGTCGGAGGAGCCGCGGGCCTGTTCGGCATTGCGGGAACAAGCATCGCGGATATGTGGCAGCCTTACCACCAGGCCGGTCAGCTCACGCAACTTCAACTCGTGGGCAAGAATTCCCCCAACTCGGGAACGCTTCTGTATCAGAACGACCGGAACAATTTCGGTCCGGCCATCGGATTGAGCTGGTCTCTTCCCTGGGGCGGAAAAGACAAGACGGTGATGCGCGCCGGATACGGTGTCAGTTATCAGGGCGCGGCATCGTTCAACGCTGCGCTCAATCTCTTCACGGGCAATAATGTCGGGCTGTCGTACACGCAAAACTTCACAACACTTGGAGTCGGAAACAAAGCTTTTAGTTTCGCGTCGGCGGACCTTCCGGTTCCGTTGCCATCACAGCCCCAATTGAAAGTTCTGGGACAGGAGCCGTTGAATCAGCGCACCAATCCGCTGCTGGGCTTCGATGATCATCGGGTAAATCCCTACATCCAGAACTTCAACCTCGAGATTCAGCGCGAAATTGCGAAGAATCTCACGTTCGAAGCCCGCTACATCGGCAGCAAGGGCACGCACCTGTATGGAGGAATCTCGATCAACGACGTGAACATCTACGAAAACGGGATCCTGAACGCGTTCAACATTACACGCGCCGGAGGTGATGCTCCCCTGTTTGATCAGATGCTGAAAGGTCTCACGCTGAATGCCGGAACAAACGCGGCGCTGGGACAAGGCGTGATCGGAAATACTGTGAGCGCATCGGCAGCGCTGCGCGGTAATGCGACCTTCAAACCGTTTCTTGCCGACGGCCGAGTCGGCGAATTTGCGAATGCTTTGAATACTTCGACGACGGCTACGACGCTCGGAGCCGGCGGCCTGCTGAAGAACGGCGGGTTCCCGGATAACTTCATCGTCGCGAATCCACAATACGCGGCGGTTGTTGAAAACACGAATCCCGGCAGCTCCACCTATCATTCGATGAATCTCCAGTTGACCAAGCGCCTGTCGCACGGCTTCACGAATTCGTTCGCTTATACATGGAGCCGCACACTTGGTGAACAAAGCATCGACGGCGGCCTGGAATACCAGGACCCGCGAAATCACCACTACAATCATTCGCTGCTGACTTTCCACCGCACGCACGATTTCCGGAGCAACGGCACATTTGAAATGCCGTTCGGGCCGGGCCGGAAATTCTTCAGCAACGCGCCGGGATTTGTCTCGCGGATTATCGAACGATGGCAGCTTGGCGGCATCTTCAGTTGGAGTTCAGGAGCGCCCATAACCATCACCGCGTCCAACGCACAAACCACCTGGACCGCAGTGCCGGGCACAATCAACCTTGCACGGACAGCAAATACCCCGGTGATCCTGGGAGATTTTGCGAAGAGCGCCGGAAATATTACGTATCTCGCCAACGGCGCAAATTACTTTGGCACGTACACGCAGGTTGACGATCCATTCAAGAGCAACGTGACGACATCGCAAACGCTTCAGAGTTCGGTCACCAACAAAGCGATTTGCGTCGGAGCCAACGCTGTTTGTTCGGGCCCGATGATTCTGGCAAACCCCGCGCCGGGAACTGTCGGTACGCTCGGGCGCCAGTGGATTGAAGGTCCCACTCATGCCGGGTTCGATGTGAACCTGGTCAAACGTGTCCGGATCAAGGAAAAGAAGGAATTCGAAATCCGCGTGGATGCCGTCAACGTGTTGAACAATCCTCGCTGGGCTCTTGTGGCCGGTGGAAACGACATCAACAACGCATCCTTCGGAAGGCTGACGGCGGCCGATCCAGCCGGCGGTGCAGCCCAGGCCGACTTCCCGGTCGCCAACCGGCGCTTCACGTTCACTGCCCGATTGAATTTCTAATTCCAGGAACGCCTGTGCATCCGTTTTCTAAATTCGGCGTCAGACCCGACAAACTGATAAAACAAGGGTCTGACGCACTGGAAAACGGGTGCACAGGCGTTCCTGGAATTGCTCTATAATTCTCGCCGCTTGAGTAAACCGGCAAACATTCATCGAACGATTCTCATCGTCTTCACCATTTGTCTTTTCACCATTCCACTCTCCGCTCAGTCTTCATCGTCAACAGGTCTCGGCATCGACGTAGATTTTTATACCGGTCCGATTTCTTCAGCAGTCTGGAATCAAATCAAGGAAGCCGGACATCAATTCGTCATCGCTCAAGCGTGGGGTGGACGCAGCCGGAATGAATTTGCTTCTTCTCAACTCCGCGGAGCCCGATCGATCGCGGGATTGAAAACGGCCGCATACATTCTCCTGAATTACGACGACAAAGTTTGCCGGACATTTTCGCATCCTGTGCGGGACAACCGGGGCAGGTGCGCCGGTAATCCTGTCACGCAGTCGCGGCCGGGATCCCGCTGGCAGGTCCAGCAGGGACTTGCCGCGCTGGGATCGGAATTGGCCCATGTTGCGTTCGTCGCCATCGATGTGGAGTGGTTCATATCAGCCGCTCCTTCGACAAACGCGGCTGCCCAGGCCCGGCGCCGCAAATATATTCTCGACGCCGTCGATGAACTGAGAAGGCACGGCAAGGATGCCGTGATCTACACGCGGAATATCGATCGCCACTGGTCGGATATCACCGGTTGCAGCCTGACTTCAAAAGAACCCGGCTGCCGAACTTTATATAAGGTGATGAACGACTCTACAAAGCCTGTGCCGCTCTGGGATGTTCAAACCGGCACGCCGGAACTCGGCAACTTCCAGCCGCACGGAGAGTGGACGATCCGCGCCGGCAGACAATACCAGCTCGACGCAAGCCTGTTCGGGTTACCTCCTTCACGTACCGTAGACCTCAACGTTTTCGACCTTTCGCTGTTCGGAAAATAGCCGCAGTTCGCCAGAATACTTTGACGTTGTTGTTACGACACATTGTCGTTTATAAATAACGATAGTGAAATTACGCGTCTCTGCGCTTCTATTGCCTGCCATCATTGTTCTATTACCCGGATATGCCTTTGCCCAGGCCGGGAGAGCCGAACTCTTCGGCGTTATCCGCGATACCTCCGGGCTGGCCGTAGCCGGTGCGTCCATTCACGCTGAGGATCAGGCGACAATGGCGCGGTATTCGGGAACTTCCAATGACCGGGGCGCGTACCACTTCGTCGGCCTTCCCGCCGGCAATTATGTTGTAACGGTCGAACAGCCGGGCTTCCGTATGTATCGACAGAGCGGTATCACGTTGCGGCTCGCCGAACGGACGTCGCTGGACATTTCTCTTCAGGTCGGGCAAACGTCCCAAACGGTTGAAGTCACGGCAGCGGCTCCGGTACTGCAAACCGCCAGCGGCGAAGTCAGCATGAATGTGGATGAAAAGAAGGTAACGACGCTGCCGCTCGACGGCCGAAACTTCATTCCACTGGTGACAATGGCACCGGGCGTGGCGCTGCCCGGCGGCGGATCGGTATTGCCCCGCATTAACGGTAGCCGCCCTCGCACGAACGAGTACATGTATGACGGCATCAGCGTTTTGCAACCTGAACCCGGGCAGGTCGTCTACTACCCGATCATTGACGGCATGGCTGAGCTCAAGCTAAACATCAACGCCTATTCTCCGGAATATGGCCGCTCGAACGGCGGGACCGTGATGGTGATCGGCAAATCCGGAACAAATCAATTCCACGGTGACGTGTTCGAATTCTTCCGGAATGAAGCCCTCAACGCGAGAAACCTCTTCGCACAGGCGGGCCCCAGGCCGGAGTTCCGCCGAAACATATACGGCGGAACATTCGGCGGGCCCATTCAGGCGAATAGGACGTTCTTTTTTGGAGACTGGCAAGGGACGCGATTACGCACGGGCGTCACCCGGTTCAGTGTCGTTCCAACAGTTGCGCAGAGACAGGGCATCTTTGCGCAGCCTGTCTTCGACGCCGCCACGCAAGGGCGGCCGCAGTTTCAGAACAACACCATACCTTCAGGACGATTCGATCCGATCGGCGCAAAGATTCTTCAGCACTATCCGATGCCGAATGTCGCCGGCGCCAACAATTTTGTACGCACCGCAACCGAACCCGACGATCAGGATCAGGCGGATTTCAGATTGGATCGCTACTTCGGCGGGAAGCATCGTTTCTTCGGCAGGTATACGTATTTCCGGGACGACGACACGCCCGTGACGCCTCTGCCCGATGGCAGTGGAAGCTTGACATCAGGCGTTATCGGCCACGCAATCACCCGTGGAGACGCTTTCGCCGGCGACTACAGTTGGATCCTTTCTCCTGCGAATCTAAATCAGTTCCGCGCCGGCTATTCGCGGCGTGATCTCAAGCAGGCATCTTTGCAGAATGGCGGAATCAACATCCCGGGACTTCCGGCAAACTCGTTTGGCTCCGTTCTTCCCATCTTCACTGTTGCCGGCTTTCAGCAGATCGGCCCCACCGCGGCTTCCAACTCCAACTTCACCACATCCATTACGGAGTTACTCGATACGTTCACCATGGTCCGCGGGCGGCACACGATCAAATTCGGAACGGATGTCCGCCGGGAAGCCCTGGATGTTCTGAACCCGCCAAATCCCACCGGTGCGTTTTCTTTCACAACCACAGGCACGAACAGCGCGGGTGTAGCCGGCAGCGGTAATGCTTTCGCTTCGTTTTTGCTAGGCCAGGTGAATTCTTTCTCCATCGACATCCAGAATCGCGTCATTCAGGAGCGCGCTCATATTGCCGAGTTCTTCGTTGGAGACGATTGGAAGGTTTCGCGGCGCCTGACGTTGAACGCGGGAACACGATACACGCTGAATTTCCCTTCCACTGAAGTCCACAGTCAGGGCGCGATATTCAACCTCTCGACACAGGTATTGGATTTCCCGCATACGGCCCGTAACTTCGAATGCTGCGATTTTGGTCCGCGCCTTGGGCTGGCCTATCGAATCGGGGATAGTTGGGTTGTGCGCGCGGGATACGGCGTGGTCTTTTTCGAACAGTCCGGTATCACGACTCCGTTTACGATGCCGCAATTCCCCTTCATTCAAACGGTGGGTCAACAATCGCAGGACAACGTGAATGCAGCCTTCACGCTTTCCAGCGGACCGGCCGTGCAGGTCACGGCGCCGAATCCCAATTCCGGTTCAGGACAAGGCGTGTTCGGAGTGGACCGCACCAATGGCTCCGGCTATTCGCAGCAGCGCAATCTGACGATCGGAAAGAGTTTTAAAGACACGTGGAATGTCGAAGTCGCGTATCTCGGTTCGAAGAATACTCGTTTGGGCATACCGGACGCGAACATCAATCAACTTCCAACTCAGTACCTGTCCATGGGAGCAGCACTGTTGACGCGCGTGCCGAATCCCTATTTCGGCACTATTCCGGCTTCATCGTCGCTGGGAGGAGCGACCATCGCGCAACAGCAATTGTTACGGCCCTTCCCTCGTTTCACCACTGTGGCTTTATTCCGCGATAACGTCGGCAACTCGACGTACAATGCGCTCGCTGTAAAGGTGGAAAAACGGTTGTCCCGCGGATTCACTATGAATGCCTCCTACACGTTTTCCAAACTCCTTGACGATGCATCCACCGTTTTCTCGCAAACTATTTTCACGGGTCCCGTTCTCACAAGCACCGGAGCTGCGGATGCCTACAATCGCCATCTGGAGAGGGATGTATCCGGCGGGGACATACCCCAGGTTTTTGCCGCCGGCTGGACGTACCAGATCCCGCGTCTCTGGAAAATTTCAGGAGTACAAATTGCCGGACTGGTCCGCTTGCAGTCGGGCGATGCGGTTCCCATCACTCAGGCTACCAACAACAATTCCAGTCTCGGTTTTGCTGTTCAGCGGCCGAACCGTTCCGGCAATCCCAACAACTTCGGCACCCGGAGTGTCGCGAAGTATTTCGATACATCCGCGTTCACGCCGGCGCCTCAATTTGTGATCGGCACCAGCTCGCGCAATCCAGTCCGGGGGCCAGGTCTGCAGGACGCCGACTTGATGATCGGAAAAACATTTCCGATTCGAGAAAAGGTCCGCCTCGAATTAAGGGCCGAGGCCTTCAACGTGACCAACACGCCGCCCCTGGGCGACCCGAATGGAAGTTTTGGCAGCGCGGCCTTTGGTTCGATAACGACCGCCGGCAACCCCCGGGTATTCGAGTTGGTCGGAAAGATTCATTTTTAGCAATCGGTTTCTTAACAGAGGACGAACGGACAGTGAAACAAGACGTCAGGAATCAAGTCGCGGAAATACGCAAAAGCCGGGGCATCGGCGCTTCTGAACTCGCGCGCCGGGTGAACGTGAGCCGGCAAACCATCTATGCGATCGAAGCCGGAACGTACGTCCCGAATACCGAGGTTGCCCTGCACCTCGCGCAAGAGCTGGAAGTCACGCTTGACGAGCTCTTCATGCTGGGACAGAACGGGCAAAAGGGACCGGAGTCCCTTGCCACCGAAGTTCTCAGCGGCACGGCGGTACTAAAGGGACAGCCGGTACGCGTTTGCCACGTGGGATCGCGGTGGATCAGCGTACCGGTGAGCGCATCGCCCTATTACATGCCTGAAGCGGACGGCATCATCCAGCGTACCGGTCGGCCCGGCAACCGCGCCGACCTTGTCGTATTTGCCAGGGATGACGCATCGGCCAGGAAACTCGTTCTCGCAGGCTGTGATCCCGCCGCCAATCTCCTTGCGCATATGGTCGAAAGAATCAGCGGAATCGAAATCATTCCCGCCGCCGCATCAAGCAAACTGGCGCTGGCCTGGCTCAAAGAGGGAAAGGTGCACATCGCCGGATCTCACCTGGAAGACCCGAAGACGGGCGAGTTCAACCTGCCGTATCTTCGCAAGGAATTTCCGGACAAGGATTTCAGCGTCATCACGTTTGCTCATTGGGAAGAGGGATTGGTCGTGGCTCCCGGCAATCCCAAACGCCTGCATAAAATCGAAGATCTCGCACGAAAAAGCATTCGTATTATCAATCGCGAACCGGGCTCGGGCAGCCGCGCGCTGCTGGATCGGCTGTTGGCAAAGGCCGCCATCGAACGCAGCCGGGTGCAAGGTTATGACCGTGAGGCACGAGGCCACTTAGCCGCGGCTTACGGCGTCGTGTCGGGCGATGCCGACGTCTGCCTGGCCACACGCTCGGCTGCCCAGACATTCGGCCTGGATTTCGTTCCGCTGCACAGCGAGCGCTACGACCTTGTCCTTCGAAAAAAGACGGCCGGTCTTCCAGTCATCCAGACCTTTCTTGATGTTTTGCAGCGCGCTGCCCTCCGCCGCAAACTCGAAGTGCTCGCCGGTTACGATACGTCCGAGACCGGCTCCCTGGTTGCCTGAACGCTCGCCGCCGCGGACAAGATCGGGGCATTGACTTCGAGTTAGAGGTTCATCAGAATACGCGAATGCGACGAATGATGGCCTGTGGCGCAGTGGCGCTGATGTTGTTGGCCACCCTTTACGCTCCGTTGGTCCATGTGCACACACACGCCGGTGAGTCTCCGGTGATCCATGCACACTTTCCCGAAAAGGAAGTTGCGGAGGATGAGACCGGCGTTCACATGGAACGGCCGCATTCTTCGCACAGCGATGCCCGCTCAATTGATCTCCTGACGACAACTGCAACATCCTCGGTCCACTTCGACGCGATCATCACCATCACGCACCTTAGCCTCGACACGACCGTATCGTCGCGCGAATTCCTTACCGCTGCTACACCGAGAGCGCATAGCCCGCCTGACGTCGAATCTCAAATCCCGCGCGCTCCTCCTGCCTGACAACTGCCCTGTCTGACGGCATACGTCCGTCCATCGTTCTAAACAAATTTCAAACGGTTATTCCTTATGGAAAACGCATGGAAACGGAGTGCGGCATTGATGCTGCTCTCCACAATGGTTTTGTTCACAAATTGCTCCAGGCCTATCTCTCCACCTGTTGCTGCGGCCGAACCCGAGGCACTCTCTCGCACGGAATTCACCGATCGTGTCGAGAACTATTTCGAGTACGAGCCTTTGCACGGCGGGAAGCCGAGTCCGGTGCGGATTCATTTGACGGATTTGTCCGATGGATCGCCCGTTGAAAAAGCGGAAGTGACGCTTACAGTGCGAGCGAAGGGTTCATCGGAGCCCCTCGTCCAGACGACGAGCCGCGTCGGCAAGGTTACTGGAATTTACGTCGCCGAACTCAACGTTCCCAAGCGGGGTGATTACGACATCGAATTCCATATCAAAAACTCAAAGCTCGACGAACGCATGCCGTTGCGCGGTTTCAAGGTGGAGTGAGGACACAATGAATCATTCAATCATGACGAGAGCAATTGTTCTTTTGCTTCTGTTCGCAACCATGACGGTTCCTGCCTATACCCAGCAGGCATCGCCACCGCTCACGCTACAACGTGTCGTCAGCATGTATATCGATCGCAACCTGGAATTACAGGCAGAAAAATACAGGCTGGAACGCACGAGGGCCGATGCGATCGCTGCGCGGATGCGGCCAAATCCCGGTCTGTCCGTAACGGCCGAGAACCTCTCGGTGTCAGGTCCTCTGCCCGCGGGCAAGCTCTATGAGATCGGAATGGCCTACTCCGAGACCGTTGAACTGGGCGGTAAGAGAAAACTGCGAGAGAACGTCGCCGCCGCGACAATTTCGGCGGCGGAGGCGAGATTCCTGGATTCGATGCGCAAGGGTGTCGCTGAAGTGAAGCGGTTGTATTTTCAGGCCGTGCTCGCCCGCCGCGATATTGAAGTCGCGACCGAGAACCGCCAGATGTTCGAGCAACTCGTTCAACTCAACCTTGCGCGATTTCAGGAAGGCGCAATCCCAGAGGCCGATCTGATCAAAGTGCGACTGGAACGGATCAAGTTCGATTCAGCTCTCAAACAGGCGCAGCTTGGGTTGCGGCAAGCCATGATCCGTCTGGCGGAGAATCTCGAAGACGATGCGGTGACGAAGCAGGAAGTGTCCGCCGTGATCGATCTGCGATTGCTCAGTCCCGATCTGAATTCATTGATCGAAATTGGTCTTCGAGAGCGTCCCGATGTTCAGGCAGCGCAGCGCGACGTGGAAGGCGCAAAGGAAAAGCTCGCCCTCGAAGAGGCCCGTGCGAAACCCGACATTTCTCCATTTGCCGGGTACAAGCGGATCGGCGCCGACAATACCGTGATGTTCGGAGTGAACGTACCGTTGAAGGTGCGTGATCGGAATCAGGCCGGCATTGCCCGCGCGCAAGCCGATCAGAAAGCCGCCGCTGCACTTATGGAAGTCGCAAAGAGTCATACCATCGCCGAGGTCAGCGCCGCATACGAAGCGCTTATGACTTCTCGGGAGCAAGTCCAAACATTCCGTGACGAATTGTTGAATCAAGCCGACGAGTCGCGATCCATTGCGCTCGTCGCTTACGAAGAAGGGGCGACGCCTCTGCTGGCCGTGCTCGAAGCTCAGCGAACACGCGCCGACGTCCGTCAACAGTATTTTCGAACGCTGTTCGATTACGAGATCAGCCTGAGCGAACTGGAACTTGCCGTTGGGAAGGAGATCGAGTGATGAAGAAATGGATAGCACCTGTAGTTGTACTCGCGATCGTTGCAGCCGGGCTCATGCTGTGGAAGCGGCCGGCACAACCTGACGCCGAACCCACACCGCAGGCCGCCGCTGCAACGGGCATCGTTCCTTTTCGAATGGAGCAGCAATGGTTGATTCGAATGAAACTGGCGCTGGCCGAAGAAACCCAATTGCGCCCTCTGATTTATTCGACGGGACGCGTGATTCCTTCTCCTTCAAATCGCGCGCTTGTAGCGCCGCCAGTGGGCGGCATCATCGAAAGCCGTTCACTGCCGAGAATCGGAGAGCGTGTTTCGGGGGGCCAGATCCTGGCCACGCTGTTGCAAACTCCTACAGCCGCGGAGGCCGCACAGATTCGCATTGAGAATAGCCGAGTCGATGCGGAGCGGAGGCGGCTGACGCAATGCGGCGTCCCACGAAATTCGGAACAGTTTTTGAGTTAGACCTGTTTAGGGCAC
>CAZWGA010000101.1:16228-17832 GCA_964633285.1 uncultured Solibacteraceae bacterium | reverse complement strand
TTAAATGATCATCAAGGGAGGCGCCCATGCTGCAGACTTTGTGTCTTCTTGCAACTCTGTTTGTTGCGCAGGCCGAGACCACCTTCACAGTGGAATACGGTGGAAAGAAATATGAATTCCGGGTCACCGATCAGGAGCTTCAAAAAACTCCGGCGTGGCCGGTAAGTCAGGAGAATCCGCCGCTGCCGGCTCGGCGAGCGGCGGAAACCGCATCGAAGTATCTTGCGACGCTGTTGCCCAATGGCAAAGACTGGCGGCTGAATGCGGTCACATTGAGACCGATCAATGATCGATGGGTTTACCTGATTGAGTTCCTCGAACCCCTTCGCACTGGAGCGACCGGGCAGTTATCGACCGGGTTTCAGCTTGTGGTGTTGATGAACGGAGTTGCGGTCGTGCCGAAAGTTTCTCCCTGAAGCCCACAGGATCGGCACTCACTGGCTCACTGGTGCGAAAGCGATCGATCAGGAATCGCGTCAGCTCGCGCTTTCTCGACGGCAGCATGGATGGACCGATTATATCGTCGAGAAGAGCCGGCCGGGCTAAAGAGAGATGACCTTCAGATCCGAATGAACGCCGGTGTTCGCGGATCTCTTCGCTATTGGCCCGATAGATTCCGTGACCGACTTCAGCGAGCGTCATGGGCGTCAAGATAACGGGCACGGCACCGACCCGTTGGACGACGCTTTCGATGACTTGAGCCGCCGTCAGTCTGCGACGTTCGGCAGCAATCAAAACAGTGGAATCGAGGATTAGTCCCAGGACGGTGGCTGTGCGTCACGAAGACAGTTGATGCTGTCCTGGATGTCGCGTGCAAAGTCGTCATCGATGACTGCGGTTGAGCCTCTGGCCTGAAGCTCGGCGAGGACATCGGTCAGCAGTCGGCCTGCCGGCTTCGATGGTTTGATAACGGCGACAGGCCGATGGTCTTGCTCGATGATAACCTCGACGCCTTGCTGCACCTTTTCCAAAACGGCGTGGACGTCGCGTGCAAGTTCCGTTTCACTAATGCGGACCGAGCTCATAACTGCGATCATAGCCTGTTGTCGCCGGACTTGTCATCCACCGCCGCAATCGCGGCCATCAGTTCGTGGCGATCACGTTCGAGGTTGACTGAATACATTGCTCATAGGCCGCACTTTTCTTTCACGAGAGCTGTGTTCCTCTGGCTTACCGCCGGATGATTCTTGTTAATCTCCGCTTTTCGAAATCTCGAACTTGCCGATGCAGCATCCTGCCAGCCCACCGGCCGCAAAGCGATGCCGAAACGGTCACAAGGAACAAAACAATCAACCATGCACCATTCCAGTGTGGGAAAAAAGTCACCTGGCGGAACGGTATGAAATCGTCTCGATCGACGACACGAAATTTTTTTATCTGCCTCGCATCCAGGATTGAATAAAACAGCGAGACAATTCCGACATTGGCGCGCTGGTCGTTCGGCCACAGAAAAGATCCCATGGCTGTACCCACGAAAGCACCCAACGCTCTTGCCGCAAAGTCGCGGTAGTGATAGAAAAAATAACTCGTGCTGATCTGTTCTTGAACAAAAGCCGAACCGACTAAAGAGACTACAACGGCACTTATCACCCGTATCAAGACAA
>CAZWGA010000101.1:0-16128 GCA_964633285.1 uncultured Solibacteraceae bacterium | reverse complement strand
AGGGAGCGCCGCCGCAGTTTTCAGAAATTGATGCGCAGCGTGAACTCGATAATACGTCCGCCCGGATCATTGGTGCCCGAGACCGTAAAGTCGCGGTAAGCGCTGCGTGTTTGTCCAAATGGCGGAGTACCGGTGGCCGCGACACTCAGAGTATTCACATCGTTGCCGGCTCCGCCGAGCAGGAAGTTCGCGTTATTGAACGCATTTTGAAAGCTTGCGCGAAACTCGATGTTGCTGCTTTCGCCGATCTTTGTTTTTTTAACGACGCCGAGATTCCAGTATTGCTGCCATGGACCGTAGAGGTATATGCGATTGCCCAGTTGTCCCGGAGTCTCCGGCGGTCCGATATACGGCGCGTTCCGATCCAGACTGGACAGGGACTGGCCATTGATCTCGAACGCCGCGTAGGTATTTCTTAGCAAGTCCGGCGGCAGGTAATACACCGAGCCCGACGGATCTTTACGAATGGCAACAAGGTCCTGCAACTGCGAAGCCGTCAGACCGTGCAGAACGACGCCGGCGTCGCCGCTGCTGGACTGGGCGCTCGCCGAGTTGAAAGTCTGCCGCGTACTGCGAAGGTACGCCGGTGATCCCGACTGAACGCGCGTGACTGCCGTCAGTTCCCAGCCTTCGATCGCGCGCTTCACGACGGGGTTTTGGAAATCGGCGAGGTATTTCCGTCCGGAGCCGAACGGAAGTTCATAAATCGCATTGAATTTGAATCCGTGGCGCAGATCCCAGGGTGAGGGTCCGCGATCGTGCCTTGGGTCTCTCAACGTGCTGGGTTGATTGAACACCGAAGAGCTGGATGCATCCATGTTGGTTAAAGCCTTGGACCACGCATAACCACCCTGCGCCAGAAGTCCATGTGAGAACCTCTTGGTTAATTCCACTTGTAACGCGTTGTAGCTGGAACCGCCGCCGTTGGCGACCATGAAGGCTCCGCCACCCAGGACAGTCGGATTCACGACGAAAAAATTCGAAGCATAACCGGCATTTGTGAGGTTCGCCATACGCGTTGAGTTGAACGCGATCGCATTGGCAAGAGCGCCCGCCTGGCCCTGGAGAAGTTGAGTGGCCGTCGTCGTATCACTGTTCAATCCAAGAGCGGTGGTGATGATGGAAAGCGGCTTTTGACCGGCCAGACCCGCAAACTGAGTGCTCGTTGGATTGGATTGCCGCGCCAAAGCGAGGTTGGCCTGGGCAACTTTGAACTCGTCCAGAAACCCGTTCTCAAAGATGTTCACTTCGTTCAGATTGTATTGCCGCCAAAGGCCGACGGCGTGATTGGCCACGTAGCGGACATCCAGAACGGTGTTTTGAGCGATCTCGCGCTGGAAACTCAGAGTCCAGCTTTGCACGTAGGCTTGTCTGAGGTTCGGATCGAAATCATTCAAGCTGTTGCCGGGTGAAACAGCGATCGGATACGAAGGCGTTGAAGGAGCCGTTCGCGCCGGCAGCGATGGATCGCGGAACCATACACTTCCTGCAGGTCCAAAAATCTCAGGAAACGTACTGGGCGATATGCTCGTCGAGTAACTCGGTCCCTGGTTCGACCCCCAAAGGCTGATGGGAACGTTCATTCCTTCCCGTACCGTTGCGATCGAATACGCCGCTCGCAACACCGAGTTCCCTCCGGTGATCCATTCCAGCGGTTTGAATCCGCTCTTTGGCAGCTTGTATGCGAGGCCCAGCGACGGAGAATACTGCTTCCAGTGGGTCTTGAACGTACCCTGCTCTGACGTCACCGGAAGAAACTGCGGTATGGATCCGGTCAGCACTCCCGGCTTGAACAGATTGCCGGCGCCCGATACTCCGTAGAGGCCCGCGGGGCCTCCTGCGTATGAGTATGTGGAGTTCAGATTCACAAATGGAAACTGCACATCCCAGCGGACACCGTAGTTGATTGTCAGACTGGGCTTGAAGCGGTAGCTGTCCTGCAGATAAAGCCCAAATTCACGCTGCCGGTTGCGATCCACCAAAGGCCCGGCGCGATACTGATGAGTCTTTTCATCCTCGGCAACGGAGCGCGTAAAAGTGGAGACGCGGCCGGTCAGCAATGCGTATAACGATCCGGCATTGCTCAGATCGGTTGAAGTCGAGTTGGGAAAATTCGCTGCCGTGAAAAGACTGGTGGCTCCGGTGTTCGCCGGATCGCCCGTGGCCAGAGCGAAGCTGACCCCGGGAACGAGAGCCGACCCCTGCGACGATTGCCAGGAATTCACTTGAGTAAACGTCCCGCCGAAATTCAACAGATGCGAACCTTGCGCCCAGTTCAAATTGTCGTTGACCGTGCGCGCGGGAGTATTCCTGCGCGACTGAGTCGAGGAATTAAACGGATTAGTGACATAGTTCAGCGTGGGCGCATATCCGTTCCACTGAGAGAACAATGCGGGAACAATTTCAGAGCGGAACAGCGAATTGCCTACAGACCCGATTCCTGCGCGGATTTCGTTCGTGAGATGAGCGCTGAGCGTGGAGCGCAGCGCCAGAACTCCGGAGGAATTCTCCCGGAATATTCCGCCGGACGCCGGCTGCCCGAGCACCGTGCCCGATCCCGGATAAATCGGCAGAATCCCGTTCACGCCATCCGGTTTCGAGTTGTAGTACTGAAAGTTGTAGACGAACTCCACGTGATGTTTGTCCGTGATGTTGTAGTCGAGCCGGGTCGTGAAGAACCGCCGCTTGTTCTTTCCGGGCGTTTGAAAGATGAAATTACTCCGGTTGTAATCGTTCAGGCTCGGAGTAGCGCGGCTCGTCAGAGTGCCCTGTCCGGAACTCACCGCCGTGTTGATTTTTGAAAGGATTCCCGAAACGATCGGGTCGGGAGTGGTCGCATAGGGACGGACTGTCGCGGGAAGCGAAGGATTCTTCGCCGCCGCCAGGTTGTAGAGATTGACCTGCTTGATGGCGCCGGTGGTGTCCTTGTACGTGAAGAGGCCGTTGAGGGCGTCACTCGTCAGTACTGTCTGATTCGGCGTCGTGTAGGTCTGAGGCAGACGGAATTCCTCGTCGCTGACGAAGAAGAACGCCTTGTTCCGGCGGATCGGTCCCCCGAGGCGTGCGCCCACCTGATTCAAGTCAATGCGATCCCGTTTCAAATGATCGATCGTATTGAAGTAGTAGTTTGAATTGAAAACGTCATTGCGCACCGACCAGGATGCGCCGCCGTGCCAATCGTTCGTTCCCGCCTTGGTCACAAACTTCACCTGTGCCGCGCCTTCACCCAGGCTTTCGGCTCCGCTGCCGGCGGTGGAAAGCGTCACTTCCTCGACCGAGTCCGACTTTGGCTGGATGTTTGCGAAAAATCCATCGCTCGATTTCAGGAGGTTGTCCTGGATGCTTACCCCATCCAGAGTGATATTGAGACTTCCCTTGGGTAATCCGTTGATGGAAGACGTTCGCGGAGTACCGGGAGTTGCTGTTCCGATCTGAGTGACAATCAGATCCAGAGCGTTGCGCTGCGATGTAAACGGCATTTCGTTGATCTGCCGGCCGACGAGCGTCGAACTAACGGTTGCCGTCGCTGTTTGCAAAGCCTCGGCGCCGCTCGAAACTTCAACCGTCTCGGAGACACCGCCAACTTCCAAAGTCACATTGACGCGAGCGGGAACAGCCGCGTCGACTTTGACGTTTTGCACAACGCTGGATTTGAAACCCGCCAGGCTCACCGATACTTTGTACACACCGGTCGAGACCGAAGCGACCGACCAATCGCCCCGCTCATTGGTCGAGGTTTCAAATGACTGGCCCGTGCTGCTCCCGGTGACGGCAACTTTCGCGCCCGGTATGGCTGCACCCTGCGCGTCACTGACGGTCCCGAAAAGCCGGCCTGTGGTCACCTGCCCCATCGCAAGTGAAGCCGTTAATGCGATGCACACACTGATAGCTGCAAGTTGATGTCTCATGATTTCCCCCTCGTTATTCATAGCCATCCAGGCTGATGTTTGCGGACAGATTATTCCTCTTGGAAGCAGAAGCAAATGAGTTTCGAGGAGTTTTTCAGAACGGTCCTGAAACGGGCAGTCCGGCAGGTCATTGACCGCCGCAACAGCCCCTCGTGCTAGGCTTTTAGATATGGCAGAGGACGCCCAGGGCTTCACTCTGGAAGACGATCCGTGGTGGTACAAAGACGCGATCATTTACGAACTGCATGTTCGCGCGTTTTACGACAGCAACGGCGACGGCATCGGTGATTTCGAAGGACTCACCGAAAAACTCGATTATCTTCAGGATCTCGGTGTCACTGCAGTCTGGCTGCTTCCCTTTTATCCATCTCCTCTGAAGGACGACGGGTACGATATTGCCGATTACACCAGCGTTCATCCTTCGTACGGCACGCTTCAGAACTGCAGAACTTTTCTGCGCGAGGCGCATCGCCGTGGTATTCGCGTCATTACCGAACTCGTTCTGAATCACACGTCGGATCAGCACGCCTGGTTTCAACGGGCCCGTCGCGCGCGGCCGGGAAGCCCGGCGCGGAATTTTTATGTCTGGAATGACACGGTCGATAAATACAAGGACGCGCGAATCATCTTCAAAGATTTCGAGACGTCCAACTGGACGTGGGATCCCGTCGCGAACCAGTATTACTGGCATCGTTTTTATCATCATCAACCGGATTTGAATTTCGACAGCCCGGATGTGCGCCGCAGCCTTCTTTCCGTCGTCAATTTCTGGCTGGGCATGGGCGTGGACGGCATGCGGCTGGATGCCGTGCCCTATTTGTACGAGCGCGAAGGCACGAATTGCGAAAGCCTTCCCGAGACCCACGCGTTCCTGCGGCTTCTCCGCCAGCAGATCGAATCACGATTCCGCAATCGCATGCTGCTCGCGGAAGCGAATCAATGGCCGGAAGATGCCATCGCTTATTTCGGCAGCGGCGACGAATGCCACATGGCGTTTCATTTTCCGGTGATGCCGCGCCTGTTCATGTCGCTGCGGATGGAAGACCGCTTTCCGATCATCGATATCCTCTCGCAGACACCGCCGGTTCCCGAACTCTGCCAATGGGCATTGTTCCTGCGCAACCACGATGAACTCACTCTCGAGATGGTGACCGACGAAGAACGCGACTACATGTATCGCGCGTATGCGAACGATCCTCAAATGCGCATCAATGTGGGAATCCGGCGAAGGCTCACATCGCTCCTCGGCAAAGACTGGAACCGCATCGAATTGATCAATGCGCTGCTTTTCTCGCTGCCGGGCACGCCGGTCATTTATTACGGCGATGAAATCGGGATGGGCGACAACATCTATCTCGGCGATCGAAACGCGGTGCGCACGCCGATGCAATGGAACTCCGATCGAAATGCCGGCTTTTCGAAGGCAAGCCCGCACCGGTTGTTTTTGCCGATCATCGTCGATCCCGACGCGCATTACGAGGCCTATAACGTCGAAGCGCAGCAAAACAATCCACACTCGATGCTGTGGTGGATGAAACGGCTGATTGCGATGCGAAAACGCTATAAAGCATTCGGGCGCGGAACACTTGAATTCCTTTACCCGGATAACCATCGCGTGCTCGCGTTTATCCGGCGATACAAGGATGAGGTGATTCTCGTTGTCGCGAATCTTTCGAGGTTCGTTCAGTATGCGACGCTGGATCTCGGCGCATTCAAAGGCACGTCGCCCACTGAATTATTCGGCCGCGCCCAGTTCCCTCCAATCGGAGAAACACCGTATTTCCTCACGCTCGGGCCGCATTCCTTTTACTGGTTCTCGCTCGCTGCAGCCGGGACGGTCCCGGAGCGCCCCGGCGCTCAGATAACGTCCGTTCAGCTTGTGGTACAAAATGACTGGGCCAATGTGTTTTCAGGTAATTCCCGCGCCGCGCTGGAGAATGCGTTGATTCCCTATTTGAGATCGCAGCCCTGGTTTGCCGGCAAGACGCGGAACATCAAGAGCGCGGCGTTGACGGAAGTCATACGGATGTCGTTCGATTCCATGCATGCCTGCATGTCGCAGGTGCAAATCGACTACAACGAGGAAGATCCGGAAACCTACGTTTTGCCGTTGTCCTTCGACTACGGAGAGCGCGCCGATCAGATTATCAAATCGTCTCCCGGCGCGGTTCTTGCCCGGCTCACGGTTCGGGCCAGGGACGGAGAGAAGTCCGGCATCCTCTACGACTCGGTCCTCGACAAAACTTTCTGCAAGGCTCTGGCGGCCATGATCGTCCGGCGGCGCCACATGCGCGGCGATAACGGAGTCTTCGTGGCAAGTCCTTCGCGATTGATGAAGTCGGAACGCGCCACCGCCGCTGCGAATCTGGACAATGCCGTGGTGCGCGTCGAACCCGGCGCTTCGCTGGCTGTCCTCGGCGACCAACTGGTGTTGAAACTTTACCGGCGTACGGAAACCGGCACCAATCCCGATCTGGAGACCGGAAATTTTTTGACCGAGCGGGTTGGGTTTCCGCATACTCCACCTGTTGCGGGCGCCATTGAATATCGCAACAGCAAAGGCGACCGGGCGGCGGTTGGAGTTCTGCAGCGTTATATCCCGAATGAAGGCGACGCATGGCGGCACACATTGGATGCACTGGGACAGTATTTCGACCGGGCGGCGACGCGGCCTGCCGATGAATTGAAGGATATGCTGCGGCCGATGTCGCTCGTCGAGCGTGTCGAACAGACGCCGATTCCCGCGTTCGCCGCCGAACTCATCGGACCATACTTCGAAAACGTGAAGCTGATCGGACGGCGAACCGCGGAATTACATGCCGCGCTGGCATCAGACTCGAACGATCCGGATTTCTCGCCCGAGCCTTTTTCCGTTCTCTATCAGCGATCGCTTTATCAATCGATGCGCAATCATTCCGGACAGATGTTCCAGCACTTGAAAAGTCATCTCAAAACGCTGCGCGGTACGGTGCTGGATGAGGCCTTGAAGGTCCTCGATCTGCAAAGTGAAATACTCAACCGTTTTCGAACCGTCCTGTCGCGCAAAATCACGGCGAAACGCGCCCGCATTCATGGCGATTTTCATCTCGGCCAGCTTCTCTACACCGGCAAGGACTATCTGATCGTGAACTTCGAAGGGGAGCCGGCAAAACCCCTGACGGAACGGCGCATCAAGCGATCTCCGATTCGCGATGTTGCGGGAATGTTTCGTTCGTTTCATTACGCAGCATATACATCGTTGTTTGGCCATCTCGGCACCGCCATGGTCCGGCCGGAAGATCTCGCTGCTCTGGAACCCTGGGCCAGACTCTGGAACGTCTGGATGTGCTCCACATTTCTCAACTCATACCTCGAACACGCAACGCCTGCGGGGCTTCTGCCCGACAATCGAGTGGATATCAACATCCTGTTGAACGTCTACCTGCTCGAAAAGGCGCTTTACGAATTGAGCTATGAACTCGAGAACCGCCCGGACTGGGTCCGCGTGCCGCTGATTGGAATTCTTCAACTGCTTCCCGCGCCGGAGGCAGCAGCCGCGTGAAACAACGCCGACTCCTGGAACTGGCCCGTCTCTACGGAATTCAGTCTCAATACATCAATGCCCACCGAAAGAGGCAGGAAGCCGACCCGCAGGCCATTCTGCTTGTTCTTCGCGCGATGGGCGCAGGTGTGGAAAGTTTTGCCGACGTACCTGATGCTCTGGCGCGGCGCAAAGACGAATTGCGAAAGCGTGTGGTGGAGCCGGTCACGGTCGCATGGGACGGAAGACTGGGGCGGCGGAAGCTGGAGTTCGGTTATCACAAGGTCGAGATTCGAGGTCACGAGACATTCGTGATCTCAGCCCCGCGGAAGGCATGCTGGCCGGCGGGAAAAGGCCGGCGATGGGGAATGTTTGCGCCGGTTTATTCCATTGGAGATCTGAAAGACTTCGAAAGATTGATGGACTGGACGTGGGCATCCGGCGGAAGCGTCGTTGCAACTCTGCCGCTGCTCGCTGCATTTCTCGATACGCCGTTTGAGCCAGGTCCGTATTCACCCGCAAGCCGTCTCTTCTGGAATGAGTTCTACATCGACCTTGGGGACAAGGGGTCAGACCCCTCCTCCCCCAAAGGCAGGATCGTGGATTACCGGAATGTCATGGCGCGAAAGCGAAGGATTCTGGAGCAGCAGGCCCGGCAATTTTTTGTGAATGCGAACGCTTCGCAGCTTCGATCGTTCCACAAATTCCTGCGAGAGAACCCGGGAGTGGAAGAATACGCGCGGTTCAGGGCAGTGACGGACCGTCAACGCAGCGGCTGGAATGCATGGCCTGCGCGGCTTCGGGATGGCGTGATCCGCAGGGCCGACTTCGACGATGCCGCAAGGAAGTACCATCTTTACGCTCAATGGCTCATTCAGGAACAACTCGGCAAATTATCGAAAAAAGCCGCGGCGAGAGATCAGTTGTTGTATCTCGACTTGCCGCTCGGCCTCCATGCCGACAGCTACGATGTCTGGCGTGAGCGTCATCTCTTTGTTCCCGGAGTCTCCGGCGGCGCGCCGCCGGACCCGGTGTTCACCAAGGGGCAAAACTGGAGCTTCCCGCCGATGCATCCCGAGGCCATGCGCTTCGATCATTATCGATATGTGATCGCGTATCTTCAGAATCATCTTCGATACGCGCGCCTGCTTCGCATCGATCACGTGATGGGACTGCACAGGCTCTATTGGATTCCCGATGAACTCTCCGGAGACAAGGGCGTATATGTCGAATATCCTGCCGAAGAGCTATACGCCATACTGAGTCTGGAATCGCATCGATACCAGGCGGGGATTGTCGGCGAGAATCTCGGCATTGTGCCCCCCGCCGTGAATACCGCGCTCGGGAAACACGATATTCGCGGGATGTACGTTGTCGAATATGAACTGATGGGCAATCCCTCAAAGCCGGTACTGCCGCGGGTTCCGGCGAAGAGCGTCGCAAGCCTGAACACGCACGATATGCCTCCGTTTCGAGGTTTTCTGGAAGGGACGGATATCGCGGATCGAGTGGATCTTGGATTCATCGATGAAAGAGATGCGAAGAAGGAAAAGAAGCACAGAGCCGCAATGAGAAAAAGGCTCGAAAAGATGCCGCACCCTGCGATGGCCACCCTCTCCCGTGAGGAGAGGGTTTGGGCGGCATTGATGCAGTATCTTTCGCGGAGTATGGCTGATATCGTGCTCGTTAATCTTGAAGATCTTTGGGGGGAGACTCTTCCTCAAAATGTCCCATCAACGACGAAAGAACGGCCTAACTGGCGCCGCCGCGCACGGCTCCGAATCGAACAAATTCGAAAAACCGCTGGAATCGCCGAGGTTCTCTCCCATGTCTTTGCTTACCGATCACGACATATATCTGTTTAACGAGGGCAGCCATTTGCGGCTGTACGAACGTCTCGGTTCGCACGCTCGTACACTCAATGGTGTCGAGGGCGTCAATTTCGCGGTGTGGGCGCCGGATGCCGAAAAAGTGACGGTCTTCGGCACATTCAACGGCTGGAACAAAGCGAGTCACGAATTGCAGGCGCAGGGCCAGTCCGGTATCTGGGAAGCTTTCATTCCTCACGTGCGTCCGGGCGACGCTTACAAGTATCACGTGGCGTCACGCCACCAGGGCTACGTGGTCGACAAAGCCGATCCGTTTGCATTTCACTGCGAAACTCCTCCGCACACCGCTTCGATCGTCTGGAATCTCGACTATGAGTGGGGCGATCACGAATGGGTGAAGAACCGCGCTTCACGCAATTCATTGAATGCGCCGATGTCGATCTACGAAGTTCATCTCGGATCCTGGCGCCGTGTTCCGGAAGACAACAATCGTTCGCTCAGTTATCGCGAGATCGCCGCGCCGCTCGCGGATTATGTCGAGCAGATGGGATTTACCCACATCGAGTTTCTTCCCATCACCGAACATCCGTTTTACGGTTCGTGGGGTTATCAAACGACGGGCTACTTTGCTCCAACCAGCCGGTACGGCACGCCGCAGGATTTGATGTATTTGATCGATTACCTCCACGAGCGCGGCATTGCCGTGATTCTCGATTGGGTTCCGTCCCATTTTCCGACGGACGATTGGGCCCTTGGCGTTTTCGACGGCAGTCATCTGTATGAACATTCCGATCCGCGAAAAGGCATTCACAAAGACTGGGACAGCTACATTTTCAATTACGGCAGGCACGAAGTTCGCAGTTTCCTTTTGAGCAGCGCAATGTTCTGGCTCGATCGCTATCACCTTGACGGCCTGCGCGTCGATGCGGTGGCATCGATGCTCTATCTTGACTATTCACGAAAGGAAGGCGAATGGATTCCCAATGCGTTCGGAGGCCGCGAAAATCTTGAGGCGATCGACTTTTTACGGCGCTTCAACACCGACGTCTACAGCACTCATCACGGCATTCAGACCATCGCGGAAGAATCGACGGCCTGGCCAATGGTTGCCAGCCCCACTTACGTCGGCGGTCTTGGTTTCGGCCTCAAGTGGGATATGGGCTGGATGCACGACACCCTGAATTACCTCGTGCACGATCCGATCTACCGCAAGTTTCATCACAACGAACTGACCTTCCGGATGATTTATGCCTTTCACGAAAACTTCGTCCTGCCCCTTTCTCACGACGAAGTCGTCCATGGAAAGGGCTCGCTGATGGGAAAAATGCCCGGGGACCTGTGGCAAAAGTTTGCCAACATGCGGCTCCTTTTTGCCTACATGTACGCGCAACCGGCCAAAAAGCTTTTATTCATGGGCGGGGAATTCGGGCAATGGGCGGAGTGGTCACATGATGCGAGTCTGGAATGGCACCTGCTTGAATATGAGTCGCACCGGAAGCTTCAGCAATGGGTCGCGGACCTGAATCGAGCTTACCGGAACGAGCGCGCTCTGCACGAATTGGATTGTGATCCCGCCGGTTTCGAGTGGATCGATGGGAGTGATTCGCAGCAGAGCATGTTGAGCTTCATGCGCAAATCGAAAAATGGCGCCGAGACAATTGCCGCCGTCTTTAATTTCACGCCGGTGCCGCGCCTGAACTACAGGGTTGGCGTGCCGCGCGGCGGTTACTGGAAAGAGATTCTGAACAGCGATTCGCACGCATACGACGGCGCGGGTTACGGCAATCTCGGCGGTCTTGACGCTCATGAAATTGCATCACATGGCCGGCCATGGTCGGTGAATCTGACCGTGCCGCCGCTCGGCGCCGTGTTCCTCAAGAGCAGTTAACGCCAAAATGGAAAAATACATCTGCATCCACGGGCACTTTTATCAGCCGCCGCGGGAGAATGCATGGCTTGAATTTGTCGAGCTGCAGGATTCCGCGTATCCCTTTCACGACTGGAACGAACGCATCACGGCCGAATGTTATGCGCCGAATGCGACAGCGCGCATTCTCGACGGCGAGCACATTGAAACGATCACGAACAATTATTCGAACATCAGCTTCAACTTCGGGCCGTCGCTGCTGTCGTGGATGAAGGAAAAGGAACCGGAAGCCTATCGCCTCATTCTGGAAGCCGACAAATCAAGCCAGGCGCGTTTTTCCGGCCACGGTACAGCAATTGCCCAGGCGTACAATCACACGATTCTTCCGCTTTCCAACTCTCGCGATAAATACACGCAGGTCTATTGGGGAATTCGCGATTTCGAATCGCGGTTCGGACGAAAGCCCGAAGGAATGTGGCTGCCGGAGACCGCGGTGGATCTGGAAACGCTGGATATTCTCGCGCGCTGCGGTATTCGCTTCACGATACTTTCGCCATATCAGGCCAAGCGTACCCGCAAACTACGCGGACGCGCCTGGCGCGATGCCGGCGGAGGACGCATCGATCCATCCATGCCTTATGAAGTGCGCACACCATCCGGAAAACGAATAGCAGTTTTTTTCTATGACGGACCGATCTCGCAGGCGATTGCTTTCGAGCGCCTGCTTGAAAAAGGCGAGAATCTTTCCGGCAGGCTGATGTCCGCATTCTCCGATGCGCGGACATGGCCCCAGATCATTCATATTGCGACCGACGGCGAAACCTACGGACACCATCACAAACGCGGCGACATGGCCCTGGCCTTCGCGCTGCATCAAATCGAAAACAACCCGCAGGTCAAACTTACAAACTACGGTGAATATCTGGAACGCCACCCGCCGACGCATGAAGCCGAGATATCGGAACGAACATCGTGGAGCTGCGCGCATGGCGTCGAGCGCTGGAACAGCAATTGCGGCTGCAACTCCGGCGGATACGCGCACTGGAACCAGGAATGGCGGTCGCCGCTGCGCCAGGCTCTGGATTGGCTTCGCGACACCGTTGCAGCGCGCTTTGAATCGAAAGGCGGCGAGCTGTTTAAAGATCCCTGGGCGGCGCGAAACGAATACATTCGTGTGATTCTCGACCGCGCGCCGGAGAACGCGGATCCGTATTTCAACGAACACGCCACTCGCGCGCTCTCTCCGGAGGAAAGAATAACCGCGCTGAAACTGATGGAGATGCAGCGCCATGCCATGCTGATGTACACGAGCTGCGGATGGTTCTTCGATGAGCTCTCCGGAATTGAAACGACGCAGGTCATCCAATATGCCGCCCGCGCAATCCAGCTTTACCAGGACGTCTTCGGCGACTCGATCGAACCGATGTTCCTGGACCGGCTTGGCCTGGCCGTCAGCAACGTTCCAGAACACAAAAACGGCCAGGTGATTTACGAAAAGTTTGTGCGGCCCGCGATGGTCGACAGGCAGAAGGTCGCCGCACACTACGCGCTGATGTCGCTGTTTGGACCGTATCCCGATGAAGCGAAGATTTATTGCTACAAGGTTCAGCGCGAAGAATTCAGCTCCAGCGAATCGGGACGGTCGCGGCTCATTGTCGGACGCGCCCGGATCAAATCCGAAATCACTCAGGAGTCCGATGTCCTCAGCTTTGGCGCCCTTCACATGGGCGATCACATCATGAACGCGGGAGTTCGAAGCCACAACGGCGATGACGCGCACGCCACGTTGAAACAGGAATTGCTCGATCCTTTCAGCGCGGCGGATTTTACGGCAGTGCTTCGGGTCCTCGACAGGCATTTCGGCGAGTCGACATACTCCCTGCGATCCATTTTTCACGACGACCAGCGCAATATCCTGAACATCGTCATGAAATCCACACTCAACGAAGCCGAGTCCGTCTACCGCCGTCTCTACGAAACCCACGCGCCGATGATGCGGTTTGTTACCGATCTTCGCGCGCCTTTGCCCCGCGCATTCTCGCTGGCAGCCGAGTTTGCGCTGAACAGCAGTCTCCGTGTGGCATTCGAGGATATCGAAAACCTCGACTTCGCCCGCATCAACGGCTTGATCGACGAAGCCCGTACTGAAAACGTCCGCTTGGACGGGGATACGCTGGGATTTGCGCTGAGAAGAACAATCAGGCGATTGTCCGAGCTCTTTATGGAGAAACCGGAAGATGTCGAATTGATGAAGAAATTCGAAGCGGCAGCCGCTCTCGCCCGTACGCTTCCGTTCGAGGTCAACATCTGGAGAAGCCAGAACAATTATTATCAGATGCTCAAGACGGTCTTTCCGCAATGGCTGGATCGCGGACGCAGGGGCGATGCAGCCGCGCAACAATGGGTAGAACATTTCTCGGCGCTCGGAACGAACCTCAAGGTAAAAGTCGAACCGCCGCTCCAATCGGAAATTCAAAAGGCATCGTGAGGGGCGTGGATGCAAATTCCCATTTCCACGTATCGGCTTCAATTCAACCGCGATTTTCGATTCGTGGATGCGCTCCGCCTGGTCGATTATCTTCACGAACTCGGAATCACGCATGTTTATGCCTCGCCCGTGCTGACGGCACGGCCTGGAAGTCCTCACGGATACGACGTCATCGATCCAACTCAGATCAACCCTGAATTAGGAACGCCGGAAGAGTTCGACCGGTTCGTCGAAGCCCTGCACTCGAAGAAAATGGGGCTGATCCTCGATATCGTGCCGAATCACATGGCGGCCAGCCTGGACAACCCGTGGTGGTTCGATGTTCTGGAGAAAGGAGAAGAGTCTGCATACGCCGGTTTTTTCGATGTGAACTGGCAATCCAGAAAAGTTCTGCTGCCGATTCTCGCGAGGCCGTATGGTGAAGTTCTCGAGAATCACGAACTCGCCATTCAGATCGATAAAGGCCGTCCGGTCGTTCAATATCATGAACAAAAACTGCCCATCGCCGCGGGCGCGGAAAACCTGAATGTCGACGATGTACTTTCGCGCCAGCACTACCGGCTCACGTACTGGAAAAAAGCCGCGGACGGCACGAACTACAGACGATTCTTCGACGTCAACGATCTCGTAGGACTTCACGCGGAATGCGAAGACGTATTCCAGGCGACGCATGCAGCCGTTCTGAAGCTTGTGGAAGAGGGAAAAGTAAGCGGCCTGCGTATCGATCATATCGATGGCCTGCTCGATCCTTCTTCTTATCTCGAACGTCTTCCGAATATGTATGCGGTGGTTGAAAAGATACTTTCGGGAAACGAGCAGCTTCGCCCCGGCTGGCGAGTCCAGGGGACGACTGGCTACGACTTCCTGAATTTCGTGAACAGCGCATTCATCGACTGCGAAGGTTTCCACAAACTCGAAAAAATCTACTCGGGCTTCACAGCATCGCACGCGAGTCTCTGGGAAGTCTGGCGCGAACGCAAGCGCCAGGTCATGGGCGAACTCTTCGCCGGCGAAGTAACAGCTTTGGCGCATCGTCTCACCGAACTTGCCGAAGACGATCGTCATGCGCGCGACCTGACCAACAATGAATTGACCTCCGCATTCATCGCTGTGACGGCATGCCTTCCGGCTTATCGCACGTACATTCGCGATTTCACCGTGGACGAGACGGACCGCGCCTGTATAGAGGATGCGATCGCTGCTGCAGGAAAAGGTCCGGCCTTCGATTTTCTGAGGCGCATCCTGCTGCTTGAACCCGCCTGGTATCTCCAGCATCGCAAAGGCGACTATCTGGATTTCGTCATGCGGTGGCAGCAATTCACCGGGCCTGTCATGGCAAAGGGTCTCGAAGACACGGCGTTTTACATCCACAATCCGTTGATCTCTGTAAATGAAGTAGGAGGCGACCCGAACGGCCCCGAAGCATCGTTCGGCGTTGAAGCATTTCATCGGCATAATCTGGAGCGTCATTCGAATTGGCCGGACACGATGAACGCTTCATCGACTCACGATACGAAAAGAAGCGAGGATGTCCGGGCGCGTATCAACGTGTTGTCGGAACTGCCGGCGGAATGGGAACGCTCTCTGCTGCGCTGGAACCGGTGGAACAAAAGCGAAACAGCGCCGGATCGCAATGAACAGATCCTTATTTATCAAACGATGCTCGGCGCGTGGCCCATCGCATCGGGCCGGCTCCAGCAATACGTCATCAAGGCGTTGCGTGAAGGCAAAACCCATTCGAGCTGGATCAACATCAATGAGGAATACGAAGGCCGGGTCCTTTCGTTCATTGATTCGTTGTATAGCAACGCGAAGTTCCTTGGTGACTTCTCGCGGTTCGAAAAAAAGATCGCATTCTTTGGAGCGCTCTCGTCGCTGTCACAGCTCGTGCTGAAGATCACATCGCCGGGAATCCCCGATTTCTATCAAGGCGCCGAGCTTTGGGATTTGAGTCTCGCCGATCCGGACAATCGCCGTCCGGTCGATTTCGATGCGCGTATCGGAATGCTGGCCTCATTAGGAAGTGGTCCGGATCCGAACGAGCTCCTCCAGCATTGGAGCGACGGCCGGCTGAAACTCTACCTTACGCAAAAACTCCTCAACATCCGGCGCGAACACGATGCCTTGTTCCGGGAGGGTGAGTATGTTCCGCTGAGAACCGGCGGTGTGCGCGCGACTCATGTGATCGCATTCGCGCGGAGACTTCGCGAGCAGTGTTGTGTTGTGGCCGTGCCTCGGCTTTATGCGGCGCTGACCCGAGCGGGCGCCTTTCCGATTGGAAAACGCGTGTGGCGTGATACATGGATCGAGTTGCCGTCGGGAGCGAGGTTGGGTGCCGCAAAATTGTTCGAAGAATTGCCGGTGGCCGTGGTTGTTGACTGAGAATGCTCCTCTACGGCTTTTGCACAAAAAATCCCCATTTGTGAGGTAAAACCTCTCCCTCTGGGAGAGGTCGGCGCGCAAAGCGCGCCGGGTGAGGGTCGAGGTGGAGGCAAACTTTGGGCCCTCCCCGGCCC
>CAZWGA010000100.1:0-18064 GCA_964633285.1 uncultured Solibacteraceae bacterium | reverse complement strand
TGATGTTGATATCCATTTCCTCGATGCCCTGATTGCTGATGATCTCGAATGCCGGGAAGTTTTTTTCTTTCACTTCAATCTCAACAGTGCGGTCGTCAAGCTTGCCGTCGCGAAGCTGTGTTCGAAGTTTCTCGCGAGTGCGATTCCACTGTTCCGTTGCCGTGCGCGAGCCTTCGTCGGTGGACGGAGCCGGCGACGGCATAGCCGGCAGAAGCAGATCGAGGATCCGTTCTTCGGCATTCGCATCCGCTTTATCGGCGACTTCTTCGAGCTTTTCGTTACGCACCATGTCGATCGAGATTTCCACGAGATCGCGGATCATCGATTCCACGTCGCGGCCGACGTATCCCACTTCCGTAAACTTCGAAGCTTCGACCTTCAGAAAGGGCGAATTCGCGAGCTTCGCCAGGCGCCGCGCGATTTCGGTTTTTCCAACGCCGGTAGGACCAATCATGATGATGTTCTTCGGCATGACCTCTTCGGCCATTTCCGCAGGCAGTTTCTGCCGGCGGATGCGATTGCGGAGCGCAATCGCGACGGCGCGTTTGGCTCCGCCTTGTCCGATAACGTATTTATCAAGTTCGCGGACGATTTCGCGGGGGGTCAGTTCGTCGAGGTGCTTGCTCTCATCGACAGTATCCGGTACGTACGACATATCAGCTCGATTCTAACTCATAGTTCTTCAACAGAAATGCTCTCGTTCGTATAGATGCAAATCTTCCCGGCGATTTGCATGGCCTCGATCACAATTTCGCGGGCGCTCAACTCCGTGTATTTGTTCAAGGCCCGGGCGGCGGCAAGAGCGTAGGCGCCTCCCGATCCGATACCGACAATGCCGTCATCGGGCTCAATCAAATCACCGGTTCCGGAAATCAGGAACGTCGCTTTCTCATCCGCGACGATCATCACCGCTTCAAGGTGGCGGAGCGATCGATCGGTCCGCCAATCCTTCGCGAGTTCGACGGCGGCGCGGCTCAGGTTTCCGTGAAACTGCTCGAGCTTGGATTCAAATCGGGAAAAGAGCGCGAACGAATCGGCCGAGGATCCGGCAAATCCCGCAAGGATCTTGTCGCTGTAAAGCCGCCGGATTTTCTTGGCTCCGTGCTTGATCACGGTATCGCCGAGCGTGACCTGCCCATCGCTGGCAATCGCGACTTTTCCTTTTTTTCGGACGCAAATAATCGTCGTCGCGTGGATTGAAGGATTCATGGATTTACTTTTTTGAAGCCGGAAGCGCGAAGAGCGTGTCCGCCAGATTTGTATCGTATGACGCGGTCTCGGCATGAATTTCCATGGTCTTGACGCCGTCGGTGAGGCGCAGGACAAGCAACGGCGTGTTGATGCCCTGAAATTTATGCCAATTGCTGTATTGCTCTTCGTGCAGCTTGGCATCGTCGTTCAACCGGACCTGCATCTTCATAGGCAGGTGTGATTCCCGATCAATGTAAAACCGGATTCGATTTTTTTTCGCATCGCGGAATTCGACCACATCGGTCCGCTTGAAATCGATGGTTTCGCTCGGAAGACTTTGTACCGTTGTCTGTTTTTCACCGGCAACGAATCGCAAAAAATAGTCGAAGCTGGTTTTGAAATCCTTCTGAAACTGATCCACTTCTCCGGGAGTCTGCGGCTCGGGATCCTTCTTTCCTTCGATCTTCCAGCCTTCCGTCCCTTTGTTGATGCGGATTGTTTTGAACTTGGGTCCGCCGAATTCCGTCCGCTCCCTGTCGGGAAACTTGATGTAGTCGGCGAACGTGTCGGAACTGCTCAGTTCGCCGCGCGTAAAACCGAAGAAGCGGCCGGCCGTATGAATATCATTGACGTCGAGGAACGTCTGGCCGCCGAGCGCCACGAGCATCGCGTCCACGATCTGGTTCGGTTTGGCGGTTTGGGCCGAAGCGGATAAAGGCGCAAAGGCACAAAGAAACAAAGACAAAAAGAGTATCAATCGTTGCGACATTGTCATTGATTATAGCGAAGGCGAGCCTGATCGATAAACGTCCTGAACAGCGCCTTCGCGAAAGGATCATCTTTCCAGCCGCGTTCGGGATGCCATTGCACGCCGACAATAAAGCGGCCCGTCGTATCTTCCACTGCTTCGATTACTCCATCCGGCGCGAACGCCACAGCCCTTAAGTTACGTCCCGGACGCTCGACCGACTGATGATGGTAACTGTTCACTTCCATCTGCGGCTGCCCCGAAAGCCTGGAGATCAGGCTGTCTTCAACGATGCGCACGATGTGGCGCGCCGCCGGCTTCGGATCATCCACATCGTGAATGACGGCCCCCCCGACCGCCGCGGGAATGTCCTGCACGAGCGATCCGCCGCGATGCACATTCAGGCTTTGCACGCCGAAACAAATGCCGAGCAAGGGCACATCGCTGTGCCGTTCAACCAGATCGAGAACCTCGAAATCCAGGGCATCGCGGTCCGGATAAAGCTTTCCCAGTTTCTCGTGAGGGACGGCCCCGTAGTATTTGGGATCGATGTCCGTGGGACTGCCCGGCAGCAGAATTCCGTGCGATCGATCGACGTATGCGCGAATCGCATCGCGATCGGCATTGATCGGAATCAGCAAAGGCAGCCCGCCGGCCCAGAGAATCGCATCCAGATAATGGCGAATCTGCCCGACGTATTCAGATTTCTCGTGATAACGAGTAGGAATTCCGATCCAGGGTTTTTCCATGATTGAACGTTGTGACGATGACATCGTGAACGCGATTCGCCAATTCACCCGCCGGTACGCCTTCGGACGGGATGGGCTCCCCCACAATGATTTCCACCGAACCTCCGCGGATGTGATACGTCCTCGGAACCAGCACCGCGCGCGACCCGCGAATGGTTACCGGAACCGTGCCGGCGCCCGACTTGCCCGCCAGCATGAAAGCGCCTCCTTTGAAGGGCCTGATGCTTCCGTCCCGGCTCGTTCCTCCCTCGGGAAAAATGACAACCGGCGTGCCGTGCCGGAGCCTATCCGCCGCCTCACGCAATGATTTGACGGCCGCATGCGGATTTTCTCTATCGATCGGCAAATGCCCCGACCGGCGCAGATGCCACCCAAGGAACGGATAACGGAACAACTGCTTCTTTGCCGCAAAACGAAACTGGAACGGAAGCGCGGCAAGAATGATCGGAATATCCATATGGCTCTGATGATTCATGCAGAGCACATACGGAACACCCGGCTTGATGTTCTCGAACCCCTTCGCCTGAACCCGGATGCGTGAAGTCCACAGAATCATGCGCGCCCACGTACGCGCGCACCAGTGCTGGATGCGGCCGCGGGAATCGATCATCGAACTCGCAACGGACAACGATCCCATAATCGCGGTGTATAGAAAAATGAGCGGCGCCGTGATGAAGAGCGATCGCGCATAACCAAGTTTTGTTCGGAAATCCGGCATAACGATCAAAAGGGAACTAAATCGAGGGACGACGCATTTGAGAGTGGAGATCCCAGAATCTGAGATCTCAAATATTGGGATCTGCACTCTCAAATGCGTCGTCCCTCGAATTAGATAGTCGCACGAGCTTCGCCAATCAGGTACAAGGATCCGCAAATCAGGATCGTCGTATCGTGAGGCGCATTCGCGCGCGCGAATTCCATGGCCTCCCGCACCGACTGTTCGATACGCGAACCGGCTGCCAGCTTCTGCAGTTCTTCGGGCTCCTTGGCCCGGCCGCTTTGCATCTTCGGAAAAATGAATTGGCGGGCATGCGGTCTCAGGAGCTCGATCATTTCTTCGAACGGCTTGTCCGTCATGGCGCCGAAAATAATCCAGACTCCTTCGGGATGAAACTCGCGGAGGAATGCGACAAGGGCGGTGGCGGCAGCCACATTATGAGCGCCGTCGAAAAGGAAGCGGCCGATGCGTTCCAGCCGTCCCGGCCATTCTGCGGTATTCACACCTCTCACGATGTCGGCTTCGGCAACGCCCAGGCACTCGGCGGCCCGAATGGCAATGGCGACATTTTCAAGCTGGTGGCGGCCTGCCAATCGCGGCCGCAGATTGCGATACCGGCCCGCGTCGATCTCAAAGAGCCCGCCGCCTGATGAACGCGGCGTGACTTCAAGATCCGCTGAGCGAACCAGCCTCGATCCGGCCTTTTCGCGTATGACCGGAAGATCGGCGTGAGGGCCCACCACGACGGGCTCCGCCCCCTTGATGATTCCCGCTTTTTCCGCGGCAATCGCCTCGATCGTGGCGCCGAGAAATTCCTGATGATCGAGTCCGATACTCGTGATCACGGAAACGTCCTGGTCGACAATATTCGTTGCATCGAGCCTTCCGCCGAGCCCGACTTCAAGCACTGCGAACTTCACGCGATCCCGAAAATAGAGAAACGCCATGGCCGTCACGATTTCAAAGTATGTCGGCGGGTAAAGCAGCCCCGCCGCCGTTGCGGAGGCGCGTTTGACCTCGTTGAAGACTTCGGCCAGGGCGTCGTCGGCAATCTCACGTTCGCCGATGCGAATCCGTTCGTTCAGTCTCTCGAGATGCGGCGACGTGTATAAACCCGCTTTCGGCAACATCGCCGAGAGCAATTTGGCAACCGAACCCTTGCCGTTTGTTCCCGCAATCAGAACGGATCGAAACGCCCGATGTGGATTGCCCAGCGCCGCAGCGAGCGCGCGCATGTTCTGCAAATCGTATCGAATCGATCGATATTCGTTGGTCAGGGAATAAAGGTAGGCAAGGTCGGATGAGTTCACTTACAAAGAATCTACGACACCTTCTCGGCCTCGACGGGAACCTTGTAATCACACGATTCCTCGTTGCAGTAGCGAATGAGTCCTTCGCGCTTCGTGGATTTTTCCAGCAGGAACGGCGCCCCGCATTGCGGACACGCTTCCGGCACCGGTTTGTTCCACACCACAAAATCGCAAGCGGGATATTTCAGGCAGCCGTAGAAAACTTTTCCACGTTTGGACCGGCGCTCGATCAATTCTCCGCCGCAGCCGGGCTTCGGGCATGTTACGCCGACCGTTTTGGGTTTGATGTATTTGCACTTCGGATAATTACCGCACGAAATGAATTCGCCGAAACGTCCTTCTTTGAGCATCAACTTCGCCTGGCCGCACTGCGGACAGGTTTCATCGAGAGCCACGTCCGGTTTCTTTGGAGTCTTGGTGCCTGCCGCGATTTTTCGCGTTGTTTTGCATTCCGGATAACCGGTGCAGGCGAGGAACTGCCCGAACCGGCCCCGCTTCAAGGCCATCGGCTTTCCGCAGTTTTCGCACGGCTCGGGCTCGGCAGATTCAGGCGTGCCCTCACCCTCTTTCGCCGCTTCGTCTGTTGTGATTTCTTTGGTGTTCTTGCACTCGGGATAACCGGAGCAGGCCATGAAACGGCCGAACTGTCCCCACTTGATGACCATCGGGCTGCCGCACTTTTCGCAGACTTCATCCGTGGGAATTTCCTGGCGCTTGAGGTTCTCCATGTTTTTCGACGCCAGTTTCAGGTCTTTCTCGAACTTCTTGTAGAACTCATCGAGGGCCTCGACCCAGGTCATTTTGCCTTCTTCGACGTCGTCCAGTTCCTCTTCCATGCGAGCGGTGTATTGAACATCGAAGATGTCTTCGAAATGCTTCACAAGCATTTCGGTGACAACCGTGCCGAGTTCGGTGGGTTTGAATTTTCCCTGATCCTTCGTGACGTATTCGCGATCCTGAATTGTCGTCAGAATCGTGGCGTACGTGGACGGCCGGCCGATGCCTTTTTCTTCGAGCATCTTCACAAGAGAAGCTTCTGTGTATCGCGGAGGAGGCTCGGTGAAGTGCTGCCTTGGCGTCATATCGAGAAGGCGCAGTTTTTCGCCCTGTACCAGCGGGGGCAGAGTGAGGTCCTGCTCGTCGTCCGGTTCCATGGGTTTCGTTTCCTGATCGCTCGATTCCTCGTAGACCTTGAGGAAACCGTCAAACTTCATCACGCGGCCCGAAGCCCGGAACAGGTAGTCCCTCGCCGAAATCTCGACGGTCGTCTGGTCATATACGGCCGGGTTCATTTGCGATGCGACGAAACGCGTCCAGATGAGGCGATAGAGTTTCAACTCGTCATCGGAGAGGAACGACTTCAGATCGTCGGGAGTGCGGCCGACAAAAGTCGGGCGGATCGCTTCGTGCGCGTCCTGAGCGTCTTTCTTGCTTTTGTAGATGACGGGTTTCTCCGGGAGATAAGGTCCGCCGTAGATGTCGTTGACATACGAGCGCACCATTTGCATCGCGTCGTCGGAGACTCGCGTCGAATCCGTGCGCATGTAGGTAATCAAGCCGATGAGTCCTTCATCCCCGAGTTCTTTTCCTTCGTAAAGGCGCTGCGCCAGCATCATGGTCTTCTTCACGGTGAAGCCCAGGCGGCGGGCGGCGTCCTGCTGTAATTTGCTTGTTGTAAACGGAGGAACGGGGTTTCGCTTTTTCTCTTTGGTGACAACGGACTCAACGAGGAACTCGGATTTCCTGGCGACTTCGAGAATGTGATCCGCTTCCGCCTGGTTTTCAACCTCGGCGCTTTTGCCCTTCACCCTGGCGAGCCTGGCTTCAAACTGGGGCGGCTCGTGACCTTCAAGTTTGGCGATGATGGACCAGTACTCTTCCGGAACGAACGCCTGAATTTCGCGCTCGCGTTCCACAATGAGGCGCAACGCTACAGTCTGCACGCGCCCGGCGGATATCCCACGCCGAACTTTGTCCCACAGCAGCGGACTGACCTGATAACCCACAAGCCTGTCGAGGATCCGGCGCGCCTGCTGGGCATCGACGACGTGCTGATTGATGCGGCCGGGGTTCTCGATCGCCGCGCGAATCGCCTTGGGCGTGATCTCATTGAAGAGGACTCGAAAAACTTCGCCCTTGTTGCCGTCGAGGATTTCTTTCAGGTGCTGGCAAATGGCTTCGCCTTCGCGGTCGGGGTCCGCCGCAAGGAAAATGCGGTCCGCGGATTTCGCAGCGGTGCGCAGTTCTTTAATGACTTTTTCTTTTCCGGGTATGACGTCGTAGACCGGTTCGAAGTCGTGTTCCACATCCACGCCCAGCTTGCTCTTCGGCAAATCCTTCACGTGGCCCAGCGATGCCTTCACCACGTATTCCTTGCCCAGATATTTGTTGATCGTGTTTGCTTTTGCCGGTGACTCGACAATCACCAATGATTTTTTTGCAGCCATTTTTTTAGCGCGGAGACCCGGTGGAGCAACCTCCGCATCCGTTATCTAATAAGTCGTACGCGCAGAAAAATCAACCTTCCGTTTTGTCATAGTCTCCGAATGTATTTCTTTCCAGGCAGTTGACGCACATGTTCGGCCAGCTCCAAAGCAAGGAGCGCACTATAAACTTCGGACGCCGCCAATGGCAACTTCGCGAGCAAAGTATCGATCGATGTGGCTTCCTGCAAAGATAGTGCCTTCCATACTTTTAACTCCGCGGCATCGAGCTGGGGCTCAGGCACAGCCTGCATTTGAGCAATCAAGGGAGCCAGAATTCTGTCGCGAACCGGCTGAGGAAGTTCTTCCACAATATCCTCCCAGCCCGTAACGAGCTTCGCTCCCTGACGAATCAAAACATGCGGCCCATAACTGTTCGGGGACGTGATGTTGCCGGGCACCGCAAAAATCTCCCGCCCGGAATCCAGGCCCAGCCGGACCGTGATCAACGACCCCGAATACTCGGCCGCTTCGACCACGGTGACGCCCAGCGACATTCCGGCAATGATGCGATTACGAATCGGAAAATTCTGAGGCGCCGGCGGCGTGCCCAGTGGAAACTCCGATAAAACCGCGCCTCTTTTTTCAATTTCGGCGGCGAGCTTCCGGTTTTCCTTCGGGTACACGAAGTCGAGTCCGCTGCCGAAGACCGCATACGTCACGCCGGCTCGCAAGGCGCCTCGATGCGCCGCCGCATCCAGGCCTCGCGCCATTCCCGACGTGATGACCAGGCCTCGCGCCGCGAGGTCTTCACCCAGTCTTTCAGCGCAATTAATACCGTAGCCGGTCGGACGCCGCGTGCCGACAATCGCAAGTTGGGGGAGCCCGGGATCCCACCGTTCGCCGCGAATATAAAGGATGACGGGAGGGTCGAAGATCTCGCGCAGCAGCGGCGGATATGCCGCATCCAGAATATCGATGATTCGAATTCCAAGTTTGTCCGCTTTTTCGCGCTCGTTTTCCGCTCTTTCCGCGGACTTTTCCGAAAGCGCGTCGTCGGCAACTTCGGGCGGAATACCCAATGCTTCCAGTTCATCGCGATTCGAGTCAAAGACTCGCGCCGGATCCTTGAAATGCCGGATCAGCGCGTTCGCTGCTCGCAATCCAAGCCCGCGAACCAGGAATAATCGTAATGCCGCATTCATAAGGCCTCTCCCTACGGGAGAGGCCGGCGCGAAGCGCCGGGTGAGGGTCGAAGACATTGAATACTTTGAACGACAACATCGGGATCATGAATGACGATTTCATTGGGAAAACGGAGGACTCGATAGCCGAGGGATTGCAGTCTGTCATCCCGTTCCCGGTCCCGTTTTGCCTTGGACTCCGTGCCATGCACATCCCCGACCGCGCGCCCGTTGTTTTAATTCGCTCACTTCAGCCCCTCACCCGCGCACCTTTCGGTGCGCGGCCTCCCCCGGAGGGAGAGGCGTAGCAAGGGGAATGCCAGTTATGACAGAATATCCGGCACTCTAATCGAGGTGATCGCAATGCTGCGTAGACTGGTATTTGCACTCATCATTCTGTCCGGTATCGCATGGGCACAGCATCCCGACGATGTTTTCGTCGGACAAAAGGCTCCCGAGTTGAAGGACGGCGATGCGTGGATCAACTCTTCCCCGCTCAAGCTCGATCAATTGCACGGCAAAGTCGTTCTCATTGATTTCTGGGCCTGGGATTGCCCGTTCTGCGCTCAGGCGATGCCTCACGTAAAAGAGCTGTATGACAAATACGGCAAAGACGGCCTGGTTGTGATTGGTGTGCACGTGCCGCGAATCGATTACGAGAAAGACATTCCGAAAATCAAAGAAGCAGTGGCGAAGAAAGGGATCAAATATCCGGTCGTCGTCGACAACAAGTATCAGATTTGGAGTGATTATCTCTGCAACACCTGGCCCAGTCACTTTGTGGTGGATCAGAATGGCGTTATCCAGCTCAGCCATTCCGGAACCGAACGCTACGAAGATACCGAGAAAGTGATTCAGAAACTGCTGGCGAAAAACAATGCGAAGTGAGCAGCGCTGTCTCTGCGCCTGCCTTTTTGTTTTTGTGTCTTTGTGCCTTTGTGTTTCAACAGCCGAGGCCCAACTCTTTCCCAAAGGCCGGCCCAACACCGGACCAAAGCCCAAGAACATTCATGGAATCGTCCAGGATCTGCGAGGCAAGCCGCTTTCCGGCGCACGCGTCTTTTTGAAGGACATGAAGACGAAGGTCGTTCGCACGCTCGAAGCGGATCAGAACGGTGAGTACAAGGTGTATGCCTTGTCGCCGTCGGTGGACTATGAGTTGTACGCGGAATTCAAAGGCAAGGAATCCGAGAAAAAATTCGTCAGCTCGTTTTTGAACCGCGAGGACAATGTGCTGAACTTCCAGCTCGACGTGAGCGCGCCCGAAGGCGCTGCAACCGCGCCCGCCGCGGCAACGAACGACGAAACGACGTTTAAATCTTTCGATCTTGTCGATCTTCACGCGTCATTTGCCATGCCGTCCGGTGTTCCGGCTCCCGTGCCGGCGGTTCTACTGCTTCACGGTTTTAACGAAGACCGGTCCGTCTGGAGAGAATTCACCCGGCAATTGCTTGTTCGCGGATGGGCGGTCATGGCGCTCGATCTTCGTGGACATGGCGGCAGCAAATCGCGCAATCAAAGGCCGATTCAAGCCACAATCGAATGGCGCACGAATCCGCACGAGTTTCCGGTGGATCTGGATCCGGCGCTGGATTGGCTGAAGGCGCGTTCCCGCATCGATACTCGAAAGATCGTTGTGATTGGAAGCGACGTCGGCGGAAACCTCGCGCTTATCGCGAGCGGACGCTTTCCGGAAGTCCGCACCATTGTCGCAATCAGTCCGAACCTGAACGAGAGCCTTGCGCTTGCAGGCAGCGCTCAGGACTTTCAACCGAGATCCGCGCTCATGATCGTGCCGAATGCGTCTGAAGGAGATCGGATCAGGGCGCTCGTCAGGGCGCCATCCCGTGTATTGGAACTGCGCCCCGCAGGCACCCGCTATGGAACCACTGCAGAATGGATCGCCGACAAACAGGTCGTCGACGCTATCTTTCAGTGGCTGAAGGAAACTTACTGAAATCCGCCGCTGGCTCGCCCCCGCCTCGTTTTCTTGCTGTGAGAAAAGCTCGCTGCTAGTATGACGCCCAAAAAAAGGAGCACAACCATGGGAAAGTTCCGGCGCAGTTGGATGCTTTTCAACGCCTCAATGACAGTCCTTTTCAGTAACAAGGAATTGATCCTTTTTCCGATTGTCATCGCCGCGCTGATGGTAGTCATCGTTTTGTTCTTTCTCGCACCGGTGGCGCTGCTGCCGACGGGCCATTCGGTAATGCAGTTAGAGCACTGGCAGACGGTCGGCCGTACATTTTTTCAGGAAACAGCAGCCGGCGAGGATGGAAAGACTTCAGTCACGTTCACGCCTGCGGCCGTGGCGTATCTCGTCTTCCTGTATCTCGCAACGATGTTCGCCGCGACGTTCCTGAATGTCGCCTTCTACAATGAAATTCTCGCGGCATTGACGGAACAACCGGTCTCCATCGTTCGCGGCCTGAAGTTTGCCGCGACACGCCTGAAAGCGATCGTAATGTGGAGCCTCCTTGCGGGAATCGTAGGCCTCATCATCAAAGCGCTGGAGCAGCGGCTGGGTCTTATTGGCAGGATCGTGGTTCGCCTGATCGGAGTGGCGTGGAGCATTGCGTCCGTTTTTGCGATTCCGATTATCGTTCAGGATGAGGAAGCCACAAATCCATTGGAGACGCTCAAGAAATCCGCCTCGATTCTCCGGAAGACCTGGGGAGAAGCCTTGATTGGATATGTCGGCATGAGTTTCGCCAGCGGACTTATCGTTCTCGGTTCAGTGGTGTTTCTTGTCATCGCCCTGATGGTGTCTGTCAGCATCAACAATTTCTGGATCATGGGTGCTGCGGGCTTGATCTGGCTTGTAGCGATCATTTCTTTCAGTTATCTGTTGAGCCTCGCGGGACAAGTCTACAAAGGCGCCTTGTATCTTTACGCGTCAAACGGAATGGTTGCCCAACCCTACAGCCAGGATATGTTCGCTACAGCCTGGAAATTCAAAAAGCAGAAATCGTAGGCCGGCAATCTTCGCCCAACCCTCACCCGGCGCGTGCTAACGCGCGCCGGCCTCTCCCAGAGGGAGAGGCGCATCCGCCCACTTCTTCTTTAATTGCCCACATGCGGCAGATATGTCGTTCCCGCGATTTCTCCGGACAAAGGCCGAAATGTGATGATCGATGAGGATCTGTTGAAACTCTTCGATGACCTGATCTGAAGGCCGCCGGTAGTCGAGTTCTTCGGCTTCATTGAATGGAATCAGATTCACCTTGGCGCGCAATCCCCTGAGAAGTTTTACGAGGTGAAGAGCATCGTCGCGTGAATCGGTGATACCGCGGAGAAGCACGTATTCAAAAGTAATCCGCTGGCGATGTTTCAAAGGAAAACGGCGGACGGCATCGACGAGCTGTTCGATCGGATATCGCCGATTGACGGGCATGAGATCGTTGCGCTTTTCATTGGTCGCGCCGGTGAGTGAAATCGCCAGATTCGGGATCATCGGTTCGTTCGCGAGTTGTTCGATCGCAGGCAACAGCCCCGCAGTGGAAAGGGTGATTCGCGACATCGACATGTTCATTCCGTCTTCGTCGTGCAGGATGCGCAGGGCCTTCATCACATTGTTGTAGTTGTGAAGAGGCTCGCCCATGCCCATCAGCACGATGTTGAAGCTGTCGCGGGATTCCCAGGGCATGTTGTCCCGCTGCGCAATCAAGGCCTGTGTGATGATTTCACCGGCGGTCAAATGCCTCGTCAATCCCAATAATCCCGTCAGGCAGAAAGAACAATCCAGCGCGCAGCCGATCTGGGATGAAATGCAGATGGTGTTTCGATTTTCCTCGGGGATGAAAACCGTCTCCGCGAGCTCGCCATCGTGAAGACGAACGAGATAACGCCGCGTACCGTCAACCGAATCGAACCGGCGATGAACCTCGGGCAGCTTGATGTTCCATTCTTCGGCAAGCGATGCGCGCAAGGCCTTGGGCAAATCCGTCATGGATTCAAAATCATGAATCCATTTTTGATAAACGGATTTGTAGATCTGGGTCGCACGAAACGGCGGATGAAGCAGGGCGGCCAGTTCCGGCCTTTCGTAGTCGAAGAAGAATTGCATGGGAAAACGCCGCCGAGGTTATTTCGTGGAGGCCTGCTGTGTGCCTGCGGACGCGCCGATTCTCGCTTCCTGCTGGCGAATGAGGGAATCGACGTATGAAATCACTCGAGGGTCAGCCCACGTATACGACCAGGTATGCTTCACCACCGAGCCATTGCCGTCGATCAGAAACGTCTCCGGAAATTTTTCGACTTTGTATAAGCGCGCGATCTGATGTCCGGGATCCAGAGCGTTCGGGATGGTGAGCTTGTAATCCTTGTAGAACTGGTTAACATCACTCCACTCGTTATCGACGCTGATCGCCAGCATTTGAAATTTCCGGTCCTTGAAGGTGTTGTTCAAGGTCTCCATGTCCGGCATTTCCTTTACGCAAGGCGTGCACCAGGTCGCCCAGAAATTCAGGAACACGAGCTTGCCGCGATAATCACTCAGCTTGATGACCTTCCCGCCCTGGTCTTTGATGGAGAAATCCGGCGCCTGCTGGCCGATGTTGATGACTCCGGGCGTTCCGACTCGCGTGGCCTCTTTGTAAACGAAGTACCCGGCCAGCGATGCAATGACCAGGAAAAAAACGATCGCCTTGGCGCGTTCAAACGAATTGGAGGAAGGCCGGACGGCTTCAACCTGCGACATATGTGAAATATTTTACCTCGAACGGACCCATTGTGCGACCTGTTGTTCCAGCACATCCAGGGGCACGGCCCCATGGCCCAGCACCACATCGTGGAAACCCCGCACATCAAAGCGCGGCCCCAGTTGTTGTTCGGCGCGGGTTCGCAATTCCCGGATTTTCAGTTGGCCCATCTTGTATCCGAGAGCCTGCCCGGGCCACACGATGTACCGATCGACCTCAACGATAATGTCCTGATCGGTTTTTGCGGCATTTTCGCGGAAGAAATCGATCGCCTGATCGCGCGTCCAGCCCATGGAATGCAATCCTGTGTCGACAACGAGCCGAATGGCGCGCCACATCTCGTAGGTAAGCTGGCCGAATTTTGAATACGGATCCTGGTAGAAACCCATTTCCCCGCCGAGCGATTCCGCATACAAACCCCAGCCCTCGACAAAAGCCGTGTAGCTGGAGTTTTTGCGAAACTCCGGCAGGCCCTGCAATTCCTGAGCAATTGAAATCTGAATGTGATGGCCGGGCACCGCTTCGTGCATGGTCAATGCTTCCATTTCCCACTTCGGACGCGAGTCGAGTTTGTAGGTATTCGCGAACATGTAACCGGGCCGGCCTGCCGCAAACGATCCTTGATCGTAATAGGCCGTTGTCTGCGACGGGGCGGCCGCGTCCGGCACGGCTTTCACGCCGTAGGGAGTCTGCGGCAGATGACCGAAAAGGTGCGCCAGTTCCGGGTCTGCGCGCTTGGCGATGTCGCGATAAGCGGCAAGAAGCGAAGCCGCATCCTTGAAATAAAACTGAGGATTCGTCCGGAGGTGCTTCTTGAACTCCTCGTAATTCCCCTTGAAACCCGCTGCCGACATCACCGTGTCCATTTCGGCGCGAATGCGCTGAACTTCAGCGAGGCCGATCTCGTGAATTTCTTTTGGAGTCTTCAACGTCGTTGTATGCCATTTAACGTTGTACTCATACATCGACGCGCCGTCCGGCAGCGCGGAGGCATCAATGGTTTCGCGGCATCCAGCAAGGTACCGGGTGGCGAGAAATTCGTGGAGCTTTGTAAACGCAGGCAGCACGGATTGCCTGTACGCCGCGGCGGCGCGCTCTTTCAGCCTGGTTTTGTCCGCCTCCGGAATTGCAGCCGGCATTTTCTGGAATGCTTCCATCATCGGGCTTTTCATCGGATCCGCGACGATCTGACTCTGAACCTGAGCCGGAACATCTCGAAATGTGATCTTCGGCGGCGTCATTTTGGCAGCGAGCCCCTGTTCCATCAGAGCTATGGTTTGATCGACGAGCGCGTTTACACGATCGAGACGCATCACGATGTTTTCGTAATCCGCGAAAGTTTCCGCAGGCATCATCGCGAAAGTTCTCGGTATGTCCTGCTGAATGCCTTCAAGCTGATTCATCGGCATCAGGAGATTGTGAGGAATGACGCCTTTGACCGGAATCGCATCGTTGTGGAAGTCCAGACCCTTGACCGCGACTTCCAGGAGATCGCGATACAAATCGTAATTGACCTGATCACCGGCGCTGAGTTGAGCGCGATCGATGGTTTTCACGCGATCGAAGCTCTTTTTCAGATAAGCCGCGCGCGAGCCGATGGCGCCGGAAGAATAATCGGTCCAGCGCATGTTCTGGCCGGGATAACCGATCGATGTCGCAAATTCCGGATATTGCGTAACCCAGTATTTCCAGTCTTCATCGAGTTGCGCCTGAAACGAATCTCCCGCGCCATGCGGTGATTGAGTTTGTGCCGCACACCCGGCCGCAAGAAGTCCGGCCGCCAACAAAACGATTGGTAAATGATGCATCATCGGCACAGGATTTTATCGCAGTCCCCTGTGTTGTCCGGTAAATCATCCATAGTTCGTTTGTGACCATGACAGTGTCGGTACTTGGCAGTGGAAGCCGCGGAAACGCGACGTTCATCAAAACCGGACGTGTGCGGCTGCTGATCGATGCGGGAATGAGCCGGAAAGAGATCGCGAGCCGGCTCGAGTCGATCGGCGAGGATCCGGACGGCATCGATGGCGTGCTTATCACTCACGAACACAATGATCATTCCTGCGGCGCGCGGTCGCTGGCCAGGGAGCTTCCGGTTCAGGTTTTCATGACGCGGGGAACAATGGAAGCGCTGCATGCGGACGAATACGAATGTAACGGCTCGAAGATCGTCCCGATTCCGCCGGGCGTGCCGTTCATGTTCGGCGATGCGGAGATCGTCCCATTCAGCGTGCCGCACGACGCGACCGAGCCTGTCGCATTCAGCGTCACCTGTAACGGAATCAAGGTCACTCAACTCACGGATATCGGATACATGCCCGATCATGTCTCGGAAAAACTTCGAGATTCGCAGGTGCTCATTCTCGAATCCAACCACGATCTGGAAATGCTGCGCATCGGGCCATATCCATGGAATTTGAAACTGCGGTTGATGGGACGCTTCGGCCATTTGTCCAACACGGCAGTCGGACGATTCATCCGCGAGCAATATGACGGAACCGCAGAGCATGTCGTGCTCGCACACCTGAGTTCCAAGAATAATCATCCGGAAATCGCAAGGCACGAAGCCTCGCGGGCCCTGAGAGACCGCGGCCTGAGCACGGCGGCGCTCAGCGTGACATCGCAGGACGAACCGACGCCGCCGATTCGGCTATAGTAGAAGTTTCAAAATGATTCCACGTTACACGCGCTCCCAAATGGGAAAAATCTGGGAAGACCAGAACAAGTATCAACGTTGGCTCGACGTCGAACTTGCTGTGGTCGAAACACTCGCGCAGGATGGCCACATCCCAAAGGATGCGGCTGCGGAAATCCGGGCGAAGGCTTCATTTTCGGTCGATCGAATCAATGAGATCGAAGCCGAGATCAAGCACGATGTCATCGCGTTCACGACATCGGTCGCGGAATTTGTCGGCCCGGCATCGCGATACTTTCATTTCGGGCTGACTTCATCCGACGTGCTTGATACGGCGCTGGCGCTTCAAACGGCCGATGCATCCGCCGTCATCCTGGCGGGTTTTCAGCGCCTGCTCGACGTGCTCCACAAGCGGGCGCACGAATTCAAGACCACCGTCATCGTCGGGCGCACTCATGGCATTCACGCGGAACCCACAACGTTTGGATTGAAGCTCGCCCTGCTTCACGACGAAGTCCATCGCCAGCGCGCGCGCTTCAAGGAAGCGGCGGAAACCATGCGCGTCGGCAAACTGTCCGGCGCCGTCGGCACTTTTGCGCATCTCTCACCGGACGTCGAAGAAAGAGTGATGGCGCGCCTGAATCTCAAAGCCGCTCCCGCGTCTTCGCAGGTGATTCAACGAGACCGCCACGCTCACTACATCACATCGCTTGCGCTGCTGGGATCGACGCTCGAAAAAATCGCGGTCGAGGTGCGGCATTTGCAGCGAACGGAAGTTCGGGAGGCGGAAGAATATTTCTCCGCGAAACAAAAGGGTTCTTCGGCGATGCCTCACAAGCGGAATCCGATCACATCCGAACAGATCGCAGGACTGGCGCGGATTCTGCGCGCCAACGCCATCGCCGCAATGGAAAGCGTCGCTCTCTGGCACGAACGCGATATCTCACACTCGTCTGTCGAGCGGATCACATTCCCGGATTCTACAATTCTTGCGGATTACCTTCTGGACCGCACGGCAACGCTGATCGAAAAACTCGTCGTTTATCCGGATCGCATGAAAGAAAACCTGGAACTCACGCACGGCCTGATTTATTCGGGCGAATTGCTTCTCGCGCTCGTGGCGAAGAACGTCACGCGTGAAGACGCGTACCGCTGGGTACAAAGGAATGCGATGCGCGTGTGGGACGAAGGCGGAACGTTCCGGGAAAAAGTTCAGGGTGATCCGGACATTCAAAAAACACTGACTAAAGGCGACATCGAGAACGTTTTTGATTCGGGCAGAATCTTCGCGAACGTGGACCGGATTTTCGATAGAGTTTTTAAACACTAAGGCACGGAAAAACACCAGGCAACAAAAGGCACAAAGATGAAAGCTACGGTAATTGTGACGTTGAAGCCGACGGTTCTGGACCCCCAGGGCATGACCATCCATCGAAGTCTCGCTTCGATCGGGCTGACGGATATCAGCGACGTGCGGCAGGGCAAAATCTTCAACATTCAGACAAAGGACGGCGCGCGGGATCAGGTGGAACGTCTGGCAAAAGAAGTTTTGACGAATCCTGTCATTGAGGACTATCGGATCATCTGGGAGTAAGGCATGAAATTTGGAGTCGTTGTCATTCCGGGATGCTATTGCGATCACGACTGCTACTACGCAATCCAGTCTGTGATCAAAAAACCGGTTGAATTCATCTGGCATGAAGAAACGTCGCTGAAAGGATTCGATGCCGTCATCATTCCCGGCGGTTTTTCATACGGAGACTATCTGCGCACGGGCGCGCTCGCGAAGTTTTCGCCGGTCATGAATGCGATCAGGGAATTCGCGAAAAGAGGCGGGCTTGTTTTCGGAATCTGCAACGGCTTTCAGATTCTTACCGAAGCCGAATTGCTGCCCGGCGCGCTGATGCGCAATGCCGGTACGAAGTACGTTTGTAAATTCCTTCATATCCGAACCGAGACCGTGGACACGCCATTCACAAATCTGCTTACGAAAGGCCAGCTTCTTTATATTCCGATCGGCCACGGCGACGGCAACTACTATGCGGATGCGGACACGCTGAAACGTCTGGAGGACAACGGCCAGGTGGTCTTTCGGTATGCGGATGAAAATCCGAACGGATCGTTGAACAACATCGCGGGAATCGTAAATCAACAACGGAATGTTCTGGGGATGATGCCCCATCCCGACCGGTCGAGCGAATCCATCCTCGGCAGCGCCGACGGAAAACGGATCTGGGAATCGATGGTGAATGCGCTGGTAAACGTCACATGAGTAAGTCAATGATCACCGATGAAGCCTTGACGCAGCATGGTCTCACCGGAGCGGAATACCCGAAGATTGTTGGCACGCTGAAGCGCGACCCGACCCTCACCAACGTCGGTCATTTCGGCTTGCTGTGGAGCGAG